>CAPIEU010000001.1:0-81817 GCA_948630815.1 uncultured Clostridia bacterium
TATACATTTACTTCTACTTTTATATCTTTTATTAAGTCCCCATATTGTTCAAGTACTGGATTTACAGCTGTTTTGATAAAGTTATCTACTTGTTTAGGTGCTCTTCCACATAAATTGTCTGGATTTAACGCCTGCATTATTTCTTCTTGTGTTAGTCCAAATGATGAATCGTTTGCAATTCTTTTTACTAAATCATTTGGTCTTCCATATTCTTTAATTTCACGACCTGCTTCCATTGAATATACACGTATTTTTTCATGTAGTTCTTGCCTATCTCCACCTTTTAATACTGCATTCATTATTATTTCTTCTGTTCCCATAAATGGTAATTCTTGCATCATATTAGTTTTTATTACATTTTCATATACTACAATGTTTTCAGTGATGTTTGCATATAAAATTAATATTGCATCTACTGCCAAGAAACTCTCTGGTACACAGATTCTTTTGTTCGCTGAATCATCTAAGGTTCTTTCTAACCATTGTGTAGCAGCTGTTATTGCAGGGTCATGGCTAAGTACTATTACATGTCGACTAAGCGAATTTATTCTTTCGCTTCTCATTGGATTTCTTTTATATGCCATTGCTGATGAGCCTATTTGTGATTTTTCAAATGGTTCTTCTAATTCTTTTTCGTGTTGAAGTAGTCTCATATCATTTGCAAATTTTGAAGCACTTTGTGCTATACTTGATAGTACATTTAGTACTCTTGAATCTAGCTTTCTTGTATATGTTTGTCCTGATACAGGATATACTTTATTGAATCCCATTTTTTCTGCAATACTACCATCTATTTTGTTTACTTTTTCTTCATCTTTAAATAGTTTCATAAAGCTCTCCCCGAGTTCCTGTTGTTCCTTTACATCCAAGTAATTTCATATTATCTATTACAAAGTTTAGTTCTTCTAAATCTTCTAATAAGTCTTGTAACCATAGAGTTGCTCTTTTTCCAACTGTTGTTAATTGTGCTGGTTGAAAATGTGTATACCCTAAACAAGTTACATCTTTGTTTTTTAATGCAAATTCTTTTAAATTGCTAATTACTAATACTAATTTTTGTCTAATTAATTTTAATGCGTCTCGCATTAAGATTACATCTGTATTGTCTGTTACATAACAAGATGTTGCTCCTAAATGTATTATTGGTTTCGCATTAGGACATTTTATTCCAAATTCATATACATGACTCATAACGTCATGTCTACATTCCGCTTCTCTTTTAGCAACTATATCATAATCTATATTGTCTACATTTTGTTTCATTTCTTGAATTTGTTCTTCTGTAATGTTTATTCCTAATTCTTTTTCAGTTTCAGCAAGTGCTATCCATAGTTTTCTCCATGTACTATATTTTGTATCACTTGACCAAATTTTGTTCATTTCTTTACTTGCATATCTCCCTGAAAGTGGAGTTACATATATTTCTTTTTCCATAAATTTCTCCTTTAACTAAAGTACTCTACACCAGATTCAAATAGTTTTTGAGCCTTATTTCCTGGTACATTTTTTAAAACATCGTTTCTATAACTTCTTTCTGAGTGTCCCATTTTTCCTAATATTCTTCCATCTTTACTGGTTATTCCTTCTACTGCATACACTGAACCATTTGGGTTAAATGCTATATCTATACTTGCATTTCCTTCTAGGTCTACATACTGTGTTGCTATTTGTCCATTTTTTATTAATTCTTTCATAACGTCTTGTGTTGCAACAAATTTTCCTTCTCCATGTGATATTGGAATAATGAATTCTTGTCCTAAGTCTACTTTGCTAAACCATGGTGATAATTTTGATACTACTTTTGTATTTACTAGTTTTGATTGGTGTCTTGCTATATCATTATATGTTAATGTTGGCATAGTATCGTCCATATCCATAATCTTTCCATATGGAAGTAACCCTAATTTTATTAATGCTTGGAATCCATTACATATTCCTAACATTAATCCATCTTGTTCATTTAAATGTTTATGTATTGCATCTGCTAATTTAGCATTTCTAAATACTGATGCAATAAATTTCCCTGATCCATCTGGTTCATCTCCTGCACTAAATCCTCCTGGTAGCATAATTATTTGTGCTTCATTTATTTGTCTCTTAAATTCTTCTATTGATTCTTCTATATATTCAGGTTTTAAGTTTCTAAATACACTTGTATTTACTACGGCTCCTGCATCTTCAAAGGCTTTAGTTAGGTCATATTCACAGTTTGTTCCTGGGAATATTGGTATGAATACTCGTGGTTTTGCAATTTTTATTTTTGATGCTATACTACATTTTTTATCACTTATTATATTTTCTACTTTGTTTTCTGTTTTTGCAGTTTTAGTTGGGAATACTTTTTCTAATGGCTCTTCCCATAATTTTATTAGTTCTTCTACATCTAATATTTCATTTTTAGATATTCTTATTTCTTTTTCACTAATTGTATTTCCTAGAATTTCTAGTTTATCTATATTTAATTCTTCTTTTGCTTCTATTATAAATGATCCATAACGTGGTTTGAATAAGCATTTTTCATCTTCAAATTCAAATCCTATTTTGTTTCCAAAACACATTTTGCTTATAGTATTTGCTATTCCATATTGTCCTATTGTAGCAACAGATATTGCTTTTCCTTCTTTAATTAGTTTATGTACTAATTCATAATTTTCTTTTAAGTTTTCAAAGTCTGGTACGAAGTCTTTAGTGTATTTAGCTTTTAATATATATACTTTTGATCCTGCTTTTTTAAATTCGTTTGATACTACTTTTTTCGTATCTATTGTTCCTACACAGAATGATACAAGTGTTGGTGGTACGTCTAAATCATTGTATGAACCTGACATACTGTCTTTTCCACCTATTGCTGCTATTTGTAATTTTTCTTGTACTAAATATGCTCCTAGTAATGCAGCTAAAGGTTTACCCCATTTTGTAGGTTCATTTTTTAATTTTTCAAAATATTCTTGGAATGTTAGCCATGCTTTTTTATAGTCTCCACCCATCGCTACATATTTTGTTATAGATTCTATTACTGCATATACTGCTCCATGAAATGGACTTAAAGTAGCTAGATATGGATCATATCCATATGTCATTATTGTTCCAGTGTTTGTGTAACCAGAAATAGTTGGTATTCTTGCTGCCATTCCTTCAGCTTGTGTTAATCCATATTTTCCTCCAAATGGCATAAGTAGGGTTCCTGCTCCTATTGTAGAATCAAATCTTTCTACTAAACCTTTTTGTGAACAGCAGTTTAATCCAGAAATAACTTTTTTCCATTTTTCTATTTTAGCACAATTATTACCACTGGTTTTTACGCAGTTTGCATCTATACCTGAAAAGTACTTTTCTAATCCTTCTGGTTTATTTATCTGGGCTGTTTGTTTTTTGGTTTCTCCATTTGTATCTAAGAATTCACGGCTTATATCTACTATAAGTTTTCCTCTCCAATACATTTTTACTCTTTTGTCTTCTACTACATCTGCTACTACACTTGTTTCTATATTTTCTTTAGCTGCTAAGGCTTCAAATTTTTCTACATCTTTAGAGTTTACTACTACTGCCATTCTTTCTTGTGATTCTGATATTGCAAGTTCTGTTCCATCTAGTCCTTCGTATTTTTTTGGTACTTTATCTAGGTTTATAATAAGTCCATCTGCTAATTCTCCTACTGCAACAGATACTCCACCTGCTCCAAAGTCGTTACATCTTTTTATTAGCTTTGTAGCTTCTTCATTTCTAAATAGTCTTTGTATTTTTCTTTCTTCTGGTGCATTTCCTTTTTGTACTTCTGCTCCACAAGTTGAAAGTGATTCGCTTGTATGTGCTTTTGATGATCCTGTTGCGCCTCCACAACCATCTCTTCCTGTTCTTCCTCCAAGTAAAATTACTTTATCTCCTGGCTCTGGTCTTAGTCTTATTACATTTTTTGATGGTGCTGCTCCTATTAATGCTCCTATTTCTAATCTTTTTGCTACATATCCTGGATGGTATACTTCTGCTACTTGTCCTGTTGCAAGTCCTATTTGGTTTCCATATGATGAATATCCACGTGCTGCTTCATTTGTTAGTTTTCTTTGTGGTAATTTGTTTGGTAATGTGTCTTCTACACTGACTCTTGGGTCTCCACATCCTGTTACTCTCATTGCTTGATATACATATACTCTTCCTGATAATGGGTCACGTATTGCTCCGTCCTAAACAAGTTGCTGCTCCTCCAAATGGTTCTATTTCTGTTGGATGGTTATGTGTTTCGTTTTTGAACATTATTAGGTATTCTTCTTCTTTTCCATCTACCATAATATTTGCTTTTATACTACAAGCATTTATTTCTTCTGATTCATCTAAGTCTTTTAATATTCCACGTTTTTTTAATTCTTTTGCTGCTATTGTTGCTACATCCATTAAACATATATCTTTTTTTCTATCTTCATATACGAATTTTCTTGACGCCATATAGTTTTCATAGATTTCTTTTAATAAATCCCATTTTATATCTATTACTTCTAATTTTGTAAGGAAAGTGGTATGACGGCAGTGGTCTGACCAATATGTGTCTATCATTTTCATTTCTGTCATTGTAGGATCTCTTTTTTCAGTATCTCTAAAGTATTTCTGGCAGAATTTTAAGTCTTGTAAATCCATTGCAAATCCATATTTTTCATAAAATTTCGTAGCATCTTCATCTGTCATTTTTATAAATCCATCTATAATGGCTACATCACTTGGTTCTTCCATTTTATCTTCTATAGAATCTAATTTTTCTAAACTTGCAACTCTTGAGTCTACTGGATTAATTAGATATTTTTTTATTTTTTCTACTTTGTCATCTGTAATACTACCTTTTAATACATATACTTTTGCAGATTTTGCAATTGGTCTTTCTTTTCCACTTATTATTTGTAAACATTCTGCAAGTGATGTTGCTCTTTGATCAAACTGACCTGGTAAGAATTCGACTGCAAATACTTTGTTTTCTCCAAAATCGTATTCTTCATCAAAACAGATGTCTACTTGTGGTTCTGCGAAGATGGTGTTTTTTGCTTTTTCATATGTTATGTCGTCTATTCCAGATACATCATATCTGTTTAATATGATTATATCTTCTAATTCTTTTATTTGTAGATTTTCTTGTAAATCAGCTAATACTCCTTTTGCTTCTACATCAAATCCTGATTTTTTTTGTACATAAATTCTTTTTACCATTTGGTAAGCCCTCCTTTATTTCTTTTGTCTTTACTTTAATTTGTACTATAGTGTTGTTCTAATAAATTTAATATTTTATTAAAGTCCATATATTTTACCTGACTAAACTCATTTGTTTCTAAACCTATGTTTAATACATATATAAAATCTTCAAATGAATATATAGTAGGATATGTATCTTTTTCCAAATTTTCTTTTATTTTACCTGTTTTCGCAATTAAACAATAATATTGATAAACTTTACTAATATATTGTGTATTATTGTTTGGATGTGCTTTTGATAAATGCTGTGTTGGTGTTAATGCTATTAAATTTTCTATATAATCCGCTATTTCTGGATAATATGATTGTGGAAATATATGATGTATATGTAATGCTATATTTTCTATATAATTTTCTTCTTCTAATTCACTTTTTCCATTATTATATTTATTATTATATTTCTTTAAAAATTGTTTAGCTTTATTTATTTTGTATGTTGTCATCTTATCTTCTTTTATAGGGAATAAATTTGCATATTCTTCTCTTGGAATACCTTTTGGTTTACTACTATATAAGTCTCTAAAGTTTCGTCTATTATATTGTAACATATCAAATGTAATTATATCTTTACTTAGTCTTCCTTTTTCTGTTCCTAATGTTTTATATTTGTATGCTAGTGGATTTAGCACTTTTATAAATATACGATTACATTCTACTTTGCCATTAATTGGTGTATTTTGTATTGTGAAATTTGAAAATTTTTCTTTTGTTTTTATATAATTTTCCTTATTAGGATTTTGATAAAATTCTTCAAATACTTTGTATATTTCACTATCTTTTAATACTTTTTCTATATAACAACATAAAAATTTAAATGCATTATGCTCTCTTATGCTTATATATTCTAATAACTCATAATTGTTTACTGTATAATAATTTCTGCCATTTCGTGTATTTATATTTAATATTTTACTATATCCTAATAATTTTAATGGTTGTCCAAAATATTTGTCGTATTCATTTTGTGCTTTTTCCTTAGGGTTTGGCTTTGAAAATATCTCTTGTACGTTTTCTACAGTGTAGTCATTATACCATATATCTTTTACTGTAAATTCTTTTTTTATATCTTCTTCAATAAATTGTATTATACAATCTGCTATTAATGATATTACATCTATTGTGCATTTTTGATCTATCCACCTTGCATTTCCGTGTTTGTCTTATGTCATAATTGTTTTTTTCCAAAAAGTCATTTATTTGTTTTTCAGTAAAATTATGCATTTTTGTTCTCCTTTTTTACACCAAACCAATATACACTATTGTTGTCTATATTTAAACTTCTAGTTTGATAATTTCTAGCTACTTTATAAAACTCTCTATATTCATCACTTGAAAAATATAATAGCTCTTCTTTTGAAAGTTCCATGTTTTCTTTAGGAATTAAAATTGCTACACTACCATTTACTAATGTTTCTTTTTGTTTTTTTATTACTCTTGGATTATATGTCATATTTGGTGTTAAATAAACTTTCTCATCATTGTAGTATTTATATACGCTTAATTTTTCTGCTGTATTTTTGTCTATATATGCGTCATATCCGTTTAATATTTATTATATTTTTTCCTTGATTGTCTATATTTCTTGATTTTAATACTCTAATTTTATTTGGATTATATTCTAATGTTGTATTATTATTTGTAACCTGCCTATCTCTAAATACTGAAAATATTCCAAATTTCATATTACTATACATTGTATCGAAAAAGCTATTTCTGTATATTACCCAATATGGCAATTTATTATCACATATATATTTTTGATTTTGGATCATCTTTTTACTAAGTGAAATAGATACTATTTCTGTATTTTTTGGTTTTTCTTGTGTGTTAATAAAAACACATATTGTTTCTACTAATACCCCTTTAAATCCTTGTTCTCCAAAGTCTTGTATACATTCTATTTTTAATTTTTCAAGTAATGTTCTTGTAACAGTAAATTCAGGTGCATTTAATAATGCTTTTGGTGTAATCATTGCTACATAGTTACTTATTTTTAATGATTTCTCTAAGAACATTTCAAATAAATTTGTTGTTTGTTTGTTTTCATTATTTTCTAAATATTTTTTTGCTTCATGTGCTGTAAGTTTTGTAAATGGCGGATTTCCTATTACTAAAAAATATTTTTTTTCATTGTTAAATTTATGTTCTAAAAAGTTATCACATATATACTTTATAATAATATTTTTAGGTATTACGATTTTTTCTAATAGAATTTTAACTATATCTAATGCTTTTTCATCTATATCGCATACATCTATTTTTACCTTTTTTATATGTTCATATTTTTTTATTACTAATGGTAAAAAATTTCCTACTCCTACAGATGGTTCTAATATTGTTATTTCTTCTTTGTCTGTTTGAGGTAATTTATTTACAATTTCACTAATTAAAAATTTATTAGTATAGTATGCGGATTTGCTTTCTCTTTCATTGTTTGTTAATTCTGCAATTCTTGCAAGTGTAGTATATCCTAAATTCATCTCATTTTTTTGTAAAAATGTTTTTAAATTATTTTCATTTGATAATTTATATTGTTCTATAATTTTAGTTATTTCTTGATTATTTAAATGCTTTTGAAACATTATTTTTGATATATTTTTTGCTATACTATAAAAAACCATCGTAGGAACTGCTTCTCCTATGCTTTGTCTTATATTTATTTCTTCTTTTTTTAGTATTTTTTGTTTTTCTTCTTTTGACAAGCTATTTAATTCTAATAGTTCTTTATTTATCCATTTAAAGTTTTCTGGTATAGACATTATTTTCATAAGTTCTCTTATCGAAAATACTCTGTCTTCTTGTGGATGTATAGTATTTTGACTTGCTAATTGGTCATTTCTTGTATGTATACATGGAGCTACTTTATCCCAATATTGCCTTGTGTATTTATCACTATTTTTTCTTTGATTTATTACTATTTTTCCATTAACAATTTTATGTGGTTTTTTTTCTTCTTCTTTGTTATCAAATGCTGATTCTCCTTGTTTTAAATCATGTATCCATGTACGCATATGTTTAGAATATGTTCTAAATTGATGATAGAAATCTTTTTCATCAAATTCTCCCCATTCAAGTTTTTTCATCCCTTTTAAAACATCTTTTAGCTTTTTTTCTTTTTTATATTCAGGGAATAATTCTATTGGCGAAATATATTCTTGTAGTTTTTTATTTATTCCTATTACTAATGTTCTTGTTCTTGAAGAATTTGAACCATAGTTTTTGAAATTTATTACTTTTCCATAAAATATATATTCATTTCCTAATTCTTCTTCTATAACTGTTTGTATTTCTTTTATTTTTCCATCTGGTGCTGTACATACTGTTTTTAGAAATGCTGGCACATTTTCAAATATAAATATTTTTGGTTTAATATGTTTTATCATATATATTGATTCTACTACTAATGAATTTCTTTTTATTTCATCTTGTGCCTTTTTGTGGTTTGCTACACTCATTCCTTGACATGGTGGTGTTGCAATTAGTACATCAATCCCATCATTTCCTTTTTTTTCCCATTTTGCTATTTCTGTATATATTTCTTGTTTTATATTTGATTTTGTAATATCTCCTAATATATACCCTGTTTCATATTTACATTTAGAATTTATTTTTTGTATATTTAATCTTCTTTGTATTAATTCATTTGTAGCAACACATTCATATCCATTCATTTTAAATCCATAGCAACCTACTCCAGCACTGCTGAATAGTGATATATATGTTAGTTTATTGCCTATCATTTTGTTCTCTCCTACTTTTTTCGATGTTAGATGTTTGAGATTGGATGTTTGAATTAGAGAAATTTCTTCGAAGAGTCCTCTTAATTTCCAACTTCTAACCTCTAACTTCCAACTTCTAAATAATATTTATTTCTTTATTTCCTGCTATTACTTCTCCTATTACATAAGCTGTTTCGCCTGCTTCTTTTAAAATTTCTAATGCTCTTTCTTTTTCTTGTTTTGAAACTATGATTGCCATTCCTATTCCCATATTAAATGTGTTGTACATATCTCTTAGAGGTATGTTTCCTTCTTTTTGGATTAGTTTAAATATGTTTGGCACTTCATAAGAGTTTTTATCTATATTTAATGCTACGGATTCATTTAACATTCTTGGCATATTTTCGTAAAATCCTCCACCTGTTATGTGTGATATTCCTTTTACTTTTACTTCTTCTAATAGTTTTAATACAGGCATTACATATATTTTTGTTGGTTCTATTAGTGCTTCCCCTAATGTTTTTCCAAGTTCTGTTTTATATTCTTTTAAGTTTTCTTCATTTACATTAAAAATTTTCCTTACAAGTGAAAATCCATTTGAATGTACTCCGCTTGATTGTAATCCTATTACTATATCCCCTATTTCTATATTTTTAGGATTTATCATTTTTTCCTCATCTACTATTCCTACACTAAATCCTGCTAAATCATATTCATTTTCTGCGTATAGCCCTGGCATTTCTGCTGTTTCTCCTCCTACTAATGCGCATCCTGCTAGTTTACAACCATCTGCTACTCCTTTTACTATGCTTGCTACCATTTCAGGTATATTTTTCCATAGTGACATATAGTCTAGGAAAAATAATGGTTTTGCTCCTGAACACACTATGTCATTTACACACATTGCTACACAGTCTTGTCCTATTGTATCATGTTTATTCATTAAAAAAGCCAATTTTAGTTTTGTCCCTACTCCATCTGTTCCAGATACTAAAATTGGCTTTTTCATATTTGCTATATTAGGCGCAAAAAGTCCGCCAAAACCTCCAAGGTCTCCAATTACACCTTGTGTGTATGTACTTTGTACATATGATTTCATTAATTCTACTGATTTATATCCTGCTGTAACATCTACTCCCGCTTCTTTATAACTATTGCTAAAACTTTTTTCCATAAGGACATCTCCTTTTCTTTTTTATACCTTTATATAATACTATATTACGACTTTTTTTACAAGTTTTTTTGAAGATTTTCTTAGGGAAATAGTTACTAGATAATAATTTTATATAAAAAAATCTTCGAAGATTTTGTTACAAAGCATTTGTAGGGACGAGCATTGCTCGTCCGTCTTCGAAGAAATTGCTTGATGAATATGTAATTATTCCAAACCATATACACATAATTTTATCAATAAATAGTCAGTACAATAATTTTATAAGCAAAATAGTAATTTCTATGTTGCGGACGAGCAATGCTCGCCCCTACAACGTTTGCAATAAATTTCCTATATAAAACCATTATCTTGTAACATGGAAATAAAAGAAATAGCAACGACACCTATTTTTAGGTGCCGCTACTTTTTTTAATTCATTTGTACTGTTCCTACTATACTATTTATATCTTCTATACTATATTTTTTCATATAGTTTTCTATTCCCTCAACCACTTTTATTGATTGGTCTGGTGCTATGAAGTTTCCTGTTCCTACAGATACCGCACTTGCTCCTGCTAACATAAATTCTATTGCATCTTCACCTGTTACTATTCCTCCAAGTCCTAATACTGGTATTTTTACTGCTTGTGACGCTTGATATACCATTCTTACTGCCACTGGTTTTACTGCTGGTCCTGATAGTCCTCCCATATTGTTTGCTAGATGTGGTCTTTTAGTATGTATGTCTATACTCATTCCAAGTAATGTGTTTATTAATGATATTCCATCTGCTCCTGCATCTTCTGCTCCACGTGCTGGGTCTTGTATGCTGGTTACATTTGGCGTTAGTTTTACTATTAATGGTTTATCTAATACTTTTCTTACTTCACTTGTAACTTGTTTTACTCCTTCGTATGTTGTTCCAAATGCCATACAGCCTGCTTTTACGTTTGGGCAAGATAGGTTTAATTCTACACCATCTATGTCTAATGTATTTAATACTTTTGCAAGTTCTACGTATTCATCTATTGAACTTCCACATGCGTTTACAATTATTGCAGTATCAAATTTTTTTAGGTATGGTAAGTCATTATTCATAAAGTATTCTACTCCTGGGTTTTGTAACCCTATTGAGTTTAACATTCCAGCTGTTGTTTCATATACACGTGGTGGTTTGTTTCCTGCTTTTGGTTTTAATGATGTTCCTTTTGTGCATATTCCTCCTAGTTTGTTTAAGTCTATAAATTCTTCAAATTCCCTTCCATATCCAAATGTTCCTGATGCTACTGTTACTGGATTTTTCATTTTTATTCCTGCTAAATTTACACTTGTGTTCATTTTTTTCTCCTTTATTTTTATTATATTTTTTATGTAGGGGCGAGCCTTGTACTCGCCCTTTTATCGTATTACAATCTTGTATTTTATGGCATTTCTTTGCAGTAAGGGCAGACATGAGGTCTGCCCCTACATATTTTTCTATATGTTTTTATTTGGGCATAAACCTCTAATTATTTTCCTCTTTAAATTTCTACATCTTGTGCATTAAATACTGGTCCTGCTTTGCATACGTGCCAATATTGTGGATTATCTTCTGGGCTTCTTGCTGTTTTTACTGCACACCCTAAACATACTCCTATTCCACATGCCATTTTTTGCTCTAGTGACATTTCACATGGTATGTTTTTTTCTTTTGCATAGCTTTGTACTGCTTTTAGCATTGGTAGTGGTCCACAAGCAAATATTTTGTCTGGAGTTTCTTTTTCACAGTCTTTTTTTAGTTCATTTATTGAAAATCCTTGTATTCCATAGCTTCCATCGTCTGTTGTTATTGTTAATTCGTCTGATACGCTTTTAAATTCTTGTTCTAATGTTATTAATTCTTTGTTTCTAAATCCCATATATATATGTACATTTGTAGTTGTTTGTTCTTTTAATTCTTTTGCTAGTTCATATAGTGGAAATGTTCCTATTCCTCCACCTATTATTGCTACTTTTTTGTAGTCTTTTATACTGAATGTTCCATATCCAAGTGGTCCTAACACATCTAGTTTTTCTCCTACTTTACGTTTTGCAAGTAGCTCAGTTCCTTTTCCTTTTACTTGGAATATAAATTCTAGTATTCCTTGATCTTTTTCTAAGTTATATATGCTTATTGGTCTTCTTAATAGTGGTTCTATTGCATCTACTACCCTAATTTCTATAAAATGTCCTGGTTTTGCAGTTTTTACTATTTCTTCTGCTTTAATGCTAAATTTATATATGTCTTCTTTTAGTTTTTCTATTTTTAAAATCTCTGCTTTGCAATTTACTTTCATCTTTTCTCTCCTTTTTTATCTCTATACAACAATTGCCTTCAAAAAGCAATATTATACTATATTTATAAAAGTCCACTCCTTCTTGCTGGATGTAGGACATTTTATAAATTATTGTTTTTTATTGCACTATTTAATTCATCTCTCATTCTTATTGCTTCAGCACGTGTTGCTTTTGCATAATCTTTTTCTTCCCATTCTTCTTTTTTATATGCACACATTAGGCTTCTTGATGCGTTTATTATTCCTCCTATTCCTTCTTTATCAAATCCTAAGGCTATATCCCCTGCTTTTCCTCCGTTGAGCCCCATATCCTGGAATTAAGAAGAAAGCATTTGGCATTAATTCTCGTAGTTCTTTTAGTTCTCGTGGATGTGTTGCTCCTACTACTACTGATACTGAACTATATCCGTTTTTTCCTATTAAATCTTTTCCCCAGTCATTTATTAGTTTTGCCATATGTTTATATATTTCTTCACCATTTTGTGTTATGACATTTTGCAATTCTTTTGATGATTGATTTGACGTTTTTAAGATTATAAATATTCCTTTTCCATATTCTATACAGTCTTTTATAAATGGCTTTATTCCATCGCTTCCTAAGTATGGATTTACCGTAACAAAGTCTGCATCAAATACGCTTTCTTTTTTATCTCCTAATGGTGTTTTTCCTATAAAGGCATTTGAATATCCTTCTGCTGTTGATCCTATATCGCCCCTTTTTGCGTCTATTATTACACACATTCCTTTTTTCTTTGCATAGTCACAAGTTTCTTTGAATACTTTCATTCCTTCTAGTCCAAACATTTCATAGAATGCTATTTGTGGTTTTACTGCTGGAATTATGTCATATGTTGCATCTATTAATTCTTTATTAAATTCTAATATGCTTGAGCAAGCTCCTTCTATAGTTTGTTCGTATTTATTCCTTACACATTCTGGTATCATATCATATCTTGGATCTAGTCCTATCACTGTAGGATTGTCTAATTCTTTGATTTTTTCTATTAATTCATCCATTGCATTCTTCATTATCTTTGCTTCCTCTTTCCGCTTCATCTTGCTGGATGTTGGACATTTTCACCGCTCGACAAGCTCGCTAAGCGAAAAGTACAACATCCACGTGAAGCTACTTTATACTTCTAATAAATACATCTTTCTTTATCTTTCATATACAACTCTTCCGTTAACTATTGTGTATGCTACTTGTCCTTTTAATTTTTTTCCTATGAATGGTGTGTTTTTTGATTTTGATACTATACTTTCTTTTTCGTATGTATATTCTATCTCTGGATCAAATATTGTTATATCTGCATCATGTCCTTCTTTTATTTCACCTTTTTCTTTTAGCCCTAAAAGTTTTGCTGGATTATAACTCATTAATCTTACCATATCTAAATATGATATATATTTTTTATCTACTAGGTTTGTTATGGTTGCTGCAAGTGCTGTTTCAAATCCTATTATTCCATTAGGTGCTAAGGCTAGTCCTTTTTCTTTTTCTTCTTCTGTATGTGGTGCGTGGTCTGTTATTATTGCATCTATTGTTCCATCTTGTAATCCTTTTATTATTGCTTCCTTATCTTTTTCTTCTCTTAGTGGTGGGTTCATTTTTGCATTTACTCCTGATTTTAACACTTCTTCTACTGTAAAACTATAATAGTGTGGACAAGTTTCACATGTTACTTTTACTCCACGTTTTTTTGCATCTCTTATCATATTTACTGATGTTTTTGTGCTGATATGACATATATGTGTGTGCAAATTGTTTGTTTCTGCTATTACTATATCTCGTGCTGCCATTATTTCTTCTGCTTCTGGTAATACTCCTTGTACTCCTAATTTGGTTGCTACTTCTCCAGCATTTATTGCTCCAGCTGATACTGATTTTTCTTCACAATGTTCTGATACAAAACTTCCTATCTTATTTGCTTCAATCATTGCTTCTCTTATCATTTTAGCATTTTCTACTGGCATTCCATCATCTGAAAATGCTATTGCTCCTGCATCTTTTAGTTCTTTAAAGTTTACTAGTTCTTCTCCTTTTTCTCCGTAAAGTAACACTTGCAAATGGTAGTACATTACATAAATTTACTCTTTTTGCTTCTTCTATTATTTTAGATAAAACAATAGTGCTATCTGGAGTTGGTTTTGTGTTTGGCATAGGGCAAATTGTAGTAAATCCTCCTTTAACAGCACTTTTTGATCCTGTTTGTATTGTTTCTTTATGTTCGAATCCTGGTTCTCTTAGGTGGCAATGCATATCTATCATTCCTGGCATAATAGATAAGCTTGTACAGTCTATTACTTGATCTGCACTTTCGTTTATTTGTTTTGCTACTTTTATGATTTTTCCTGCTTCTATTAATACATCCATTTTTTCATTTAATCTTGATGCATAGTCTATTACTGTTCCGTTTTTTAGTAGAGTTGTCATAACAATATCTCCTCTCTATTTTATTTCTTTGTTATTCTATCATTTTCCCTAAGCTTTTGCAATATTTTTATGGATATTTTTATTTAATATTAGTTAATGTTCAGCCTATATAGTTTGCAATCCGCTCCCATATAGTAATATATTTATTTTGAAAAGTTTCGACACTTGTCTCGGTCTCTGGAGACTTAAGCGTACTACATTTTTAAAAATAAATATATTACTATACTCACACTAATTACTATAATTATAGGCTGAACATTAACTAATATTATATAGCTTCTTATTATCACTGTTATATATTACATAAGACAGTCCAAATGGTAATATTATAAAAACATACACAAAAAAGTGTATGTTTTTATAATTGTTCTTCTTCTATTGTTCTTAAATTGTATTGATCATTTATTTGTTTTCCTATATTTTGATGTAATTGTTCTTGGGATTGCTTTAATCTATCTTCAAATGCTTTTGGTATCGTATGTTGTGTTTGCATTTGCATAATACTATCTATATTTTGTTCAAATCTATACTTATCATATAAATCTGGATGAAAGGTTTTTAAGGTTTTAGAACATTCCATTAATTGTAATAATTCTTGTGGATTGTTATAATCTACTTGCACATCTTGTTTTTGCTGCTGTTTTATATCTCTTTGTTGTTGCTTTAAGTATAGCCCTATTCCTGCAATTTTCCTTAATGCATGATGTGAATTTTCATCATTTACTAAAGTTTTTCCTTTCATTGCTGATAAATACGAATCTTCACATATTTTATAAATAAATGAATTATTAGAAACTCCACATCTTTCAAAATCTTGTGAGCGTATGTCCCACATTTGTTTTAATGTATCGGTATCTATTTGTTGTTTTTCTCCAGCATATTTCCCTGCAAATAGATATATATTTGCTAACTCATATGCATTAGGGTCTTTTGCCCATTCTTCTTTTTCTCTATTTTCTACAATCCAATCTAATACACCTTTAGCTTTTTGATCAAATTCTGCATATCTTATATTATCTTGAAAATTGATATTATAATCCATATTAAACCTCCTATTTTTTTATTAGTATTTGTATTTTTTAGCATTTTTTACTGTAAATTTTTGCTGTTTTTTCATTATTTTACAAATAAATTTTTGACTTATTTATTCTATAAATTCTTCTATTAGCATATCCTTTAATAAGCTTTTTATGGAGGTTTTAAATATGTTAAATAATAAATTGATTTTGAAAATTATTTCTATTTTTTTGGTAATTTTTATTTCTATTCCTTCTTTTTCATTTGCTATTGATAGTAATTTTATATGGGATGGTGATGATGTTACCTCTTCTGTTAACGCTTCTAGTACTGAGGAAAAATCTAATAGTTTAAATTTGGAGTCTGGCTCTGCTATTTTGATTGAACAAAATAGCGGAAAAATTTTATATGAGCATAATGCACATGAAAAATTGCGTCCTGCTAGTGTTACTAAGGTTATGACTATTTTGCTTATTATGGAGGCTCTAGATAGTGGAAGAATTAGTTTAGATGATAAGGTTCCTTGTAGTGAAAATGCAAATTCTATGGGTGGTTCTCAAATTTGGCTTGATACAAGAGAATCGCTTACTGTACACGAAATGCTTAAGGCTATTTGTGTTGTTAGTGCTAATGATTGCACTGTTGCTATGGCTGAATTTTTAGCTGGTTCTACTGAGGCTTTTGTTACTCGGGATGAATGTTAGGGCTCGTGAGCTTGGTATGAATGATACTACTTTTAAAAACTGCCATGGTATTGATGAAGATGGTCATGTTACTTCTGCTTACGATATTAGTCTTATGTCTCGTGAACTTTTAACTAAACATCCTAAAATTACTGAATATACTACTATTTGGATGGATAGTTTACGTGATCGGTAAGTCTAGTCTTGTTAATACTAATAAACTTATTAGAAATTATAGTGGCGCTACTGGTTTAAAGACTGGTTCTACCGCTCTTGCTCTTTATAATTTATCGGCTAGTGCTACTCGTGATAATTTGTCTTTGATTGCTGTTATTATGAAGGCTCCTACTACTAAGGTTCGTTTTGCTGAGGCTACTAAACTTTTAGATTATGGTTTTAGTAATTATTCTTATAAAGAGTTTGGTAAAACTGGTGATACAGTAAAAACTCTTACTGTTAATAAAGGTGTTGTTGGTTCTGTTGATGCTATTTTAGAAAATTCTTGCGGTACTTTAGTTAAAAAGGGAGAAGATAAACATTTAGTACAAAATATTAATTTAGATGATAAAATTTCTGCTCCTGTTTCTAAGGGTCAAAAACTTGGTGAGGTTAGCTATTCTATTAATGGAGAGGTTGTTGGTAGCTCTAATATTATTGCTAAGGATGATGTTAAAAAGATTGGTTTATGGAATATGTCTACGTTTTTATATGAGGCATGGTATAGGTTGATTAGATAATTGTTACAGGATAATAGTTTTTATTTTGATAGCAACAAAAGTAATCTTGGAAATCTACATTTTTAAGCCGCGTAAGCGACCAAACGGAGCGTTAGCGAAGTGCGAATTGGAGCAACCTACATATAAAATGTTATAATTGTAGGTTGCGACACCAAGGCTTATAAAATGTAGATTGGAAAGATACTTTTCGTTGCTATTTAGGATATATTGTTTGCAATCCGCTCCATCTTGCTGGATGTAGGACATTTTTGTTTTTCTCTCAGAGTTCGAAAAACAAAAAGTTCTACATCCACGTGTCGCTATTAAAGATTAGTTTAAGATTGAACATTAACTCTAATTAATTTAATTTTATTGATACCATTGACATTATTCGATTTTTAATTTATTATTGTGTAGGATAAATTAAAACTAATAGTGTGGAATGTTCCTACTATTAGGTGGGAGGTCTTTTATATGAGTGATTTAAAATCATATTTATTTGAAACTAATGCTGTTAAAGTGTCTAAAGGCGATAAACCTTTTTGGTATACATCAGGTAAAATCGGTCCTTATTTTATAAATACTCATTTTGTTTATGGAAGTGAAGCTGATGCAAATGATTTATTAAAGTTTATTGATGAAAATAAACATGATAAACTAGGTATGCCAAAGCCTCTTTTTGAAAAGGTAAAAAAACAATATGATAATAATAAAATTTATAGTGATGTTATTAATGAAATGGTTTCTTTTATAAAAAATACTATTAATGTTGATGATATAGATTACATTTCTGGTGGTGAGAGAAGAGATTGGTTCTTTTCTTATATGATTGCTTTTTTACTAAATAAGCCACATATTACTGTTTTTAAAGATTTGGCTTGTGTTACAAGTGATTCTAATTTTAATGAGACTGCCGTTTCTTCTAATATTAATGGAAAGAAAGTTTTACATATTACTGATTTAATTACTGTTGCTTCAAGCTTTATTCGTGCTTGGATTCCTGCTATCCAAGATTTAGGTGGAGAGTTGGTTTGGGCTCTTTCTGTTGTTGATAGATTACAAGGTGGTAAAGAGCGATTAGCAGATCTTGGTATTACAACATATTCTTTAACTTGTGTTGATGAAGCTTTATTTAGTACAGCTTTTGAAAAGGGTATTATTGATAATTCTCAACTTAATATGGTTCATAATTTTATTAAAGATCCTGATGGAAGTATGAGAGAGTTTTTAATTAATCATCCTGATTTTATCCAAAACGCTTTAAATGCTGACGAAAAGACTGCAGGTCGTGCAAGGCTTTTAGTTGATGGGAATTTATATAATTTATAAAAAAATAGTGTTGGTTGCAGAGAGCAATCAACACTATTTTTTATAAATTATAATTCTTTCATTATTAATATCATTTATTAATTGTTGATTTTTTATATTTCTTATGTTTAATACATCAAATTTTAATGCACATCTCATTTCCTCTAGCTTACGTATTAATAATAGTTTTTTTTCGTCTTGTTCTACTTCTATTGCTAAGTCGATGTCTGAAGTTGGTTTATATGTTTGTTTGGCTCTTGATCCAAATAATACTACTTTGTTTATTTGTGTTATTTCTTCAAATATATTTAACATTTCTTCATATATTTCTTCTTCTATTCCAAATTTATTCTTCATTTTTTATCACACTTTTAACCTTGTTCTTTGTTTTCTCTAGTATTTCATAATATTTAGTAATTATATTTGTGTATATTTCTTTTGCTATTTCTTCATCATATGTGTGGCTTGTTAAGTTTTTATCATCTAACATATCTAACCACTTTTCTGCATCTTCTATTAATCCAATACTAAAACTTTCTTTTATTGTTGCTCGTGGTGAGTTAAATTCCCCTAATTTTTCAAATTCTAAGTATTCTTTTAATAATTTCCAGCCTAGTTCTACACAGAATTCAAATCTTTGAATTGTTCCGTCTAGCAAAACTGGATTTTCTTGCTCTTTATATAAATCTATTGCTTCTTTTAATCTTTCAAGTGCTGTGCTAAATGCTGTGTATTTGTTTTGTAGTTTTGTCATTTAATCGCCTCCTATTTTTATAATAAGAATATATCATTTAATTTTAATAATAACAAGATTTTGTTATTTTATTTCTTTCCTAATCTTATTATTCGACCTATGTATTAAAAATCCGTTCTTTCTTGCTGGATGTAGGGCATTTTTATTTTTCTCTCAAGGTTCGAAAAATAAAAAGCACTACATCCACGTGGAACTAGTTAGAGATAAATTTGAGTCTAAAACTGTAACCTATTTTATTACTTTATTTCTTTCCTAATCTTATTTTTACTGGACTTATAATTCCGTTTCTTTGTATAAGTAATGTTATTTCTTCTCCTGGTGATTTTGTATAGATATATTTTCTTAATTCGCTCATTTTGTTTAAGTTTATTCCATCTATTTTTTGTATTATATCTCCCTTTTTTATTCCTGCTTTTTCTGCTGCTCCATTTTTTATTACTTCTACTACATATACCCCACTTTCTATGTTTAGTTTAGAGTTTAAATAAGGTATTACGTTTTTATCGTATGCAAATATTCCTATACTTGCTTCTTCGAAGTTATCATTTTTTGTATAGCTACTTATTATTGGCTTTATTATATTTATTGGTATTGCAAATCCTATTGCTTCTGCTGATTCTATTTTTACTGAGTTTATTCCTATTACTTCTCCATTTGGTTTTATTAATGGTCCTCCACTATTTCCTGGGTTTATTGTGGCATCTGTTTGTATTAGGTCTTCCATATATGAAACTTTATCTTGTTCTTCTATTTTTATTGTTCTATCTACTGCACTAATTATTCCGCTAGTTACTGTTCTTCTAAATTCAAATCCTATTGGATTTCCTATTGCATATACTTTTTCTCCAACTCTAATACTATCTGAGTCGCCAAATATTACATATGGCAAATTGTTTGCATTTATTTTTATTATTGATAAATCTAAGTCCGTATCTGCCCATACAACGTTTGCTACATATTCTTTTCCATTTTCTAATGTGACATAGCAGTTTGAATATTTTGATCCTGATACATGTTCATTTGTTACTATATATCCATTTTCTGATACTATTATTCCTGTTCCTAATCCTAATTTTGTACTTCCATCTTGTAAAAATATTGAACTTCCTTTTTCTTGTATTTTAGATATTCCTACTACCGCCTTTGAGGTTTCTTCTAGCACATCTGCTATTTGTTTGCTTTCTTTTGTTTCTTCTTCGACTGTTCCGTGATGTTTTACTTGCTTGATAGGTAGAATTTTTGCCTGTACCGCTGTATATCTATGTTTATGTACATATTGAATAAGTAAAATCCTAGTATTGTTATAAATATTAATATTGTAGTTGTTTCTACTACTGTTTTATAGTTATCGTTTTTTTTACTTTTTCTTTTCATTATTTGCCTCCTCCTGTTTGCTATTATACTTGGGGACAACACATTTATTATTTTATGCTGTGTATGGGGTTTGGATAGTATGCAACCCACATATTTATTTAATTTTTTCATTGTTCTTGGATCGCATGGCATACGACCTCTACGTATTTTCAATGCGTTCATTGTTCTATCACATATAAAAAATAAAATGTAAGTGTACCTAAACCCCTACATTTTATTTTTTCCTTTTTTATAATTTTTAAACATTGTTATTATCTATTTTATTTCATTTATTATCTCTTCTATTGTTAGTTTTTTCTGTTCTCCTGTTTTCATATTTTTTAGTGTTAATATTTTTGTTTCTATTTCTTCTTCTCCTACTATTATTACATATGGTATTTTTAGTTTATCTGCATATTTCATTTTCTTTTTTATTTTTGCTTCTTCAAGATATATGTCTGTATTTATTCCTACATCTCTTAATTTATTTGCTATTTCTAAGCTTTCTGCTAATTCATCTTCCATTGGTGCTACTAATATTTTTGAAATTGTTTCTTTTGTTTCTTTTATTTGATTTATCATACTCAATTGGTAATATAGTCTAGTTAATCCAATCGAAATTCCCACTCCTGGTAGTACTTTGTTTGTATAGTATTGGGCAAGGTTATCGTATCTTCCTCCTGAACATATGCTTCCTATATTTCTATATTCATTTAAAAAGGTTTCATATACTGTTCCTGTATAATAATCTAATCCTCTTGCTATTTTTAAGTCTACTGTAAAGTATTCTTCTTTAATTCCTAATACTTTTAAGTATCTTACTACATCTGTTAGTTCTTCTATTCCTTTTTCAAACAGTTCATTTTGTATTCCAAGCTCATTTAATGCTGTTATTTTTTCTTCTGTTTTTCCTGTGATTGTGACAAATTTTATTATGCTATCTATTGCTTCTTTTTTTACACTTATTTTATCTAGTTCTTCTATAACTGCTTTTTCACCAATTTTTTCTATTTTATCTATTATTCTTAATATGTCTGTTGTTTTTTCTTTTAATTTAAGACTTTCAAATAGTCCATTTAAGATTTTACGGTTATTTATACATATTGTGAAGTTATCAAATCCTAGCTCTTTAAAGGTGTTATATATTATATTTGGTATTTGGGCATCATTTATTATACTTAATTCTCCATCTCCTATAATATCTATATCACATTGATAGAATTCACGATATCTTCCTTTTTGTGCTTTTTCTCCTCGATATACTTTGCCTATTGCATATCTTTTGAATGGAAATGCTAGTTCTCCTTGATGTAATGCAACGTATTTCGCAAGTGGTACTGTGTGGTCAAATCTTAGGCTTAAATCTACTTCTCCTTTTTGGAAACGATATATTTGCTTTTCTGTTTCTCCTCCTGCTTTTGCAAGTAATACATCCGATAGTTCTATGCTTGGCGTATCTAGTGGTAAAAATCCAAATTTTTCATATGTATGTTTTATTTTTTCTTTCATTATATTAAATTTTACTTGGTCGTTTGGTAAAAGTTCCATAAATCCTGGTAATGTTCTTGGTTCTACTTTATTCATTGTTTTGACCCTCCTTTAGCTATATTTATTATTATAACTGTTGTTTTGATTGCTAGTCAAGTTTTTTGCTGATTTTCACATTGAATGTTTGTTACAGGTTAATAATTGTTAAAAAAGGCTCAATATAAATATTAAAACTACTATCCAATAACTAATTGTTTACTGTTTTTGTCGAATTATCTTTAATTTTGCTTTGTTTCCTACATTGCAATTGCTATGTTACATATATATTACAATATTATTTTGTTTTGGTAACATTTTACAAAAAGGTTCCTTTTTTTTGTTTTTAATTATATAATTTCTTAGAATAATAGGGATTTTTGTATTCCTATGGAGGCTAAATATAAGGGAGATTATATTATGGAAAATAAACTTTATGGTTTAACTAATCCTCAAAAGTCTATTTTACTTACTGAGGAGTTTTTCAAAGGAACTAATATTAATAATATTTGCGGAACTGCTATTATTGATGATGTTTTAGATTTTGAGTTACTAAAGAAAGCTATGCATATTTTTATTAAAAATCATGATAGTTTTAATTTTAAATTGGTTTTAGATAATAATGAACTAAAACAATTTTTAGATGATGAACCTAATAATATTGATATTGAAATTGTTGATATTGATTCTAAAGATGATATTAATAAAATTGAAAATGATATGTTAAATCACGTTTTTGATATTTATAATGGTGATTTATTTTCTATGAAAATTTTTAGGCTAAAGGATAATACTGGTGGATTTGTTGTTAATGTTCACCATTTATTTGGTGATTCGTGGAGTTTGGGCATCCTTGCAAATGATATTGTTCGTATTTATTCTTGTTTGTTAAATGGAAAAGATATTTCTAAAAATAATGATTTTTCTTATTTGAATTATATTGAAAGTGAAAAAGAATATTTAAATAGTGATAAATTTAAAAAGGATAAGGCTTATTGGGATGGTATTTTTGATACTGTTCCAGAACAGGCAACTATTCCTGGTTCTATAGATACAGTACAAGATGATTTTTCTCCTAAGGCTAATCGTAAATTATATAATATTGATAATAACTTAATGGATAAAATTAATGATTTTTGTAAATTAAATCATGTGTCAGTTTTTAACTTTTTTATGGGTGTTTATGCTACTTACATTGGTAGAGTTAGTGGTGTAAATGATTTTGTACTTGGTACTCCAATTTTAAATAGAACTAATTTTAATGAAAAAAATACTACTGGTATGTTTATTAATACTGCACCTCTTAGATTTTTAATTGATGATAATTTAAGTTTTAAGTCTTTTGCTAGTAATATTGCAAAGGATTCTTTAGGTATGCTTAGACATCAAAAGTATTATTACCAAAATATTTTGGAAGATTTAAGAAAAAAAGATTCTTCGCTTCCTAATTTATATAATGTTCTTCTTTCTTACCAAGTAACAAGAGCTAATACTACTGAAGGTATAAATTATAATACAAGATGGAATTTTAATGGTACTTGTAATGATGATTTGGATATTCATTTATATGATTTAAATGATACTGGTAGTATTAATGTTGCTTATGATTATAGAATTTCTAAATATGCTGATTGTGATATTGAGGATATGCATAATCGTATTTTACATATGATTTGGCAAATTCTTGAAAGAGATGATATTTGCTTAAAGGATATTGAGGTTGTTACTAGTAAAGAGAAGTATGATATTTTATATAAGTTTAATGCTACAGATGTGAATTATCCATTAAAAAATAATTTAATAGAATTAATTGAGGAAACCGCTTCTATGTTTCCAAATAGAATTGCAATTGAAAATGAAACTAATTTGATTTCTTATGAAGATTTAATAAAAAAAGTTTATATGTTATCAAATTATTTATTACATACTGTTAATCTAACCCCTAATATGAATATTGGTATTTTTACAGATAGAAATATAGAAACTATTATTGGTATTTTAGCTATTATGAAAATTAATTGTACTTTTGTTCCTATTGATCCTAATTACCCACAAGATAGAATTAATTATATGATTGAACAATCTGGTATAAATGTTATTCTTTATACAGATGAAAATTGTAAAAAACTATTTGATAATAGCTTTAATATGATTTCTATTAATACATTAAATTATAATAACTTTCCTTGTACTATTGATACTTCATTTGATTATTGCTTAAATAATAATTTATACATCATATTTACATCTGGTTCTACTGGAAAACCAAAAGGCGTTACACTCTCTCATAAAAATATGATGAATTTAATATTTTTTGAAAAAAACTTTACTGAATTATTTAATCCTCAAACTATTCATAGAGTTTTACAATTTGCAACAATGAGCTTTGATGTAAGCTATCAAGAAATCTTTTCTACTTTGGTAACTGCTTCTACTTTAATATTAATAGAAGATGAAAGAAGAAAAAATATAAAAAAATTATCAGATTATATTTTATCTAAGAATATAGATACTTTATTTATTCCTCCAGCATATTTACGTCTTTTAACAGAAGATAATTCAAGTATAGATATGTTCACTACTTGTTTAAAAAATATTGTTACTGCTGGAGAAGCCTTACTGATTACTACTGGTATAAATAAACTACTTTCTAATGGTATCAAAATACACAATCACTATGGTCCTGCAGAAACCCATGTTGTAACTACTTATACTTTATCTATGCCTACTGAAAATGTAAATGTACCTATTGGATATCCTATTTCTAATTCACAAATATATATTGTAAATTCAAATTTGCAATTATGTCCAACTAATGTTATTGGTCAAATTGCTATTTCTGGTGCTTGTGTTGGGAATGGATATTTAAATCGTACAGATTTGAATGCTGAGAAATTTATAAATAATCCATTTAATTTAAATGAAATATTATATCTTACTGGTGATTTAGGATACCGTGATAAAAATGGTTGTATACATTATATAGGTAGAGCTGATTTTCAGGTAAAAATCAATGGCTTTAGAATTGAGCTTGAAGAAATTGATCAAGTTTTATTAAACTACCCTACAATAAAATCTTCAACTTCTGTAATTCAAGAGGATAATAATAAAAAACATATTATCTCTTATTATACTAGTCAAAGTTCTATTGAAGAAAGTGATATATTAAAATTTTTAAGATTATCTTTACCAAATTATATGATGCCTACTAAACTAGTTAGACTAGAATCATTTCCATTAAACCACAATGGAAAAATTGATAAAAAAATGTTACCAAAAGTAAATTTACTTGATGTTTCAAATGAATTTCTAGATGTCTCTAGCAAAACAGAACTTGCACTACAGAAAATTTGGATGGAACTTTTTAAGACTAATAAAATTGGTGCTAATTATAATTTTTTTAATATTGGTGGAGATTCTTTACTTGCAATAAAACTATGTTCTATATTGCTAACTAGTTTGCAAATTGATTTAACAGTAAATGATATTTTTAAGTACCCTATTTTAAAAGACTTAGCACTTTTTATTGATACAAAAAATACATCAACTACTGTTAAATTTATTGAAAAATGTGCGAAAAGAGATTTTTATCCATTATCTTCTGCACAAAAAAGAATTTATTATGCTTCAAGTTTAGATCCAAGTTCTACTTTATATAATATTGCAGGCGGAATTATAATTAATAATTTATTAGATATTAAAAAGTTAGAGAATTGTTTTAATAAATTAATTAATAGGCATAGTGCTTTACGTACTCATTTTGAAATTAGAAATAATGATATTGTTCAAATTATTGATGATAAAATAGATTTTAGTTTAAATTTAGACACTGCTACTACTGATAATTTAAATGATATTTATAGTAATTTTGTAGAACCTTTTGATTTATCTAAGTCATCTTTATTTAGAACTAAACTTGTTAAATTACAACATAATAAAATGCTACTTTTATTGGATATGCATCATATTATTAGTGATGGCACTTCTTTAAACATATTATTACAAGAACTTTGTGATTTATATAATGGTTCTACATTAAGTGAAAAACAGATTGATTATACTGATTTTACTTTATGGGAACAAGAACAATTTAAAACAGATGAATTTAATAATAAAAAAGATTATTGGGTAAATCAATTTAAGGATGAAATACCTTTATTAAATATGCCTACTTCTTATACAAGACCTTCTACTCAAAGTTTTGAGGGTGCTAATTACCATACTATTTTATCTAAGGAGGTATTTGATAAAGTAAGTACAGTCTCTAAAGAATTAAATATTACACCATATATGTTAATGCTTTCTTGCTACTACATTTTACTTTCAAAATATTCATCTGGAGATGATATTGTTGTTGGTACTCCAATAGTTGGAAGAAATTTGACTGAACTTAATAATGTTTTAGGTATGTTTGTAAATACTTTGGCTTTAAGAAATAAAATAGATTCTAGCTTATCTTTTGATAAGTTTATTGAGCATATAAAAGAAAATTGTATTAACAGTTTTAAAAATCAGGATTATCCTTTTGATATGCTTGTTAAAGATTTAAATATTCAAAGAGATTCTAGTAGAAATCCCTTGTTTGATGTTATGTTTGTTTATCAAAATAATGGCTATCCTAAAATTAATTTTAAAGGTACAGAAAATCAATATTTCATACCAGATAATAATGTTTCAAAATTTGATTTGACTTTAGAAATAATACCTATTAACAATGAATATTCATTACGTTTTGAATATTGTACAAAATTATTTAGCGAAGATTTTATTAAAAGATTATCTGGACATTATATAAATATTTTAAATGCTATTTTAGAAAATAAGAATATAAAAATAGCTGATATTGATATGCTTTCTTTAGAAGAAAGAAACCAAATATTATATTACTTTAATAATACAAAAATGGATTACCCTAGTGATAAAACTATTGCACAATTATTTGAGGCACAAGTAGAAAAAACTCCTAATAATGTTGCTGTTGTTTTTGAAGATAAAACATTGACTTATAGAGAATTAAATGAAAAGGCAAACGGACTTGCTAATAAATTATATTCTATTGGTATTAAATCTGGCGATGTTATTGGTGTTTCTCTAAATCGTTCATTAGAATTATTAGTTAGTATATGTGCAATTTTCAAACTTGGTGCAGTATATATGCCTATGTATATTGGATATCCAAAGGAAAGGCTTACTTATATGCTAAAAAATAGTAATGCAAAATTATTAATTACATCTTCTAAAAATAAATTACATAATTTTAATGATATTGAAAAGGAAATTATTGATTCTATTGATGATATTGATTATAAATCTAAAATAGATTTAATAAAAAACTTTTCTTATGACAGTATTGCCTATATTATTTACACTTCTGGATCTACTGGAAAACCAAAGGGTGTACAAATATGTAATCGTAATTTGATTAATTTTGTTTACGCATTTAAAAAATATTTTGGTAATGTATCAAAAGGTGATATATTTTTATCTTCTACTAATATATCTTTTGATGTTAGTATTTTTGAACTATTTTTACCAATATTAACGGGGGCTAAATTAGTGCTATATACAGAAGATGTTATAAAAAATATATCTTTATATTGTGATACAATTGTAAATAATAAAATTACTGCTTTATATATCCCTCCAAATATTCTAAATGAAGTTTATGAAATTTTAAAAAATAAACCTATATACATTAATAAGATGCTTGTTGGAGTTGAAGCTATTAAAAAAAGCACTTTAAACAAATACTTAAAAATGCTTCCAAATCTAAGAATAATAAATGGATATGGTCCTACAGAAACAACTATCTGTTGTACATCACTTGATTACTCTTTAGATGAAACAGACAATGGTATTGTTTCTATTGGTCGACCTCTTTATAATAATCAAATATTTATTTTGTCAAAAGATAAAACCTTACAACCTATTGGCGTAACTGGTGAAATATTTGTTGCTGGGGATGGCGTAGGTCTTGGATATATAAACGATAAAGATAAAACTAATTCAAATTATGTATTAAATACTTTTAATGCAAATAGTTCATATATGTATAAAACTGGTGATTTAGCAAAATGGAATGAAGATGGAACTATTAATTTTGTTGGTAGAAATGATTCTCAAATAAAAATTTCTGGACATAGAATTGAACTAGAAGAAATTAATCATGTTATTAACTCTTACCCTAAAATTGAAAAGTCTTTTTCTACTACATATAATTTAGGAAATACTACTGGAATTGTATCATATTTTACAGCTGATAAAGATATACCTATTAAAGATTTAACTGCATTTTTGCAAAGCAAACTTGCTAATTATATGGTTCCAAATTTTATAATGCAAATTAATAAATTTCCTTTAACACCTAATGGAAAAATTGATAAAAATAAATTACCTAAAAATTTTTCAGTTCCTTCAAAAGAGTATGTAGCTCCTAGAAATTCATTTGAGGAAAGTATTGCAGAAATTTGGAAAAATTTGTTCTTTATCAATAAAGTGGGAATTAATGATAATTTCTTTGATTTGGGTGGAGATTCTTTGATTGCTATAAAATTCCAAATTGAAGCTATGAATATTGACCTTAACATTACTTATGCAGATATTTTTTCTTACCCTACTATTAAACAACTTTCAGAAAAATCAAGTAATGTACAATCTATCGATTATAGTGTTACTAATTATGATTATTCTAAAATTAATGAACTTATATCTAAAAACAAAATAGAAAACATTGATAAGAATGAAATTACTCTTAATAGTAATATTGGTAATATATTATTGATTGGCTCTACTGGTTTTTTAGGTGTACATTTGTTAGATTACTATTTATCAAATCAACATGGTATAGTATATTGCTTAATTCGTGAAAAGGATTCATTATATCCAGAAGAACGTTTACGAAAAACTCTTAATTTTTATTTTGGAAGTAAATATGATGATTCTTTTGGCAAGAGAATAATTGTTGTAAATGGTGATATAACTTATGGTAATTTTAATTTGACTGATACTGATTACAAATCTTTAGGTAAAAATATTGATGTCGTTATAAACAGTGCTGCATTGGTAAAACATTACGGCAATAGTAAACTTTTTAATGATACAAATGTTATAGGTACATCAAATATTATAAGTTTTTGTGAAACTTTTAATAAAAAACTATATCATATATCTACTTTAAGTGTATCGGGAAGTGGGATATTTAATGAAAATAACTCAAATATTGTTTATTTTAGAGAAAATAATTTTTATATCGGTCAAGATTTGAATAACATATATATATATACAAAATTTGAAGCTGAAAAATTAATATTTGAGAGAATTCTATCAGGCAAATTAAATGCTTGTATTTTAAGAATTGGAAATATAGCAAATCGTTTTACTGATGGAAGATTTCAAATAAATGTAAGTGAAAATGCTTTTATAAATAGGCTTAAGTCTATTTTTAAGTTAGGTGTTGTTCAAAAGAAATTTTTAGAACATTCATTAGAATTTACTCCTGTAGATGTTTGTAGCAAGGCTATAATGAAAATAATAAAAAGTAGTCCAGATTTTTCAGTTTTTCATTTATTTAATTCTAATTTGCTACGAATTGATATATTGTTAAATTATTTAGATTATTTGGATAAAAAAATATCTTGTGTTGATGATGAAGATTTTGCTTGTACTGTTGAAAAATTTTTATCAAATGAAGAATTAAAAAATGATATTTCTGGCATAATTACAGATTTAGATAAAAACAAACTATTAGATTTAATTGTTAATGTTTTGCCAAATTGTGATTTTACAGTAGCTTACTTAAATAAATTGGGTGTTAAATGGCCTAAAATTGATATTAATTATATAAGAAAGTATATTAATTATTTCGATAGTATAAACTTTTTTGATTAGGGGGTTTTATAATGAATTTGAACATGATATTACTTATTATTTCTTTAATTGCACATATAACTTTATTATTTATTATATTAAAATCAGTTCGAAAAACACAATTAGAAGTTATCTTTTCTTTAACTTTATTAAGCAATTCTATTTGCATCATTGGACAAACATTACAATTAATTTTTATAGATAAATATAATCCTATTTATCTTGATTATTTTGTTTATATTGGTACTTGCTTTTTACCTTTGTGTATATTTTTTACTGGTCTTATTTTTGAAAATACTAAAATACATTTTAAAAAGAGATATATTTTACTCTTTACTATACCTATAATATCATTATTAGTATTATGGACAAATGATTATCATCATTTATTTTATGAAACATATTCTACTAACCTTAATGATACTACTTATGGTCCTTACTTTTCTGTGCATCATATATATTCTTATGTTTTATTATTTTTAGGTGTACTCCATTTACTACGTTTTTCAATAAAAAATTCTGGTTTCTTTTCAAAGCAATCTTTACTTATTGTGTTAGGCGTTAGTATACCTTTAATAATAAATGTATTAGGTGGTTTTAAGATAATACCAATGAGTATTTATGTTACTCCTATATCATTTACTGCATCTATTATTTGTTTTGCATTAGCTATATTTAAATTTAACTTTTTAAAGGTTGCACCTATTGCATTACAAAGGATTGTTGATAGGATTTCTGATAGTTATATTGTTTTAAATGAGAATAATGTTGTTACTGATTTTAATGAAACTTTTTTAACTACTTTTAATGTTAAATCAAATGATGTTAGAAATATAAATATTGCTGATTTAATTAAAAGATTTGATGAGCATAATATTGATATTGATTCTCTTATTATAACTTTAAATAACGTAAAATCTTCAAGCGATACTTTCCATTATGAAAAACATTTTGAAAGTGTTAAGAAGTATTTTAATATAGAGATTAATGATATAATGTCTAATGGTAAATATGTTGGTACTCTTATTCTTCTTAAAGATATTACTCAACATATTGAAGATATGGAGACTATTAAACAAAACCAAGATATGCTTGTTAAAAAGGAACGTCTTGCTTCTTTAGGTCAACTTGTTGGCGGTATTGCTCATAACTTAAAAACTCCTATTATGTCTATCGCTGGTGCTACTGAAGGTCTTACTGATTTGGTTAAGGAATATGATTCTTCTATTGGTGACCCTGAGGTAAATGAACAAGATCACCACGATATCGCACATGATATGAGTGAATGGATTGAGAAAATTAAAACTCATACTTCTTATATGTCTGATATTATTACTGCTGTTAAGGGACAGGCTGTTACTTTAAATGAGAATGAAGAAGATAGTTTTACTCTTAATGAACTTGTTAAACGCGTTAATATTCTTATGAAACATGAACTAAAAAATGCTTTAATTGATATGAATGTTAATATGAATGTTGATGATATGATTTCTTTAAGTGGTAATGTTAATAGTTTAGTTCAAGTTATTAATAACATTATTTCAAATGCTATTCAAGCTTATAATGGTGAAACAAATAAAACTATTGATTTAAGTTTTAATAAAAATGATAATAATATTGTTATTTCTGTTGAAGATTATGGATGTGGTATGTCAGCTGAGGTTAAAGATAAGTTGTTTAAAGAGATGATTACTACTAAGGGTAAAAATGGTACTGGTCTTGGTATGTTTATGTCTTATTCAACTATTCGTGGTCATTTTAGTGGCGATATTACTTTTGATTCTACTCCACGGAAAAGGTACTAAATTTAATATAATTCTTCCTTTATAGCTTTTAAGCTCAGATATAAATCTGGGCTTTTTATTTTTAATTTATATTCAGCCTATATTATTTTTAGCCCGCTCCCATGATAGTAATATAGTCCAAACCATAACTATTTTTATGTAAAATTTCTGTTTTTATATTGCTTTTTGTCGATTTTACTAATATAATATTGCTATATTAAGATTAAGAGGTGAAACATATATATGAGAAAAAGTAATGTTAATGCACAATCTTCTAATGGTTATAAAATCATTGTTGTTGATGACGAAATTGGTATTATTGATTCTCTTTCTATTTTTCTTAAACGTTCTGGATATGAATTTACAGGTGTTACTGATCCTATGGAAGCTATTGAGAAAGTAAAAAATGAACATTTTGATTTAATGCTTTTGGACTTTATTATGACCCCTATTCATGGTGATCAAGTTGTTGAAGAGATTAGAAAGTTTAATAAAGAGTTATATATTTTATTACTAACTGGACATAAGGATTTGGCTCCTCCACTTGAAACTATTAGACGCCTTGATATCCAAGGTTATTGTGAAAAGAGTGATAGATTTGACCAATTGCTTCTTCTTATTGAGTCTGGTATTAAGGCTATCTCTCAAATGAATTTAATTAAGAAGATTAATGATGAATTAAAAGATACATATGATAAGTTAGAACGTTCTTATATGGAAAGTATTCAAACTGTACGTTATACTGTTGAGGCTAAGGATTCATATACAAGAGGTCATTCTGATAGGGTATCTGAATATAGTGTTTTGATTGGTAGATATATGGGGCTTCCTGAAGAGGATTTAAACACTTTACGTATTGGTGGATTATTTCACGATGTTGGTAAAATTGGGGTTCCTGATAGTATCTTACTTAAAACTGATAAACTTACTGATGATGAATATTCTGAAATTAAGAATCATCCTACTATTGGTGCTCATATTTTATCTACTGCAACTATTTTTAAGGATTTAATTCCTATTGTTAAACATCATCATGAAAAATACGATGGTACTGGGTATCCTGGAAAATTAAAGGGTGAAAATATTCCATTTTTTGCTCGTATTGCTGCGGTTGCAGATACTTTTGATGCTATGACTTCTAAACGTTCTTATAGGGATCCTCTTCCTTTGGACATTGTTACAAAAGAAATTGAAAGATGTAGAGGTTCTCAATTTGACCCAAAAATTGCTACAGTATTTTTGGATATTTTAAATAATCATTATGATGAAATTAAAGATATACAAAATAGGTATATTTAATATGATTTGATTATATACTTATATTGATGTTAATATTATAAAATACTATAAGTGTTTAAATATTAATATTTTAAACCCTTGGTGTCGCAACCTACAATTATAACATTTCATATGTAGGTTTCTCCAAATCGCACTTCGTTATCGCTTCGTTTGGTCACTTACGTGGGTTTAATATTAATATTTAAACACTTATAGTATTTTAACAAAGTATGTTACTGTTCAGTCTGATATTATCGTAATTAGCGTGAGTATAGTAATATATTTGTTTTGCCAAGTGTAGTACGTGGTGTCTAAAGAGGCGTTGGCTAGTGTCGAAACTTTTCAAAATAAATATATTGCTACATGGGAGCGGATTGCAAACTATGTAGACTGAACATTAACAAAGTATTAACTTTTATGTCATCTTGTATTGACATATTACATAATTTATTGTATATTTAAGTCGAATTTTAATTTTTAAAAGGAGGATGTTTTATGGTAGCATCAGAAATTAGAGCAAATGCTCGCACAAGCCTTGCTGGTAAATGGGGAAAAACTGCATTACTTACTTTAGTTTATGCAATTATTGTTTTTGTAATTAACTTTATTTGCCGACTTATTCCAATAGTAGGAGGAATTATTCTTTTTGTAATTTCTACACCTATTTCTTATGGTTTGCTTGTTTCTTTTATGAAACTAAAAAGAGATGAAGATGTTAATTATACAGATTTTTTAAGCTTTGGGTTTTCTTCATTTGGAAAAGTATGGGGCGTTTTAGGAAATATAGTTATAAAAATGATTTTACCTGTTTGTTTACTTGTAATTTTTATTATTTTACTTGTTGTTTCTCTTGGTGGCTCTCTTGCTTCTGCAATTATTGCTGAATCTAGCAGTGGAGTTGTAGGTTTTGGATTTTTAGCTTTTGTAAGTGTTATTGGTTATATTGCTTGTATAATTTATGTAATTGTTAAAGGATATTTATATTCTTTAAGTTATTATATTTTAAATGATAATCCTGATATGACTGGTAAAGAAATCGTTGAAACTAGCGAAAAATTAATGAAAGGTAATAGATGGAGATTTTTCTGGCTTGGCTTAACTTTCATTGGTTGGTCTATACTTGCAGGTCTTACTTTAGGTATAGGTATGCTTTGGTTAATGCCTTATGTTATGGTTTCTATGATTTGTTTCTATGAAGACCTTGCAGGTAAAAAAGCGGAAACAAATACTGAACCAAAAACTGAAGAATAAAAAAGTTTGCGAAACGCATTTACAAAATATACTATATATTTACATTTTTGTTAATATATAAAACCGTTCACACGAATGTGAACGGTTTTATATATATTAAGCTTATATTTTCATACTTAGCTTTACTTTTTGTCTTTCTAAGTCTATTTCTATTATTTTTACTTTTACTATATCTCCTACCGATACTATATCTAAAGGATTTTTTACGAAACTCTCGCTCATCTGAGATATATGTACTAATCCATCATGTTTTACTCCTATGTCTATAAATGCACCAAAATCTATTACATTTCTTACTGTTCCTTGTAATATCATTCCCTCTTTTAGGTCTTCTATTTTTAATACATCATTTCTTAGTATTGGTTTTGGTAAGTCTTCACGTGGGTCTCTTCCTGGTTTTATTAGTTCCCCTATTATATCTCTTAATGTCATTTCTCCTATTTCTAGTTCTTTTGATGTTTTTTCTATATTTAATTTTGATAATTTTTCTTTTAATTCATTTAGTTTTTCCTTATTTGTTATATCTTCTTTATTATATCCTAAGTTTTTTAATAATTTTTCTGTTTTTTCATAGCTTTCTGGATGTACTCCTGTTATTTCTAATGGGTTAGACCCATCATATATTCTTATAAATCCTGCACATTGCTCAAATGCTACTTTCCCTAACTTTGGCACTTTTAATAGTTCTTTTCTTTCTTTTATTTTTCCAATTTCATCTCTATAGATTACTATGTTTTTACTTATTGTTTTGTTTAAACCTGCTACATATGATAGAAGTGATGGTGTTGCTGTGTTTACATCTACCCCAACTTTATTTACTGCATCTTCTACTACTCCTGTTAAGCTTTCTTCTAACTGTTTTTGATTTACATCGTGTTGATATTGCCCTACTCCTATGGCTTTAGGATCTATTTTTACAAGTTCTGCTAATGGATCTTGTAAACGCCTTGCTATTGATATTGCTCCTCTTAATGATACATTTATATTAGGATATTCCTCTGTTGCTAATTTCGATGCTGAATATACACTTGCTCCTGCTTCTGATACTATGGCATAATGCACTTCTTTAGAATATTTTTCTTTTACCTCTTTTATTACACTTGCAACAAATTGCTCTGATTCACGTGATGCTGTACCATTTCCTATTGCAAACATATCTACATTATATTTTTCTATCAAATTTATTAATACTTTTTTTGCTCCTTCTATATCATTTTGTGGTTCTGTTGGATATATTGTAGTTGTATCTAGTACTTTTCCAGTTTCGTTTATTACTGCTATTTTACATCCTGTTCTATATGCGGGGTCAAACCCTATTACTGTTAATCCTTTTAGTGGTGCTCCAAGTAATAGTTGTTTTGCATTTTTTCCAAATACTTTTATTGCTTGGATTTCAGCTTTTTCGGTTAAATCTGCTCTTAGTTCTCTATCTATAGAACTTTCTATTAGTCTTTTCCATGCATCTTGGGTTGTATTTTGTAAGTATTTTTTAAACTGACTTTCTTTTTTGATTATTCTTTTTTCTAATAGATATATTATTTTGTCTTCTGGCTTTTCTATTTTTACTTTTAAGTATTCTTCCTTTTCTCCTCTGTTTATTGCAAGTATTCTATGGCTTGGAAGTCTATTTACATTTTCAGCAAATTCATAGTACATTTCATAGGTTGATTTTTCTTCTGGTTTTGTTGCTTTTGTATTTAGTATTGATTCACGATAACATATCCTTTTTATTTGTTTTCTAAATTCTGGATTATCTGATATTTCTTCTGCTATTATATCTAATGCCCCTGCTATTGCTTCTTCCCAAGTTTTTACTTCTTTTTCTTCATTTATATAATTTTTTGCAATTTCTTCTATATTTTTTGTTTCGTTTTGTTCATATATGATATTTGCAAGTGCTTCTAATCCTTTTTCTTTTGCAATGGTTGCTCGTGTTCTTTTCTTTTGTTTGTATGGTCTATATATGTCTTCTACTTCTGCAAGTGTTATTGCATTTTCTAGGTCTTTTATTATTTCTTGGGTTAGTTTTCCTTGTGTTTCTATGGATTTTGTTACTTCTTCTTTTCTTTTTTCTAAATTACGAAGATATGTAAGTCTTTCACCTAGTTCTCTTAATATTTCGTCTGATAGTCCTCCTGTAACTTCTTTCCTATAACGTGCTATGAATGGGATTGTGTTTCCTCCATCTATTAGTTCTACTGTTTTTTGTACTTGTATTTCCTTTATGTTTAATTCTTCTGCAATTTGTTTTTCTATATTCATTTTATTTCCTCTTTCTTTTTGTTTTTTGTAATTATATCACAAAAAATTAGAACCTAGTTTGTAGTTTCTAATTTTTTTACTTTTTATTCTATTCCTAAATATTCATTATATGTAATTTCTCTGTCTATTACTTTGTCTAGCTTTATATCTATTATTCTGTTTGCAACAGTTTCAGTTAATTGGTGGTCATGTGATGTGAATAGTATATTTCCCTTAAAATTAGACATTCCTTCGTTTAAGGCTGTTATGCTTTCCATGTCTAAATGGTTTGTTGGTTCATCCATTATTAAAAAGTTTGCTCCTGATAACATCATTTTTGAAAGTACACATCTTACTTTTTCTCCACCAGATAGTACTTTTACATATTTTAGTGATTCTTCTCCTGAGAATAACATTCTTCCTAAAAAGCTTCTTACATATGTTTCGTCTGGATCTTTTGAATATTGTCTTAGCCATTCTGTAATTGTCATGTCTATTTCAAATAAATAATTATTATCCTTTGGAAAATATGTATTACTTATTGTTGTTCCCCATTCTATTTTTCCCTCATCTGGTTCTATTTCTCCTGCTATTATTTGGAACAATAATGTTTTTGCATTTTCATTGTCTGCTAAAAATGCTATTTTGTCTCCTTCTTTTACTACAAATGATATATTATCTAATAATTTTTCTCCATTTATTGTTTTTGATATGTTTTTTACTTTTAATATTTCTTTTCCTGGTTCTCGGTCTGGCTTAAAGTCTATATATGGATATCTTCTGTTTGATGGTTTTATTTCTTCTAATTCTATTTTTTCTAATGATTTCTTCCTTGATGTTGCCTGTTTTGATTTTGATGCGTTTGCACTAAATCTTGCTATAAATGCTTGCAATTCTTTTATTTTTTCTTCTTTCTTTTTGTTTTGTTCTTTCATTTGTTTTAATAAAAGTTGACTTGATTCATACCAAAAGTCATAGTTTCCTGGAAATACTTTTATTTGTCCAAAGTCTACATCTGCTATGTGTGTACATACTTTATTTAAGAAGTATCTATCATGTGATACTACTATTACTGTATTTTCAAAGTTTATTAGAAATTCTTCTAGCCAATTTATGCTTTTTAAGTCTAAGTCGTTTGTTGGTTCATCTAATAATAGTATATCTGGATTTCCAAATAGACTTTGTGCAAGTAATACTTTTACTTTTTCTTTTGCTTCTAGTTCACTCATTAATTTATAGTGTTTCTCTGTATCTATTCCTAACTCATTTAATAATGTTGCTGCATCTGCTTCTGCATTCCATCCATCTAATTCTGCAAATCTTTCTTCTAGTTTTGCAGCTTTCATTCCATCTTCTTCATTAAAATCTGGTTTTGCATATATTGCGTCTTTTTCTTTCATTATTTTATATAGTTCATTATTTCCCATTATTACTGTGTCTATTACGGTGTATTCTTCAAATTCAAAGTGGTTTTGTTTTAATACTGATAGTCTTTCTCCTTTTTCTTTTGTTACTTCTCCTTTGCTTGGTTCTATTTCTCCTGATAATACTTTTAAAAATGTTGATTTTCCAGCTCCATTTGCTCCTATTATTCCATAACAACATCCTTTATTGAATTTGATGTTTACATCTTCAAATAGTGTTCTTTTTCCAAATCTTATTGTTACTCCACTTGTTACTAACATTTTAAACCTCCTATTGTTTACTTTTGATATTATATATTATTTTTTATGTTTTGGCAAGCGGATATTGTTGACATTTTGTAAACACAAGTGCATACTAGTTATGCCTTTGTCCAAAAGGTAGAAAAGATGGTATATATTGAAAGAACTGTTAAAACTCATAATAATTTACTCAATTGTGAAGTATTTGAATAATAGCAATAAAAAAGACTAGGATTTGTTCGTTTTCCTAATCTTTTTTTAGTTATATTTACTCGACCTGTTTTGCAATTGCTATAATTATAATAGCTATTATTATTTATATGTCAAATTTTTCTTTTCTATTTTTGGCAAATTGTTCTAGTCATTATCAAATAATAATTTTATTGCCCATAACCCTGATATACCTACTAATGTATATATTATTCTCGATATTATTGTCATATTCCCAAATAACATTTCTACTAAGTTGAAGTTAAATAATCCTATTAATCCCCATACTATTGCTCCTATTATTACTAATCCTAGGGCTATTTTATCTATTATTTTCATTTTTGCTCACTCCTTACTTTTTCTTTTTCATTTTTAATATATGCTTTTTTTCATTTTTTATTCATTTTTTTAATTTAATAGATCTCTTCTTTTTAGCATTATTACCGCAATTAGTGTTACTATTATTGAAATCGCAATAAGTATTGGAAAGCCAAACAGATTATCTTGTAATGGTACTGGTACATTCATTCCCCATAAGCTTGCTATTAGGGTTGGTATTGCAAGCACTATTGTTATCGATGTTAAAAATTTCATTACTCCATTTAAGTTGTTCGATATTATTGACGCATATGCATCCATTGTTCCATTTAATATATCTCTATATATTTGACTCATTTCTATTGCTTGTTTGTTTTCTATAATTGCGTCTTCTAATATATCTTCATCTTCCTCATATAGTTTTAATATTTTTCCTCTTAGGGTTTTTTCCATTACCAGTTCGTTTGATTTTAATGATGTTGTAAAATATACTAAACTTTTTTCTAAACTTAATAATTTTAATAGTTCTCTATTTTTCATTGAATTTTTTAATATTGATTCTGCTATTTCTGTTTCTTTGTTTATTTGTTTTAAGTATGTTAAATAGTGTGATGCGTTTGTAAACATTATTTGTAATAGAAATCTACTTTTTTTATAAGTTGAAAATCCTTTTACTCTTTTTTTCTCAAAACTGTCTATTATTAAGTTTCTTTTTAATGAAACTGTTATAAAATATTCATCTCTTACTACTATCATTCCAAGTGGCATTGTTGTATATGTTTCCGCTTCTTTTTCTTTTTCTATTATTGGAATATCTATAAGGAATAATATTGTTCCATCTTCATCTTCTTCATCAATTCTTGCTTTTTCTTCATAATCTAGTGAATATCTTATGAAATCCTGTTTTATTTTTGTTTCTTCACATATTTTTTTTATTTCATCTTCTGTCGGGTTTATCATATTTACCCAACTTCCTTTTTCTATATTTTTTAATGTTTTTATTTCATTTGTTTGTAAATTTGAATTGTATATTTTTATCATAAGTTTCACCCCTTTTTAATTCTTACTATTTATTATTATATCCCCTTTTCAAGTTTTTTTCTACTTTTTTTACAATTTTATTACATTTTATTTTTGTTTAGAACATTTGTTTACAAAAAATGTTTTTAATGATATAAGTTAGTTATTAAAATAAAAGGAGTGAAAAAAACAAATGAAAATTAATTTAAAAAGTAGTCTAATGATTCTATTTATTGTAGTAGCTTTTATGGTAATTATGCCTAATATGGTAAATGGTGCTACTACTATTAATGCTACCGAAACTTCTACTACATCTACTGGAAAGACCGTTTCTTGGACTTATTCTTTGAATTCAAATAATGAAATTCAAGATTTAGTATGTAGTAATGTTGATAGCATTTCTGGTACTATTACTATTCCAAAAACTATTGATGGACATAAAGTTATAGGATTAGGATACAATGCATTTAAGAATTGTTATGGTTTAACAGGTATTACCTTTAATGCTAATATTACAAGTATTAATAAATACGCATTTAACAAATGTACAGGTATACAAAGTATTGATTTAAGTACTTCTAATGTTACAAAAATAAATGATTTCACTTTTGAAGATTGTTATGGAATAAAAACACTAAATTTAGGACAAAATATAACTTCTATTGGGAATCGGTGCTTTTTTAAATTGTACTGGTCTAACTTCTCTTGCCTTACCTAATAGTATAACAACTATAGGAGAATCTTCATTTAGGAATTGCTCTGGAATTAAAACTTTAACTCTATCAAATAACCTTACAGCGTTGTCTAACGCATCTTTTTCCAATTGTTCAGGAATAACTTCTGTTATATTACCTGATACAATAACCACATTATCTAGCACAACTAACTACAACGGTTGTTTTCAAAACTGCACAAATTTAAAGAAAATATTAATACCAAATTCTGTTGTTTCAATAGATAAAGGCGTTTTTTCTGGTTGTAAAAATTTAACTATTTATGGTAGTAAAAATTCCGTTGCTCAAGATCATGCTACAAAACAACAAATTAAATTTGATTATATTGAAAATTGGGATAAGGCGGATTCTGGAAATGATATATCTGCTCCAACAGTGAAATCTATTCAAGTTACAAGCCCATCTTCTGGTACTTATAATACACCTCAAACTGTAAAAATTAGAGTTTATTTTAGTGAAAGTATTGTAGGGGAAACAATCCCTACTTTAAAAATTAAATTTGGAACTGGTACTGAAAGAAGTATTACTAATGGTACTATAAAAAATGATTATATTGAATATTCTTATAATATTCAAGCTGGTGATAATGGTCAACTTACTTGTGTTAGTTTAACAGGTGGTACTATAAAAGATGCTTCTGGAAATGATGCTAAACTATCTTGTCCTCTTATTAGTGGTAATACTATAAAGGCTAATACTGAAGGTACTACAAATAATAATACTGATAATCAAGATAAAAACAATAATACTAATAAAGATGATAATATCAACAATAAGAATGACGACAAAGTAGATAATAAAAATGATAATAGTAACATCAATAATAATAACAACAGCAATAATAATTCTGGAAACTCAAGTAAAGATGCTACTGTTGCAGGTGGTAAAATACCTCAAACTGGTGCAACTATAACTTCTGCTTTAGTTATTATAGCTATTATTGGAATTAGCATAATTGCTTTTAAGAAATATAATAATTTAAGAGACATAATTTAAAGAAGAGGGAAATCCCTCTTCTTTAATTATATTTCTATTTTATATTTTTTAATTTAATATATGATTTTATTGCTATTAATCCTAAAATCATTATTGCTAATAAAATCCAGTTGTTATTTTCCCCTGTTTGTGGTATCTTTATACTTGCTACTGTAGTATCCTTTTCTAATTTTTTTGAATTTGTATCTTCAGCTGTTTCTTTAATTGTGGTATTACTATTACTTGTATTTTCATTTTTTATATTAGGTAACTCTTCTATAATATTAGTATTTATATCTTTTGGTGGATTTTCTGTATATGTATCGTTTTTTATTGGTATTTCTATATCTGGTTTATTTAATTCTCCTACTTCCATTACTACTGAATAATTTTTTGTTTCTCCTGCTTTTATCTCTCTATTTACCCACGAAAATGAAAGTGCACTATCTTGATTCTCTATTTTTGTTATGCTTGGATTACTATTAAATATGTTCATTAAATAGTAATCACTCCAATTTCCTATCCACATATTATCTACATTCGTTACTTCTTTAGCATTTTTTGCATATAATATAAATTGTACTTTCTTTTTTGTCTTTCCCTGATTTGTTATTAGTCTAATTTCTTCTCCATCTCTTAATTTTTCTAATGTTGCTTTATCGTCTCCATCTATTTCGATATCTGCTGAAGTTCCAAGTGAAATTGTTGCATTTTCTAGTGTCGTATTTTTTAATGTATATATTATTTGTATTTGTTCTCCATTATTTAGATATTTTGTTTTTACTGTTAAATTTAATCCAGCTATGTTTTGTGTTGTATCATTTTGTACTTCTTTATAGTGCATTGCTTCCATTGCTTCTTTTCCTTTGGTATATTTTCCATTCATTTCTCCATATTTACCATTTACATTTAAAAATACATGGTATCCTAAATTGTTATGTGTAGTGCTAATTATCTCTTTTTTATTGTCCTCTTTTGTTATGTATCCTTTTATATCAAATCCTTTTAGCCATTTTGCTTCAAAATTTTTGTGTACAACTGGTTCTATTTTTATTTTTCCATTATCTTGTGCAGTTAGTCCAAAGGTTGATACAGGAATTATTAATATTAAAATAAATATTAATATTGTAATTTTTTTTAATTTCATTTAATATGTCCTCCTTCAGTTTTTATTTATATTTGTTGTTTTATTTAAATGTTCACCTCCTTTAGTTTGGATTTTTTATTTTTGAAAATATTAGATACTTAACAAATGTTTAATGAATATTCTTGAATTGTTTAATAAATTATTTTTGATTATAAATATATTGGATAACTTTATTAACAGTAAAAATGTTTTATAAGATATTGTCGTAATTTTATAACTTTAGCTGAAAATTTAAAAAAACTTTGAGAAAAATACTTTGATACCTAAAATCTCCTTTGATATAAATAAGTTTAGATTTATTAATAATAGAAATGTAGCATGATTTTAATAGTAGAATCAAAAATTAAACATTTAGTGAATAATGAAGAACCAATACTTAATAATGAATAATACAAATGTACTCTTATTACCTAATTATAATTATTCAATGTAACTTGCTAAGGTCGTACATTTGGTGCGCCATAGAGGGGTCGAACCTCCGACCTTGTGATTAAGAGTCACCTGCTCTACCAACTGAGCTAATGGCGCATTTATAAACATTTATTATTATAATGCGATTATACTGTATTTGTCAATAGTTTGATGTTTTTTATGAAAAATTTTTTTTTACTGTTTAGATTTTAATTAATATTTAACTAATTCCTTATGGATAATAGTGCATTTATAGGCTAAACCAAATAAAAAGCTCTGTACCAAAATACAGTGCCTTTTATTTAGTTCCTTGTTCAATTATTCTTTCTAATGGATTGTATGAATCTTTCGATAATAGTGTTCTTGATATTACTTTTCCATTTATTCTTAGAATCCTATATGCCTCACTTTTATATCCATTTACTCCTTTTTGTATTTGGTTTTCTTCTCCTTTTTCTAATTTATTTGTTTTTATATATCTTGTTGTGTATGGTATTACTTCTGTTATTTTGTCTTCTATTACTACTTCATATTCTATATCTTCTTTTATTCCCTTTATTTCTATTTGGCATATTCCATTTTGTGAAATACATTCTATTTTTATTGGATATGTTCTTGTGTTTTTAAACTTAAAATCTATTGAGCCATATGATACTGTAGCATCTTTGCTTGCTGATACATATCCTGTTATAAAATAATGGTTTCTTCTTTCAGTTATTTCAAGGTTTGATTCTAGTACAGCATTGTATAATGTTGATGATACTTGACATATTCCTCCTCCAATTCCATCTACTACTTTTCCTCCCATATATACTGATGCTTCTTTATATCCTGCTTTTATTGTTCTTTCTCCAACAATTTTATTATATGAAAATGTTTCTCCTGGCATTAATATTGTTCCATTTATTTTTTCTGATGCTAATTTAATATTTGTACTTCTATTAATGTTGCTTTCATCATATCTTGTTACATATTTTGATAATTGTTCTGGAAAGAAGTTTTGACTCCTTAAATCTTTTACTGTTACTTCTGGTTTTGTAATGGTTAATGGAATTACATATTCTTCTTTTTGTTCTTCTAGTATTTTTTTTGCTTCTTCTATAGATATTCTTATATCTATTCCCTCTATTTCTTTATGTAGTACAACTGGATTTTCTTCATAATATGCATTTTTTGGTTCTTTATATATTTCTTCTCTTATTCTTTCTATGCTTATTTTTTCAGGTTCTTTTTCTTCTATTGGTATTTCTATATTTTCTATATCATTTCCTTTTAATTGGTGGTTTATTGCTTTTATTATTCTATTTTTAAATTCTTCTTTATTTACTTTAATTCCCGCTTTTCCATTAGAGATTATTAGATTTTCTCCTTCTATATAGTATGAACTTTCTACTACAATTCCTGGTATTTTTGCTGATATATCTTCTACTATTTTATTTAGTTCTTCTTCATTTATATTTATTGTTTTTTCTATCTTGGTAGAAAATAGTTTGGTTTTTAAAATAGTATAGTTACTTATTATTATATTTTTATTTCTACCTATTTTATATGCTTGATTTATTGCTCCTATTATGTCATATTTTACCTCTATTTGATCTAGACTAATTGTTGTTTCATATTCTCCTTGTTTTACCTTTATATTTTTACTCACTTGTTTATCAAATTGTTCTTTTAGTTTTTGATATGCTTCATTTATTGTTAAATTTGATACATCTATATTGTTTATTTTTACCCCTTTTATTATTTTTTCTCCTAGAGCATTTGTTAGTGCAAATATACTTGAAAATATTAATAGAGAGAATACTGTAATAATTAGTATTACTATTCTTTTTGTGTTTATATTTATTGTTTTATTTCTTTTTGTTCTTTTTCTAATGTTTTTCCTCATATTACTTATATTCCCCCTTTGTTTTTATTTTATATTATCATATAATTTTTTTCTTTACAATATTAATTCTATTCTTATTACTAAATTATTATTAATGTTTAGCTTGTAATCAAAAAATTCGCTATAGTCTTGTTAGATAAAAACATTTTTGTTTTTTATTATTTATTACTCTTCTTTAAAAAATATTTCTGGAATGCTTTTTCCTAATGCTTTCGAGATTTTTTCCATTACATCTGTTGATGGATTTTTTCTCGTTCCTTTCTCCAGATGACAAAGATACCCTGTTGATATCCCAATTCTTTTTGACATCTCATCTAACTTTAATCCTTGTTCTTTTCTATACTTTTTAATACTATTTTTATACATATTATTTCTCCCTCCATTTACATTTTGTCAACATTATATATGTACTAATTTGACAAGTCAATATTTTTATGGTATTTTTTTATAAAATATTGATATTTTTTTCATTTACTGCTAGACAAATTGTGTTTTTTCTTATATAATAATGAAAAAATATGGAAAAAGAGGTAGAATTTTATGATTGGTGATATGATTGCAAAAGCAAGAAAAGAAAAAAGAATGACTAAAACTGAACTTTCAAGATTAACTGATATTAATATTGGTCATTTAACTCACATTGAAAAAGGAGAAAGAAATCCTAGCCATAAGGCTTTAAAAAATATTTGTAAGGCTTTAGATATTCCTTATCAACAGTTAATGTATACTTATGATAAAACTATTAATGAAGATCAAGAAAGTTATAATGTTGTAAGCCATATTTCTTATAACAAGCTATTAGCTGTAGATTCTGTTAGTGGTTTTATTGATTGTCCATCTAATGTTCCAAGCTCTGCTATAGCTCTTAAAATGAATGATGATTCAATGGCTCCTACTTTCGCTAAAGACTCTTATGTCTTTGTTGAATTTAATACTCCATTGAATAGTAAGGATTATGGTGTGTTTAGTGTAAATGGAGATGTTATAATTAGAAAGTTTTTTGCAAGACAAGATAAAATTACGTTAAAAGCTGATAATAAAAGCGTTTCTGATATTTCTATAACAAAAAATGACGATTTTTATATTATAGGAAAAATTTTATCAAAATAAGAATTTTATTGTTAAAAATACTTGAATATTTAGTTATTTAATAATATAATATGACTACCAAAGATAAACAAGGAGAGGTTAGATAGGTTATGGAACTAACTAAGAATATATTTTTTAATACAGATAAATTAATTGAAAATACTATTGTTAAAATTTCTTATACTGGAAAACTATTTAGTGAAAATTCTGAAAATGTCTTCATTCACTATGGTTTTGGTAATGATTGGGAAAACTTAAATGAAATAAAAATGGAAAAAACAGAACTTGGTTTTCAAGCTGAAGTTGAACTTGTTTCGTTTGATTCTTTTAATTTCTGTTTTAGAGATGCTAATAATACTTGGGATAATAATAATGGTAAAAATTACATTTTTCCTATCGAAAAGAATATAATGGCTTTGGTTACTACTGAAAATAATGCTTTACTTCCTGCAAAGAGGTTACGTAGATCTTATATTTGGAGTAAAAAGGTTCGTATAGCTGTATATAAAATTATTACTTATCTTCCAAAGATTATTTCTGGAAATTATAAGAGAAAAGTTAGTGAAAATTAATAAAAAGGTGGATTTCTAAAATCCACCTTTTATATAACCCATCCTCCATTTGGTGATATTATTTGCCCAGTAGTATATGTGTCTTCTATTAACCAGCTTACGCATTTTGCTATTTCTTCTGGAGTTCCAAATCTTCCCATTGGTATTTGGCTATCTACTTCCTCTATTTCTTCATTAGTTAGATTTCTATTCATATCTGTTAAAATTATTCCAGGAGCAACCGAGTTTACTCTTATATTAGATGGTCCTAATTCTTTTGCAAGTGATTTTGTTAGCCCATCTATTCCCGCTTTCGAAACAGAATATGCTACCTCACATGATGCACCTGTAATTCCCCATATTGATGATATATTTATTATACAACCTTTTTTATTTTTTAACATATTCTTTACCGCTTCTTGTGTAGTATAAAATACACTTGTTAAATTTGTTTGTATTACATTACTCCAGTCGTCATCTGTAATTTCTGTAAATAGTTTAAAATGGTCTATTCCAGCATTATTTACCAATATATCTATATCCCCAAATTGTTTTTTAGCAAATTCTATTAGTTCTTTTACTTCTTCTCTTTTCGATACATCTGCTTTATATATTTCTACTTTATATCCATTATCTGTTAATTCTCTTTGTAACTTTTTGGCTTGCTCTTTTGATGTATTATAATTTATTACTACATTTATCCCTTTTTTTGCCATTTCTTTTACTATCGCTCTTCCTATTCCTTTTGCTCCTCCTGTTACTATCGCTGTATTCATATATTTTTCTCCTTTTATGTTTTATTATATAAATATTTTATAAAAAAAGCCAGTAACTAAGCTATTGCAAAGCTACTGACCTTATTAATGGAGCCACTTCTCAGATTCGAACTGAGGACCCCCGCATTACAAGTGCGGTGCTCTGGCCAACTGAGCTAAAGTGGCACTGGTGACCCGTACGGGACTCGAACCCATGTCTCCGCCGTGAAAGGGCGGTGTATTAACCGCTTTACCAACGGGCCTAATATAAAAGAATTCTAAATTTTGATTTAGTATTCTTTTGGTGAGCCATCGCAGACTCGAACTGCGGACAACTTGATTAAAAGTCAAGTGCTCTACCACCTGAGCTAATGGCCCAAAATAGTACCTTGAAAAATAGGTACTTTAATATGTTACTACATTTTGACTTCTATGTCAATCTTTTTTTCACATTTTTTTTATTTTTTTTCTAATGGTTAATAGTTTATACTAAATTTTTTATCAAAATGTAGTAGCTCTTTACGAATTTAGTTGTTCTATGATTTCTTCAACATCTATTCCATGTACCATACATGCTTCTTCTATTGTTTCTTCTTGTGACGCTGGACAACCTAAGCAATGCATCCCTGCATTTAATAATATTTCTGCTTTTTCTGGTGCCATTTCTAATAATTCTCCTATTTTTGTTGTTTTTTCTATTTTCATAATATTACCTCCTTTTGTTATAATTTCCCTTATTTTATCATATTTATTCAAGTTTGTATAGATTATTTTTTATTACTTCAAAAATAGTTACAATTCAGCCTTAAATTTATTTCTAACTAGTTCCACGTGGAGATAGTGCTTTTTATTTTTCGAAACTTGTGAGAAAAATAAAAATTCCCTATCTCCAGCAAGATTGAACGGACTTTATAATTATAGACTGAACATTAATCAAAAATATTTAAAAAAAGTGTAGACAAATTGATTTTTTTGTTGTATCATTATTTCATTGTTAGGTGGTGATTATATGAATACTATTATTAATGTGTTCTTTATCACTTTCATTATTAATATCTTTATTGTTTTTTATTCGATTTATACTTTTTTCGATATGAAGATTTCCCATAATTTGCAAGGTTCGAAATTGAATATCAAAAAGCGTAATTTTATGTAGAAAGAAGGTGTTCTATGTCTAATTTTTTTAAGCGTTTTTGTTTTTTAATTATTTTTTCAAGTTTTTTTTGTTTTATCGGTTTTATTTTATTTAAACCAATTTATAATGCTCATTCAATTATTATCCCATACTCTCTCCATCCTTACGATATTTGTATTACTCATCCTGAGGTTTGGAAAAATATAAAGTTTTATTTTATTGTTTTTTATATTACTGCTTCTATTTTTTCTACTAATTCTTTATATTCATTGTTGTTACTTCATAAAAAATATAAATTAAAAACTCACAAAATAGCTAATTCGAATATTAAACAATCCTCAAATAATAAAAACTTGTTACTTTTTGTTGGTAAAAATGAAAGTGATAATTTAGTTTATATTCCAGAAAAAAGTTTATATCAAAATATTTTAGTTACTGGTACTATTGGTAGCGGTAAAACTAGTTCTTGTATGTATCCTTTTACTAAACAATTAATTGCTTATAAAAAAAACGATCCTTCTTCTAAAATTGGAATGCTTATTTTAGATGTTAAAGGTAATTTTTACAAAGAAGTGGTTAAGTTTGCTTCTGTTTCTAATAGATTAGACGATTTGTACATTATAGAACTTGGTAAAGATATTAAATATAATCCTTTGGATAAACCTGATTTGAAACCTATTGTTCTTGCAAATAGGCTAAAAACTATTCTTATGCTTTTTTCTCCTAATAATGGAGATGACTTTTGGCTAGATAAAGTAGAACAACTTTTATGTGAGTCTATCAAGTTTTGTAGGCTTTATAACGATGGTTATGTTACTTTTTTAGAACTCCATAAACTTATCACTGTTCCAAATTATTATATGGATAAACTTGACATTATTAAAGATATTTTTTCAAAACGGAAAGTTATCTAAGAAAGATTGCTATGATGCTCTTTCTTCTATTGAATTTTTTGAAAAGGAATTTAATTCTTTAGATCCTAGAACTTTAGCTATTATAAAAGCTGAAATTACTCGTATTACAAATTGTTTTATTAGCGATTATGATGTTATGAATACGTTTTGCCCAAAGAAAGAAGATGTTACTTTTAAAGGTTTTAGAGATTTAGTTGATAATGGAAAAATTGTTGTGCTAAATATGAATATTGCCGAATACAGAAATTTATCTAAAATTATTGCTACCTACTTAAAATTAGATTTTCAAACTGAAATAATGAGTAGACTTTCTAGATGTAATTTAAATACTTTTAGAAGTGTTGCTTTTGTTTGTGATGAATTTCACGAATATTGCTCTGCAAGTGATGCTGAATTTTTTGCTCAGTCAAGAGAAGCAAAGTGTATTAATATTGTTGCTACTCAAAGTTATTCTTCTTTATTAAATGCTATTAATAATCAATATGCTGTTAAAGTTATTATTCAAAATTTAATTAATAAATTTTGGTTTAGAACTGACGATATAAGTACGATTGATGATATTCAAAAGCAAATTGGTAAAGAAGATAAGCTAAAAATTTCAAGTAGCATTACTGAAAATTCAAAGGAAACTCATTTTAGCTATTTTACTAATTCTTTAAATTCTAAGGATTCTAATTTATCTGAAAGTATAAGTAAATCTATTCAAACTGATTATATCTATGATACTAATTTTTTTACTCAAAACTTGGAAACTTTTTCGTGTCTTTCGTTTTTATCTGATGGATATAAAATTTTAAAACCCATGAAATTAAGATTAATTCCGTATTTTATTAAATAATTTTTTATAGGAGGTTTTTTTATGAAAAACAAAAAAATATTTTTTATTATTTTTACATTTCTTTTATTTATTATTCTTATAGTTATACTTGCAAATTATTCTTTTGGTGCAGATCAAAAACTTGTTAATACAATGAAAAAAGCTTTTGAACAAATTCAAGATTGGTTAATTAAGTTAGCTACGCCTGCTGCCGCTGTTGCAGTTGGTGTTGGTGTTTTTATGAAGAAATTTAGTTTTGGTGATGAGGAAAGAATGAGAATAGGAAAAAAACTAATTAAAAGTACTTTATTTTCTTATGCTTTTATTTTAGCTGTAGATTTAATTCTATCTGCGATTAAGTCTTTAATTTAGTTATACTGATTAATTTATTTTACATTTGTATATAAGTCCGCTTCCCTTCTTGCTAAATGTAGTACATTTTTGTTTCTCTTGGCAAATCTCGAAAAACAAAATATACCACATTTATGTGTCATTACTTTATATTGAAAATTTGACTGTTCTTATATAACAACTATAGCAATCTTGTATATTAACTTGGAGGTGTATATTTTGGAAGAAGAAGTAAACATTACAGAAGTCATTATTAATGCAATTAATAGTATTTTTCAAACAATTTTTTCATCAATTGATAATAATTTATATTCTATTTTAGATGATATTACTTTTATAAATACTGATATTTTAAATGGTTCCTATTTTAGAAATATTTTTGGTACTTCTACTACCAATGGTATTTTATTAATTGCTAATTCTTTAATATTAGGGTTTTTATTGTATTATTGTACTAAATTATTGTTATCTAATTTCTTAATTACCCAAGTCGAACGTCCTACAAGTTTTATCTTTAAATTGATTATTTATGGTATTTGTATGAACTCTTCTATTTTTATTTGTGAACAATTTATCTTTTTTAGCTCTTGTCTATCATCTAGCATACAAGAGTTAGGTGGAAATTTATTTAATACTTCTCTTTCCTTTTCTAATTTAGTATATAAATTAAACACAATGATTCAAATTGAAGAAAATAGTTTTACCATTTTTTCGATTGATGGATTACTTAAAAGTGTAATTTCTATTAGTTTTTTGAATTTAACTTTTTCATATGCTATTCGTTATATTATGATAAAAGTTTTTATACTTATATCTCCTTTTGCTTTTTTATCACTTAGTACATCTTCAACTTCTAGCTTTTTTAAAGCTTGGGTAAAATGTTTTATTTCTTTAATTCTTGTTCAAATTTTAGTCGCTCTTGTTTTACTCATTATTTTTTCAATTGATTTTAGTAGTAGTAATATTTTTTCTAAATTTTTAATATCTGGTGCAATTTTTGCTTTACTGAAAGCTAATTCTTATGTAAAGGAATTTATGGGTGGAATTAGTACTGATTTAACAAATGGTTTTAATGGAATAAAATCTTTTATTAAATAACTCTTGGAGGTTTTCTATGAAATTTATATTTCCTCAAAATTACAATTTTAATAGTAAATTGTTTGGTTTTATTGATTATTCAACTGCCATATTTAATGCTATTTGGTGTACTTTCATTTTTTGTTTAATTAATTTATTATTTACAAATTTGAACATCAAAATTTTTCTATTTGTATTTCTTTGCTTTCCTATTCTTATTTTTAGTATTGTTGGATTTAATCATGAAAATATTTTGTATGTTTTTTTGTATATAATAAAGTATATAAAAAATCCTAAAGTGTATTTGTATAAGAAGCAGTTATAATTCACAAACATTTATAATACAGAGTAGCTTCACGTAGATATACGACACTAGCCACGGTCGCTGGAGATTCCGTGTACTACACTTTTTAAAACAAATATATTACTATCATTTGCTCTATTTTAGCACTGTAAGCTGAATAGTAAAATTTTTATCCCTAAAATAATTTCATTTTCTGTTGTATAATTTGTCTTAAAATGATATAATTTGTTATATTGTTACATAAGATTAAAATTTATATATATTTTTTAAGGGGATATAGTTTATGAAGCTTGAACAGAATGATTTATCTATGATTTTTTCTACAACTGAAATTGCAGATGTATTTTTTACTGAGTATTTATCACAAGCAAGTGGTGATTATATTAAGGTTTATTTATATATTGTATTTTTATCTAAGTATGGTAAAGATGTTAAACTAAATGATTTATCAAAAAAACTTGCATTGCCTCTTAAGACCATTCAAGATGCTCTTAAATATTGGGAAGACGCAGATGTTATTATAAAGAAATCTACTGGTTATATTGTAAATAATCTTCAAGAAATTGAACTTCATAAATTGTATAAACCAAAACTTTCTTCTAAAGTAGATGTAGAAAAAAGTTCTCAAAATCAATATAGAGCTAAAGCTATTGAGGATATTAATTCATCTTTCTTCCAAGGTGTAATGTCTCCTTCTTGGTATAATGATATTGATTTATGGTTTAAAAAATATGGTTTTGATGAACAAGTTATGATTGCTCTTTTTAGATACTGTTTTAATCGTTCTGCTTTACATAGAAATTATATCATGGCTGTTGCTGATGCATGGCATAAAAGTAATATTAAAACTTGGACAGACCTAGATATGTATTATGAAAAACAAGAAAAATTGAATATTATTAAAAAATCTATTTCTAAAAAACTAGGTTTAAATAGACTTTTAACTCAATATGAAGAAGCATATATTGAAAAATGGATTGTTGATTTCGGCTTTTCTTTAGACGTTATTGAACTTGCTCTAAAAAGGACTACTTCTAAATCTAATCCAAGCTTTGATTATATAGATAAGATTCTTTGTGATTGGAACGACAGAACTTTAAAGACTGTTAATGATGTCCAAAACTTTTTGGAACAAATGAAAATAAAAAAAGTTGAAATTAAAAATTTAGAGAAAAAAAGTTATAATAATTATGAACAAAGAAAATATGATAATTTTGATAATTTATATGCGAATGTTCAAAAGGCATAGAAAGGATTTTAACTTGTTATGGGTAATTCTACTTTAAGAAATTTGTTAAAGGATTATGAACAAAAAAGAATGAATGCTATTTTAGATTTAGATAACAGAAAAATAGCTCTTTATTCTTCAAATAAGCGATTAGAAGAAATAGAAAATGAACTTACTTCTTTTGCATTAAATACTGCAAAATCTATCTTATCTAATTCTAATAAAACAGATCAGGTTGATAGTTTAAAAGAAAAAATAGATAGTTTAAAAAAAGAAAAAGAAAATATTTTAAATAATTTACACATTAATGATAACTTTTTTAAACCTAATTTTGAATGTACCTTGTGTAAAGATACTGGTTATATTAGAAATGGTTATAACTTTAATTTGTGTAGTTGTATTAAGCAAAAGCTATTTGATATTGAATATAATAAATCAAATATTTCTAATTTAAAAAGTGATACTTTCAGTAATTTTAATAATGATTTATATTCTGACAAAATTAATGAAGATTTGTATTCTTCTAATATCTCTCCTAAAGATAATATTATAAACATAAAAGATATTGCTTTGAACTTTATAGATAATTTTGAAGATGCTACTGAAAAAAATCTCCTTTTTTTGGGAAATACTGGACTTGGCAAAACTTTTTTATCTAATTGTATTGCAAATGAATTATTAAAAAAAGGAAAAACTGTACTTTATCAAACTGCTCCTGTAATGCTTGATACTATTATTGATTTTAGATTTAATAAAAATAACTCTTCTATTTATGAAAATATTTTAGATGTCGATTTATTAATTATTGATGACCTTGGTACTGAGTGTATGAATAGTATGAAGTTTAGTGAACTTTTTAATGTTATTAATACTCGTTTATTAAATCAAAACAATAATATTACAAAAACTATTATTTCTACTAATTTGAATTTGAAAGAATTAAGTGAAAAATATGATGAAAGAATTTTTTCAAGATTCGTAGGCTATTATCATATTTGTAGATTTTTTGGTGAAGATATTAGGTTTAAAAAATGATAACAAAAGTATAAAGAAACTTAATTTCTTTATACTTTTTATTTTAAATACAAAATCCTGGTCTATATGAATTATTTCCTGATGCTCTAGTAGCATTTAAATTGTTTTTTTCATAACAATGTAAAAAAGCCTTGTCATCTGTTAGAGCAGGTGTCCTAATCCACCAATAGTCACCAGCCCATTCTGTGCTCTCTTTAATTCCGTATAGATACTGTTCTCCTTCTTCAATAAGCTGTTTATGACCACTTGTTCCTATAAACTTATTTCCATAAAGCTCTGCACAAGACAATAACCATAATTTATCATTACTTTTTAATAAATTTTTTGGATTATTATATGTAGCTAAATATGTCTTCTTTACTTCTTTTATATACAATTTATTTTCCATATTTTCTAAACATATATTGTTTAATCTTTCTCTTGCAAAACTATCTCCCCATCCTCCCATATTACTATCTTTCGGATTCATTTTGTTGTCTTCTATCTTTTCTAATTGAAAGCTAATTCCTGCATATTTATGTGTTTTTCCATCATTATATGAACTTGTATTTGATAACTCATCATGATTAAATCCTAATATACTTACTCTTTTATTGGTATCATTATAATTTATTGTTAACCAATCCCCTATTCCTAATGTATAAGTTTTTTCATCTATAGTTATTGTCACTTCTTCGGTTCTATTATTTACTTGTCTTTCATTTATTCCATAATTATTTGATATTATTCTTGCTAAATTTTCAAGTTCTGTCCAATCATATTCTAGTTTTTTTACCTTGTGCGTTGTTTTTACTTCTTCTATAGTTTCTTTCTTATGTTCATTTTTATAATCTGGAATATTATTAAATTCATTTACTATCATATTATTAGTATTATTTACTAAATTTAATTCTTTATGGTATTCATTGATATAATTTTTTGCCACTTGTTTACTTATAGTAAATAATCCATTATTCCATAATGTTAAATTTATTACTATTCCTGCTATAATTAATAGAATTATTATTGTAATGATAAGTGTTATTATAGTAATACCTTTTTCTATTTCTACTTTTTTCATTATTATCCTCCTTGATTATCATTACTTGTAGTAATGTTTTTATCTATTATATTACGACTTGTCGTAACTGTCAAGACGTAGTATTTTATGATAAATTTTATATGGGTGATATAAAATGGCACAAGGAAAAATAATTATTAAATTAGACCAATATTTAAAAACTCACAATATTAGTAGATGTAGTTTGGCAAGAAAAGGTGAACTTAGATATGATACTATACTCAGTTATTGTAGAAATGAAGTAACAAGACTTGATACTGATACTTTAGCTAAAATTTGTACTGCTCTTGATTGTAACATTAATGATATAATCGAATTAAAAAAATAGAGAATAAATTTTATTCTCTATTTTTTTAATTCAATTATTCATTTTCAGTTACATTCTCTTCTTTCGGTAATGTTTCTATACTTACTACTTTTGCTCCATCATTTGTTCTCATCAGTGTAACACCTTGTGTTGATCTTCCAAGTACACTTATTTCTTTTACTGATAGTCTTATTATTGTTCCTTGATCTGTTATAAGCATAACGTCTTCATCTTCTCCTGTTATTCTGATTCCAACTATTTTTCCTGTTTTTGGTGTTATTTTATATGTTATAACTCCTTTTCCTCCTCTTGTTTGTACTCTATATTCGTCTAATTCTGTTCTTTTTCCAAATCCATTTTCTGTTATTGCAAGTAGTGTTGCTTTTCCCCCTGCTATAATAGATTCCATTCCTATTACATAATCATCTTTATCTAGTCTTATTCCTATAACCCCTTGTGACACTCTTCCTATTGGACGCACATCTTTTTCATCAAATGTAATACACATTCCTTCTTTTGTAACTAATACTACATTGTCTTCTCCATCTGTAAGTCTTACTGCTATTAATTCGTCATCTTCTTTTAATGTAATTCCTTGTAATCCAGTCTTTCTTGTTGTATTATATTCAGTCAATGCAGTCTTTTTAATTAGTCCATTTTTTGTTGCCATAAGTAAGAATTTCCCTTCTGCAAAGTTTTGTATTGGAATAACAGCTGATATTTTTTCTCCTGGATCTAGACTTAATAGATTTACTATCGCTGTTCCTTTTGCTGTTCTTCCTGCTTCTGGTATTTCATATCCTTTTAGTTTATATAGTTTTCCTTTATTGCTAAAGAATAGAATTGTATCATGTGTTGAAGCTGTAAATATTTGTTTTACAAAATCCTCTTCTCGTGTTGCTATTCCTGTAATTCCTTTTCCACCTCTTCTTTGACTCTTATATGTATCTACTGGCATTCTTTTTATATATCCAAAGTGTGTTAGTGCAATTACTGTTTGTTCTTCTTTTATTAAATCTTCGATTTCAAGATCTCCTTCAGCTGCAATAATTTTAGTTTTTCTTTCATCTCCAAATTTTTCTTTTACTTCTTCTAATTCTTCTTTTATAATATCAAATACTAATTTTTCACTTCCTAGAACTTCTTTTAAATGTGCAATTAATTTCATTAATTCATTATATTCTTCTTCAATTTTTTCTCTCTGCAACCCTGATAATGTTTTTAATCTCATATCTAATATTGCTTGTGCCTGAATATCTGATAATCCAAATCTTTCCATTAATCTTTCTTTTGGGTCGTCATATGATGAACGTATAATATTTATTACTTCATCTATATTGTCTAATGCTATTTTTAATCCTTCTAATATATGTGCTCTTGCTTCTGCTTTGTCTAGTTCAAATTTTGTTCTACGAAGCACTACTTCTTTTCTATGGTCTAAATAATGATCTATACATTGTCTTAATGTTAGAATTTTTGGTTCTCCATTTACAAGTGCTAACATTATTATTCCAAATGTATCTTGCATTTGTGTATTTTTGTATAATTGGTTTAGTACTACTTGTGCATTTGCATCTCTTTTTAATTCTATAACTATTCTTACACGATCGTTTCTGTCTGATTCGTCTCTTAATTCTGCTATTCCTTCTATTCTTTTATCTCTTACTAAGTGAGAGATATTTTCAATTAATTTAGCTTTGTTTACTTGATATGGTAATGATGTAACAATTATTCTTTGTTTGTTTCCACTCATTTCTTCAATTTCTGCTTCTGCCCTTACTGTTATTTTTCCTCTTCCTGTTGTATATGCTTCTTTTATTCCTTCTCTTCCTAAAATAACACCTTCTGTTGGAAAATCTGGTCCTTTTATAACTTGCATTAATTCTTCGTCTGTTACATTGTCTTCATCTATTACTTTTATAATTCCGTTAACTACTTCAGTTAGGTTATGTGGTGGTATATTTGTTGCCATACCTACAGCTATACCTGACGAGCCATTTACAAGTAATGTTGGTATCTTTGAAGGTAATACTGTTGGCTCTTGTAGCCTATCGTCATAGTTTGGCATAAAGTTTACTGTGTTTTTTTCTATGTCTTGTAACATATAATTTGATATTTTTGCCATTCTTGCTTCTGTATACCTCATTGCTGCTGCTCCATCACCATCTATTGAGCCAAAGTTTCCATGTCCATCAATTAACATATAACGCATAGAAAAGTCTTGAGCCATTCTAACCATTGCATCATATACTGACGAGTCTCCATGTGGATGGTATCTTCCAAGAACAGATCCTACTGTATTTGCACATTTTCTGTATGGCTTGTCTGCTGTAATTCCATCTTCATGCATTGCATATAAAATTCTTCTGTGTACTGGTTTTAAACCGTCTCTAACATCTGGCAATGCACGTTGCACAATAACACTCATTGCATAATCGATGTAAGATGTTTTCATTTCATTTTGAATATCTCTTTCAATAATTTTTTCTCCTGGTTTATCCATTAAAAATCCCTCTTTTTCGTATATTTTTAACCTAGTGTAATTATACTTTAAGCTAAAAAAAATTGCAAGAAAAAACCCCAAAAAAACTTAGAAAAATCTAAGTTTTTTTGGGGTTTAACTTAATTTCTTCGCAAGCTCTATTTCTTCTTCTGATAAATTAAAATCTCTTCCTTTACTTCTAATTAATTTATGTAAATTTTCTACTTGATGTGCCTTTTTTAATGTTTCTTCTATTGGAACTAAATCTTTCAACTTCTCTCTTATTTTATCGTATTCAAGTTCCATTTTACTAAAGTTTTGTTCTTTATAATATGTATTCCAATTTTCTATATATTTATTTACTTTTTCTATTCCTTTTAATTGTGTTGTTAAAGTACTTTCTATATTGCTTTCTATATTATTCATTAATATATTTTTTCCACTTTTTATTATTCCTTCAACTTCTTTTGGTACTATTCCTGCATGTTTTCCTACTTTTAATCCAAAATCAATACAATCAGATATTGTGTCTATTAACCCTCCTTTTTCTATAGCCGTTTGCATTTGTGTTACATTATCAAATTTTCCTGTCACCAATCCAATTGCACTTTTTCCTAGATTGATTGCTGATTCTACTGTTTTATTTATTCCTTCTTTAAATCCATCTCTTATTATGGTATCTTTTATTTCTATTACTTGATCTTCTATTATATTTGGTAATAAATATCTTAACCCAACATTTAATGCTGTATTTATTGTTTTACCTAATGATGTTTCTAAAAAATTATTTTGTTTTTCGGGAGTTACATTATAATCTATATTATTATTTAATTCATTATTTTTTGTATTTTCATTTTCAATACTTTTTTGAATTATTTGATTATAATTTTTTCTATTTTTTTCTATTTCTAATTCCATATTTATTTTCCTTTCTTCAATTTTTATATATTTTAATTTATTCAATTTTAATTACTAATTATTTTATCTAAATAATAATCATCCGTCTTATTATTTTGTGATATTTTTCTTGCAATATTTTTATATTGATTTTTTATCTTATTTTCTAAAAACATATTATTCATATTTTGATTTATAATAAAATTATAATTATTAATAAAATTAATTTTTCCAATTATATTATACTCTTGAAATACTTTTTTTAAGATATTAAAACTAATTGAATCATTTTTGAATTTATTGATTAATAAAAATATTTTTTCTTTTTCTATATATAATTTATTAATATATTTATCTAAAATGTTTTTGGATTTTTTTATTTGTAAAATATTCGGTTCTGTTATGAAAATCATTTTATGAATTTCGTCTTTTATTAAATTTAATATTTGTTCATTATTATTTATATCTATGATTATAAAATTATATTTTGATTTTAATTCTTTTATTATTTTTAAAATTTTTAAATCTTCGTTGTTATTAATTATTAAATTAATATCTGAAATTAAATCTACTTTTGAATTAATTTTTATGATTAAATTTTTTACATTATTTTTTTCTATCTGTTCTTTCGTATTTTTTATTCCAAATAATGTTTGTATACTATTATTAGTAAAATCAAAATCCATTATTAATATATTATTTTTTTGATTAGCTAAATATTTTGATATATTTACTGTAAAAAAACTTTTTCCTATTCCAGCTATTCCAGAAATAATAATTATTCTACAATTATTATTTTGTATTTGTTTTTTAAATTTACTAATTAATGTTTTTATCATTTTATTATTTAATATCTTATTTTTTATTTTATTTTTATTAAATTCGTCTTCTATCTCATGTTCTATTTTTCTTTTTTCTTCCTCTGTTATTAATATTTTATTTTCTGTATTTATTTTAGAAATTATTTCTTTATTTCCTATTTTGTATTTTTCTTTTTCTTCATCTTTTCTATTTATAATTAATTCTTTTAATTGTTTTATTTCTAATTCTAATTTTTCATTTTTATTTATATTAATAATTAATTCTGCAATTTCCCTTATTTTAATTTTATTATTATAAAATATATGTATATTACCTTTTGATAATAAATAATTTTCTAATTCTTTATTTTCTTTTTCTAAAATAATTATTATTTTTATTTCATTTTTTATTAATTTTATTTTATCTATTAAATTATTTATTAAAATTTCTCCTGGTAATAATTCACTTAAAATTATATATTCTATTTCTGGATTTATTTCTAATGCTTCTATAATCCCTTCTTTATATTGAATGTCATTCATTACTACATTTATTTCTTTATATTCTTTTAATTTTTCATTTACTGTTTTATTTAATAATGCGGTAATTACTTTTTTCATATTATTTTTCCTTTCTTCAATAACTATGGTTTTAATAAACGTTTTAGTGCATTACCCTATTATTTCTTTTTCAAAATCATTTGATTCTATTTTAGTTAATATATGATTATCTCCTGCAAACATTAAACATTCTCCTCTTTTTAATGATTTAATTTCTACTTTTTCTTTTTCTGATAAATTTGAATATTCTGCTAATATTTTTATATTTTCTTCTTCTAATGAGAAAAATGTTTTTATACTTGAATTATTTAATATACTTTTTCCATATATTCCATTTTCTAAACTAAATAAATCTGATATGTCTTGTGTTATTGCAACTGCACTTCCTCCATATTTACGTATTGTTTTAAATATTTTATAAATAAAACTTGCTACATTTTTATTAGATGTTACCCCTATTAATCTCCATATTTCGTCTAGGTAAATTGCTTTTTTTATTTTTCTATTTATTTTTATTTTATCCCAAAATAATTCTGTAAATATATACATTCCATATTGCAAATTATCTTCTCCTAATTCATATACATCTGCGACAATTAATTTATTATTTAACTCAACATTTGTATATTCATTGAAAAACTTTAATGATCCCTTTATAAATGGTATTAATTTAGTTTTAAAACTAATTGTTTTTGGATCACTCGCTAAAATATTATATAAATCTTCAAGTCTTGGCATATCTTTTCTTGTTTTAAATATTTTTGTTATTGTTATGTTTTCATTTTCTTCTTTATATAGACTTTCATCATCAAATGTTATTCCTTTTAAATTATAGCATTCTATTAATTTATCTTCTAATATTGCTTTTTCTTCTTCATCTAATTCCCCAAAAATTAAATTAAAAAATCCTATTAGTCTTCCTATTTTAGTTGCTAAATATCCCTTTTCATTTTCTTCTATACTCTCTTGCCTTATATCTAATATATTTATATATGTATTAGATGTTGGTCCAATTTTTAACATTATTCCACCTAATTTTTCACAAATGTTTGTATATTCTCTATCTGGATCTATTACATATTGTTCTATTCCTAATAATATATTTCTTAATATTAATAATTTTGTATAAAATGATTTTCCTGCTCCACTTGTTCCAAATATACTTAAATTTGCATTTTTATATTTAGTAGTGTCATATCTATCAATAAATACCAAACTATTATTGTATATATTTGTTCCTATATAAATTCCATTTTCATCAAATATGGATGATGATATAAATGGATATGTTGCAACAAGTCCATCTGTTAATACATTTCTTTTACTTACCTCTTTTATGTCTTCATGATTTTTCATAAAAGGTAAGCATGACATTAAACTTTGTTCTTCTCTAAAGTATGCTCTTCTTGTCTGCATACCTTTACTTTGAACCATTCCTTCTATTTTATTTAATATATATTCTAATTCTTTTTTATCTTGCGAAAATAAATTTAAATAAATATATAAAAAATATAATTCTTCATTGTTTACTTGCATTTGTTTTCTTATATATTTTGCATCATTATATGTAAATGCTGCTAGATCTATATCTTGGCTATTTTGATTTTTAGTTTGCAACTCTACTCCTACATTTCCAATATGATAGGTTAATTCTCTAATTATTTTATATGAATCTTTTTTTTCATAGAACATTGAAATATTCATATTTATATTAGTATCTATTAAATTTTTTAATAATAAATCAGTTTGTTCTCTATAATAATTTATTATTAATAATGAGCTATAATATATTTCATCTATTTCTATCATTTTAGGATTTTGCAAGTTTATGTATGCTGGTGAAATTAAATCTATATCCTTTATAGTTCCTTCTATGAATTCTAATTTTTTATTTATTTCTTCATTTGTTTTTTCATTTTTTATTATTTGTAATTTTATTTTAATTCCTCCTTTTTTATTATTTTATTTTTTATTTAAGACTATATAGTTTGAAATTTGCTTTCTTTAAGTAATATATTTATTTTAATTTTTATTTATATAATTTCTTGTATTTAAAAATGATGATAAAATATTTACAATTTCATCTTTTGTATCATATTCTTGTGCAATATTTCCACATCTTGATAAACATTCTTTTATCTTAAAATATTTTTCATTTAAATCTTGTATTATTATTTCGTCTTCTATTATTTTTTCTTTTTTATTTTTATATGGATTTTTTATTATGATATAAAAATTTTTTGAAGATGATTTTCTTTCTTTATTTATTTTTTGAATAAATTCTATATAATTTTTTGATAAATTGATAATATTTTCATTTTTTTCTTTTTCTATTTGTTTTTTTATATTGGAAATATTTTTAGATAAATTTTCTTTATTGCTTTGAATTAATATTTGAATATCGAAATTGCACGTTTTTAAAAAAATTTTATAAGAATTTAGTATTGCCTCTTTTTCTAGTTCTGATTTTAAATTATAATTTATTGGAATAATTTTTATTATTTTGATATACGAATTATCTTTTAATTGTATAATTCCTTTTTCTAGAATTTTTTTGATAGGCAACCATTCTTGTACTGAACTAATTTGTTGTTCTTTCATGGTTTCTCCTTTTTTGATTTAAATTACTATTATAATAAAACTTTTTTTTGCATTTGTCAATCAAAATCGTTCGACTTAATTCGACAATAATGGTATTACTATATAAAAATTATTAACAAAATTTTCTATTTAATTTTTTGCATATAATTTTAAATTTTGCTCATAATAATCTCATAAGGTTAATATTAGTTGAACGAAGAGTAATACGAGGTTTTATTTTAGAGCTTTTTATTATTCGAGCAAAAATATATAAAGGCTTTATTTCTTAGGTTTTTATATGTTGGCGATAAGAAGTTATTATTTGTATGCAGGCTATATTTACTTATATTAATTGCATTAATTTTTATTTGTTTTAATATATGGTTATATTATGGGTAATAATTTTGAGTTAAGATTATATTTATATTTTTGCTAATATTCTTTATTTTATTTATAAACTGACGAATATTTTTATAAGTGGTTATTATTAGTCCCTTGTGGATGAATATAGTTACTTAGGGTGTATTTATAGTCGAGCAACTGATTTTTATGTATGGTGAATTGCTTATTTATATAGCAATATATATTAGGTGAGTAATTATGCATATTAGTCTTAGCTGTAGATTAATATTAGCTTTATACGATTAATAGCGTAATACTGTATATTATACAGTATTACGCTATTAAATATTGTTATTATAAAAAATGATATATGTATGTTTCTCTTTTCACCCTATGCTTCAGTTGGTCGCTTACTCAGTTTTTATATTAATTTATAAATACTTTCCCATATTAAAAAAATTAAAACTACAATTTTATATATCCAAATTTTTAACATACTTAGCATTAGTTTCAATAAATTCTCTACGTGGTGCTATTTCATCACCCATTAATATTGTAAATATTTCATCTGCTTTTATTGCATCTTCCATAGTTACTTTAACAAGTGTTCTTGTTTCAGGATTCATTGTTGTTTCCCAAAGTTGTTCTGGATCCATTTCTCCTAAACCTTTGTAACGTTGTATATTTACTCCTTCTCTACCTATTTCTTCTAGTTTTTCATCTCTTTCTTCATCTGAATAACAATATATATCTTCTTTTAATCCTTTTTTAGATAGTTTGTATAATGGTGGTTGTGCAAGATATATATTTCCATTTTCTATTAATGGTCTCATATACCTAAAGAAGAATGTCAATAAAAGTGTTCTAATATGTGCACCATCAACATCTGCATCAGCCATTATTATTACTTTTCCATATCTAATCTTAGTAATATCAAATTCTGCTCCGATTCCTGCTCCTACTGCTACTATAACAGGATTTAATTTATCATTTCCATAAATTTTATCTGCTCTTGCTTTTTCTACGTTAAGCATTTTTCCCCATAATGGTAATATTGCTTGAAATTTTCTATCTCTACCTTGTTTTGCACTTCCGCCTGCAGAATCTCCTTCAACAATATATACTTCACATTCTTCAGCAACTTTACTACTACAATCTGCTAATTTTCCTGGAAGTGTTGATGTTTCTAATGCTGATTTTCTTCTAACAAGTTCTCTTGCTTTTCTTGCTGCTTCTCTCGCACGTGATGCACTAACACATTTTTCTAATATTGCTTTTGCAATACTTGGATTTTCTTCTAAAAATGTTGCTAATGCTTCATTTACCATACTTTGAACAACCCCTGCAACTTCACTATTACCTAATTTCATTTTAGTTTGTCCTTCAAATTGCGGTTCTTTTACTTTCACAGAAATAACTGCTGTAATACCTTCTCTTATATCTTCACCTTGTAAATTAGAATCTTTTTCTTTTAAAATATTTTTTGCTCTAGCATAATCATTAAACACTTTTGTTAATGCTCTTTTAAATCCTTCTAAATGTGTTCCACCTTCAATTGTATTTATATTATTAACAAATGTGTATATATTTTCATTATATGCTGTTGTATATTGAACTGCTATTTCTACTGGTACTTCTCCTTGTTCTTTTTCTATATAAATGGGAGCTTTATTTATTATTTCTTTGTTTTTATTTAGATATTCAACAAATGATTTTAATCCACCCTCAAAACAAAACTCTGCTTTTTTAGGTGTTTCTTCTCTTTTATCTTCTATACTTATAAATAGTCCTTTTGTTAAAAATGCCATTTCTCTAAATCTATTTTCTAATATTTGATATTCATAATTTAATGTTTCAAATATAGTGTCATCTGCTAAAAATCTAACTTTTGTTCCTGTTTTTTTAGAATCTCCTATTCTTGTCAAAGATTTAACAGTCTTTCCTTTTTCAAATTTCATTTCAAAAAGTCCACCATCTCTTTGAATTGTTACTTCACACCAATTAGACAAGGCATTTACAACAGATGCACCAACTCCATGAAGACCTCCAGATACTTTATAGCCACTATCTCCACCAAACTTTCCTCCAGCATTTAGTTGTGTATATACTGTTTCAGCAGCTGAAATCTTTGTTTTTTGATGTATATCAACTGGTATTCCTCTACCATTATCTTCTACGCATACAATATTTCCTGGTTCCAAAACAACATTTATATGTGTACAATATCCTGCTAATGCTTCATCTACACAGTTATCTACTATTTCATAAACTAAGTGATGAAGACCTCTTGCAGAAACACTACCAATATACATACCTGGTCTTTTTCTAACATGTTCTAATCCATCTAAAACTTGAATTTGTTCTGCATTATATTCGTGTTCAAATTTCTCCATTTATTTTCCTCCTATTAAAAATGCCTATTTATATTATAACTTTAATTTAAAAAAAAGCAAGAAAAATTTTTTATTTTATATTTTACAATAAATTTACTGCTAAATAAAACTTCTTTTTCCTAAAGTATTAGAGGATATATTAGATATATATCCTTTTATAGTATTATCTTCTTTTGTAATAATAATCGATTTAGGTTTATTCTCACTTATGTCAAAAATATTTTTCTTATCCACTTTTTCTATAAAGTTATTAAATACTCTATTTTCTTTTAAAGAATCATAATCTAATATATATAATATATCTTTATTTTTTAAAACTATATCTTTTCCAATATGGAGATACATTCTTATCCTCCTTTATTCACATTTTCCATTACTTATAAAAAATATTTTGCACATTTTTTCAGAAATTGTGAATTCATCTGTACAAGTTATTAGTATTTGTGTATTACTTATACTTTTTAAAAGATTTTCTCTTCTTTTTCCATCTAATTCAGACATAAAATCATCTAATAATAAAATTGGATATTCACCTATTTCTTCATAAATAATTTCAAGTTCAGCAAGTTTAAGAGAAAGAATTACAGTTCTATTTTGACCTTGCGATCCATATACATTTACTTGTTTTCCGTTAATAAAAATATATAAATCATCTCTATGAACTCCTTTACCAGTATAACCTTTTTGTATGTCTTGCTCCCAAGAATTTTTTAATGATTGTAAATACTTTTCTTTTTCTACACAATCTGTTATATATTTAATTTTTATTTCTTCTTTATTATCTGTTATATCATTATGAATTTTACTTATTTTACTTTTAATTTTTTCTACAAATTCATTTCTATATTCATAAACATAGCTTGCATATTCTGCTAATTTCTCATCCCAAATTTCTAACATTTCTTTGGACTTATTTTCAAGTTTTATTTGTCTTAGATAATTATTTCTCTGTTCTAATGCTTTTAAATACATATTTAAACAATAAACATATTTAGGTCTTAATTGACTTATCAAAATGTTTAAAAATCTTCTTCTTTTTGTTGGTCCACTTTTAAGTATTTCAATATCATCTGGGCTAAACATTACTATATTTATATTTCCTAAAATATCACTTAATTTATTTTGTTTAATATCATTTACTAATACGCTTTTCTTATCTTCTAATTCTATTTTTATTTTACCCTGTCTATCACTTTTTTCAAATTCTATTTCTATATTGGCTCTATCCTCACCTATTTTTATTAGTTCTTTTTCTTTTTTAGCTCTAAATGATTTTCCAATAGCACATAAAAATATAGCTTCAAGTATATTAGTCTTTCCTTGTGCATTATCTCCAATAAATAAATTTATTCCTTTTTTTAATTCTATTTTTTGATTAGAATAATTTCTAAAATTATTTAATTTTATAGTTTTTATATACATTATTTACTCCAATTTAGTCTTTTAATCTTATTGGAAGAATCATATATGTATAATCTCCTTCTTCTATAGGGCTTATAATACAAGGTGAAATATTTGAGCCAAAATCTACATACACTTCTTCATCTTCTATAACTTTAAGTGCATCTAAAAAGTATTTTGGATTAAACCCTACTTCTAAATTCTTTCCTTCTGTTGATACATATAATTCTTCTTTTGCATCTCCTGTTTGGTTTGTACAAGAAATTGTTACTTTTCCAATGTCAATTAATACTTTAACAGGATACTTCTTTTCCTTTTCTGTAGATGATGCTGAAATTAAACTAACTCTTTCAAAACAATCCTGTAAACTATCTTTACTTGTTCTAATTCTTGTTTCCCAAGTTTTAGGAATTACACTTTCATACTTTAAAAATTCTCCATCTAATAGACGTGTTACTATTTTACAGTTATCCATTTCAAATAATGCTTGATTTTTTGATACACCTATTGTTATTGTATCAAATGAATCCAAAATTATTTTATTAACTTCATTTAATGTTTTTCCTGGAATAACAGCACTAAAATCATTTTTATTGTTAGATAATGTAGTACTATTCCATGCAAGTCTAAAACCATCAACTGCAACAACATTTAATTTATTGCCTACAGTTTTAAATAAACAGCCTGTAAATATTGGTCTATTTTCTTCAATACTTACTGCAAAAATAGTTTTTCGAATCATACTTTTTAAAGTGTTTTGTTCTATACTAATTGAATTTTCTATACTTATTTGTGGTAATTCAGGAAATTCTTCAGGATTCATAGTAGCAAGTTTATATAAAGAACCTTCACATTCTATTACTAATAGTTTACTATCATTTAATGTAATATTAATTTCAGTATCTGGTAATTTTCTAATAATTTCACTAAACATTATAGCATTCACTACAGTGCTTCCTTGTTCTGTAACTTCTGCTTCCATTATATATTCTATTCCTATTTCTAAATCATAGGTTGTAAATTTTATTTCATTATCATTAGTTTGAATTAATATTCCTTCTAGTATTGGCATAGTTGTTTTTGATGCCACCGCTTTAATTACGGAATTAAGGGCTTTAAGAATTTTGTCCTTTTCGCATACAAATTTCATTTTAAACACTCCTTTTTATATTAATAAATATTTTTAGTAGTAATAGTAATAGGTGCTGTGGATTTTGTGGAAAACTTTTGTAACACTATATATCCCTAGCAAAAGTTATGTGTATTATACTGTTGATAATTTAAAAACATATCCACAATGAAAAATTGATAATGTGGAATTTTAAGTTTTCAACAGGTTATTTACAGTGTTTTAACAATGGTGTGTGGATAATCAATATAAGCTTTCCGTAAGAAGAAATTTAGTATTTTTTTCAAACGGAAGTTTTTACAAACATAAATTTTAAAAAATTTTAATAATTGTTTATATATTAATTAATTTGAATTTAAGATTAAGTTTTTCACACTATCCACAATTAATTTTGTATTTCCATTTTCTTTAATTTCATTTTCTATTTTTCTACAAGCATGCATTACAGTTGTGTGATCCCTTTTTCCAAAACTCTCTCCTATTCTTGCAAGTTGCATTTGGGCAATATCGCGACATAGAAACATTGCAATTTGTCTTGGATATGCTAAGTCATTTGAACGTTTTGAACTTTTTAAATCCTTTGGATTTAAGTTAAAATATTTAGCAACAACTTCTTGTATATATTCTGGAGAAACAATTTTTTCTTTTTGTGAAATTATATCATTAATTGCTTTTTCAGCCATTTCCATTGTTAGAGGAGTATTAGTTAAAGATGATTTCGCAATCATTTTATTTAGTACACCTTCTAGTTCTCTAATATTTGAGTCTATTTTTGTAGCAATATTAGAAAGAATCATATCATCTATAGTAATATTATCAAATTGAGCTTTTTTTCTAAGGATAGCTAAACGTGTTTCATAATCTGGATTTGATATATCTGCTATAAGTCCCCATTCAAAACGAGATTTAAGCCTGTCCTCAAGAAGTTTCATTTCTTTTGGAGGTCTATCACTAGAAAGGATTATTTGTTTTCCACTTTCATGTAAAGTATTAAAAGTATGGAAAAATTCTTCTTGAATTCTTTCTTTTCCAGCAATAAATTGAATATCATCTATTAATAAAACATCTACATTTCTATAAGTGTTTCTAAATTCCTCAGTTTTATTATCTCTTATTGCATTAATTAAATGATTTGTAAATTTTTCTGATGTTACATATAATACTTGTGCAGAATTATTCTTTTTTATAATAGCATTTCCAATAGCATGCATTAAGTGAGTTTTACCAAGCCCAACTCCTCCATATAAAAATAAAGGATTATATGAAGTCGCAGGTGCTTCTGCAACAGCTAAGGCTGCTGCGTGTGCAAAACGATTACTATCTCCAACAACAAAAGTATCAAATGTATATTTGGGGTTAAGTGATGAACTTGAATAACCAGTAATAGAATCCATGGGGTCTTTTGAAACTGGTTCTTGTTTGTTTTTGTTATTTGATCCTATAACAAGTTCAATATTACAGTCAGTTTGTGTTATGTATTTAAAAGTATTTAATATTAAATCATAATAACGACTGTTAATAGAATCTTTATGTACATTAGAGGTAACTGCTAAAATATAAGTATTACCATCAATATCTATTAATTCAAGAGTTTTTATCCAAGTATCAAAGGCAATTTGATTCATTTCTTCTTTTAATAAATCTTTAGCTTTATTCATAAGATTGTTTAATTCATTTTGCATTGTTAATTCATTCCTTCCACAGAGGTTTGTATTATTATTTCAATATTTACAAAAAATAAAAAGCAAACTTATCCACATATTTATCCACAAAAAGTGTATAAAGTTTATGTAAAATTTATGTGATAAAGTTTTCTTTTGTAAAATATAAAAATTAATTTTTAGTGTATGGTTATCATACCAAAAAAAATAGGGAATAGTCAATACAAATGTGGAAAAAAATAAAAAAATGTGGATAAATTTTCTAAGAGACAAGTACGCGTAGGGAAAAACAAGAAAACTATGCTTTTTACAAAAAATGCCTAATTTTCCTTGACAAATGGGGTGGGGGTATTATATAATTATTTTACTTGTTTTGAAAGTAAGAAAAAATATAGATTAGCTTACGGAATATAGTTTTAGGAGGTGCAAAATGAAAAGAACATTTCAACCAAAAAAGAGACAAGAACAAAAAGAACATGGATTCTTAAAAAGAATGAAAACTAGAGCAGGTAGAAATATATTAAAAGCAAGACGTGCTAAGGGAAGAAAAAAACTAAGTGCTTAAAATATATGTGAGCCACTACTAAAAGTGGCTCTTTTTGCGATAGGTATTAAGAGTGATAATTATGAAAAAAACATTGAAATTAAAGAAAAATTATGAATTTAAAAGAGTTCTTACAAAAGGAAAATACTATTCTGGAAAATATATAGAAGTTTTTTTTAAAGAGCAAAAAGATAAAACTATGAACTATATAGGAATTGCAATAGGTGTAAAAATAGCAAAAGCAGTTAAAAGAAATAGAATAAAAAGAATTATCAGCGAAAATTATAGACTTATGGAACAACAACTAAAAACAGGATATAATATAGTTTTTTTATGGAAAAAGAAAGTAGATATTAAAAATGCTACATTTTCTAACATACAACAAGATATGATAAATATTTTTAAAAGAATAGGAATATTGTAGGAAATGAGAAAAATTTTAATTTTTTTAATTGATTTATATAAAAAATATATTTCACCACTTATTCATAATATGGGATTTGATTGCAAATTTTATCCAACCTGCTCACAGTATACAAGACAAGCTCTTGAAAAATATGGAATTATAAAAGGTGGATTTTTAGGAATAAAAAGAATTTTAAAGTGCAATCCTTTTTCAAAAGGGGGATATGATCCTCTTAAATAGGATTTTAAGGAGAATGAATATATGATATCTTTTTTTGCCAATATATTTGGATATGTTTTAAACTGGTTTTATGAATTTGTAGGTAACTATGGATTAGCAATTATACTATTTTCAGTAGTACTAAAATTAATAATGTTACCAATTTCAATAAAACAACAAAAAACAATGAAGAAGTCAGCAAAAATACAAGAAAAAATGAGAGTACTTCAAGATAAATATAAAAACAATCCAGAAAAATTGAATCAAGAAACCTTAGAACTATACAAAACTGAGAAAATGAGTCCATTTAGTGGATGTTTTAGTGCGATTGCTCAAATTTTAATTTTATTTGCAGTATTTTATTTAGTAAGAAGTCCACTTACATATATGAAAAAAGTTGATACAGAATTAATAAACCAATACACAACAGAAATGGAACAAGCTGAAGAAGGGAAAAAAGCAACATATCCAGAAATAGCAGTAATTAAGCAAAAAGGTGCTGAAGATGAAAGAGTTTATATAAATATGGAATTTTTAGGATTAGACTTAAGTAGTGTTCCAACCCAAAGCTTAAATGATTGGAGAGTTTATATAATTCCAGCATTATACGTTTTAACATCATTTATATCAATGCGAATGACTACTGCTATGCAAACAAAGAAGAAAGAAGAAAGTGGTGAAAGTAAAGAAGCAAACGAATTAGATGCAGTAGCACAAGCAAATAAGAGTATGAGCTATATTATGCCAATTATGTCTGTTTCAATTGCGATAATTGCACCATTAGGACTTGCACTATATTGGTTAATTAGTAATTTATTAATGATTGTAGAAAGAATGGTATTAAATAGATTTCTAAAAAATGAGGAGGAAGCATAAATGGCAGAAGGTAAGATATTTGAAGGAAAAACTACAAATGAAGCAATAGAAAACGGACTAAAAGTATTAGGAATAAGAAGAGAAGATGCAGAAATAAAAGTTTTAGAAAATGAAGATAAAAAGAGTTTTTTTAGTATATTAACACCAAGAGTTGTTAAAGTTGAAATAAAAAGTAAAGAAGAAAAAAGATACGAAAAAGAAAGAAGAAATGAAGAAGATTTAAAAAATATTGACTTTAACAAAGCTATAAAAAATGTAGAAGAATTCTTAAAAGAGTGGACAAACACTATACCAGGAGAAAATATTAAATATAATGTAGTACAAAGTGATTTTTATGTTAAAGTAGAAATAAATGGAGAAGATTTAAATTATTTAATAGGGCATAGAGGAGAAACACTTAATAATTTACAATCAATTCTTTCTTGTATAGCAAGTAGAGAATTAGAATATAAAGTTAGAGTGGTTTTAAACATTTGTGGATATAAGGAAAAAAGAGAAAAAGCATTAGAAGAATTAGCGGAAAAATTAGAAAAAACAGTAATAAGAACAAAAAAATCTATTACATTAGAGCCAATGACAGCATATGAAAGAAAAATAATACATTCAAAACTACAAAACAGTAATAAAGTTACAACATCAAGCGTTGGCGAAGAACCATATAGAAAAGTGGTTATATCATTAAAATAGAATATAAAAATCGGAAGTCAAAGTTCGGATTTTAATCAATTTTAAAAATTATTTTTTAAAAAGATTTTATCTGTATTTTGACTTTTATTAATATAAAAAATACTAATAAGTTACAGTTTAATATTAAACTAATCTGTAAGTAGCGACACGTGAATGTAGTACTTTTTGGTTTTCGAACCTTGAGAGAAAAACAAAAATGTCCTACATTCAGCAAGAAGGAGCGGACTATAAGAAATATAATAAAAGGAGCAAAGTAAAATGAGTACAATAGCAGCTATATCAACTGCACCAGGGATAGGCGGAATTGGAATAGTAAGAATTAGTGGAAAAGATACATATGATGTATTAAAAAAGATATTTAAACCTAAAAACAATATCAATATAGACCAAGTAAAAGGATATACAATAAAATATGGATATATTGTAAACGAAAGTGAAATAATTGACGAAGTATTAGTATCTTTTTTTAGAGCCCCAAATAGCTATACAACAGAAGATTTATGCGAAATTAGTTCTCATGGGGGAGCATATGTAGTTAGAAAAATATTAGAAACATGTTTAGAAAACGGAGCAAACCTTGCAGAGCCAGGAGAATTTACCAAAAGAGCCTTTTTAAATGGACGTATGGACTTATCACAAGCAGAAGCAGTTATAGACGTTATAAATTCGGTAAGTGAAAAAGAAGCAAAGACATCTATGAGGCAATTAGAAGGAGGATTATCTAAACAAATAAAAGAAATTAGAGATATGCTTATGACTGTAATGGTTAATATAGAAGTAAGTATTGATTATCCAGAATATGATGTAGAAGAAGTAACAAATAAGGAAGCATTGTCTACTTTAGAAGAAGTATATAACAAACTCCAAAAGTTATTAATTAGTTTTAATAATGGAAAAATAATAAAAAATGGAATAAAAGTGGCAATAATAGGTAAACCAAATGCTGGAAAATCCTCTTTATTAAATAGTATATTAAAAGAAGAAAGAGCAATAGTAACAAATATTGAAGGAACAACAAGAGATACAATCGAAGAAACCATAACAGTTTCAGGGATTCCAATACATATTATAGATACAGCAGGAATAAGAAGGGCAAATAATGAAGTAGAAAAAATAGGAATAGAAAAATCTAAAAAAATGGCAGAAGAGGCAGACTTAGTTATTGCTATTTTTGATGTAAGTAGCCCCTTTTGCAAAGAAGATGAAGAAATTATAGAGATTATCAAAGAAAAGAGAAATATAATTTTATTAAATAAAATAGATATAGAAATAGATAATAAAATAAAAGAAATAATAAAAGAAAAAATAGAAAATACTGATTTTATAGAAATCTCTGCTAAAGAGAATATAGGAATTGAAAAGATATATGATAAAATCTCTAAAAGTTTTGAATTAAACGAAATTAACCTAAATAATGATGCCATAGTTACAAATATAAGACATAAAGATATTATTTCTAAAGCATTACAATCAACAAAAAATGCAATGAATTCGATGAAAGAATATTTGCCAATAGATATTGTTGGGGTATATATTAAAGAAATTATGGAAGAGTTAGGTAAAATACTAGGGGAAAGTGTATCAGATGAAATTATAAAAGAGATTTTTTCTAAATTTTGTCTTGGAAAATAAGATACGAGAATCAAATATAAAGAAACAAAATAAAAAAAGAGAGTAATTATATGTTAAAATACAAAAAACTAAAATAAAAGCAATTTGATGCGAAAACGATAATGCCTAATCTCTATTAAAAATTAGCTAATGTTCAGTCTATATTGAATTAAAGTATCTTACGAAGCTTAGCGAGAAAACCCTTTTAATAAGGGGACTGGCACACGGTACGCGTGACTGGGGGTTCTAAAAAGCAATAATAAGAACTCTCCAGCAGTCCTACGAACTGCCACTGCCCTTGTTAAAGGAAGTTTATTGCGGAGTCTTCGAAGCTTTGTATGTATTAAGACTGAACATTAACAAAAATTAATGTGATGAAATAAATACATTTAATTATAAAAAAATTTAAAGTTCAGCCATTTAATTTGCAACCCGCTCCATCTTGCTGAATGTAGGACGTTTTTGTTTTTCTCTCGATGTTCGAAAAACAAAAAGGGCTCGTGTTCACGTGTTACTACTTAAATACTATTTTAAGGCTGAATAATAAATAAAAAGCAAACAAGAACAACAAACAAAAGTTCTTGTTTCACAAGAAACATTGGAGGAATAAAAAATGAGTTATTACGCAGGAGAATATGATATAGCAGTAATTGGAGCAGGACATGCAGGATGTGAAGCTGCACTTGCATCAGCTAGGCTTGGAAAAAAAACACTATTGTTTTCAATAAGTTTAGAAGCGGTTGCTAATATGCCTTGTAATCCACATATAGGAGGAAGTTCAAAAGGACATCTTGTAAGAGAAATTGATGCACTCGGTGGAGAAATGGGAAAGAACATAGATAAAACATACATACAAATAAAAATGTTAAATAAATCTAAAGGTCCAGCAGTATATTCATTGCGTGCACAAGCAGATAGAAAAATGTATCAAATGGAAATGAAACATACATTAGAAAAACAGGAAAACTTATTTATAAAACAAGCTGAAATTACAAAAATTAATGTTAATGATAATAAGATAGAAAGTGTAGAAACCAATATAGGTGCTATATACAAAGTAAAAGCAGTTATACTTGCAACAGGTACATATTTAAAAGGAAAAATACATATAGGAGAAGTTTCTTTTGAAAGTGGCCCAGATGGAGTATTTTCATCAATAGAACTATCTCAATGCTTAAAAGATTTGGGAATAGAATTATTAAGATTTAAAACAGGAACACCAGCAAGAATTAATAAAAATTCTATTGATTTTTCAAAAATGGAAATACAAAATGGGGACAAAGATATAGAAATGTTTTCTTTTGAAGATGATATTATAGAAAAAGAACAAACACCTTGTTATTTAACATATACAAATGAAGAAACACACAAAATAATAAGAGCAAATCTACATAGATCACCATTATATGCAGGAAAAATAGAAGGAACAGGACCAAGATATTGCCCATCAATAGAAGACAAGATTGTAAGATTTGCAGACAAAGAAAGACATCAAATATTTGTAGAGCCAATTGGAGAAAAAACAGATGAAATGTATATACAAGGTATGAGTTCATCATTGCCAGAAGATGTTCAAATTGCAATGTATAGAACAATACCAGGATTAGAATATGCTGAATTTACAAGACCTGCATATGCAATAGAATATGATTGTATAGAGCCTTCACAACTAAAAATATCACTGGAAAACAAAAAAATAAGTGGAATGTTTTTTGCAGGGCAAATAAATGGTACATCAGGATATGAAGAAGCGGCAGCACAAGGAATTATAGCAGGAATAAATGCTTCAAGAAAAATAGATAATGAAGAACCAATAATATTAGGAAGAGATAAAGCATACATAGGGGTTTTAATTGACGATATAGTAACTAAAAGTACAAATGAACCATATAGAATGATGACATCTAGGGCTGAATATAGATTATTATTAAGACAAGACAATGCAGACTTAAGACTAACAGAACTAGGCTATGAAATAGGGCTTATATCTAAGGAAAGATATGATAGATTTTCTAAAAAAAGAGATAATATATATAAAGAGTTTGAAAGAGTAAAAGCAAAAATTATAAAACCAACTAAAGAAGTAAATGAACTACTAGAAAAATATGGATCATCTAAAATAGATACTGGTATAAAGTTCGCAGATTTATTAAAACGTACAGAATTAACATACCAAGGGTTAAAAGATATAGATGAGGAAAGACCAGTTCTTACAAAACAAGAGGCAGAAGAAGTTCAAATACAAGTAAAATATGAAGGATATATAAACTTACAATTAGCACAAGTAGAAAAAGCAAGAAAACTTGAAGATAAAGCACTTTTTCAAGACATAGAATATTCAAAAATATTAGGATTAAGGTTAGAAGCAAGACAAAAATTAGATAAATTTAAGCCAATATCAGTAGGACAAGCGTCAAGAATATCTGGAGTATCACCAGCAGATATATCAGTATTACTAATATATTTAGAGCAAGAAAAAAGAAAAGGGAAAGAAGATTAAGGCGAAACATTAGCAAAATGAAAATTGAAAGGAAAAATAATGGAAAAAGAATTATTTATTAACAAGTTACAAGAAGATGCAAATAAACTAAATATAAATCTAACAGATATACAAGCAGAAAAATTTTATACATACATGAACTTATTGTTAGAATGGAATGAAAAGATTAATTTAACAGCAATCAAAGAACCAGAAGAAATTATAAAAAAACATTTTATAGATTCATTAACAATAAAAAAGTACATAAATGATAATTCATATATAATAGATGTAGGTACAGGTGCTGGATTTCCAGGAATACCATTAAATATTGTGTCAAATAATAATAAAATTATATTATTAGATGCTTTAAATAAAAGATTAAATTTTTTAAATGAAGTGATAAACCAAGCAAATTTAGGAAATATAAAAACAGCACATTTTAGAGCAGAAGAAGCAGGAAAAAATAAAGAATATAGAGAAAAATTTGATATTGTAATATCAAGAGCTGTAGCACCACTTAATATACTTGTAGAATATTTATTACCATTTGTTAAAATAGGTGGTAAATGTATATGTATGAAAGGAAGTAATATACAAGAAGAATTAGAGGTTAGTAAAAATGCGATTAATATATTAGGAGGAAAAATTGAAAAAATAGAAAGCTTTGCTTTACCAGGAACTGATATGGCAAGAAATATTATTGTGGTTAGTAAAGTCATTAAAACACCAGCCAAATATCCAAGAAAAGCAGGAACACCAAGCAAAGAACCAATTATATGATTTTGTTAATATTTAAACCATATTGTTTGCAATTCACACCAATCTAGTAATAATTTATTCTTTAAAAAGTTTCTACACTCGCCAACGCCTCTGGAGATACCGCGTACTACACTTTTAAAAATAAATAAATATATTATTACATTCGCACTAATTATGATAGAGTTGGACTCAACTAGTAATCAATTTTTTCATTTTATTACTAAAATTTATTGACATATTAATGATATTTTTGTATTATTAATATGTCAATTTTTAAAATTGGAGGGATAGTTTTGGGAAAAATAATATCAGTAGCAAATCAAAAGGGTGGAGTCGGAAAAACTACAACATCAATAACTTTAAGCTCTATGCTTGCACAAAAAAATAAAAAAGTATTATTAATAGATGCAGATCCACAAGGAAATGCTACAAGTGGAGTTGGAGTAGAAAAGAATATTGAGAAATCTGTATATGATTTGATTGTTGAAGAAACTAAAGTAAATGAGATAGTAAAAGAAACCAATGTAAAAAATCTTAAACTATGTCCATCAAATATAAATTTGGCTGGTGCAGAAGTTGAACTTGTATCAATGATGTCTAGAGAACAAAGGCTTAAAGAGAAATTAGAAGAAATAAAAGAGGAATATGATTATATTATAATAGATTGCCCACCATCATTAGGTCTTATTACATTAAATGCTTTTACTGCATCAAATAGTGTATTAATACCAATTCAATGTGAATATTATGCGTTAGAAGGATTAGGACAACTTATAAATACAATAAATTTAGTAAAAAAACATCTAAATAAAACTTTAGAAGTAGAAGGTGCATTGTTAACAATGTATGATATAAGGACAAACCTTTCAAACCAAGTTGTTAATGAAGTAAAAAAATATTTTGGAGATAAAGTATATAAAACAGTAATACCTAGGAATGTAAAGCTAAGTGAAGCACCAAGTTATGGAATGCCTATCACAATGTATGATTCAAGATCAAAAGGTGCAAAAAGCTATGATAAATTTGTTAAAGAATTCTTAAAAAATAACGACACTGTCAAAAAAGCAAAACACATGAAATAAATAGTATAAATAAAGTTTATAGTAAAGAAGAAAGGATAGATATAAATATGGCTAAAAAGACTGGATTAGGAAAAGGATTAGATGCCTTATTTGCCAATAATATAGATGAAGAAATACGAGAAAATGAAGTAATAGAAAAGCTAAAAATAACAGAAGTAGAACCAAATAGAAATCAACCAAGAAAAAATTTTGATGAAGAAGCATTAGATGAACTTGCAGAATCAATAAAAAGATATGGAGTTATTCAACCTATTATAGTAGTAAAAAAAGAAGATTATTATGAAATAGTTGCAGGAGAAAGACGTTGGAGAGCATCTAAAAAAGCTGGGTTAAAAGAAATTCCTGCAATTGTAAGAGAAAGTGACGAAAGAAAAAATAAGGAAATTGCATTAATAGAAAATGTACAAAGAGAAGATCTAAACGCATATGAAAAAGCACTAGGAATAAAGGAATTAATGGAGGAATATGGACTAACACAACAAGAAGTGGCTGAGATTTTGGGTAAAAGTAGAAGTAGTATTGCAAATACTGTAAGAATATTAAATCTTGACGAAAGAGTATTAGAACTAGTAAAAGAAGGAAAATTACAAGAAGGACATGCCCGTACATTACTTGCAATAGAAGATAAAGATAAACAATATAAAATGGCTATAAAAATGATAGAGAATGGAGCAACTACAGTAAGAGACTTCGAAAAAAATATTAATCACAAAAAAGATGAAAAGAAAAAAGATAAAAAATATGAAGCAATACTTGTGGATATAGAAAATTCATTTCAAGGTTTTTTTGGTTCAAAAGTAAAATTAGAACCAGGAAAAAGGAAAGGAAAAATAGTAATAGAATATACTTCAAATGAAGACTTAGAAAGAATACTTGAACTTATAAAATAAATAAAATTTTTATTTAAATAATTAAAAAATTAAATAAAACAAAAATTAAAATAAAAGGGGATAAAAATTAGTATGTATGATATATTAAGCTTTTTAAAAACAGATACATTTTTAATAATAATTTCTTGTGCAATAATTTTATTATTTTTACTATATTTAATAGACATAATTAAATTAATGAAGTTAAGGAAAAACTATAAAAATTTTATGAATAAGATTGGAAACGGAAACAATATACAAGAGACAATAGAAAATTATATGAAAAAAATAGAAGAAGTACAAAAAGAAAATAATGATTTGAAGAATTATTGCAAACAACTTGATAGTACATTAGCAACAAGTATCCAAAAAGTAGGCTTAGTAAGATATAGTGCATTTAAAGATACAGGAAGTGATTTAAGTTTTACATTAGCATTATTAAATGAAAAAAATACAGGAATAGTTTTAAATGGAATTTATTCAAGAGAAATGTCAAACATATATGCAAAACCAGTTGAAAATGGAATATCAACGTATACATTATCAGAAGAAGAAAAACAAGCAATAAAAAAAGCAATAGAAATCTAAAATTCCAAAAATTACTATTGACAAGTAAGGTTAAAATGTGCTAATATATATACTGTTATCGACTTTGATTGGTAACATATGGAGAGGTGGTCGAGTTGGTTTATGGCACCAGTCTTGAAAATTGGCGTAGGTTTATAGCCTACCGTGGGTTCGAATCCCACCCTCTCCGCCATTTTTTTATAATATTTATGGAGCAGTACCCAAGTGGTTGAAGGGGGCAGTTTGCTAAACTGCTAGGGTTCGTAAGGGCCGCGGAGGTTCAAATCCTCTCTGTTCCGCCAAAATATATAGGGGGTATAATTGGAAAGGCAATTATATCCTTTTTTATTAATACAGTAGAAAAATGCGGAAAACTGGAAGCAGGCAAGAACAAATAAGGAGAGTATATATGAAAGAAGAACAAATAGTAAAACAAGTAATAGATCAAATGGAAAAAAATGAAACGACTTTTTCTAAATACGCAACAAAATCAAATGAAGCAATAAGATTAAAAGAAGAAAAAAGAGATATAAGATTAAATTTTGCAAGAGATGCAGACAGAATACTTCATACATTAACATATACAAGATATATTGATAAAACACAAGTATACAGTGATATTACAAATGATCATATATCAAAAAGAATGACACATGTTCAATTTGTAAGCAAAGCTTCAAGAACTATTGCAAGAGCATTAGGTTTAAATGAAGATTTGTGTGAGGCAATATCATTAGGTCATGATGTTGGGCATACACCATTTGGACATAATGGGGAATATATATTAAGTGATATATCTAAAAAGGTATTATCAAAATCATTTGCACATAATTTAAATAGTGTAAGAGTATTAAAAGAACTTGAAAATTCAGGTAAAGGATGTAATTTAACATTACAAGTTTTAGATGGAATAATGTGTCACAATGGAGAATTAGTAATGTCAAAATATGCTCCAGTAAAAAAAGATATAAATATTTTTTTGGAAGAATATAATAAATGTATGCAAGATGAAAATAATATAAAAAAATTAAGACCTATGACATTAGAAGGTTGTGTAGTTAGAATATCAGATATTATTGGATATATAGGAAAAGATATAGAAGATGCACAAGAACTAGGAAAAATAGATACAAAACAAATACCAGAAAATATAACAAGAGAATTAGGTACGACAAATGCTGAAATAATGAATAATATAATAATGGATATAATAAAAAATAGTTTTAATAAACCATACATAGAAATGTCTAGAGAAATATTTAATGCAGTAGTAGATTTAAAAAAATTTAATATGGAAAATATATATAAAAAATCAGCAACAGAAGAACAATTAAAATTGTATAAAAAAATATTTAATAATTTATATGACGTATATTTAGAAGCATTAAAAAATAAGAATTATAAAAATGATATATATTTATTTTTAAATAATATGTGTAATGAATATAAAAATAATACGCAAACAGAACAAATTGTAATTGATTTTATATCTGGAATGACGGACAGATATATAGAATTACAATATAATAAATATATAAAAAATAAACATTAAAATGAATATAAAGTTCTAGTTTGAAATAGTATAAAAAACATTAATTTATTTTTAAAAAATAAATTAACAAAATATTAAAAAAAGAAATATATTTTATAGTGTGAAATATTTATTAATAAAAATTATATAACAAAAATATAGTATTAAATCATAATAAAAAAATTTAATAAAATATAAGTAATTTAATAAGTAGAAAATAAATGAAAAATATTAAATAAAAGAAATATATTTTATAGTGTAAAATATTTATTAATAAAAATTATATAACGAAAAATATAGCATTAAATCATAATAAAAAA
>CAPIEU010000001.1:81917-266795 GCA_948630815.1 uncultured Clostridia bacterium
TATAATTAATTTAATAAGTAGAAAATAAATAATATTAAATAAAAGAAATATATTTCATAATGTAAAAAATTTATTAATAAAAATTATATAACGAAAAATATAGCATTAAATCATAATAAAAAAATTAGTAAATATAATTAATTTAATAAGTAGAAAATAAATAATATTAAATAAAAGAAATATATTTTATAGTGTAAAATATTTATTAATAAAATTATAATAACAAAATATAGCGTTAAATCATAATAAAAAATTTAATAAATATAATTAATTTAATAAATAATAAAAAATAGTAATATATAATTAAATAATTAATAAAATAGAAAAGGGATATAAATGAAATTAGGAATATGTTTATCAGGCGGAGGAGTAAAAGGAGCAGCACATATTGGAGCACTTAAAGCATTTGAAGAAGCAGGAATTGAATTTGATTATATATCAGGAACTTCATCTGGAAGTATAGTAGCAACATTATATGCAATAGGATATAAGCCAGAAGAAATTTATGAATTATTTAAAAAATATTGTAAAAAAATTAAATATGTAGATTTTAAAAATATTATTAAAGGAATATTAGGATTAATTATAAAAAGAGAAATAATTATTGATGGATTAAATAGTAGTAATAAAATAGAAAAAATAATTAATGAAGCATGTATAAAAAAAGGAATAAAAAAAGTAAATCAAATAAAAACAAATTTAATTATTCCAGCGGTGGATTTATACAATGGAAAGATATATTTATTTTCATCTAAAGAAAATAGAGAAAAATATTCAAATGATATGGAATATATACATGATATAGAAATAGGAAAAGCAGTTCAGGCAAGCTGTAGTTATCCAGGAATATTTTCTCCATATAAATATAAAAATACAAAATTAATTGATGGAGGAATACGAGAAAATATACCTTGGAAAATAACAAAAATAAATGGTGCAGATAAAGTAATTTCAATTGTCTTTGAAAAAGATATTAATACAAATAAAAAAAGAACGAATATAATTAATGTAATAAATAAATCTATAAATATATTATCATATGAATTATCTATGTATGAATTAGCAGGAGCAGATTATTTATTAAAAATAGAAACTAAAAATATAGATTTATTAGATATAAGTAAAATAGATTATTTATATAATATTGGATATGAAATAACAAAAAAGGAAATAATAAAAAACAAAATAGGTATAATGTAAATAAAAGGAATAAAAAATATTATAAAATTTATAATAAAAATTATTAATGTAATTTAAACAAAATAAAAAAGAACCTATTAAATTAAAGTAGGTTCTTTTTTATTATTATTTTCTTCCCTAAAAAAATTCTTAGAAGTTTTATTTTTTTGTAAATTATCTTTTGCAACACTCATAAGCAGTTTAATTCTATTAGCTTGATTTGCTTCACTAGCACCAGGGTCATAATCTATAGGAGAAATATTTGCTTCAGGAAATTTATTTCTAATAGTTTTTATAACACCTTTACCAACAACATGATTTGGTAAGCAAGCAAAAGGTTGTACACAAACAATATTTGGAATACTATTTTCAATATACTCAATCATTTCAGCAGTTAAAAACCATCCTTCGCCAGTTTGATTTCCAATACTTAATACATCTTGTACTTTTTTTTCAAGATGCCATATATCACAAGGAGGCAAATAATCTTTTTTAGAATTTGCAAGGGCAATCTTTAAATCTTTTTCGAAAATATTAATTAAATTAATAGCAAGTTTAGATATTTTTGAAGATGTTTTATTTATTTTTAATAAATTATTAAATGTAATTTTATGAGTAGCCATAAATTTAACAAATCCCATAAAATCTGGAAGAATTACTTCAGCACCTTCTTTTTCAAGAAGTTCAGCAACATAATTATTTCCAAAAGGATGATATTTAATTAATACTTCACCAACAATACCAACTTTTGGTTTAACAATAGTTGTATCAAGTTTAATTTTTTCAAAATCATTTACAATATCATAAATACTTTGTTTAAACTGTTTATTATTTGTAGACTTAACTAATTCTTTACACCTTGCCATCCATTTATCAAATAATTTTTGAGTTTCGCCAATATTCACTTCATACACCCTATTTTTAGTTAGCATTTTTTGAAGTAAATCACCATAAATAAGTGCACGAATAAGTTTTTCAACCATTGGAAGAGTAAGCTTAAAACCAGCATTTTTTTCCATCCCCACTAAATTAAAAGAAATAACTGGAACGCTAGCAAATCCTGCATCCTTTAAAGCCTTACGGATAAAGCCAATATAGTTAGTTGCTCTACATCCGCCACCAGTTTGAGACATAATAAGAGCTGTTTTATTAGGGTCATATTTACCTGATTCTAGAGCTTCTATCATTTGACCAGTAGTTAAAATAGAAGGATAACAAGCATCATTATTAACATACTTAAGACCTGTTTCAACAGTGTGAGGTGTACATTCCCTAAGCAATTCGACATTATATCCACAAGAGGCGACAGCAGAGGTTATAAGTTCAAAATGAATTGGAGCCATTTGAGGAACTAAAATAGTATAATCATTTTTCATATCTTTAGTAAATGGAATTTTATTAACACTGTAATTTCCCAAAGATTGCGTGTTTTCTTTTTTTGCTAAACGCTTATTCATACTAGCAAGTAAAGAACGAATACGAATACGAACAGCGCCTAAATTATTTACTTCATCTATTTTAATTAAAGTATACATTTTTTCATAACTTGATAAAATCTCTTCAACTTGATCAGTAGTTACAGCATCAACGCCACAACCAAAAGAATTAAGTTGAATAAGTTCTAAATTATTGTGTTTACCTACAAATTCCGCAGCAGAATAAAGTCTTGCGTGAAACATCCATTGATCCACAACTCTTAATGGATGTTTTGCTTCCGTAAGGTTTGAGATACTATCTTCAGTCAAAACACATAAACCAAGACTTGTAATTAAAGTGTCAATACCATGATTAATTTCTGGATCAACATGGTAAGGTCGACCTGCTAAAACAATTCCTTTTAAATTATTTTTTTCAATGTATTCTAAAGTAGCTTGCCCTTTATCATGAATGTCATTTCGCACATTTTGGTATTCTGCTTCAGCCTTAAAAGCAGCTTCTAATAATTCTTTTTTATTAAAATTATATTCTTTAAATTCATCTAATTCTAAAATTCTTTTTACAAGATTTTTAGCATCAATTGGCAAGAAAGGATTTAAAAATTTAACATTACTATTATTCAATTCTTCAACATTATTCTTAAGAACCTCAGAATATGAAATTACAATGGGACAATTATAATGATTATCAGCTTTTTCATATTCTTTTCTTGAATATGGAATACAAGGGTAAAATATAGTGGTAACTCCAGAATCCAATAAACCCTTAATGTGACCATGTGCAAGCTTTGCAGGATAGCATACCGATTCAGAAGGCATAGACTCCATACCCTTTTCGTAGGTCTTCCTATTACTTTTTTCAGAAAGAACAACCCTAAACCCTAAAGAAGTAAAAAAAGTAAACCAGAAAGGATAATCTTCATACATATTAAGAACCCTAGGGATACCGATAGTTCCACGAGGAGCATTTTTTTCTTCTAAAGGAGTATATCCAAAAATTCTATCAAATTTATATTTTACTAAATTTGGCAAATCATTATTAGTAGAAACGATACCAGCACCACGTTCACAGCGATTACCTGAAATATGTTTTTTACCATTATTAAACTTATTAATAGTAAGTAAACAATGATTTTCACATCCATTACATCTTGTATGAGTAACACCAATTTCTAATTTATCAAGCTCATCTAAGTTTAAAATACTAGAATAATATTCCATATCAAAATTAGTTTCAAATTGTTCTTTTGCTAGAAGTGCTACACCATAAGCACCCATAAGACCAGAAATATCTGGACGAACTACATTTTTTCCAACAATTAATTCAAAAGCACGAAGAACCGCATCATTATAAAAAGTACCACCTTGAACAACAATATAATCTCCCAAAGTTCTAGTATCCCTAACCTTCATAACCTTTTGGATAGCATTTTTTATAACAGAATAAGAAAGACCTGCAGAAATATCTCCAACAGAGTATCCTTCTTTTTGAGCTTGTTTAATCTTTGAATTCATAAAAACAGTACACCTAGAGCCAAGGTCAACAGGACTTCTAGACTTTAGAGCTTCTTCTACGAATTCACTAACAGAAAGATTCAAACTCTTTGCAAAAGTTTCAATAAAAGAACCACAACCGGAAGAACACGCTTCATTAAGCAAAATATTATCAATAACACCATTTTTTATCTTAATATATTTCATATCTTGCCCACCAATATCAACAATACTGGTAACGTTTGGCATAAACTGTTTTGCAGCGGTATAGTGTGCAATAGTTTCAATTTCATTCAAATCTACATTTAAAGCCGTTTGAATAAGTTTTTCACCATAACCAGTAACACCACTATATCTAATATTTACGTTATTAGGTAAAACAGAATATAATTCCTTTAACATATTAATAACACTATTTAAGGGATTCCCTTCGTTATTTCCATATAATGAATACAATAAATTAGAATCCTTGTCAATCACTACAAGCTTAGTAGTAGTAGAACCAGCATCAATACCAATAAAGCAGTCACCCGAATAAGAAGAAAGCTCAGCTTTTGAAACTTTATTATCATCGTGTCTTTTCTTAAATTCATCATAGTCTGCATCAATACCAAATAATGGTTTTAGAGGGACAGTAGTATCGTCATGTGAATTTCTTAAAACTTCTATTTTACTTTTAAGTTTCTCTACGGAAATAGGCGTTGTAGAAATAGAATCAAGACAGGCACCTTTTGCAACTAACAAATGAGCCTCATCAGGAATAATAATAGCTTCTCTAGTTAAATGTAAAGTTTCAATAAATCTGTTTCTTAAAGAATCTAAATAATTAAGAGGACCACCTAAAAACGCAACATTACCACGAATAGGTCTACCACAAGCAAGTCCACTAATAGTTTGATTAACAACTGCTTGAAAAATAGAAGCAGCAATATCCTCTTTTTTAGCTCCTTCATTTAAAAGTGGTTGAATATCAGTTTTGGCAAAAACACCACAACGAGAAGCAATTGGATAAATTGTATTATAATGTTTTGCAAGTTTATTTAATCCATCAGTATCAGTATTTAATAAGCTAGCCATTTGGTCTATAAAAGCACCTGTACCACCTGCACAAGTACCATTCATACGTTGCTCAATAGATTTATCAAAATAGATAATCTTAGCATCTTCGCCACCAAGTTCTATAACGACATCAGTTTTTGGAATATATTTTTCAACAGCTCTTTTACAAGCAACAACCTCTTGAATAAATGTGAGTTCTAAAAACTTAGAAGCACTCATAGCACCAGAACCCGTAAGAGCAACCGTAAAAGTACTGTCTGGATATTTTAAAGTAAGGTCATTTAAAACATTACAAACAGTATTTTTTGTATCTGAAAAATGTCTTTTATAAGACATAAAAATTGTATTTAAATTATCATTCATTACTACAACTTTAACAGTAGTAGAACCAACATCTAAACCAATATGTAGTAAATTATCCATATAAAATTTCATTCCTTTCATCTTTAAACTCTATCAATGTTGAGAGTATAAGTCTACTATAATCTTGCCGAATGTAAGACATCTTTATTTTTATTGTGAGGTGTCGAAAAACAAAAACGTCTCTCGTTTATGTGTTACTATTTTAATATTAAAAAATTGATTTTGCTATTAATTCAACTTATATTGTATACTTAAAAAGCAAATTTGTCAATTGCAAAAAAACTTACGGAAATAGGAAAAATAGACAAAAATAAGGTGATAAAATAAAAACTTCTATAAAAGTTTTATCCTTATTAAGAATATTATTAATATGAAGATTAAATAATGGCAAACTTTAAGATTACTTCCATACCACGCTAAGACGTTCACTTCCATAAAGGATATGCTTGTTGCTAATATTCGTAGCTCAGATTTTGTTTATGTAATATGGAGTGGTGTCTCTAGGAATTCGGACGACATGGTGTATTGGACTGTGAAAGAATGGATTAAGTATTCAGCTTATGAGATGGACAAATATGAAAAAGGAGATCAATATTTAGGGATAGAGGGTTCAACAAACAGTGAATAATATCCACAAAATGATTATAAAAATGAATATTAGTATGAGATTAGATAATCTTGTTCTAAATCTAACTTGTCTATCATAAGATTAAACAAAAAGAAAAAGAGAGGAGAAGCTTATGAAAAACAAAAAAATGGTAATTATATTGATAGTAGTAATGATTATTTTAGGACTAGTACGGATGGTTTGTATATAAAAAAATCCAAGATAATAAGCAAGAAGAACAAATAATAGAATATATACCAGAAGAAGAAATAGATACTGAAGGTTTAAGGCAAACCGTTGTATCCCTATACTTTAATCAAAAAGATACAAATACATTAGTACCAGAAGCAAGAAGAGTAGATGTAAAAGAACTAACAAAAGCCCCATATAATACACTTATAAAATTACTAATAGAAGGACCTAAAAATGAAAGTTTAGAAAAGGTAATACCAGATGGAACAAAAATAAACAAAATAGAAATAGAAAATGGAACAATATATATAGACTTATCAAAAGAATTTATAGAAAACCATAAAGAAGGAGCAGAAGCAGAAAGTAGGACAGTATATTCGATAGTAAACACATTAACAGAATTAAATGAAGTAGAGGGAGTAAAAATATTAATAGATGGAAATAGTGAAGCAAGTTTCAAAGATAATGCTTTAAGCCTAAAAGACTTATTTGTTAAACGTGAAACAACTATTTAAAAAAGCAATAAAATTTAAAGCATTTAAGAGCCTTTTGACAGTTACATAAGAAACATTCTACTTCACGAAGAGAACATATAGTGTTCTCTTTTTTTTGGGAAAAATTGAAATTAGCTTTATTTCCGTAAGAACTAGAATTATTACAATAATTATTTTGTGGATAACTTTTGCATCCATTTAATGAACAATTATTTTTAAAATTATTACATTTATTACTTTTATTACATCTAAAAATACCCATAAACCAAAACCTCTATTCAACCAAAAATTATAAAGTTCAATCCAACTTACCAGAAGTAGGACATTTTTGTTTTTTCTCATAGAATTCGAAAAACAAAAACTGCTCCTTCCAGGTGTCACTACTTAGATACTATATTAAGTCTAAACAATATTACTAAATCCCTCTTTGCAAAAATACAAATTTAATATATAATATGAAAGAAAAAAACAAAAAGTGAGGAAATATGATAGAATTATTAGAAAATGAAAGAATAGATGATTTAGAATATAAAGGATTAAAAATAATTCAAAATAAAGATGGGTTTTGTTTTGGTATAGATAGCATATTACTAGCAAATTTCGCAAATGAAATAAAAGAAGGAAGTACAATAATAGACTTAGGAACAGGAACAGGAATATTAGGGATACTATTAAGCAAAAAAATAAATCCGTCAAAAATAGTAGGTGTAGAAATACAAAAAGAAGTATATGAAATGGCCAAAAGGAGTATAAAATTAAATCATTTAGAAGATAAATTTGAAGTAATAAATTCCAATATAAAAAACTTACAAGATAATGTACAAATTAATACATTTGATGCGGTAATAACAAATCCACCATATAAAAAAATGGGAACAGGAGTTATAAACGAGAACGATAAAAAATTAATATCGAGACATGAAATAGAAGCATCCCTAGAAGATTTTATAACAGTATCATATAAACTTTTAAAGGATAAGGGAAGTTTATATATGGTACATAGACCAGATAGACTAGCAGATATTATAGAAACTTTAAGAAAATCTAAACTAGAACCAAAAAAGATAAGATTAGTATATCCGAAAGAAGAAAAAGAAGCAAATTTAGTATTAATAAAAGCTGACAAAAATGCAAAATCATTTTTAAAGATAGAGCCAGCTCTATATGTATATGACAAAAAAGGAAAATATACAGATGAAATACTAAGAATATATGGAAAGGAATTAAAATTGAAAAATGAAAAGTGAAAAGTACAAAATTTGTAAAACAAATCTTAAAGGAGAACTATATATAGTTGCAACACCAATAGGCAATTTAGAAGATATAACATTAAGAGCCATTAGAATATTAAAAGAAGTAGATATGATAGCAGCAGAAGATACAAGGCATACATTAAAATTATTAAATCATTTAGGAATATCAAAACCACTTATTAGTTATCATAGACATAATGAAGAAATAAAAACAGATGAACTAATAAATAAATTAGAAGAAGGAAAAAAAATAGCATTAGTATCAGATGCGGGGACACCAGTAATATCAGATCCAGGAGGAGAAATAGTTAGGGAAGCAATAAAAAATAGCATAAAAGTAATACCAGTACCAGGAGCATGTGCAGCCATAACAGCATTAGTAGCATCAGGAATAGATGCAAAAGAATTTACATTTATAGGATTTTTACCACAAAACAAAAAAAACAGAAATGATAAATTAGAACAAATTAGAAATGCAGAGGTTACTACAATTTTATACGAATCTCCACATAGGCTATTAAAAACTTTACAAGATTTGAAATCGATTGTAGAAAATAGACAAATAGTACTAGCAAGAGAATTAACAAAAATTCATGAAGAATATATAATAGGAACAATAGAACAAATCGAGCAAATTGTACAGCCCCCTAAGGGAGAATACGTAATAGTAATAGATAGAACAGAAAACACTAGAAAAGAAACAATGCTAAAAGAATTAAACCAGTTATCATTAGAAGAACAATATAAACATTATGAAAGAAATGGATTAGATAAGAAAGAAATAATAAAACAAATAGCGAAGGATAGAAATGTAAATAAAAATGAAATATATCAACAGTTTATTAAAAAGTAGATTTTTTATATAAAACAAAAAAAGAAGTAACACTTTAAAGTATTGCTTCTTTTTAGTTTATTTCTTATTTTCAGCCAATTTATTAATTTGTTCAGCACATTTAGCACAAACTAATTTCTCATTATAAGTAACTAATTTTTTGGTAGAGCCACAAAAAATACAATTTGGTTCATACTTTTTTAAAATAATTGTAGAACCATCGACAAAAATTTCTATAGGGTCTTTCTCATAAATTCCAAATTTATTTCTAAGTTCAATAGGGATAACAACCCTACCAAGTTCATCGACTCTTCTAATAATTCCTGTTGATTTCATTACAAAAAACCTCCTTAAAATAAAACCTATTTACAACAAAATTCGACAAATTCCTATAACTAATAATACCATTAAAAGTCGCATTTTGTCAATGGAAAAAGCTAACAAATATTATAAAATAAAAAAGAAAAATGAAATATAATCGTAGAGTATGGAAATACAAATTAAAACAGTTCTTTTTTGAAACAATTAGAATAAAATATTACAGCATAAAAATAAATTGAAAGATGAACAGAGAAGAACCTATAAACAAGAAACAAGGAGAAGAAGATGTTAAATATATTATGGCCAATATTTATAATAGTATCATATATATATGGAATATTTACAGGTAATGTATCTAATATAAATAATTCAGTATTTGAATCTTGTGAAAATGCAGTAAAATTAACCATAACATTTTTAGGAACAATGTGTTTGTGGAGTGGAATAATGCAAATAGCAAAAAACACAACATTAATAGACAAACTAACTAATTTCTTAACACCAATAATGAGAATACTATTTCCAGAAATTAAAAAAGAAGATCCAGTACATAAAGAAATATCAATGAATATGGTAGCAAATATATTAGGATTAGGAAATGCAGCAACACCACTTGGACTAAAAGCAATGAAAACATTGCAAAAAGATAACCAAAAAAAAGACACATTAACAAATTCGATGGCAATGTTTATCATAATAAACACAGCATCTATACAAATAATACCAACAACAGTAATTGCAATACGAAGTTCTTTAGGATCTACAAATCCGACTAAAATAATAATACCAGTATGGATAGCAACAATGATAGCTGCAATAGCTGGAATTACTACAGCAAAAATATTAATGAAAAAATATTAATGTAGATAGGAGCAAACAATATGACTATAATAAATTATATATCAACAGCAGCGGTTCCAACAGTAATATTGTTAATAATCATATATGGAATAAGAGAAAGAATAAAAGTATATGATACATTTTTAGAGGGAGCAAAAGAAGGTCTAGAAGTGGTAATAAACATATTTCCAACATTAATAGGGATATTTTTAGCAGTAGGAGCATTAAGAGCGTCAGGCATATTAGAGGTAATAATAAATTTAATAAAACCTATAATAACATTACTAAAAATACCAGCTGAAATAATGCCACTTGCAATATTAAGACCAATTTCAGGAAGTGCATCAATGGCAGTAGCAACAGACATAATGTCAAAATATGGAGTGGATAACATTATAGGAATAATTGCAGGAACAATAATGGGGTCAACAGAAACCACTTTTTATACAATAGCACTATATACAAGTGCAGTTGGAATAAAGAAAATAAGATATGTATTAGTAGCAGCATTAGTAGCGGATATTGTGCGGAATGATTGCATCTGTAGCAATTTGTCGAATTATGTCGTAAAGTTTTTGTTGACATATGTAAAAAAAGGTAGTACAATATAAACATATTAATTCAATAGCATTTTGTGACAAAAAGTTTTTTTCATTTTTTTCTAACAGAAAAATTATAATGAAAATCAAAATTAAAAAATCCAAAAACTAAAATTAAATAGAAAATAAAAATATGAAAAGAGATAGATGTTAATTTTATTTCATAATATTTATATTTTTAATTTAACAAGTCATTAATCTTGTAGGGGATAAATAGTAGATAAGTAGCCCTCAAAAAGCATTATTTATAAAATAGGTTTCCTATATGTGTTCGAACGAACTTCCCTTATATAAAACGGACATATCCCCTACATCCCCCAATAAATGGGAAAATATATTTTATTCAATTTTACTAGGGTAAAAAGCCCTAGTTTTTTCTTATATTAATAATGAAAGAAGAAGAAAAACATTCATTTATATGTTTTTGCTTTTCTTGTCAAGATGTGGTTAATAAGATATAGAAAAAGTTCTAAAAATCTATATATTGAAAAAATATCTAAATTTTGACAATAATGTACAAGTATTTTGGCATTATATAACAAAGAAAACCATTTCAATTTACAGTTCTGTAAATTGAAATGGTTTTCTTATATCATGTTCATATTATCTTTTTTTGGTGAGCCAGGAGGGATTCGAACCCCCGACCCCAGGCTTAGAAGGCCTGTGCTCTATCCAACTGAGCTACTGACCCATAAATGCAATAATTATAATAGCATAAAACATATACAATGTCAATAAATTCAAGTAAAAAAATGAAAAATCTAATATAAAATATTTTTAATATCATTAAAAGAAGCATTCTCAGTCATAACAACATCAAAATACTGTTTATAAATATCAAAATTTTTGTCAATATTTTTCTCCAAAAAACCAAAAGTAATAGTCCTATTTAAATCTTCTGTATTAACCATATTCAAATCTTCAATTAAATCACCAAATAAAAGAATATAATCTTTACATTTGATTTTTTTACTAATACAATTAGGTAATTTATAAATAGACTTATTAGAAGTATGAATAATATCATCATTAAAAGGTAACATCTTATCATTATCAAATTTAATAAAATTACTAACAATATGAACATTATCATAAAAGCAGTTATTTAATTTTAAAATTTCGACAATAACATTACCAATTCCAGCAGATAAAATAACAATAGGAATATTATAATCATGTAAACAATTTAAAAAATCCTTAAAACCATCTCTAAAAGACATATTGCCATATTTAACACAAGTTAGGAGCTTAGAATAAGTAAGTCCGTAAGAATAAGCAAGATCCATAACACTAGAATACCATTCTTTCATATAATTACTTTTTGTAACATCATCTATAGAATAGTCAAGCTCGAAAGGACCATATTTTTCATACAGAAGTAAAGAATCCTTTTCAAATTGGGGATTCATAATAGTATGATTTTGAAGAATTGTCCATGAATCCACACCATTAGTAGTAGTAATAGTATTGTCAAAATCCATAATAACATAAAAATTGTTACTATTTAAATGAATATTCTTAATTTTTTCTTCATTAATATAAATCATAAAACCTCCTAAATAGGTAAAACTACAACTATTATACACTTTAACCTGAAAATATGCAATAAATATAAGCACTATTTAACTATAAAAAATTATTTGAAAAAGTAACAATATATAACTAAAAAGTAAAAGTGAGACATCAAAAACAAATTGATATTTATGTTGATTTGTTATATAAGTACTATAAAATTACACACAGAGTGGTGCACTTATAGAAGAAATTTTTAATATTATTAATACTGCAATGGCTTGAAAAAATGAATTATGAATAGCACTTCTAAATCAACAATTATTAAAAGTTGCTCACATCTTAAAGAACTCTAGCTACATAGGTTTGAGTATTTTTCTAAATTAAAATAAAAATCCAATAAATCCACCAATTCCAAATAAAAGAAAAATAATACCAGATAAAACATTCATAAAATTACTAGAAACCTTGCTACTTAAAAATTTACCAAATAAAATAGCAATAGCATCACTTGTTACCATACCTAAAATTGCTCCCAAAATTAAAAAAATCTTAGTATTAGGAAATTCTATACCAAGGCCTAATGAAGCAAGAAAAGTTTTATCACCAAGTTCGCCAATTGCAATACTAAAAGCAATAATAAAAACATAACCGATAGCTAAATTAGAAATTTTATTTAAGATACCAGATTTTTTAGAAGAACTGGTATCTTCTTCTTTATTCATTAATGTAATAACGCCAAAAAACAAAAAAGAGCTATAAGTAATAACTTTTAAAACAGAATGAAGCCATAAATTATCAAAACTACCTAAAATACCACCAAATATAATAGCAATACCATGACTAAAAAGAGAACCTAGAGCAACACCTAATAAAATAGTAAAACTTTTCATTTTAGAAGAAAAAGATAAAACTAGAAGTTGAGTTTTATCACCAAGTTCACTCATAAAAACAAGTCCAAAAGCTATAAATAAAGGATATAAAAATTCCAACTAAATCACCTAGTAATAACTATGTGGAAAAAGAGGAAATATGATTACAATTAATATAGAAAGATGTGATTATTTATATAGACAATTACATCATTTTATATTACTAGTAATAACGAAATTTTACAAAATTCATCAAATTGCAACATACAACAAACCCTTAAATCCGTAAGTATTGTGAAAGTTTTGTGAACACAATGTAACTTGTTAAAAAATTGCTTGTAAACAAAAAAATAACATGATAGTATTTACAATAAGAGTTCATGCAAAGAATAGTAGAGTAGGCCTCGTGTCTGCCCATTTATGTATATAATATAAAAAATCTTTTAAGGAGGAAGAAAAGTGATTGAAGTAAAAAATGTAACCAAAAAATATGGTAACTTTATTGCTGTAAACAATATAAGCTTTAACATTGAAAAAGGAGAAATAGTAGGATTACTTGGACCAAATGGAGCAGGAAAAAGTACTACAATGAATATAATAACAGGGTTTATAGAACAAACAGAAGGAGAAATAGTAGTAGGAGGATACAATATATTAAAAAATCCTAAAAAAGCAAAAAAGCAAATAGGATATATGCCAGAAGGAGTACCACTATATAATGAACTAACAGTAAAAGAATTTATAAATTATATGGCAGACTTAAAACAAGTAGCCAAAAAAGAAAAAAAGGAAAAAATCCAAAAAGTAATAGAGCAAACACATTTACAAAATGTACAAAATAAACTAATTAAAAATTTATCAAGAGGATATAAACAACGTGTAAGTATGGCAGGAGCATTAGTAGGAGATCCAGAAATATTAATATTAGATGAGCCAACAGTTGGTTTAGACCCAAAACAAATTACGGAAATAAGAAATCTAATAAAAGAATTAGGAAAAACACATACAATCATTATAAGTTCCCACATATTATCAGAAATAAGCCAAATATGTAACAAAGTAATAATAATAAATTCAGGAAAAATAATAGCCCAAGATACACCAAAAAAACTAGAAGAAAAAGTAAAAAAACAAAATCAGTTATCAGTAACCATAGAAGATAAAGAAACAAAAGTAGAAGAAATTACAAAACAAATACAAGGAATTCAAGAAATGAAATTAGTAAAAGACAATGAAGATGGAACAAAAGAATATATAATAACAGCTGACGAAAACCAAGATATAAGAAAAGAAATATTCGAAAAATACGCAAAAAGCGGTATAACAATATTTGAATTAAAAAAGAATGAAGCCACCCTAGAAGATGCATTTATAAATCTAATAGGAGAAAAACAAGAAGAGGAGGAAAAAAACTAATGTGGGCAGTATTTAAAAAAGAAACAAAAACCTATTTTTTATCACCAATAGGATATGTATTTATACGGATTATTTTTGGCAATGTGTAGTGTATTTTTCTATCTAGATGTTGTAGAATATGGAAGTTTACAATTTGAAAATATGTTTTATTCTGCATCAACAATTTTAACCTTTATAGTACCAATATTAACAATGAGAATGTTTGCAGAAGAAAGAAAACTTGGGACAGAACAATTATTATATACATCACCGACAAGGACATCTAGCATAGTAATGGGAAAATTCTTGGCTAGTTTATTTGTAGTATTAATAACAGAAATATTCACACTTTTGTATCTTGCAATACTATATTTCTTTGGAACACCACATATACAAACAATACTGGTAACTCTACTTGGTTTCTTAATGTTAAGTATGGCATACATATCATTTGGAATGTTTGCATCAAGCATAACAGAAAACCAAATAATAGCAGGAGTAATAACAATAGGATTTTTTATAATAACATGGTTTTTACCAAACTTTAGCCCAATTCTCGAACCGTTATCATTAATAAATATGTTTGACAAATTTCCATCTGGATTAATTGCATTAGAAGAAATAGTAACATATATAACATTTACAATATTCTTTGTATTACTTACAATGATAGTACTACAAAGAAAAAAGAGTATGAAGTAGCAAAAATACAAAAGAATACTTTTAAAAGATATACTAGTGACACAGTAAAGTAGTACTTTTATTTTTTGAACAAATAAAAAGAAGAAAATACCATACATTAAAAGAGAAAAGCATTTTCAAGTTAAAGTGTATTTAAAGGAAGGAATGAAAATAAAAATGAAAGACATAATAGAATCATTAAAGCAAAAGTGGTTACGAGATACTACCAAAACAATAATCCTTGTATTAATTCTATTTGTAATATTTATAGGAATAAACATATTAGTACAAAAACTAGAATTAATAGATATAGATGTAACAAAAAATAAGCTATATACAATATCTGAAAGTTCAGTAAATCAAATAAAAAACATAAAAGATGAAGTAAAAATATACTTAATAGGATTTAATGAAAATACATCACTTGGAGATATACTAAAACAATATAATAGAGAAAATGAAAAAATAAGCTATGAAACAATAGAAAAAATACAAGATAGAGTAGATATAAAAAACAAATATAGTATAACAGATGAAACACAATTAATAATAGTAGAAGCAAAAAACCAAAGTCAAATAATACTTGCAGATGAGCTATATACATATGATTATACAACATATAGACAAATAGATGTGTCAGAAGAAAAAATAACAAACGCAATAGTAAATCTAACACTGGACCAAAAGCCTAAAATATACTTCTTAACAGGACATGGAGAATATGGAATAAATATAGATATGACAATGTTAAAAGCATATTTAGAAAATGAGACAAATGACATAGAAAATTTAGATTTACTAGTAAAAGAAAACATACCAGAAGATGCAAGTTTGCTAGTTATAGCAAGTCCACAAAAAGATTTAATAGAAAGTGAAGTAGAAAAAATAACAAACTACATAAATAATGGTGGAAAAATATTATGGTTAAATGATCCTACAGGAACAAAAGTAGACTTGCCAAATCTACAAAAGATACTAGACTTATTTGGAGCAAAATTTGATGATGGAATAGTACTAGAACAAGATGCAAACAAAATGGCACTATCAGCACCAAATTGTATAATACCAAATATATCATATACTACAGCAACGAAAAATATAGCTACAGATGGAGGGATATTATTAATAAACGCATCAAAAATAACACTAGCAGATGATGAAACATTAGAAAACTTAAATGTAACAACAAATAATATTTTAACAACAAGCGAGACTACACTATTTAGAAAAGAATTATCAAACGGAAGTACTGGTAAAATTGCAGGAGATGAAGAAGGAAGTTTCATAATAGGAACAAAATTAACCAAAACAATAAGTAATCAAAATGAAGAAAATAAAAAAGAAGCACAAATGTATTTACTTGCAAACAATTTACTAGTAGTAGATTACCCAATAACAGTAGGAAATAGCACATTATACCCAATGCAATTTTACAATAACAAAGACTATATCTTAAATACGATAGCAGAATTAACTGAGAAGGAAGATTTAATATCAATAAGAAAAGACACAGGGGTAATAACCTACACAGCTACAGAAGCACAAGATAGAATAATAAAAATAGCAATAACAGCATTTCCTATATTAATAATTATAATAGGAATAGTAATATGGGCTATGAGAAGAAGAAAATAAAAACAGTTTAGGCTATATTACTATCATGGGCACTAGCTTAGTGCTATATACTGAACTGTAACAAAAACGTCTTACATCCAGCAAGACTATAGCGGATTTAAAGAAGCAATTGTGAATAGTAACCCAAAACTCCTCATATATTAAAATGAGGAGTTTTACTATGAAAAATATATTAAAAGTTTTATTTGTAATCATTGGAACAATAATAGGTGCAGGATTTGCATCACGGAAAAGAAATATACCTATTCTTTGGGATATATGGGATAAACGGAATAATAGGAATAGTAATTTCACAAATAATAGTAGGAATAATAGTATATAAAACATTAAAGATAGCAAAACAAAACAATTTAGAAAATTATACTGAACTCTCAAAACATATAAACAAAAACCAAAAGATAAATAAAATAACAAAAAAAATAGTAAATATATTTTTATTAATATCATTTTATGTAATGATAGCAGGGTTTAGTGCATATTTCTCACAAGAATTAGGAATACCAAATATAATTGGAACAATAATCATAATAGCATTATGTTATGCAACATTCATGGGAAACATCGAAGGAATAATAAAAGTAAATACAGTATTAATACCAATTTTAATAGTATTCATCATAATACTTGCTACAAAAAATTTAAATACATTTGAAAGTATAAATACTAAAACAATACAGCCCAATTTTGTAAAAAGTATATATAGTGCAATACTATATTCAAGTTATAACAGTATCACTTTAATACCAATAGTAATAACACTAAAAAAATACATAAAAAATAAAATACAAGCAGTAACAACAAGTATATTAGTTATACTAACACTAATAATACTAGCAATATCAATATATGGATTAATATTAAAAATTGATATAGATATAAACAAATTAGAATTACCGATAGTGTATGTAGCAGGAATGAGTGGAAAAGCATATAAGCTAATATATGGAGCAATAATATTAGTGGCAATATTTACATCAAGCATATCTGCAGGATATAGTATATTAGAAAATTATATAGATATCCCCCAAAAATATAAAAAAATAGCAATTTTAATGTGTATAAGTGGAATATTAGTATCTAAAATAGGCTTTTCTACATTAATAAATGTACTATATCCAATGTTTGGACTACTTGGAATTATACAAATAATATTTTTATTACAGATTAATAAATAATTACAAAATTTGTTATATCTTGCTAGATGTAGGACGTTTTTGTTTTTTTGGGGGAATCTTCGAAAAACAAAAAGGACTCTCGTCTATGTGTCGCTATTTAGATATTAATTTAGCATTTAATTATAACTATTTTTGTTAATGTTCAGAGTACATTGTTTGCAATTCGCTCCCAAGAAGTAATATATTTCACCCACTCCAACGCTAAAGGATATTCCCTCGCCTCCTGGCTTTCGGAGCTTTCATTACGAAAATGAAATAAATTACTTCTTTCGCGCTAATTTAGTATTATAGGTCGAACTGTAATCTATTTTTAGTCAAATCCCACTAAAACCTATTGAAAAAAAAGCAAAAAAATGATATAAAATAAATAGAAAAGGTGAGGCGTAGAAATGGAAAAAATGGTACTAAATCAAGAACTAAAAAAGAAAATAAATATAGGGCTTATTATATTATTAGTTATATTAGTAATAACAGGAATAGCGTTTTACATAGGAAATGCAAACTTTAGAACATTTATAGATAGATACATTTTAAGAAAAGAAATAATACAAAATAATGTAGCAAGTATAGACATATCATCACTTGAAAATCCAAGCATTTATGCTTATAGTAAATATATAACTATATTAAATAAGAACATATTAACAACATATTCAAGTTCAGGGAAAAAAGAATATGAGCATGAAATAAAAATAACAAATCCATTATATGCATCAAACAATAGATTTTTAGGAATAGCTGAAAAAAAAGGACAAAACTTATACTTAATATCAGAATCTAACATCTTGTGGCAAACGGAAATAGAAGGAGAAATTCAAAAAATAAATGTAAATAAAAATGGATATTTATCAGTAATAATCACAGGAGGAAGTTACAAAGCAATTATTGCAACATATTCACCAACAGGAAAAGAACTATTTAAAACTTACTTATCTAGTACAACAGTAATAGATACAGCAATATCAAATGATAACAAATACTTAAGTATAGCAGAAATAAATACATCAGGAACATTCATACAATCAAACATAAAAGTTATATCAATAGAAAAAGCAGGTGTAGACCCAACAAACTCTGTAATATATACATATAATGCAGAAGCAAATAAACTAATTATAGATTTAAAATATCAAGACAAAAATAATTTAGTAATATCTTATGATGATGGAATACACGTTTTATATGGTGAAACTGAAACTGAAAGCATATCATATGAAAGTAAAAAAGTAACATTTGGAAGTATAGAGTTAAACAATTATTCAGTATATGCAATAGAAAGAACAACAGGATTACTTAGTACAAACACACAAGTAATTATGAAAAACACACGGAACACAAAAAGAAAATTTATATACAGCAGACGGAACAGTAAAAGACTTAAAAAGCAAAGGGGATAATATAGCTTTAAACTTAGGAAGTAGAATAGAATTTATAAATACTAACGGCTGGCTTGTAAAAAGATACATATCACAAAGAGAAGTACATGATATAGTACTTGCAGAACAAATAGCAGGAGTAATATATTCAAAAGACAAGATTGAAATAACAAGTTTATAGTTACAACATACATTTATGATCTTGTATAAAGGGGATCCATGTTCTACATTCAGCAAGAAGGAGTGGACTATAAAAGATAAAACTGTTTATAGAAAATCGAGGAGGATAATTATGGCAATCATTATTGATTTAATATTAATAGCAATTTTAGCATTAAGCATCTTTTTTGGGTATAAAAAAGGACTAATAGGAGTAGCATTTAAAATAGTATCATTTATAATAGCAATTGTTATAACACTAATACTATATAGACCAGTTTCAAGTTTTATAATAAACAATACAGAGCTTGCAAAAAATATAGAAAACACAATAACTGATAAATTATCATCTGCAGAAATTGAAGAAGGAAAAATAAAAGAAGAAAACACAGATTTACCAAATGTAATAGTAAACTATATAAATGAAGGAATAACAAATGCGGTAGATAGTACTAAAGATGTAGTTGTAGGAACAATAGCAAAAGAATTATCTAAAAGTGTAATAAATCTTATAGTAATAATAGCAATATTTATTATAACAAGATTATTGCTACTATTTGCAAAAGCAATATTAGAAGCAGTATCAGAACTTCCAGTTATAAAACAGTTTAATGAAGCGGGAGGAATAGTATATGGAATATTAAGAGGAATTATACTAATATATGTAATACTTGCAATTGTAAGCTTAATATTACCAATCATAGATAAAGACATAGTCTTAGGAATAATAAATGATACGATTTTGACAAAAATATTATATAATAACAATATAATATTAATGTTTTTCTTTAAATAAATAATATGTAATACTTAAAACTTTATTAAAATTCAAAAAAACGAGCAATAAATATTGATATTTATTGCTCATTTTGTTATACTAAAAAATATGAAAACATAATATAGATAGCTTAATACATATGATTAAGAAAGGAAAAATAAAAGTGAAAAAGGAACCAGATAATAATATAAAGAAAAATAAACAAATAAATACAAGACCAATAGATACAAAAAAAGTAAGCAAAAAAAAATCAAATATAAAACAAACAAACAAAATGGAAAAAAATCCAAAAAAGAAAAAGACTAAAGCAAGAAAAATATTTAGACTTATTTTACTACTACTATTAGTAGCAGTACTAGTATTTGCAGGAATGTTCATATATAGAGTAGTAAGAAACGGAGGAGGACTACAAGGATTTATAGCAGCAGCAGTAGGACACGATGAAAACACATTAAAAGACTTGGATAAAATTAATTTTTTAATAGTAGGAATTAGTGGATGTGAAGAAGACTATAAATTAGCAGATACAATAATGGTATGTTCATATGACCCAAAAGCACAAAAAGCATCATTACTATCAATACCAAGAGACACATATGTTGGTAAAAATAAACAAAAAGCATCAGCAAGTTATAAAATAAATGCAGTATATAGAAATGGTGAAAACATAGATGGAATGGTAAAATCAATAGAAGAGATAATAGGAATAGAAATAGACAATTATGTAATAATAGATACAGATGCACTTGTAGAATTAGTTGATGCAATAGGAGGAGTAGAATTTGATGTACCAATCGATATGTTATATGATGATGTAACACAAGATTTACACATAAACTTAAAAAAAGGATATCAAAAACTAAATGGAGAGCAAGCAGAATGGTTAGTAAGATTTAGGCATAACAATAATGGAACATCATATTCATATGAATATGGAGATAATGATATAGGAAGAATGAGAACACAAAGAGAATTTATAACAGCAACACTAAAACAAACAATGAAACCAGAAAATTTATTAAAAATAACACAAATAGCACAAATAGCATTTAACAATGTAAAAACAAATATGAAATTCGATTTAATAAAAGACTACTTACCATATGCAGTAAGCTTTAATACAGAAAACTTACAAACAGGAACATTACCAGGAACCCCAGAATTATGTAATGGAGTATGGATATACACAGTAAATAAAAAAGAAACTGAAAAAATAGTAAATGAACTATTTAAAGAAAAAGAAATAGAAGAAAATGTGGAAAACACTGTAAACACAAACACAGTCAATAACACAAACACAACAACTAATACAACTACAAAGAAAGACACAACAACTACTAAAAAAAGTACTAACACAACAACCACAAAAAAATCTACTAATACAACCAAAAGCACAACTAGCAAAACAAATACCAAAAAGTAGGAACAAGCATTGTATATTTGTATAAGGACAGATTTATTAAATAAGAAAGAAGAAGATATATGGAAAATCAATTATTAAATAAAATAGTTAAGTTATTAGAAGACAAAAAAGCAATCGACTTAAAAACAATAGATGTAAAAGAAACTTCAACACTTGCAGATTACTTTGTAATAGCAAGCGGAACAGTAGAAACACATATAAAAGCATTAGCAGACAATGTGGAAACAGAGCTAAAAAAAGAAGAAATATATCCAAATAAAATAGAGGGATATAATACAGAATGGATATTAATGGACTATGGAGACGTAGTAGTTCACATATTCACAAGGCAAGAAAGGCAGAATTATAAACTAGAAGAGTTATACGAAAGAAGTAAATAACTAAAAAAATAAGAAGGGAAGTAGATACAAAATCTATTCCCTTTTCCTTTTTTAAGACTCAAAAATTATCGTAAACGGTGTATTACCTATTTTTTGATAAGTGTAAAAAACACTATAAACAGTAGCAGTAATATCAAACCATTCTCTATTGGTATCGATATCAGCTGTTTCCAACGCAAAATGTTTACCATTTGCATTTTTGAAACAATATATAATACTACTGTCACCTTTGCAAGGAATTTTAGATAAGCAAGAAGACGCCAGCTTAGACATTACATCTTTATGAATAGATATTGATTCATGTCTACCGAGTTTTTGTATCTCTGCCCATACACTTTCAGCTACGTTTGAGTCTCGTGGTACTTTAATAGTGTTAAAATCCATACAGTAATCCTCCTTATGTACCTATTAATAAAGTTTTTAGTTATAAAACTTTATTAATTATATATCATATTACGTAAAATAGCAAATCCTAGTATTTAAACCTATAAGGAGAAACAGAATTATTACTATTCTTGCTAGATTTTTTCTTTTTCTTTTTACGTTTTTTACTAGAATTCATCAAATTCAGAATATATTTCAAAATTAAAATAGCAAAAACAACTAAAACAATTTTAAGAATAATAGAAAAAATAGAATTTGCTTCAATATCTTGACCCGCAATCAAATTTGTAGTATAGTTAATACCGTAAAATATCATAAGAAATTGTACCAACAACACTACCCCTTGTAATAGGTGCTTTTATAGGACTATTTAAGTTAACAGTAGGTACAAAATTTATATCATAATCACTTTTATTTACAAGAGCTTTAATATCATTTTCAACAATAATATTTAAATCCCCTGATTTACTATCAGCATTCCTAGGAGTTACCACCTTATAAACACTACCCTTTGAATATAAAGTTTTATAAGAATAATTATTAAAACCATAATTAAACAAATTTATACAGTCACTAAATCTATTAGTAGAATTATTATCACTTTCAGCTCCCAAAATAACAGTAATAAGTTCTAAATCATCCTTTTTAGCACTCGCAACAAGACAATTCTTAGCAGGATCAGTATAACCAGTTTTTATTCCAGTAGAATACTTATAATAATAGTCACTTTTTTCATTAATAAGTCTATTAGTAGTAAGAAAAACTCTATCAGGTTTATCATATTTATTAGTTATAGGTAAAGTATATCTAGTAGTAGAAACAATATTTCTAAAAGTTTCATTTTTCATTGCATATCTTGCTATAAGAGCGAGATCATAAGCACAAGAATAATGATTTTCATTGTGAACTCCATTAGGATTAACAAAATGAGTATTAGTACAACCAATTTCAATTGCCTTAGTATTCATCATACTTGCAAAACTTTCAACACTCCCCCCAATATCTTCAGAAATAACATTAGCAGCATCATTAGCAGAAGGGATAAGCAAAACTTTCAAAAGCTGTTCCATAGTAAGTTCTTCATCAATTTGTAAATTAGCATTAGTATAGCCGTGCAGGCACAGTAAAAATAGCATCATAACTAACCTTAGCAACATGAGAAAGCTCTCTATTTTCAAGGGCAATAATAGCAGTCATAATTTTAGTAGTACTTGCAGGGTATATTTTTTCATAAGCATTTTTTTCATAAAGAATTTTACCAGTATTTGCATCCATTAAAAGAGCAACAGGAGCATTAACTTTGGCAGAATTATTTTCAGTAGTTGCAAAACAAAAAGAAGTAGAAAACAAAAGGAAAATAACAATAAAAATACTTAATATATGTAAAAATGATTTTTTAAATTTCATAATTAACCTCTTAAAAATAAAATGATATAGATATATTATATTAAAATTTTTAAAATATCAATACAAATAATAAAAACTTAATAAAAATAAGTTATAGTTCAGTATATATAGTTTGCAATCTGCTTCTACGAAAGTAATATATTTATTTTGAAAAGCTTCGACACTCGCCAACGCCTCTGGAGATTCCGCGTACTACACTTGGCAAAATAAATATATTACTACACTCACGCTAATTATAATAATATTATACTGAACAGTAATAAAGAAAAGGAGAGAAAAATAATGATAAATTTAAGTAAAAAACAATTAGCAATAATAGTAGGAATAGGAGCAATAATAGTATTTGTAATAGTATATTACATTTATAAAATAAGTATACCAGAAGAAAATTATGAACAATTAGACATAATAGGGGGGGATGCCCTCGTCAACTCGGAAAACAAAAAAGAAGAAAACAAACAAAATGTAGAAAATCAACAAGAAGAAATAAATCAAATAGTAATACATATAGCAGGAGAAGTAAAAAATCCAGGAATAGTAAAAATAAAAGAAGGAGCAAGAATAGCAGATGTAATAGAAAAAGCAGGAGGATTAACCCAAAAAGCAAATATAACAAACATAAATTTAGCATATGTAATAGAAGATGGACAAAAAATAACGATACCCTCAAAAGAAAATGTAGGAGAAAAAGAAAATCAAAATGAAAACATATCAACTGAAAGTGGACAAGGAATAATAGAAGAAGAGCCAAAAACAAATTTAACAAGTGGCAAAAATACCATAGTAAATATAAATAAAGCAAGCAAAGAAGAACTACAAAATTTACAAGGAATTGGAGAATCAACTGCACAAAAAATAATAGATTATAGAAAAGAAAATGGAGAATTTAAGCAAATAGAAGATATAAAAAATGTACCAGGAATAGGAGATGCAAAATTTGAAGCAATAAAAGGAAGTATAAAAGTAAAATGAAATTATTATATCCATTAGGGTATACATTAAGAGTAGTTCCTTTAGAAGAAGTGAAATAAAAATAATAAAAATGGCAACTTTATTAGTTACCATTTTTTATTATTCTTCAACCTCTCCTAACAATTCCAAATTCATTTCCATTCTATAATATAAATCAATATCTTTTATAATAAAATTAATATCATCTAAAGATAATTCGTTTAAAAATATTTTTAATTCATTAATTGTTATAATTTCTTCAATTGAATTCTTATAATTATTAATTATAGTTTCCATTCCACCAGATTTTAATAATATATATTGATTCAATTCTTTTTCAATAGTTTCTCTTTTTTTATTTGTTTTTACAACAAAAGTAATTGGAAAATGTAAAACTTTATCCATATCTAATAGGTATTTATCATAGTTATCAACTTCAGTTACTTGAAAAAATCTTCCTAATGGTTTCATTACAAAGTCAATGCCACCATCATTAGCATTAGTTCTACCTGTTTTATATAATTTTAAATATTCTGTTTGTATAGTATCTATACTTTTTCCAATATAAATTTTTTCATTTTTATAATATGATTTTAAAACAGCAAATGAAATTATCTCGAAAATTCTTGCTTCAGAATCTTCATCTAATAAATTAATAATTTTAATTCTCTTTTTAGTTACATCATGTTCTTTCATTAGATCTTCTAAATCTTTAATTAATTTCATATCTTTTTCATATAATAACTCTATATATTTTCTTATTATTTTTAAAATACTAAAAGATATATCTATACCATTTACATAAATATAATCTATGTGCATTAAATATTTGCTCCCATTTATGATAAGTAGCATTTTTTCGGGTTCTTTTGCTACTTTATTCGCAAATTCTGTGTTTAATCTATTATTTAGAGCATGATTTTGAATTTTTTCACCACCATATTGTTTTTTACAAAAATTCCATAAATCAGTATATTCAAATCCATCAAATTTTTTATATGCTTTTGCATTATTATAGAAGTTCTTACTATAAAAATATAAAAAAGCATATATTGCATAAATATTTCCTAGATTTTTTCTTGATTTTGAATTACCAGTTATTGCATTTGTTTTCTTATCGATATATTGTAATAATTCGGAATTATGAAAAATATTTTCATAATTTTCTTTAAAATCATTTTTTAATATATCTTTTATAAAATCTCTCATATATTAACAACATCTCCTAGTTTATGGTCTTTTTTACTTTTGTTTTTTGTCTTTTTTAATTTTTCTTTTTTTAAAAATTCACCATTGTACTCATTTGTTATATTAGTCCTTCTCAACCCTATCTTATAGTAGTCTTTATTTAAATCAATTCCTATGGCATTTCTGTTATTTTTTACAGCTACGCAAGATGTTGTAAAACTTCCACTAAATGGATCTAAAACAATATCTCCTAAATTAGTGGATGCTAATATAATTCGTTCAAGTAATTCTTCTGGTTTTTGAGTAGGATGATTTTCATATTCATCCATTAAAAATCTTACTCTATTAAAATTCCATACATTACCAGGTACTTTTTTTGTGTTATATGGCTGTGGAGGCGATTTTCTATAATCAATTAGCTTTCTTTTAGCACCTGTTTTTGCTTCTACTAATATATCATTGTAATTAAAAGTATATTGACTATTAGGTGATTTTGTCGTCATTAAGATAGGTTCATATAATGAACCGAAATTTTTTTTAGATTGTACACCTGAACTATCATAAGACCATATTATACGTGATACGACATTATATTTTTCAGAAACATATACATCTAAATATGGCATATGTTGAGTTGCAGTCATAAAATAGAAAGTACCATCCTCTTTTAAAACTCTATAACATTCATCCAGCCATTTTTTACACCATTCTATATATGCTGTTTTTGATTCCCAAGTATCTTTGTTATTTCCAAAATCTTTTCCTATGTTATATGGTGGATCTGCAAATATTAAATCGATGCTATTACTTTTTATTTTTTTCAAGACATATATTGAATCACCTAAAATTGCCAATGAATTATCATTATTTTTATATTCTAAAGATTTTAAATCAATTATATTATTAAAATTCATATTTATCACATCCGTTTTTATTGGTTTATTTATATCATAGAATTAGTATTTTTCAATAATTGAAAAATTAGTCATATATTATCAAATTTAGAACATTGTATCAAACGATTGTTTATCATGCAATAGATTTTATAAAATTAATTTTTAAATGATGTTTATTGACATTCATTTTTCTTGATTATATCAAATTAAGTTAAAAAAATAAATATTATAAGATTATTATTTTTAAACTAAAGTTGAATGGTAATGTATTTACTACTATACTACTAAAAAAATTAATAGTGAATAGTTAGAAATGTGCTCAACGCACTTTGCTAAAACTATTCACTATTAATTCTTCATTTTTAATTATTCACTGCAATACGCTAGTATCGCACATTTGGTTGCGAAGGTAGGACTCGAACCTACGACCTTCGGGTTATGAGCCCGACGAGCTGCCAACTGCTCCACCTCGCGATGTACTTTCATAGTATAATATGTTTTTTGCAAGATGTCAACACTTTGTGAAAAAAACTTAAAAATTTGTATAAAAACTTGTATAATTTTAAATAAAGAGATAATATATAGTATATGTAATAATCAACAAAAATATTACAAATGGAGGAGAAAGTATGGAATTTTATGCAAATGAAGGAAAAAATGTAGAGATTAAAGTAAATGGAAAGACATATTTAAGACATGCAATAAAAACAAAATTTATAAAACAAGGAGAATCATACATAGATGTATTTAGAGAATATGTTTTACCAATATATCAAGAAGGAGATATAATTTCAAGTAGTGAAAAAATAATAGCATTATGCCAAAATAGAATAGTAAAAAGAGAAGACATAAAAATAGGATTTTGGGCAAAACTACTATCAAAATTTGCATCGCACCCATCAACAGGAGTAGGAGTTGGAGAAACAATAAAAATGCAATATGCAATAAATACAGTAGGATTATTTAGAGTACTTTTTGCAAGTATTGCAAGTGCAGTAACAAAACTATTTGGTAAAAAGGGAGTATTTTATGAAATAGTAGGACAAGATGTATCAGGGCTTGATGGATTTTATGACCATGTATGGAAAGAATATGGAGACATAGGAATTAGACTACCAGAAAATCCAGAAGACGTATGTAATGAAATAAAAGAAACCTTAGGGATTTCATGCATGATAGTTGATGCAAATGACTTAGGACAAGAAGTGTTAGGGCATTCTAGTGATATAGAATTATCAAATGAAGAATTAAAAGGATTAATAAAAGACAACCCATCAGGACAAGGAAAAGAATTAACACCATTAATATTGATTAGAAAAAAAGAGGAAATTGATTAGTATAATAAAATATAGGGCAGACGATAGAGTCTGCCATTTTTCCATAATAGGAAAGTACACTATTTTAAGTTAAATGTAGGGGGCGAGCATTGCTTGTCCGCGAAGCAAAGTTTCTTTGAATATATAGCAAAACAGTTAAAGAAAAACACCCAGTTAAAGTGGAATAAATCCACATTTGCTAGGTGTATAGCTTGTATAAAAAGTGTTTTAAGTAGTTTTTTTTAGATTATCTTCAAATTCTTCCCAAGATTTACTAAAAACATGATTTGCAAAAGCTTCTTTTAGTCCGGCTAACTTGTTTAAGCCTTATAATTTCATCTAATTCCATACCTAAATGTTTAGAAATTTCAGTCTCAGTCCATCCATTATTACTTAAATCAACAACAATTTTAGACATATCAGCGATTTGATGAGTACCCCTTGCTCTGTTATGCCTTATAGTACTTGCCATTCTATTACTTAAATCCTTATTAATAGTAACAACAGGAATTTCATTTAAATGAAAATATTCTTTTGCACATCTATATCTGTGAAAACCATCAACAACAATATAAGTATCATTATTTTTGTCATAATAAGTAACAATAGGTTGAGTGTAACCATCCTCTTCAATAGAATGTTTTAAAAGTTTCATTTCAGGAGGTGCTACCTTATTTGGATTATAATCATTGGCAATTACTTTGTTAATATCTATCATTTTAACATTTAAAACAGGAAATTCAATATTAGTCATTAATTATCACCTCTAATCATAATAAAATGCTTATAATTATCCAAAGCAGTAATATGAAAACCACATTTTATATAAATATCTTCATATACCTTAGTAACGATACTTGGTTCAATAACAATTTCAGTCATTATATATAAAAGCAAGGTCTTTAAATAATCATCATTATTAGAATAAATATTTTTTATAGTACCATTACAAACTGAAACAAAAGCACAAGGTTTACTGGATTGGTTTAAATAAATATACCATTCTTTATTATTATCATCATAAATACGATCCTTAGTTTCAGTTTGGACAATTCTTGAACCAAAAAATTTACCCATATAAGAATAGAAATCATCATCTTTATTCGTTAGTTTCACAATCATTGTTTATCACCTCTTTCCTAATAAAATTTAATAAATCTTTATCATCAGAAAAAGTATCCTCGGTCAAGAGATTGTCCCATTTATGAATTAATTCTCTAAGTTCATCATTATCAGTTTTAGTTTGAGTAAAACAAAGACGCTTCATATAAAAGTCATTTTTTTCAATAGCCCTTGCAATTCTTCTCCAAGAAATAACTTTCTTTTGAGTTTCAAGTTTACTATCAGCTTCATCAGGAATATCATAAATATCAATATTATCACGTTTTTTATACCAATTAGCAAACTTCTTAATTTTTCTATAATAGTGAAGCATCAAATCACTATTATAAATACCAATACTTTCGAGTAAAAAAATAGTATATTCACGCCAAGTCATAAAATCGGGTTTAGAAGTTTTAAGATTACCGTAGTGCAGAAGTTCTACAATAAATATTTCCAAAATTAACACCATTAACCCTTGATACAACTTTACTCCAAGTTTCATATTCAATAGCCTTAAATTGATCAAGTCCATTTCTCTGATCATCTCCATAAGGTTGGCACAAGCGTTGTTCATATATACTAAGTCCATTTTTATACATAAGTTCATATACTTTATTATACATAAGGTCAAACTTACTAACAGCCCCCCAAATATCATCAGCTTTCCAATCATAAATAGGGTAAAAATTATAAACATTTAAGTGCTTTTCACCATATTTTATTTTAGTAGTCCAACGCTTATCTTTATACATAATTTTACCATCAAAAGCAATAGTTCTAAAACGATTTAAACTCTCATCACATCTAATACCAACACCACAAGCAACTTTTCCACCATACTTTTTTTGATACCAATCTGCAAATTGAATAATAAATTCTTCAAACTCTTCCCCTTTTCTAAACCAAGAAAAGGGGCAATTACTAATGTTAATACTATCTTTGGGTAAATCTCTAACCCATAAATCTTTACTTTCCTCTTCCCAACAAATCCATTTAGGTTGCAAAATAGAAACAGCATTTCTAAGAGCTATAGGTAAAGCAATATGATAAAAATTTCTAACACCGAGATAATTTTTTTAATTCATATATATGTTCAATAGTAAGTTTATATTGTGCTTCAAAATCAATATATAAAACATCAAATTTTTTGTTTTTCTTTTTGGCTACCATATTAGCAAGTTGAACCATAACAGAAGAATCTTTACCACCACTAACACTAAAATATATATTATCAAAATTATCAAAAATAAATTCTAAACGTTCAAAAGTAGCATCTAAAACATTCTTCTCTAAATATATCTTGGGCAAAACTGCAACATCCCCTTATAAAGTAAAGTTCTAATTATCATAAATCCGCTTCATCTTTCTGGAGGTAGGACATTTTTATCTTTCTCTATAGGTTCGAAAAATAAAAAGTACCACCTCCACGTGAAGCTACTTTGTAGTATAGGAGTATGAATTGTAATAACTTCCAACCTCTAACATCCAACTTCTAAATTAACATATAATCATATCTTCTCTGTCAGGGCCAGTTCCAATAAATTTTATAGGGACACCCACAATTTCCTCAACACGATTCAAGTAAATTCTAGCATTTTCAGGTAAAGCTTCTCTTGATGTAAAGCTACTTAAATCTTCAAAATTACCTTCAAATTCTTCATAAATAGGCTTACAGTTAGAAATATAAATAGGATTTGTAGAATAATCCATTGATACCTTACCATTATGATTATAAGCAACACACAATTTAATTTTATCAAGTTTACCAATAGTATCTAAATGATTAATAGCAAGACCAGTCAAACCATTAATACGGCAAGAATACTTAAGAGCAACAAGGTCAAGCCATCCGACAACGTCTTGGACGCTTAGTGGTAGTACCATATTCATGACCAAGTTCGCGAATAGTATCACCAATTTCATTATCTTGTTCAGTTAAAAATGGTCCAGCACCAACTTTAGAAGAATAAGCTTTAAGAACTCCATAAACTTCACCAATATCTCTTGCACTAACACCAGTACCAGTACAAACACCGCCAATACTTGGGCTAGAAGAAGTAACAAAAGGATAAGTACCAAAATCAATATCAAGTAAAGTAGCTTGAGCACCTTCGCATAAAACATTTTCATCATTTTCTAAACTTTGATGAATAATATTAATAGTATCTCTCATATAAGGTTTTAATATTTTTGCATAATCCTCATATTCACGAATAATACTATCAGTATCTAAAGGCTCATATCCAAAAGCTTGTAAAATCTTATTCTTATTTGAAACATTATGTTTAACTAACTTGCTAAAATTAGGAGTAACAAAGTCTTCAAATCTGATACCACATCTTTCATACTTATCACAATAAGCAGGACCAATACCACGAGCAGTAGTACCGATTTTATTATTACCTCTATTTTCCTCCAAAAGATTATCTAGTACAATATGATAAGGCATAATTACATGAGCCTTATTACTAATAAATAAATTATCAGTAGAATAACCTGCATCATGTAATGTATTAATCTCCTCTATTAAAACTTTTGGGTCAATAACAACACCATTTCCAATAATAGCCTTAGTATTTGGATTTAAAATTCCGCGATGGAATCAAATGAAAAGCAAATTTTTTACCATCAACAGTAATAGTATGCCCGAGCATTATTACCACCAGAACAGCGAACTGAAACTTGAGCATTGCCAGAAAGATAATCTATAACCTTTCCCTTACCCTCATCTCCAAAAAAAGTACCAAGAACAACTGAAACCTTAGACATAATTAACCTCCATCTGACATAAAAATGTCATAAATAAATTTAAGAACACTTCAATTATTATATAAATGTAAAAAAAAGTCAATAAATGTAGGAGGATTTTATTTAATATGATATAATATAAGCTGTTTAGTATAGAAATTTAAATTTTAATAAAAGAGAGGAATAAAAGATGAAAATATTAGTAGCAACAAAAAATGAAGGAAAAATAAAGGAAATAAAAGAAATATTAAAAGAATATGAAATCATATCATTAAAAGAGATAAACTGTGATATAGAAGTAGAAGAAAATGGAAAAACATTTGAAGAAAATGCAAAAATAAAAGCAAAAGCCATATATAATAAAACAAAAATACAATGCATAGCAGACGATTCAGGATTAGAAATATTAGAATATAATGGCTGGCCAGGAGTAAAAACAGCAAGGTTTTTAGGAGAAAATAAATCAGGAAACGAATATTCAAGAGAAAGAAATGAATACATACTAGCAAAAATGAAAGATATTCCAAAAGAAAGAAGAAAAGCAAAACATATAACATGTATTGCATATTGTGATAAATATGGAGTAAAAGTAGTAAGAGGAGAAGAAGAAGGATATATTGCAAATGAGCCAAAAGGAGAGGGGGGATTTGGATTTGATGAAATATTTGAACTAGAAAATGGAAAAACGTATGCCCAAATAGGAAAAGAAGAAAAAAATAAAATAAGTAGTAGAAAAAGAGCATTAGAGAAAATAAGAGAAGTTGTAGGTGTCGACTTACAAAGCGGAAAATAAAAACAATTGCGAACGAGCAATGCTCGCCCTACAGCGTTTGCAATAAATTTCTATATAAAATCTATCTAATAACATAATTTAGACAAAATATCTCTAAAACACTTGACATATTCGCATTTTCTACATATAATACACTTAAAAACTAATAAAATAGCAAATTTTGGAGGTAGCAAACAACATATGTCGCAAATAATTCCAATAAATGAACAATATATAAATATGCCAGACGAACAACTTATAGAAGTTATACAATCGGGAGATGATATAGCTTTAAACTACATGATGAACAAGTATAATGACTTAGTTAATATGAAAGCTAGTAAATTCTTTATGGTAGGAGCAGAAAAAGATGATATTATACAAGAAGGGCTTATAGGACTATATAAAGCCACAAAATCATTTGATGCAGAAAAGCAAAATTCATTTAGAACATTTGCAAATTTATGTATAGAAAGACAATTAATAACAGCACTAAAAACATCAAATCGCCAAAAAAACATACCATTAAACTCAAGTATTTCACTAAATCAATCAGCATATGAAGAAAGTGATGATACTGAAGTATTAGAAATATTAGAAACAAAAACAGTAGAAGATCCACTAGAAACATTAACAAAAAAAGAATACTATAATTCAATAGAAGCACGGAATAGATGAAAGCCTTAGCGACTTCGAAAGACAAGTATTATACTACTATAAACAAGGAAAATCATATGCGGCAATAGCAGAAAAATTAGGAAGTAAAGTAAAATCAGTAGATACAGCTATACAAAGAATAAGAAAAAAAGCAAATAAAATAAAAAATACAATAGAAAAAGATAGTAAATAAAAAAATTCACCCTAAACCTTGACAAGCCGTAAGAAAAAATATATAATATAAGAACATTATTACGCGAAAACTTGTTAAAAAACCAAAAAAAGACAAGGGTGGTAAAAATTAAAAAGCCAGTAATGACAATAAACTAGAGATTTTTTGTAAAAGGTAAGTTGGTAAAAAAATAAAGTTTGCCAACATGCCTTTTTGTTGTCCTCTTATAGGAAAGTATGATATTTTAAGTATGGGCGATTTTAATCGCCCATATGGGGAAGTTAATTTTGTTCGTAATTTATGGAAAAATTTGAATTTAAAAGAAGAGGAATTAAATTTAGAAAAGCAATAAATTTAAAGTATAAAATAGCAGAGTATACTTACAAAATTTATTAGGGATTCTTAATTTAAGAAGGACTTCTTTAAATAAATTTAAGAAGTCAGAGGTTTCCAACCTCAAGGCTTCGAAGAGCTGCTAATATATTTATAGAGGTGATATTTTTGTTAAAAGATGTAAAACACGAAAAATGTGTAAGAAAAACCTTTGCAAAAACAGAAGACAGCATAGAAATGCCAAATTTAATTCAAGTACAAAAAGATTCATACAATTGGTTTGTAAATGAAGGTTTAGGAGAGGTACTAAGAGATATATCTCCAATAATAGACTACACAGGAAATTTAGTATTAGAATTCTTTGATTACTTTATGGAAGACAAAACTAAATACTCATTAGAAGAAGCAAAAGAAAGAGATGCAACATATTCAACAAGACTACATGTAAAAGTACGTTTAATAAACCGTGAAACAGGAGAAATAAAAGAACAAGAAATCTATTTAGGTGATTTTCCACTTATGACAGATAGTGGAACATTTGTAATAAACGGTGCAGAAAGAGTTGTAGTAAGCCAACTTGTACGTTCTCCAGGATGCTATTATGCTGGAGAATATGATAAAACAGGTAAAAAGATATTCACATCAACAGTAATGCCAATACGTGGAGCTTGGATTGAGTATGAAACAGATGCAAACGATGTATTTTATGTAAGAGTTGATAGGACAAGAAAACTACCAGTAACATCACTATTAAGAGCAGTAGGATTAGTTACAGATCAGCAAATAATAGACTTCTTTGGAGAAGAAGATAAAATAATTGCAAGTATAAACAAAGACCAAGTAAAAACACAGGATGAAGCATTAATAGAAATATACAAAAAATTAAGACCAGGAGAACTTCCATCAGTAGAAGCAGCAAGAAACTTATTTAATGGGCTATTCTTTGATAATAGAAGATATGACCTATCAAAAGTTGGAAGATATAAATTTAATAAAAAACTAAGCCTAGCTGCAAGAATAAAAAATCAAGTAGCAGCAAGTGATATAGTAAATCAAGAAACAGGAGAAGTTTTTGTTGGAGAAGGAGAAATAATTTCACAAGAAATAGCAGAAGAAATCCAAAATTCAGGAATAAATGTAGTTTCTGTAAAAGTAGGAGAAAAGACAGTTAAAGTAATAGGAAATGGAACAGTAGACATTCATAAATTCGTAGAATTAAAAGATGTAAAAATAAAAGAATACGTAAACTATGAAATATTAAAAAATATATTAGAAAATACAGACAAAAAAGATTTAGAAAAAGTAATAAAAGAAAGAATAGATGAATTAGTTCCAAAACACATTACAACAGAAGATATATTATCAAGTGTAAACTATGTAATAACATTACAACATGGAATAGGAAAAGTAGATGACATAGATCACTTAGGAAATAGACGTATACGTTCAGTAGGAGAACTATTACAAAATCAATTTAGAATTGGATTAACAAGACTTGAAAGAGTAGTACGTGAAAGAATGACAATACAAGACTTGGACGTAGTAACACCACAAACATTAATAAATACAAAACCAATAACCTCATCAATAAGAGAATTCTTTGGAAGTTCACAATTATCGCAATTTATGGATCAAACAAATCCACTTTCAGAATTAACACATAAAAGAAGAATATCAGCATTAGGACCAGGTGGACTTTCAAGAGAAAGAGCGGGGTTTGAAGTAAGAGACGTACACTATACACATTATGGACGTTTATGCCCAATCGAATCACCAGAAGGACCAAATATAGGACTTATATCAGCACTTACATCATTTGCAATAATAAATGAATATGGATTTGTTGAAACACCATATAGAGTAGTAGATAAAAAAACAAACAAAGTAACAAATGAAGTTGTATATTTAAGTGCTGAAGAAGAAGATGGAGTAAGAATAGCTCAGGCTTCCGAACCACTAGATAAAAATGGAAAATTCGTAAATAAAAAAATAAAAGTAAGATACTTAGATGATATTGCAGAAGTTGCACCAGAACAAGTTGATTATGTAGATGTGTCACCAAAACAATTAGTATCAGTTGGTGCAGCAATGATACCATTTTTAGAACACGATGATGCTCACCGTGCACTAATGGGAGCGAATATGCAACGTCAAGCGGTTCCATTACTTACAACAGAATCACCAGTAGTAGGAACAGGAATTGAATATAGAGCAGCAAAAGACTCTGGAATATTGCAAATAGCAAGGTCAAATGGAACAATAGAAAAAGTAACTGCAGATGAGATAACACTAAAAACAGAAAAAGGAGAAATAGAAAAATACCATCTACGTAAATTCAAAAGAACAAATGGTGGAACATGTATAAATCAAAGACCAATAGTGGTAAAAGGCGAAAAAGTAAAAGCAGGAGATGTAATAGCAGATGGACCAGCAACAGACAAAGGAGAAATGTCATTAGGTAAAAACGTATTAATAGCATTTGCTACATGGGAAGGATATAACTACGAAGATGCTGTATTAATAAGTGAAAGACTTGTAAAAGAAGATGTATATACATCAATACATATAGAAGAATATGATTGTGAATGTAGAGACACAAAATTAGGTCCAGAAGAAATAACAAGAGATATACCAAATGTTGGAGAAGATAGCTTAAAGGACTTAGATGAAAATGGAATAATAAGAATAGGTGCAGAAGTAAGACCAGGAGACATCTTAGTTGGAAAAGTAACACCAAAAGGAGAAACAGAATTAACAGCAGAAGAAAGACTATTACGTGCAATATTTGGAGAAAAAGCAAGAGAAGTTAGAGATGCCTCATTAAGAGTACCACATGGAGAAGAAGGAACAATAGTAGATGTAAAAATCTTCACAAGAGACAATTCAGATGAATTAGCACCAGGAGTAAACCAAGTAATAAGATGTTATATAGCACAAAAAAGAAAAATCTCAGTTGGAGATAAAATGGCTGGACGTCATGGAAATAAAGGTGTTGTATCAAGAATATTACCAGTAGAAGATATGCCATTTATGCCAGATGGAACACCAGTAGATATTGTACTTAACCCATTAGGTGTACCATCACGTATGAACTTAGGTCAAGTGTTAGAGGTACATTTAGGAGCAGCAGCACGTGAGTTAGGCTGGAAAGTAGCAACACCAGTATTTGACGGAGCAAAGGAATATGAAATAGAAGAATTATTAGAACAAGCTGGAAGAACAAAAGACGGAAAAACAATTTTATATGATGGAAGAACAGGAGAACAATTTGATCATCCAGTAACAGTTGGTGTAATGTATATGTTAAAACTACACCACTTAGTAGATGATAAAATACATGCACGTTCAACAGGACCATATTCACTAGTAACACAACAACCACTAGGAGGAAAAGCACAATTTGGTGGACAACGTTTTGGAGAAATGGAAGTTTGGGCATTAGAAGCATATGGAGCAGCACATACCTTACAAGAAATTTTAACAGTAAAATCAGATGATGTAGTAGGAAGAGTAAAAACATATGAATCAATAGTAAAAGGTGAAAATGTACCAGAGCCAGGAGTACCAGAAAGTTTCAAAGTATTAGTAAAAGAATTACAAAGTTTAGGATTAGATGTACGTTTATATTCAAATGATGATAAAGAACTAGAACTAAAAGAAAATATAGAAGAAGGCATAGAATACGATCCAGAAAAAGAAAGACAAAAAAATATTTTACTAGAACAAGAAATAGCTGAAAACTATATAGAAGAAGACGAAGACAATGATGATGTAGAACTTCTTGAAACAGAAGATGCAGACGAACTATTTGAAAGTGTACTAGATGATGAAGATGAAATGTTATTAGAAGATACAGATTTAGGTCAAGATAATCTAATGAACGATAATGACATATTAGATGATGAAGAATAAATTCATTAAACATACAAAAGGGTGGACCCTGTGTTCGCTCCTACAGCAAATTAAAATACAAACTGAACAAATAATTAAATATACATTCATGATATAAAAAATAATCCACAAAAATAGAATTGTTCGTGCAGTGTAAAATTATTTTTAGAAAAAATTATGAATAGAAATGATGTAGGGGCGGACCCTGTGTCCGCCCTTATCAAAGAAATAAAATAATTCATCAAATTTGTGAAAGGGGTCAAGAATGGACGAATTAGAAATATTTGATAAATTAAAAATTGGGCTAGCATCAGACGAAAAAATAAGAGAATGGTCAAAAGGAGAAGTAAAAAAACCAGAAACAATTAACTATAGAACATTAAAACCAGAAAAAGATGGTTTATTTTGTGAAAGAATATTTGGACCAACAAAAGACTGGGAATGCCATTGTGGAAAATATAAAAGAGTAAGATATAAAGGAATAGTGTGTGACAGATGTGGAGTTGAAGTTACAAAAGCAAAAGTAAGAAGAGAAAGAATGGGACACATAGAACTTGCAGCACCAATAGCACATATTTGGTACTTTAAGGGTATTCCAAGCCGTGTAGCCCTAATGCTAGACATTTCTCCAAGAAGTTTAGAAAAGGTAATTTACTTTGCATCATATATAGTAACAGATAAAGGTACATCTGGATTAATAAAATGTCAAATCTTAACTGAAAAAGAATACCATGAAGCAGTAGAAAAATATGGAAAAGGAACTTTTAAAGCAGAAATGGGAGCAGAAGCAATAGAAAAATTACTAAAAGAAATAGATGTAGAGAAACTATCTAGCAAATTAAAAAAGGAACTAGAAACTGCAAGTGAACAAAAAAAAGCAAAAATAATAAAAAGATTAGACACAGTAGAATCATTTAGACTATCTGGAAATAAACCAGAATGGATGGTAATGAATGTAGTACCAGTAATTCCACCAGAATTAAGACCAATGGTACAATTAGATGGAGGAAGATTTGCAACAAGTGACTTAAACGACTTATATAGAAGAGTAATAAACAGAAATAACAGATTAAAAAGACTACTAGAACTTGGAGCACCAGAAATAATAGTAAGAAATGAAAAAAGAATGTTACAAGAATCAGTAGATGCCTTAATAGATAATGGTAGACGTGGAAGACCTGTAACAGGAGCAGGAAATAGACCTTTAAAATCATTATCAGATTTACTTAAGGGAAAACAAGGGCGTTTCCGTCAGAACTTACTAGGAAAACGTGTTGACTACTCTGGACGTTCAGTTATCGTAGTAGGACCAGAATTAAAAATATATCAATGTGGACTACCAAAAGAAATGGCAGTAGAACTATTTAAACCATTTGTAATGAAAGAACTAGTTGGACGTGGAATAGCACACAACATTAAAAATGCAAAAAGAATGGTAGAAAAACTAAGGCCAGAAGTGTGGGATATATTAGAAGAAGTTATAAAAGACCATCCAGTAATGCTAAACCGTGCTCCAACACTACATAGATTAGGTATTCAAGCATTCGAACCAGTACTTGTAGAAGGAAGAGCAATAAAACTACATCCACTTGTATGTACAGCATTTAACGCCGACTTCGATGGAGATCAAATGGCAGTACACGTTCCACTATCACCAGAAGCACAAGCAGAAGCAAGATATTTAATGTTATCAGCAAATAACCTATTAAAACCACAAGACGGAAAGCCAGTAACAGTACCAACACAAGATATGATACTTGGAAGTTATTATTTAACAATGATAGTAGAGAAAGAACATGGAGAAGGTTCATATTTTAAAGATGTAGATGAAGCAATAATGGCATATGCAAATGGAGAAGTAGGATTACATGCAAAAGTATTCATCAAAATGTTTAAAGAAATTGATGGAGAAATGAAATCAAAGAAAATTGAAACAACAGTAGGAAGAGTAATTTATAACCAGGGAATACCACAAGATTTGGGATTTGTAGATAGAACTAATCCAGAAAATGCATTCGAGCTAGAAATCAATTTCCCAGTTATAAAGAAAAACTTAGGAAAAATAGTTGCAAAATGTATAAATGTACATGGATTACCAAGAACAGCGGAATTACTAGACTATATAAAATCAACAGGATATAAATATTCAACTAAAAGTGGTATTACAGTTAGTGCAAACGATATTATAATCCCAGAAGAAAAACAAGAAATATTAGAACAAGCAGAAGCATCAGTAGAGAATATAGCAAAACAATATAAACGAGGTCTAATTACAGAAGAAGAAAGATATGAATCAGTTATAAAAGTATGGGAAAAAGCGACAAATGATGTATCAGATGCAATGCAAAAAGACTTTGATGAAAACAACCCAATATATATGATGATACAATCAGGAGCACGTGGTAATATGAACCAATTACGTCAAGTAGCTGGTATGCGTGGACTTATGGCAAATACATCAGGAAAAGCCGTAGAAGTACCAATTCGTTCATCATTTAGAGAAGGGTTAGATCCACTAGAATATTTTATATCAAGCCATGGAGGAAGAAAAGGACTTGCAGATACAGCACTTAGAACTGCAGACTCAGGATACTTAACAAGAAGATTAGTTGATGTTGCACAAGATATAATAGTAAGAGAACATGATTGTGGAACACATGATGGAATCGAAGTTCAAGACATAAAAGATGGAAACCAAATAATAGAAAAACTACAAGAAAGACTAGAAGGAAGATATGTACTAGAAGATATAAAAGATCCAAAAACAAAAGAAATAATAGTAGATACAAATACAATGATTACGGAAGCTATAGCAGAAAAAATAGCAGAAGCAGGATATGAAAAAGTAAAAGTACGTTCAGCATTAGGCTGTAGATCAAAACATGGTGTATGTTCAAAATGTTATGGAATGGGACTTGCAACAAGAGAAGAAGTAAACATAGGAGAATCTGTAGGAATTATAGCAGCACAATCAATAGGAGAACCAGGAACACAGCTAACAATGAGAACATTCCACGAAGGAGGAGTTGCAGGAGGAGATATTACACAAGGTCTTCCTAGAGTTGAAGAACTATTTGAAGCAAGAAAACCAAAAGGACTTGCAATTATAACAGAAATTGCAGGAACTGTAAAAATTGGAGATGACAAAAAGAAAAAAGAAGTAATTGTAACATCAAAGGACGATTCTAAAACATATACAATACCATTTGGTTCAAAACTACGTGTTAAAGATGGAGATAAAATAGAAGCAGGAGACCAAATAACAGAAGGTTCTGTAAATCCAAATGAAATATTAGCAATAAAAGGACCAGAAGGAGTATATGATTACTTAATATCCGAAGTACAAAAAGTATATAGAAACCAAGGTGTTGATATAAACGACAAGCACATAGAGGTAATTGGAAGGCAAATGCTAAAAAAAGTAAGAGTAGATGATTCAGGAGATACAGATATGTTTGCAGGATCACTTGTAGATATGTATGAATTTGAAGAAAAGAATAATAAAGTACAAGAAGAAGATTTAAGACCAGCAGACGGAAAACGTACACTACTTGGAATTACAAAAGCATCTCTTGCAACAGATTCATTCTTATCAGCAGCATCATTCCAAGAAACAACAAGAGTATTAACAGAAGCGGCAATAAAAGGAAAAGTAGATCCATTAATAGGATTAAAAGAAAATGTAATCATAGGCAAATTAATACCAGCAGGAACAGGAATGAATATATACAAAAATATAAAAATTAATACTGAAATAGAAAAAGAGGCAGAAACTAAATAAGTAATGTAATATAAAAAATGATTTAGAAATTTATTCTAAATCATTTTTTTATAATAGAAAAACACATTTATATAGAAAAATATTTACATAATGTAAAGAATAGACTTAAACTTGAATTATGTCACATATATTGCAAAAAAGTAAATAAAATGAAAAATATATAAATAAAATGTATAAATATGAATTTCCGTAAACAAATGTTATATATCATAAAAAATAATGGAAAAATTAACTATTTACTTAGAATTTAAAAGAACCATTTGATATACAAGTAGAAGAATGGATAGAGAGTATAGAAAGAAATGGCAAAGAAGAGTACAAAAACAAAAAAGAAGAACAAACAGTAAGAAAGCTAGACGTAAAAGACAAAAAAATCCCAACAGAAGACATAAGAATAACATACAAAATAAGAGTAAAAAACATAGGAAAAATAAGAGGGCAAGTAGGAAAAATAGAAGTAACAATACCACCAGGAATGGAATATATAAAAGAAGCAAACAAAGGATACTGGAAAGAAGAAGGCGGAAAAGTAATAACAGAAGGGTTAGCAGGAAGAGAGCTAAAAGCAGGAGCAAAAGCAGAGCTAGAAATAGTATTTAAGTGGAAAAATGGACTAGAAAACTTTGGAAGCAAAAGAAGCAAAGTAGAAATAAAAGAAGTAACAAGTGACATAGGATTTAAAGAAGCAAACGAAGAAAATAACATTGCAGAAACAAGTGATGTAATAATAGGAGTATCAACAGGAGAAATGAACATACTATGGGCGTGTTGGGGACTATTAATAATGTTAATAGTAATAGAAATATATGTAACAAAGAAACTACATATAAAGAAATTCAAACTAAAAGATAGAACATTAAAATACAGGAAGAAAAAATAGTTTGTTCTAAAATCACATCTCTGTTACAGTACAGACTTTAATTTATTGACAATTAGTTCCACGTGGATGTAGTGCTTTTTATTTTTCGAAACCTGTGAGAAAAATAAAAATGCCCTACATCCAGCAAGATGGAACGGACCTTATAATACATAAATTGAACATTAACACATCTCTAAATTAGAGGTGTGATTTTTATATAAGGCAATTACACTTGACAAAATAGAGCTAAAAGCGTAAAATAGTTTATATATTAAGAGGAGGATTTATGCAAAATACTAACAAAAGAACCTTTGAAATAATAAATTCAAAAACAAAAATATATTTAGTAATTATAGCAATATTACTATCAGTAATATGCTTTTATGAAATAGCCTTTATAATGCCAGCAGTCATTTTGTTTGGTTTTATTTGTTTTTATGCAGTATGGACAAATAATAAAAGAAAAGCAGAAATATCAAATCATATCAAAGAACTAACAATAAATGTAGATAGTGCAGCGAAAAATACGCTTATAAACTCACCATTTCCATTAATAATATTAGAAACTGATGGAAATATAATTTACAAAAGTTCAAAATTTGTTAGTGAATTTGAAAATGTAAATATTGAAAATACTCTAAATGAATTAATGCAAGAAATAAAAATAGATATACAAGAAAAAATAAATGATAATGATAAAAATAGAACAAAAGATAGACAAATACAAATGGAACAAATAATACAAGATAAAAACTATAAAATTATAGGAGAATATGTAAAATCAAAACAAAATGTAAAAAATAATGAAGCTGAATATATGTTATTATTATATTTTATAGATAATACAGACTATGTAAAAGCAATAAAAAAATATAATGATGCACAAACGTGTATTGGAATTATAATGATAGATAACTATGAAGAATTAATACAAAGGATATCTAATGAAGCAAGACCTGAAATTATAGCAAAAGTAGAAAAAGCAATTTATGATTGGGCATTAGAATCAAATGGTGTAGTAATAAAGTCTGAAAGAGATACATTTGTATATGTATTTGAACAAAGATATTTAGATAAAGTAAAAGAAAATAAATTTCCAATATTAGATACAGTAAAAGAAATAAAATTAGAGGGAGCACTTCAAATAACATTAAGTATATCTATATCAAATGAAGGTGCTACAGAATATGAAAAATATAAATCTGCATTATCTGGAATGGACATTGCCTTAGGTAGAGGAGGAGACCAAGCAGTAATAAGAGAAAATGAAAAATATTTATTCTTTGGAGGAAGAGCACAAGAATTAGAAAAAAGAACAAAAGTAAAAGCAAGAATAGTAGCACATGCTTTAGAAGAATTAATAATTGGGTCAAAAGATGTATTAATAATGGGGCATATAAATGGAGATATAGATTCAATAGGATCTGGACTGGGAATATATAGATTAGCAAAAAGTTTAGGAAAAGATGCAAATATAATAAATGAAACAGTAGGGATAAGTTTAGATCAGTTTATAGAATCAGTAAAAAAAGAAGAAGATGGAGAAGTTTTTATAGATAAGCAAGAAGCTCTATCAAGGATAAGCAATGATACCTTGCTTATAGTAGTAGACACACATAAAAGAGGATATGTAGAAGTTCCAACATTACTTGAAAAAACAAACAAAATAGTAGTAATAGACCACCATAGAAGAAGTGCCGACTATATAGATAATGCTACCCTAACATTCCATGAAGTATATGCATCATCAGCAGCAGAACTTGTAACAGAATTATTACAATATGTAGAAAAACCATTAAAACTAAATCAAGTAGAAGTAGAAGGACTATATGCAGGAATAATGACAGACACAAAAAACTTTACATTTAAAACAGGAGTAAGAACATTTGAAGCAGCAGCATATTTACGTAAATGCGGAGTAGATATAATAAAAGTAAAAAAATGGTTTCAGAGTGATTTAGAAAACTATAATACAATAGCTGAAATAGTAAAAGCTGCACAAATTATAAAAGATGGAATAGGAATATCAATTTATGATAAGGAAAATAAAGATGCAGGAGTAATATGTGCAAAAGCAGCAGATGAATTATTAACAATAAGTGATATAACAGCATCATTTGTAATAGGAGATATAGGAGAAAAAGTTTGTATAAGTGGACGTTCAATAGGGGATATAAATGTACAAGTAATATTAGAGAAGCTACGGAGGAGGAGGACATATAACCCTTGCAGGAGCACAAGTTGAGGGAAAGACAAAACAAGAAGTAAAAGAAGAATTAATAAAGAAAATAGATGAATACTTTGAAGAATTAGGAAATTAGATTTATAAAGGCAGGGATAAACACCTGTCTTTGTTACAAGATAATGGTTTTATATAGGAAATTTATTGCAAACGTTGTAGGGGCGAGCATTGCTCGTCCGCAACATAGAAATTACTATTTTACTTATAAAATTATTGTACTGCCTATTTATTGATAAAATCATACGTATATGGTTTGGCATAATTACATATTCATCAAGCAATTTCTTCGAAGCTTTGTTTATATAAAACCATTATCTTGTAACCTACCTTTTATAATCTATTCTAATAACACTTGAAAAATAGGCGTATTTGTTATACAATATAAGCTATAAGGAAAATCCCAGATTAAGGAGGAAAACTATATGAAGGTAATTCTAAAACAAGACATAAAAGGTGTTGGAAAAAAAGACCAAATAATAAATGCAAATGATGGATATGCAAGAAACTTTTTATTTCCTAAAAATTTAGCAGTGCCAGCAGATAAAGGAAATATGACAAACTTAGAATCAAAAAAGTCATCCCAAGAGCATAGAAAAAATTTAGAAAAAGAGGCTGCAATCCAAACAAAAAAGAAAATAGAAGGAATAATGTTAAAATTACCAGTAAAAAGCGGTGAAAATGGAAAAGTATTTGGCTCAGTAACATCAAAAGAAATAGGAGAAAATTTAGAAAAGCAATATGGTATAAAAGTAGATAAAAAGAAAATAGATTTAAAAGAATCAATCAAAAATTTAGGAATGTTTAATGTAGAAATAAAACTATATGATGGAGTAATAGCAAAGTTAAAGATCAATGTAATAGGAGAATAAGAAAAATGATGTATGGGCGGTCCCTATGTTCGCCCTTACAAAATATTATAATAAAAAATATATCAAATAAGTACCAAAAACAAAGAAAGGAAGTAACCATGGAACTAGGAAAAATTCCACCAAGCGATATAGAAGCAGAACAAGCAGTATTAGGAAGTATGTTAACAGATAAAGATGCAGTAATAGAAACAATAGAAGTATTAAAACAAGAAGACTTCTACCGTGAAGACCATAAAGCTATATATGGAGCAATACTAAACCTATATAATACAGCAGAGCCAATAGATATAATAACTTTAAAAGCAGAATTAACCTCTATGGGAAAAATAGAACAAGTAGGAGGTTTAGAATACCTTGCGAACTTACCAGAAATGGCTCCAACAAGTGCAAATATAGAAAAATATATAAAGATAGTAGAAGAAAAATCAATGTTAAGAACACTAATTGGAACTGCAAATGAGATAATATCACTTGGATATGATCCAACAGAAGATGTAGAAATGATAATGGATGAAGCAGAAAAAAAGATATTTAATATAATGCAAAAAAAGAATCAAAAAGGATATGCTTCAATGAAAGACATATTAGTTGATACATTTGCAGAATTAGAAAAATTATATAATCAAAAACAACATATAACAGGTGTACCAACAGGATTTAATGATTTAGATTACAAAACAGCAGGATTACATCCATCAGATTTAATACTAGTAGCAGCAAGACCTGCAATGGGAAAATCAGCATTTGCTCTTAATATAGCAACAAATGCAGCAGTAAAAGGGAAAACTGCAGTTGCAATATTTAGTTTAGAGATGTCTAAAGAGCAAATGGCAAATAGAATATTATGCAGTGAAGCAATGGTAGATTCAAACAAAGTAAGAACAGGAAAAATGGACGAAGAAGACTGGGTAAAACTTGCAGGAGCATTAGGTCCATTATCAGAAGCAGGAATATATATAGATGATACACCAGGAATATCTGTTATGGAAATAAGAGCAAAATGTAGAAAACTAAAACTAGAAAAAGATATAGGGCTAGTAGTAATAGATTATCTTCAACTTGTACAAGCAAGTAGCCAAAGACGTGGAGGAAGTCGAGAACAAGAAATATCAGAAATAAGTAGATCATTAAAAATACTAGCAAAAGAAATAAATGTGCCAGTAATAGCATTGTCACAATTATCAAGAGCACCAGAGCAACGTCCAGAGCATAGGCCAATGTTATCAGATTTACGTGAATCAGGAGCAATAGAACAAGATGCTGATATAGTAATGTTTTTATATAGGGATGACTATTATAACGAAGATAGTGAAAAGAAAAATATAGCAGAAGTAATAGTAGCAAAACATAGAGCAGGTTCAACTGGAACTGTAGAACTATTATGGCTTGGAAATTACACAAAATTTACTAATATAGACAAGTATCACGAATAAAGAAAGGAAAAGTATGTTAGAACAAGTTGTGTTAGAAACAATTAATAAAAATAACTTAATAAAGAACGGAGATTCTATTGTAGTAGGAGTGTCAGGGGGACCTGACTCTATTACGTTATTAGACATACTTGTAAAACTACAAAAAGAAATAAAATTTAATATAGTAGTAGCACATATAAACCATATGATAAGAATTGATGCAGATGAAGATCAAAAATATGTAGAAAACTACTGTAGAAATAACAATATTCCATTCTACCTAAAAATGGAAAAAGTAGAAGTTTTAGCAAAAAATCAAAAAATTGGGACAGAAGAAGCGGGAAGAAACTTAAGATATGAATTTTTTAATGAAGTATTAAAAAAAACAAAATCAAATAAAATTGCAACAGCACACACAAAAAACGATAATGTAGAAACGGTTTTAATGAATATAATAAGAGGTTCTGGAACAAATGGATTAAAAGGAATTGAATTAATAAGAGATAATAAATATATAAGACCATTACTAGAAATTAATAGAACCCAAATAGAAGAATATTGCAAAAAAAATAAATTATCTCCACGAATAGATAGTACAAATATGGAAAATATATATACAAGAAACAAAATAAGAAATCTATTAATTCCGTATATACAAAAAGAATTTAATCCAAATCTTATAGATGCAATAGATAAACTTTCAAAAATTTCTAAAGAAGAAAACAAATATTTTGAAAACATAACTAAAAAAGCATATAAGGAAATTTTAATAGAAGAAACAAAAAGTGAAATAGTATTAGATTTAAAAAAATTTAATATGATAGAAACAGTTATAAAAAATAGAATAGTGTTATATACTATTAATAGACTTTTCGGGTCAAGTAGTGGAATTGAAAAAATTCATTTACAAGATATAATAAAACTATGTAATAATAACATAGGAAACAAATACTTAATTCCAAATAAAAAAGTAAAAATTTTAATAAAAAATAAAGAGATTTTCATTATGAAAAACTTATAGTTTCCGTAAGCAAATGCTTGATATGACTATAAATGACACAAAAATGACACATAAAAACTATTGCAAAAGTATATTTTGTATGTTATATTTCAATTCAATAAAGAGAAGTTGGAAGTTGGAGGTTAGAAAAGTTGGAAATTAAGAATATTCTTTGAAAGAATTTCTTAAATCCAACCTTAAACTTTGAACCTCAAACATCCAAAAAGGAGGATAAAACTTTGAAAAGCGGATTAAAAACTTTAGGAATGTGGTTAATAATAGGAGTAATATTCATAGTATTATTAACAACAATAATGGATAATTCAAACTCGAAAATGAACTATTCAGAATTAATTACAAAAATAGAAGTAGGGGAAGTAAAAGAAATAGAAATAACATCAGATGATACAAAAGCATATGTAACATTAAAAGGAGAAACAAATAAAAAAGAAGTAAACATACCAAGTATATATAGCTTTATGACATATATAGAAGAACCATTAAAAGCAGGTGAAATATCATTAAAAGAACAAAGTCAATCAATATTCATAACAATACTTGGATTATTAACACCATTTGGATTACTAATAATCTTCTTAATATTCTGGTTTTTAGTAATGAATGGTGGTCAAGGTGCAGGAAATAAAACCATGTCTTTTGGAAAATCAAAAGCAAGACTAATGGGCAATGAAGATAAAAACAGGGTTACATTTGAAGATGTAGCAGGTGTGGACGAAGAAAAAGAAGAATTACAAGAAATAGTAGAATTCTTAAAAAACCCAAGGAAATTTACAGATATGGGAGCAAGAATTCCAAAAGGAGTATTACTTGTAGGTCAACCAGGAACAGGAAAAACATTACTTGCAAAAGCAGTAGCAGGAGAAGCAGGAGTACCATTTTTTATAATAAGTGGATCAGACTTCGTAGAAATGTTTGTTGGTGTTGGAGCATCACGTGTAAGAGACTTATTTGAAGAAGCAAAGAAAAAAGCACCATGTATCATATTTATAGATGAAATAGATGCAGTAGGACGTCAAAGAGGAGCAGGTTTAGGAGGAGGACATGATGAAAGAGAACAAACACTAAACCAATTACTAGTTGAAATGGACGGATTTGGAACAAATGAAGGAGTTATAGTGCTTGCAGCAACAAACAGACCAGATGTATTAGATAAAGCCTTACTTCGTCCAGGAAGATTTGACCGTCAAATAGTAGTATCAGCACCAGATGTTAAAGCAAGAGAGCAAATATTAGAAGTACATGCAAAAAAGAAAAAACTAGCAGAAGATGTAGACTTAAAAACTATAGCAAAAAACACATCAGGATTTGCGGGAGCAGACCTAGAAAATGTATTAAATGAAGCAGCTTTGCTTGCGGCAAGAAGAAATAAAACAGAAATAGCAATGCAGGAAATAGAAGATGCTATGGTAAAAGTAACAATGGGACCAGAAAAGAAAACAAGAGTAAGAAGTGAAAAAGAAAACAAACTAGTAGCATATCACGAAGCGGGTCATGCAGTAGTAAGTAGGTTCTTACCAACACAAGATGCAGTACACCAAATATCAATAGTGCCACGTGGAATGGCTGGAGGATATACAATGTATCGTCCAACAGAAGATAAATCATTTATGTCAAAAACAGAAATGGAAGAAAATATAGTATCACTACTAGGTGGAAGAGTAGCAGAGCAATTAATATTAAATGATATTTCAACAGGAGCATCAAATGATATAGAAAGAGCAACAAAAATAGCAAGAAGTATGGTAACAAAATACGGAATGAGTGAGACAGTAGGAACAATAATGTTAGGTTCTACACAAGAAGAAGTATTTTTAGGGAGAGACTTTGCACAAAGCAAAGAATATTCAGAAGAAACAGCAAGCATAATAGATAAAGAAACAAAAAGAATAATAGACACAGCATATAAGACAGCAGAAGAAATATTAAAGGCAAATATAGAAAAACTTCATAAAGTAGCAGGAATACTATTAGAAAAAGAAAAAATCGATGGAGAAGAATTTGCTGAAATATTTGAATAAAGATAAAATAAAAAAGCCATTCGTAATGAGTGGCTTTTTAAAGTAAATATCGATACAATAGGTCATATATAGACAATTTATAAAAAACAGCATAATCAACATTATGTGATTATGCTGTTTTTATTATATTTTTATGGTCGAGGTGACAGGGATCGAACCTGCGACCTCATGGTCCCAAACCACGCGCGCTACCAACTGCGCTACACCTCGAGATATTATTTAAAGCACCTATATAATATAGCATAAATTAAGAGTATTTGCAAGACATTTTTATAAAAAATCAGTAAAAAATTCGTTACAGTTCAGCCTAACGTTTCGTAACTAGCGTAAGTGTAGTAATATATTTATTTTGCCAAGTGTAGTATGCGGAGTTTCTAGAGGCATTGGCGAGTGTCGAAACTTTTCAAAATAAGTATATTACTTTCGTGAGAGCGGATTGCAAACGATATAGTCTAAACAGTAACAAAAAATTCAAATAATTGTCCGTTAAAAATTGACAAAGCCTAAAAACTATGATAAAATACTTACTTGTAATCCGCTTAATTAAGGTACATAAACGTTAAATAAATTTAACTACCTAAAATTTAGGATTAGCGAGTATACATTAAAAGGGAGGTGTACATATATGTACGCAATAATCGAAAGCTGTGGAAAACAATACAAAGTAGCACAAGGTGATGTTGTATTTTTTGAAAAATTAGATACAGAAGAAGGAAAAAAAGTTACATTTGATAATGTAGTATTAGTATCTGATGGAGAAAAAATAGAAATAGGAAATCCTTATGTTAAAGGCTTTAAAGTTGAGGGAAAAGTAGTAGCTCATGGAAAAGGTAAAAAAATAATTGTTTACAAATACAAAGCCAAAAAGAACTATAGAAGAACACAAGGACATAGACAACCATATACAAAGGTTGAAATAACTTCTATAAAAAAACCAGCTGCGAAAAAAGATGAAGTAGCAGAAGAAAAAGTAGAAGCATAAATTTAGAATTTATTAAAAGAGGATATATCACTATAAAATTAGGAGGGAGTGAGAAAGTATGGCTCATAAGAAAGGTCAAGGTAGTGTTAAAAACGGAAGAGACAGTGAGTCTAAACGTCTTGGTGTAAAACGTGCAGATGGACAATTTGTTCTAGCAGGAAACATATTAATTAGACAAAGAGGAACTAATGTACATCCAGGAACTAATGTTGGAATCGGTAGTGATGATACTTTGTATGCATTAGTAGATGGAATAGTTAAATTTGAAAGATTAGGAAGAGATAAAAAGAAAGTTAGTGTTTATGCACAAGAAGTAACAGAATAAAAAACTGGGTAGCAAACGAAAATGTTTGCTATCCAGTTTTTTATTATATTTTAAGTTAAATGTAGGGGCGAGCAATGCTAGTCCGCAAGGCGAAGCCTATTTGTTCCGATAAAATTAATAATTATAGAAGTAGATGTTATCATTAGCCATTTAATCAAGACTAAAAAATTAAATTCACAAAATGAATAAAAATCAATATTATTTGGAAAAATAATATTGGTGATAAAGATATATGAGAATATCGTGGTTAAAATCAAAAGAGGATGAAAAAAGCTTTAAATTTCAAAAAAATATGGGGTTTGATGTATATGAAATAGAAGACCTAGAAACAACAGATAATAAAATAAACGAATTAGTAAAAAAACAATATCACACAATAATAATATCAAACGAAATAGCAGGATTTTCTACTGATATAATAAAAAAATATACCAAAGACGATACTGTAAATATTATAATTGCAAATAATAAAAAAGAATATTAATAAAAATTATTGAATATGATATAAAGATAAAAAATTTTATACAAAAATATGAGGTGACAAAATGCTTACAAGAGATTTAGTATTTAATAATTTTGTGAATGAATTTAGTAGTAAAATATATAATCTTAAAAGTGATAAACCATTTACAGATTACATATTTTTATGTGTAGGTTCGGATAAAATAACAGGAGATGCTTTTGGACCACTAGTAGGAGAAAACCTAAAAAAATTATTCAAAAATTTTTACAACAACATTAAAGTAGTAGGAACTTTAGAAAATCCAGTATCAGGGATAAATTTAGAAAAAGAAGTAAATAATATTATAAATTTATATGAAAATCCGTGCATAATTGCAATAGATGCAGCACTTTCAAAGAAAGAGAACATAGGAAAAATTGTAGTATCGAATTCAAAAACTAAATTTGGAAAAGGAACAAATAAAAAAATGATAGAAGTAGGAAACATTAGCATAAAAGGAATTGTTGCAAGAGACCATAATATGCCAAGATATAATTATCATGAATTGCAAAATACATCATTAAATATAGTAATGAACCTTGCAGACATTACAGCAGAAGGAATTTATAATGTTATAAAATATAGATAGTAAAATATGTATATTCCTAAAAAAAGTGGAAAAAATTATAATAACTAATTTTTTAGGAGGATACATATGGAAGAAAATAACATGAAAAACATAATAGTATTAAAAGATTTACCATCAAATCTTATTGAAGAAGCAATAGTAATATTAAAACAAAATGTTAGCATAAAAAACGTAAATAAAAAGAAAGAGAATGTAAAGGTTACAACTAGAGGAAAAGTAAATCCTAAACAATACATTATAAAAGAGGCAGAATCGGTAATAGCCAATTATATAGCCACACTAGAAAAACCAAAACAACTAGAAGTAAGTAATAATAAAATAAAAAAGAAATATAAAAACTTACAAAAGATAACAGCCTTTCTTGCAGTTATTGCAGTATTAGGAATAATAGTAAATTTCATATAAAATTATGAATACTACCTTTTCAAAAAAGTTTATTAAAATAATAGAAAAACTAATAACAAAAGAATAAAACACTTTTTTCTAACATATATATAGAACAAACTATATATTACGTTAGAAGAGGTGTTTTTTTATTGGAAAGAACTTTAAGTCCAGAAGAAAAAATTAAAAGAGCAGAAGAAATATATTCAAGGAGAAGAAGCGGATATAAAAATAGAAATATTGCCACAGTTAATGTATCAAATGAAAAAAATTATGGATTATTAAAAAAAATGATATTACAAATTTCTATCTGCTTAGTAATTTACTTTATATTTTATTTAATTCAAAATAGTAATTATATATTTTCTACAGACATAATAAACAAAACAAAAGAAATATTATCATATGACATAAATATAGAAGAAATATTTACTAATATTATGAACGGAATAAATAGTTTTAGTAATGATTTGGTTAATGATACAAATAATACAGAAAATACAATAAATGAACAAGAAAATCAAGACAACAATACTATAGATATGCAAAATACAGTAGGGGTGGCACAATTAGCAAGTATAACAAAAGAAAATATTACACTTGCACAAACTTCAAATGAAAAAGAGCAAGGTATAGAAAATAGTACTGAACAAGTAAGTAATGAAGAATCTAAAAATCAAGAAAATCTAACAGATGCAGAATATATAAAAACATTTAATTTAATAAAACCTATAGAAGGAATAGTATCATCAGAATTTGGAATAAGAGATGATGATAATCCAATAGTTAGCAAAAATCATATGGGAATAGATATAGCTGCAAATATGGGAACTGAAATAAAAGCTGCAATGGAGGGAGAAGTTACAATATCATCTACAGTTGGAAGTTATGGTTATCATATACAAATAACAAATAGTGATGTAATTAATATGTATGCACACTGTAGTGAGTTATTAGTAAATGTTGGAGACAATGTAACTAAAGGACAAGTAATTGCAAAAGTAGGCTCTACAGGAAATTCTACTAATCCGCATTTACATTTTGAAATAAAAAGAGGAGATAATTATATAAATCCTAGAGATATACTAGAATTTTAGGGGGATTATAATGAGTATAAATATTAACTTAAAAATATTTCTATTTGCAATTATATTTTATTTTACAAAACAAATAGAAATATATGCACTACTTATGATATTTGCAATTTTACATGAAATGGGACATTTAATTTGTGGCTTAATATTAGGGTTTAAGCCAAAGTGTTTAAAAATAATGCCACTTGGAATAAGTGTAGAATTTAGTGTAATATGTAATGATTATAATAAAAAGATAAAAAATGCAAATTTACTTGGACTAAAAAAGATAATAATAGCACTTGCAGGACCTATTACAAATATCTTTATAGTATTAATTTGTTTGATATTCAAAAAATACATAAATTCTTTTTGGTGCAATGAAATAATATATGCAAACATATTAATTGCAGTATTTAATTTACTCCCAATATATCCACTAGATGGAGGAAGATGTTTAAAATCCCTAATACATATTCTAAAAGGAAACAAACAAGCAATAGAATATATAAATTTTATATCAAACATATGTGTAATATTAGTAACAATGATTGCAAGTATAGGAATATACTATTACAAAAATATAGCAATATTATTCATCATAATATATCTATGGGCAATAACTATTATAGAAAATAAAAAATATAATACCAAAAAGAGAATATATAAAATAATAGAAAATAGTTGAAATAAAACAAAAATAATAGTACTATATACATAAGAAAAAACGGAGGAATTGCAAATGATAAATTTAAAACAAAACAAAGGAATAACACTTGTAACTCTTATACTTTCAATTATTATAATGTTAATAATATCAAGTGTAATACTTTATAATGCAAGTACAGGAATGAATACAAGAGCATTAAATAATATGTATAATGATATAACTATATTAAAAGACAAAGTAGACATATATTATTCACAATATGGAACACTTCCAATAATAAAAACAAAATATGTAAATGTGGAAAACATTAAAAATATAAATATAAATGATAATGAAAATTATTATGTAATAGACTTAGAAGCACTGGAAAATATAACTTTAACATATGGAAAAGAATATAAAGAATATAAGCAAACTAGCGAAAATCAAAAAACAGATTTATATGTAGTAAATGAGCAGAGCCATACAATATATTATGTAAAAGGAATAACATTAGATAATAAAAATTATTATACAATACCAAATGAATATACAAAAATAGAAATTCCACAAGTTAGTAGATTAAAATTAAAGCAAAAAAATAATAATATAGCAACATTAGAAATAGATGCAACAAATAAAAATGTAGGAATTAAAACAATTAATCTATATAAAGGAAATGATATTTATAAAACATATGAATATACAAATTCCCTAAAAGAAAGAAAACAAGAAATAGTAGATGTAGAATTACCCTTTTACGAAGAAAGCAACTTTTATATACAAATAATAGACACAAATGGAAATGCTACAATATCAGGAACAATAACATTAAAAAATGAAGACACAATAAGTACAAAAGAAGATTTATCTGCACTTGCAGAAGTAGTAAACAGTGGAAATACATTAGAAGGAAAAACAATAATACAAATAAAAGATATAAATTTAGAGGGTAGCCAAGATAATCAGTGGATTCCTATAGGAAACTATGAAGAAAATGAAAATAATTACTTTGCAGGAACATATAATGGCAAAGGACATACAATTAGTGGATTATATATTAATACTAATGTAGGATATAAAGCTTTATTTGGAAAAAATACAGGAACAATACAAAATGTAGTATTAAATGTAGAAGATGAAACAAGCGTTATAGAAATATGTTCAGTAAATACAGGAACAATAAGTAATTGTATAGATAATACTAATAAAGAAATACAGAAGAATGAAGAAAAGCAAAGTAATGAAGAAAGACAAGGAAATGAAACAATTTTAAATAACAAAGAAACACAAGAGTAATAACTAAAATGTAGGACAGATAACAATATCTGTCCTATGTTTAGCAAGATAGAGTGGTAATAAAAAGATATAGGTTGAAAAAAAACTTTATCAAAATTTATTAAATTTACTTGAAAAACACTGTAAAAGCAAGTATAATAGTAATGTTAATATAAATTTCATACCAAAAGCATATTTTGTATGTGCCTGTAGTTTAGCTGGATAGAATGGCAGGCTACGAACTTGCAGATCGGGGGTTCGAATCCCTCCAGGCACACCATTTTTAAAAATAGTAATTTTCAAGAAAATCTTGAGAACTACTATTTTCTTATTTGAGGCTTTTGTTTCAAAAAATATAAATAGTTCAAGGGTACACTTAATATCTAAATATATCTTATCGCATTTAAAACAACAAATATCCTCTACTAGGTAAGTTCCAAAATACGGTTAAAATGTAACCAGTTTTCGAGAAATGAGTAATTTTCTAAAAATTTTTTTATTTACGATTTTACTTTCTACTATGTATTACATTCAATATCTAAAAAACGGTTTATATAATTTTATATACTTTCATAGAATTTTTTGATATAATCTGTGTTATACAAATTATAAGTTGTAGGGGAGAAAATTAATATATGTATATATGGACTGGATTAGTTTTTGATAAAAAAAGTGAAGATAATATAAGAAATATTTGCAAAGAAATAAATGAAGATTATGGTTTAAGTGAGCTTTCATTTACATTACCACAACACGTTTCTTTAAAGACATCATTTGATATTGAGGATTATACCAGAGTAATAGAATATATAAAAAAAATATTAAGTAAACAGAAATCAATTAATTTAAAAATATGTAGTATTACAAAGATTAATAATGCTGTCATTTGGTTAGATTTAGAAGAAAATTATGAATTGAGGAAAATTCACGAATTATTAAATAGTAAATTAAAAGAAAAATTTGGTATACCCCTTAATGGTTTTGATGGTGAAAATTTTCATTTTCACTCAACATTATTTCAGGACAAAAACATAAAAGATGAACACGAAATATTGGTAAAAAGATTAAATGAAAAAATATATGTACCATTTGAGATAAATGTTAATGAAATAGATTTTGGAATATCAGAAAAAGGAACTGTAGGAACATTTATAGAGGTTGATTCATTAAGTTTAAATCAGTGATACAAATTACATATATCCATGTCCATAGTTGATCTTGTATCAATTCCCATATTTTTGATATAATCTGTGTTAGAAAAATAGTAATTAAAAAATAGATTGGAGAATTATAAATGTTAGGAATAAGGCAAGAAAATAAAAACGACTATGAAGAAGTGTACAATGTAATAGAAACTGCATTTGAAACAGCAGCTCGTAGTGATGGAAATGAACAAGATTTAGTAGTAGCATTAAGAGATAGTACTAATTTTATTCCAGAGTTATCATTAGTGGCAGTTCAAGAAAATAAAATAATTGGGTATATATTATTTACAAAAATAGTAATAGGGGAATATGAAGAACTAGCTTTAGCACCACTAGGAATACTACCAGAATATCAAAAACGAGGAATAGGAACAAAACTAATAGAAGAAAGTCATAAAATAGCAAAGAATTTAGGGTATCATTATTCTATTGTTTTAGGTAGTGATAAATATTATACAAAGTTTGGTTATATTCCTGCAAGTCAATATGGAATAATTGCACCATTTGAAGTACCAAATGAAAAATTTATGGCTATAAAATTAAATGATACAAATAAAGAAATAACAGGTGTAGTAAAGTATGCAAAAGAATTTGGAATATAATACTATAATATATGAAGGAGATAGATATGAGAATAATTGAAGTAAGAGAAAGAACAGAGATACTAATAAATCAATTATTAAAAGTATGGGAAGATTCAGTAAAATCAACACATTTATTTCTATCTAATGATGAAATAAATAAAATAAAGGAATATGTACCACAAGCTATTTTTGGAGTATTACATTTAGTAATTATAGAAAATGAAATTCGTGAGCCTATTGCTTTTATGGGAATAGAAGATACAAAACTTGAAATGTTATTTATTAAAAATAGTGATAGAGGAAAAGGACTAGGAAAACAATTATTAAATTATGGTATAGAAAATTATAATGTTAATGAACTAGCAGTAAATGAACAAAATCCTAAAGCAAAAGGATTTTATGAATATATGGGATTTAAAACTTATAAAAGAACACAACTAGATGAACAAGGAAATCCTTATCCAATTTTATATATGAGATTAGAAAAATAAATTACAATCTATCAAGGAGGAAAGTATTATGACTGAAAAAGAAAAAATGTTAGCAGGAGAATTATATGATGCAAACTACAATGAAAAATTAATAAAAGAGAGATATTGGGTAAAAGATAAATGCTATGATTATAACCAATTGAGACCATCAAACCATAAAGAAAAAGAAAATATCATAAAGGAGATTTTTGGAAAAATAGGAAATGTTTTTACTATTGAACAACCTTTTATGTGTGATTATGGATATAATATAGAAATTGGAGAAAATTTTTATGCTAATCATAACTTAATTATATTAGATGGAAATAAAGTTAAGTTTGGAGATAATGTTTTTGTTGCACCAAATTGTAGTTTTTATACAGCAGGGCATCCACTAGATGCAGAAAGAAGAAATAAAGGGCTAGAATATGCAAAACCAATAAAAGTAGGAAATAATGTATGGATTGGTGGAAATGTTATTGTACTTCCAGGAGTAACTATTGGAGATAATGTTGTAATAGGTGCAGGAAGTGTTGTAAATAAAGATATTCCTTCTAATACAGTAGCAGTTGGAAATCCTTGCAAAGTAATAAAACAATTATAATAAGAAATTCTAATTTAAAAAGGAGATAAAAATATGGCAAGAGTATTAAGAAATAAAGAATTAATAAATACAAGACTAGCAACTAATTATGGTGGATGGATGTATTGTGATAAGTGTAATGAAAATATAGGATATTTATGTTATTCAACTTATGATAGACTAGAATTAAAATATAAATGTAATTGTGGAAGTAATGGTAGTGCATTACTAGATTTTGTAGATAGTAAGACAGGTAAAAATTGTAGTGATGAATTAGTTATTATAAAAAATAGATTATGTTGTTCAAAAGATAAAGAGCCTTTAATTACAATATTAGATAAAAAAGTCGCTAGTTATGAGATGAAGATTACTTGCAAATCTTGTGAAAACATTTATAAAAAAGTAAAATAAACTTATAATATTTTAGTCTTATACTGAAGAGTCAGTTTAATATATTTTATTTCCAAAATGTGATATAAAAATAATATAAAAGTAGGAGGTAGATATGGATAAAAAACTATATTCATATACGGAAATAACTGATTTAAAAGATATGTTAAACAAAACAAAAGATATGTATAAAGATAAAATAGCATACAAAATAAAAATAGAAGAAGGAAAATATAAAACCTATACACATAAAGAAACAAGAGAAATAATAGATAGCCTTGGAACCGCCCTAATAGATATGGGATTAAAGAATAAAAAAATAGCAGTTATAGGAGAAAATAGATTTGAATGGGAAATAGCATATTTATCAATAGTATGTGGCACAGGAATAGTAGTACCACTAGATAAAGCCTTACCAGAAAATGAAATAGAAGCATTAATAGAAAGATCACGGAATAGAAGCGATATTTTACTCAGAAAAATATGAAAAGACGATAAATAAAATCAAATATAATGAAAATAACAAATTAAAACACTTAATATCTATGGATATTGAAATACACGCAGATGGTGTATACTCACAACAAGAACTAATTCAAAAAGGAAAAAGGCTAATAGAAAATGGAGATAGAAGATTTTTAGATGCAAAAATTGATGCAGAAACTATGAGCATTATGCTATTTACCTCTGGAACAACATCAAAATCTAAAGTAGTAGCACTATCACATAAAAATATATGTTCAAATTTAATGGATATAGCAAGTGTGCTAGACATTAATGAACGCGATACATTACTTTCTGTACTACCAGTTCATCACGTTTTTGAATGTACCGTTGGATTTTTATTATCTCTATATAAAGGTTCTAAAAGAACATTTTGTGATGGGCTAAGGCACATAGCAGAAAATATAAACGAATATCAAATTAGTGTTATGGCATGTGTTCCAAGCATATATGAAAGAATTTTTATGATGATTAGAAAACAACTTGAAAAGCAAGGAAAGCTTCAAGAAATATTAGAAAAAGAAGAAAAATATAAAAATTCTTCAATGGAAGTAAAAAGAAAAGTATTCAAAGAAATACACGAAATGCTAGGTGGAAAAATAAAACTATTCATAAGTGGAGCAGCAGCTTTAGACCCAGTAATAGAAGAAAAATATAGACTACTTGGTTTAAACCTAGTACAAGGATATGGATTAACAGAAACATCACCAGTTGTTGGAGTTGGAAGCAATAAGTACTATAAAATAGGCTCAATTGGTAAAGCTGTACCAAGCATAAAAGTAAAAATTCAAGATAAAAATAGAGAAGGAATAGGTGAATTACTTGTAAAAGGACCAAGTGTAATGCTTGAATATTATGATAATAAAAAAGCAACAAATGAAGCAATAAAAAATGGATGGTTTCATACAGGAGATTTAGCAAGAATTGATGAAGACGGATACATATTTATATGTGGAAGAAAGAAAAGTGTAATAGTTTTAAAAAATGGTAAAAATATTTTTCCAGAAGAAATAGAAAATTTAGTAAACAAAATAGAAGGAGTTAAGGAATCTTTCATTTTTGGAAAAAAACAATCAAATGATAAGGACGATATAAAAATAAATGTAAAAATAGTATATGATAAAGAATTGGTTAAAGATACATATAAAGTAGTAAGTGAAGATGAAATATATAAAGTATTATCAAATAAAATAAAAGAAATAAACCAAACAATGCCAAAATATAAAGCAATAAGAGGCATATTACTAACAGAAGAACCATTAATAAAAACAACAACGAATAAAATAAAAAGGCAGGAAAACTTAGATGTTATTGAAAAATCTAAAAACTAACTTTTTAGGTAAAAACTCAATTTATTATAAACAAATAGACTCAACACAAAATCAAATATGGAAGTTAGTAGAAAATGAAAATACACCAAATGGAACATTAATAATGGCAGATAATCAAACAAAAGGAATAGGAACACATGGTAGAATATGGTACACAGATGAAGAAAACAACATAGCATTTTCATTTTTTATAAAGATGAATTGCAATATAAAGGAATTAAAAGGAATAACAGTAAAAATTGCTGAAATCATATTAGATATATTTAAAAATTTATATAATATAGAACTACAAATAAAAGCACCAAATGATATTGTATATAATGGAAAAAAACTAGGTGGAATTCTAACAGAAACTAAAGTAGTTAAAGAAAATGTAAAATATTTAGTAGTAGGAATAGGAATAAACACAGGGAAACAAAACTTTAGAGATGAAATACAAAATATAGCCACATCAATAAAAAAAGAATTTGGTATATATGTGGACACAAAAGAATTTATAACAGAATTTTGCAATAGGTTTGAAAAAGAAATATTAAAAATAATGTAAACGCTGTAGGGGGGGCGGGCCTCGTGTCCGCCCAGAAAGAGAAAAACCAATGAAATAAATACAAACAATGTAGGGGGAAGAGAGCCATTATCGACCCATAAAATAGGAGGAATAAAATTGAAAATTGGATTTTTATTTCCAGGTCAAGGATCACAAAGCATAGGAATGGGAAAAGACCTATATGAAAAATATGAAATAGTAAGAAATATCTATAATAAAGTAAAACAAATTACGGATATAGACATTGCAAAAATAACCTTTGAAGGACCAGAAGAATTATTAAACCAAACACAAAACACACAACTTGCAATATTAACAATGAGCTTAGGAATATTAGAAATACTAAAACAAGAAAATATAGAATGTGATATACAAGCAGGGCTAAGTTTAGGAGAATATACAGCACTAATAAATAATAATGTTCTTTCCTTTGAAGAAGGAATAAACCTAGTAAAAAAAAGAGGAGAATATATGCAAAACCTATTACCTAAAGGAGACTGGCAAATGGCAGCAATACTAGGACTTACAGATGAGCAAGTAGAAGAAGTTTGCAAAAAAGTAAAATGTGGTTTTGTAAAACCTGCAAACTATAACACAATAGGGCAAGTGGCAATTTCAGGAGAAGAAAACGCCATTAAAGAAGCAGAAAAAATTGCAAAGGAAATGGGTGCAAAAAAAGTAATGATACTAAAAACAGCAGGTCCATTTCATACTGAAAAACTAATAGAAAGTTCCAATGCTTTAAGAAAAGAATTAGAAAAAGTAACAATAAATAAATTCGAGACGAAAGTAATAAAAAACATAGATGGAGAATTTTACAAAAATACAGATGATATTAAAGATATATTAGCAAAGCATATTATAAATCCTGTAAGATTTTCGAAAACACTACAAAATATGTTAGACAGTGGAATAGATACATTTATCGAAATAGGACCAGGAAAAACCTTAATAGGATTTGTAAAAAGAATGAAGCAAGAATTGCCAATACAAATATTTAATATAAATGATGTAGGCAGTTTAGAAAACACATTAGGTTATCTAAAAAATTAATATGTAAATGTTATTATTAAAATGATGTAATAGTTTATATATTAATATAAAACCCGCGTAAGCGACCAACCGGAGCGTAAGCGTAGGGCGATTTGGAGCAACCTACATATGAAAGTGTAAAACGTAGGTTGCGACACCAAGGGTTTTAAATATTAATATATAAACTATTACATCATTCTAAAATAGATAATTGATAATAACAAGGAGGAGCAAAATGAATAAGGTAGCATTTATAACAGGAGGAGCAAGAGGAATAGGAAAAAGCATTGCTATAACCCTTGCAGAAAGTGGATATGATATTGTAATAAATTATAGAACAGAAAATGAAGAACTACAAAACACAAAAAAAGAAATTGAACAAAAAGGAATAAAATGTCTTACAGTTAAAGGAGATGTATCTAACTTTGAAGACTGTGAAAAATTTACAAAAGAGATTATAGAAGAATATGGAAAAATAGATGTATTAGTAAACAATGCAGGAATAACAAAAGACACATTACTAATGAGAATGAAAAAAGAAGATTTTACAGATGTAATAGATACAAACTTAGTTGGAACATTTAATGTAACAAAAAATGTAATTAGCTATATGATAAAAGCACGTTCAGGAAAAATAATAAACATATCATCAGTAGTAGGAATAGCAGGAAATGCAGGTCAAACAAACTATTCAGCGTCAAAAGCAGGAATAATAGGTTTTACAAAAAGCCTAGCAAAAGAAGTAGCATCTAGGGGAATATTAGTAAATGCGGTAGCACCAGGCTTTATAGAAACTAGTATGACAGATGTATTAAAAGAAGAAATTAAGGAAGAAATTTCAAAAACTATTCCATTAAAAAGAATAGGAACTTCTAAGGATGTTGCAAACCTTGTAAAATTTTTAGCAAGTGATGAAAGTTCATACATAACTGGTCAAGTAATAAATGTAGATGGAGGAATGTTAATGTAAAAAAGAAACCTTCATTCTTCATAATACAAAGAAAAAGGTTTCAGTTTGTGAATTAATGTTTCGGTACTGTTGCAAAGGTTACGTGATAAAGCTTACCTTTATTAGTATGCGATATACCCTCATCAAAAATTGTAAGCTCAACTGATAAGCGAGAGAATAATTCCTTAACAGGCTTAATTAAAATGTCTTTATTGTAAGGATCTAACTTTTTAAGTTCAAAACAACTAGGGATTTTTCCGCACTTAATTACGTCAACAGCTACCTGAGCAAGGACAGAAATCATATCTACCTTATTACGGTTATTACTTCTAGCATACTCATTCCGAAGTGTAGTCAACACTTCAAAAAAATTCATTAATTCATCATGTTCATTCATAATGTATACCTCCTTGGGTTTATAGTATTAACATAATATCATAGATTGCAAATAAATGCAATAGAAAGGATAAAGAAATGGAAAAAAGAGTAGTAATAACAGGATTTGGAGCAATAACTCCAATAGGAAAAACTGTAGATGAAATGTGGAATGGAATTTTAGAAAAAAAATGCGGAATAGATGAAATAAAACTATTTGATGCAAGTAATTTCAAAACAAAATTTGATGCAGAAGTAAAAAACTATAATCCATTAGAATATTTTGAACCAAAACAAGCAAAAAGACTTGATAGAAGCTCTCAGTTTGCAATAATAGCGACAAAAGAAGCAATTGGGAATTCTGGAATAAACGAACAAAATACAGATTTTGAAAAAGTAGGAGTATTTGTTAGTTCAGGAATAGGAGGACTAACAACAATACAAGAACAATGTGAGACAAATTATATAAAAGGTCATAACAGAGTTTCACCTATGTTTATACCTATGGCAATAGCAAATATGCCAGCAGGAAACATTGCAATAGAAATAGGAGCAAAAGGAGAGTCTATGTCAATAGTTACAGCGTGTGCATCTTCAACACATGCAATAGGAGAAGCATATAGAAACATAAAAAATGGATATGAAGATGTTATATTTGCTGGAGGAGCAGAAGCAACAATTTGTACTATAGGAATTGCAGGATTTGAAAATATGAAAGCCTTAACACATGCTGATACAAAAGAAAGAGCAAGTATACCATTTGATAAAGAAAGAAGCGGGTTTGTTATGGGTGAAGGTGCAGGAATTATTGTACTAGAAGAACTAGAGCACGCAAAAAAAAGGGGAGCCAAAATATATGCAGAAATGATAGGATATGGAGCAACCACAGATGCATATCATATTACTTCACCAGATCCAGAAGGAGTGGGAGCTAAAAAAGCAATTATAAGAGCAATAAAAGATGCTAACATTAAACCAAAAGATATAGACTATATAAATGCACATGGAACATCTACACATTTAAACGATTCTATAGAAACAACAGCAATAAAAAATGCACTAAAAGAAGCCACAAATAAGGTAATGGTAAGCTCAACCAAAGGAAATACAGGGCATTTATTAGGTGCTGCAGGAGCAGTAGAAGCAATAATATGTACAAAAGCAATTTTAGAACAAAAAGTCCCACCAACAATCAATTATAAAGAAAAAGATGAAGAATGTGATTTAGATATAGTACCAAATGAGATAAGAGATGCAAAATTAAATATAGTTATGTCCAACTCTTTAGGTTTTGGAGGACACAATGCAAGTATTATTATAAAAAAATATGAGGAATAAATTGTAGACGATGTAGGGGCAGGTCTTGTGCCTACCCACATAGAAAATTTTATTAGATTTTAAAATAAACAGAAAGGAAGATAAAAAAATGGAATATGAAAAAATAAAACAATTAATAGAAGACATGGGAAATTCAAAATTAACCTCCATAGACATAGACTTCGCAGATGGCACAAAAATCAGTATGAAAAAAGAACAAAAACAAGAAATAACCCCTAATTTAGTACCAATTATTAATGAACAAAGTGTAATTACTACACAAAACACTAAAAAACAAGAACAAACTAATGCAAATATTGTAAAATCACCAATGGTAGGAACCTTTTATCTTAAACCATCCCCAACCTCTAATCCATATGTAGAAATAGGAAAAGAAGTAAAAAAAGGAGATACACTTTGTATAGTAGAAGCAATGAAACTAATGAATGAAATAGAAAGTGAATTTTCTGGAAAAATTATAGAAATTTTAGTAAATGATGGAGAACCAGTAGAATATGGTACACCATTGTTTAGAATAAAATAGGGAGAGTACAATGTTAAATAAAGAACAAATAAAAGAAATAATTCCACAAAGAGAGCCATTTTTAATGATAGATGAAGTAGAGGAATTTATACCAGGGGAAAGTGCTATAGCATATAAGAACGTAAATAAAGAAGAATGGTATTTCAAAGGACACTTCCCAGGAAACCCTATAATGCCAGGAGTATTAATTACAGAAAGTTTAGCACAAACAGGAGCAGTTGCAATCTTATCTATGGAAGAAAACAAAGGAAAAAATGCTTTATTTGGTGGAATAGATAAAATGAAATTTAAAAAAATGGTAGTTCCAGGAGATACACTTAAATTAGAAGTAAAAATAATAAAAAGAAAAGGACCAATAGGGGTAGGAGAGGCAATAGCAACAGTTAATGGTATTGTGGCAGCAAAGGGAGAATTAACATTTGCAGTGGTGTAAATAATACATTTTCAGCATTTGGAGTGTTACTATTCAAGTTATACATTATAAAGTCCGTTCCATCTTGCTGGATGTAGGGCATTTTTATTTTTCTCTCAAGGTTCGAAAAATAAAAAGCACTACATCCACGTGGAACTAATTAGAAATAAATTATAGTTTAAAAACAGTAATTTTGGAGCAGATTATATATTGAAAATTAACAAATAAAAAGAGGTGAAAAAACAATGAACAAAATATTAATTGCAAATCGTGGAGAAATTGCCGTCCGTATAATTAGAGCATGTAAAGAAATGAATATAAAAACAGTTGCAATATATTCACAAGCTGATAAAGATGCACTTCATACACGTCTTGCAGATGAAGCAATATGTATAGGACCTGCACCATCAAAAAAGAGTTATTTAAACATACAAAACATAATTGAAGCAGCATATATAACAGGAGCAGACAGTATACATCCAGGTTTTGGGTTTTTATCTGAAAATGCAGAATTTGCAAAAATATGTGAGGAATCTAATATTAAATTCATAGGACCTAGTTCAAAAGTAATAAATTTATTAGGAAATAAATCGAATAGTAAGGAACTTATGAAACAAGCAGGAGTTCCAGTTATACCAGGATCAGACGGAAGTGTAAAAGGATTAAAAGATGCTACAGAAATTTGTGAAAAAATAGGTTATCCTATTATGCTAAAAGCAGCAGCAGGAGGTGGAGGAAAAGGAATTAGAATAGTAAACAATAGTAATGAGTTAGAAACGAACTATAATATAGTAAAACAAGAAGCAAAAAACTCATTTAATGATGACGAAATATACATAGAAAAATTTATAAAAAATCCAAGACATATAGAAATACAAATATTAGCTGATGAACATGGAAATATAGTGCATTTAGGAGAAAGAGATTGTACAATTCAAAGAAATCACCAAAAAATAATAGAAGAAACACCATCAACTGCAATCGATGACAAATTAAGAAACAAAATGGGAAAAGTTGCTGTAAAAGCGGCTGAGATAGCAGAATATACAAGCTGTGGAACAGTAGAGTTTTTAGTAGATAGTGATAAAAACTTCTACTTTATGGAAATGAATACAAGAATACAAGTAGAACATCCTATAACTGAAATGAGAACAGGGATAGACATTGTAAAAGCACAAATAAAAATAGCGGCAGGGGAAGAGCTAAAATTTAAACAAAAAGATATAAAATTTAATGGTCATTCAATAGAATGTAGAATAAATGCTGAAAATCCTATGAAAAACTTCATGCCAAGTCCTGGAAAAATTAATGAAATAAACTTACCAGGTGGAAATGGAATAAGAGTAGATACTGCAATATATAATGGGTATACAATACCACCACATTATGATTCAATGATTGCCAAAATAATAACACACGGAACTAATAGAAATGAAGCAATAGCAAAAATGAAAAGAGCATTAGAGGAATTAGTAGTAGATGGAATAGACACAAATAGAGATTTCCTTTTTCACATAATAAGAAATCCAGATTTTATTAGGGGAAACTTTGACACTTCATTTATTGATTTAGAAGTTAGAGGTTAGAAGTTAGAAGTTGGAAATTGGAGGTTGGAGGTTGGAAGCAATTGCCGTTACTGGTTAATAGCGTTTATTTTGATAGCAACAAAAATAATTTTGGAAATCTACATTTTTAAGCCACGAAGCGACCAAACGAGGGCGGAAAGCCCGAGTGCGATTAGGAGCAACCATCCATATTTAATTTTGAAGGTTGTCTCGCCTTGGCTTATAAAATGTAGATTGTAAAGGTACTTTTCGTTGCTATATGCTTAAAAGAATTATTCAGTAACCAATTGCTAGAAAATCTTCAAAGACACACTGAAGTTATAAAAATTAAATTGTAACAAGGAGTAAAAATGGTTGTTGATAAAATAAAAAAAAGAGAGATGGCAAATGTTAAGAACAAAAAATCTAAAGTAGATATACCAATAGGGAAATGGGTAAAATGCGAGAGTTGTAAAGAAATCATATATAAAGAAAAAGTTAGAGAAAACTTAAACATTTGTCCAAATTGTGGTCACTACTTTAGAATGCACATTGGAAAGAGAATAGAATTAGTTATAGATAATGGAACATATGAGAGATTCGAATTTAATATAGAAACAACAAATCCATTAGATTTAGACGATTATCCAAAAAAATTAAAAGCACTAAGAGAAAAAACAGGACTTGAAGAAGCCGTTAGCTGTGGTACAGGAAATATAAATGGAGAAAAAGTAGTAATATGTATAATGGATAGTGGATTTTTTATGGGGAGTATGGGGATTGTAGTAGGAGAAAAGATAACATATGCAATTGAACAAGCAATAAAATTAAAATTGCCACTTATTATATTTTGTGTATCAGGTGGTGCAAGAATGCAAGAAGGAATTATATCTCTAATGCAAATGGCAAAAGTATCAGTAGCACTTACAAAACTAGATGAAGCAGGACTACTTTATATATCTGTATTAACAGATCCTACATATGGGGGAGTAACAGCATCATTTGCAAGTTTAGGAGATATAATTTTATCAGAACCAAAAGCTATGATAGGTTTTGCAGGACCTAGAGTTATAGAACAAACCATAAAACAAGAATTGCCAGTTGGATTTCAAACAGCAGAATTTTTATTAGAGCATGGATTTATAGATAAGATAGTTCAAAGAAAAGATATGAAAGATATGCTATATAAACTAATAAAGTATCATAAACAGGAGGTGTAAAATTTGAAAAAACAGCTTACTGCATGGGAAAGAGTTGAAATAGCAAGAAACCCTAAAAGAAAAACATCACTAGACTATATAGAAGCTATATTTGATGATTTCATAGAACTACATGGAGATAGAAACTTTAAAGATGATAAAGCAATTGTATGTGGACTTGCAAAAATACAAAACCAAAACTTCACAATAATTGCAGAACAAAAAGGAAGACGGAACAAAAGAAAATATAGAAAGAAATTTTGGAATGCCAAATCCTGAAAGTTATAGAAAAGGAATTCGATTTATGAAACAAGCAGAAAAATTTAAAAGACCAGTTATTACTTTTATTGATACAAAAGGGGCATATCCAGGAATTGGTGCAGAAGAAAGAGGTCAAGGAGAAGCAATTGCAAAATCTATGTTTGAAATGGCAAAATTAAAAGTACCAATAATAGCAATAGTAGTAGGAGAAGGTTCAAGTGGAGGAGCTCTAGCAATAGGTGTTGCAAACAAAGTATTTATGTTAGAAAATGCTATTTATTCAATACTTTCACCAGAAGGATATAGTACTATTTTATGGAAAGATTCAAGCAGATATAAAGAAGCAGCAGAAAAAATGAAACTAACTGCAAAAGATTTATATGATTTAAAAGTAATAGATAAAATAATAAAAGAGCCAAATGGTAATGAAGAAGACATTTTTAAAAAAGTAGTAGAAACACTAAAAAAAGAAATAACAAATACAATAAACGAATTAAATAAATTAAGCACAGAACAAATTGTACAAGATAGATACCAAAAATTTAGAAACATGGGGAAATACAAAATGCAAACGCCGTAGGGGCAGGTCTTGTACCTGCCCAAGAAAATGAAAATAAATTTGATGCAAACAATGTAGGGTGGGCGGATTCCGTGTCCGAAAAAACCAATTGCAAACAATCTTTGGGGAGAAGACATTATCGACCCAAACAAAAATAATACAAAATTTTAGGGAGGAATAAAAATGTTATTAAAAGACAAAAAAATATTAATTATGGGAATAAGAAACAAGTGGAGTATAGCATTTGGAATTGCTAAGTCTGCATATGATAATGGAGCAAAACTAATTTTTACATATATGGGAGAAGATAATAAAGATAAAATAGAGGAACTAATTAAAGAATTTAAAGGAAGTAAAGCATATGTATTAAATGGTGCATCAGAAGATGAATTAGTAAAAGAGGCATTTACTAAAATAAAAGAAGAAAATGGAAAAATAGATGGAATTGTGCATGCAATAGCACATGCTAATACAGAAGACTTACACAACGACTTTGTATATACATCAAAAAGCGGATATTCACACGCTGTTGATGTAAGTGCATATTCATTTGTACTTGCTACAAGAATGGCAAAAGAATTAGATATGTTAAATGAAAATGCAAGTATAGTAACTTTAACATACCACGGTTCTACAAAAGTATTAGAAGGATATAATGTGATGGGAGTTGCAAAAGCAGCATTAGAAGCAAGTGTAAGATATTTAGCAGAAAATTTAGGAAAAGTTGGAATGAGGGTAAATGCTGTTTCAGCAGGACCAATAAAAACACTATCTGCAAAAGGAATAAAAGATTTTTCATCTATACTAACAGTAGTAGAAGAAAAATCACCATTACATAGAAATGTAACAACTGAACAAGTTGGTAATGTTGCAACATTTTTACTTAGCAGTATGGCAGACAGTATAACAGGTCAAGTTATATATGCTGATAGTGGATATAATATAATGGGAGTTTAACATTTTGAAATACGCTTCATCTTGCTGGACGCGAGGACATTTTTGTTTTTCTCTCAAGATTTGAAAAACAAAAAGTGCTCTCGTCCACGTGAAGCTACTTAGAGATTAATTTAAGTTTGAAAGATTAATTACTCCAAATTAATCAATTCCAAATCCTTTATACTTGGGTCATATAAACTTTTTCCTGTATAGCTAAATCTAGAACCGTGGCAAGGGCAATCCCAAGTCTTTTCTAAATTATTCCAAGATAGCTCACATCCAAGATGAGTACAAACAGGTTTTATAGCAAAAAACTTTCCAGCGGAATTTCTATAAATACCAACTTTAGTACCTTCTACTTCGACAATCTTACCTTCATCTCTACCAATTCCATTTAAAGTATCATTTGGAATTTTAAACTTATCAAAAACTAAAGAATTAGAAACCTGTTTTAACATATCAGTAAATTCTGTACCATTTTTAATAGGCTTAAACCTAGTAGATAAAAAGATATCTTCATAAGGATTAGATTTACCTAAAATTTTATCTAAGATAATATTAGCTGCTACATTTGATGTAGTCATACCCCACTTCTTAAAGCCGTGTTGCAACATAGAAATTAGGCATTATATTTGAAAATTCACCAATATATGGAATCTTATCAAGAGATACACAATCCTGGGTTTGCCATTTAAATAGCACTTTGCTATCAGCATAAAGAGATTTTGCAACTTTTTCTAAATTAGTATAACAATTTGATAAATCCTCTTTAGCACCAACTTTATGTTCTGAACCACCAATTAAGAGAATTTTTTTACCATTATAATTAGCCGTTCTAAAAGAAGTAGTTGGAGATTTAGTATTAATATACATACCATCAAAAAGAGGTGAATTAGTTTCTATACCAATAATATAAGATGCTTCTTGATACATCTTCAAAAAATAAAAACCAGGAACATTAATAATAGGATAATGGCTAGTAAGTACAACATACTTTGAATGAACACTATTATTTTTAGTATAAGAAATATAACCATCAGTAGACTTTTTTATATCATAAACCTTAGAATCTTCGTAAATTTCTCCATTGTTATTTATTATACATTTGCATAGACCGTATACATACTTAAGAGGATTAAACTGTGCTTGATTTTTAAATTTAATACCTACTAAAGCATTAAAAGGAGCATTTAATTTGTCAACATATTCAGCATCAAACCCCAAAGAATTTACAGCAGATACTTCATGTTTTATTTTAATAATTTCATCTTCTAAATCAGTATAAACATAGTTATCTTGAAATTCAAAATCACAATCAATTTGTTCTTCATCTATAATATTTTTTATGTTATGAATAGCTTGTTCATTAGCATCTAAGTAGCCCTTAGCATATTCTTTAGAAAAAGTATTAATAAGATAATTATAAAATAATCCATGTTGAGAAGTAATTTTAGCAGTGGTATTACCGAGTTGTATGATAACCTACTTTATCTTTTTCTAAAACACAAACCTTAAAGCCAGCCTTTGAAAGCATATAAGCAGTAGAAATACCAGTAATACCAGCGCCTACAATACAAATATCAACACAAATATCTTTATCAAGAGAACTAAAAGTTTCCTTAATATCTTTAGTAGAATCAATCCATAATGAACTCATATAAAAACCTCCTATTTTTAGTAGTATTACCAAAAAAGGAGATTTAATGTTAAAATGTATTAAATTTCTAATATTAATATGATAGTTACTATATAATTATATAGAATATGAGACCGCGACATCTTGCGTGAGGTAGGGCATTTTCTTTTTTTCATATACTAAAAAAAGAAAAGCACTACCTCACCATGTCGCTAGTATGTCTTATATTTCACCAATGATAAGTTTCATTTTTAGAAATTTTAAAAGCCCTAAACAATTGCTCAAGTAAAAATACACGTATAAGTTGATGAGGGAAAGTCATTTTAGAAAAACATAAAAGTTCATTTGATTCTGTAAGAACATTATCAGTAAGACCTAAAGTACCTCCAATAATAAAAGTAATAGTACTATTAAAATTTAATCCTATATTTTCAATCTTTTTAGAAAAATCAATAGAAGAAATTTCTTTACCTTTTAAATCTAAGCAAATGACATAGGAATCTTTCTTTATATTTTGCAATATCCTAGTGCATTCTTTTTGTTTAATATCATTAATAATACTAAGATTTAATTTATTAGGTAATTTTTCGTCAGGTAATTCTATAAAATTTAGATTACAATACTTACTCAAACGTTTAGAATATTCTTGAACAGCAGATTTTAAGAAATCTTCTTTAATTTTACCAACACAAATTATATTAATATTAAGCATATAATTACCCTCCCTTAATAATAAAGGTTAGTGCTTGCTATTGCTAAGATTATATAATCTTATAGCTATAGATATTACTTACTAATTCCGCAACTTACATTTGAACTACTAATCTCAAAAATTTCACTAGGATTAATTCTACTTGCAACACTTAAACTAACAGAATCATTTGAAAAATTATTTATAGCAAGTTCCTCATAAACAGTATGAAGTGCAAGTTCAGGAAAATTATTTTCCTTAGATAAATGTCCTAAGACTACTTTGTTAAGCCCTGAATTAATCAAATGAGATATAGTTTGTCCAGCAAGTTTGTTAGATAAGTGTCCATTTGGACCAGCAATTCTAGTTTTTAAAAGATATGGATATTTAGAACACTTTAAAACTTCAGGGTCATAATTAGACTCTAAACATAAAAAAGAAGAGCCTTCTAAATTATCTATAATATGATTAGTCATATGACCTAAATCAGTTGCAATACTAAACTTATTTTTATCACATTCAAAACTAAATCCACAAGGATTTGCAGCATCATGAGGGATACTAAATGGATGAATAACAAAATCACCAATTTCAAAAAGTTCCTCATTATTAAAAAAATTTATATTATTATCACTAATTTTATCTTTTTGTAAAGGCATAGCATCCCAAGTTTTTGAATTTGCATAAACAGGAATATTAAATTTCTTAGAAATAGTACCCAAAGATTGAACATGGTCTGTATGTTCATGTGTAACTAAAATAGCGTCAATATCACTAATATCAACACCAATAGAACTTAAACCATCTTCAATTTTTTTAGCACTTACACCACTATCTACTAATAATTTAACATTATCACTTTCTATAAATAAGCTATTACCAGTACTTCCACTATATAAACTACAAAATTTTAACATAATTAATTATTTCATCCTTTGCCATGAATTTGATTATTTATTATCTTAATAGTGCAAAATGGTTTAATGATATTTTTTACTCGTCAATACTCACACGCTTAATATCAGCACCAATATTTTTAAACTTTTCTTCAATATTTTCATAGCCTCTATCAATATGTTCAAGATTATAAATTTCAGTAACACCAGAAGCAGCAATACCTGCAATAATAAGTGCAGCACCTGCTCTTAAATCAGTTGCATAAACAGGAGAACCATATAAAGTTTTTACACCTTCAAAAACAGCACTTTTACCTTGAGCAGTAATTTTAGCACCCATTTTATTTAATTCATCTGTATATTGAAATCTGGATTCCCAAATGCTTTCATTAATAATACTAGTGCCATTAGACAAAGATAGTACTACACCCATTTGTGGTTGTAAATCAGTAGGAAAGCCTGGGTATGGTGAAGTTCTAATATTAGTTTTAGAAGTTCTTTCATCACACCAAACATGAATACAATCTCCATTTGTTTCAACCGCATGAGCACCCATTTCTACAACTTTAGCAGTAATACATTCTAAATGTTTAGTAATACAATTTTTAATAAATAAATCACCATGAGTTGCAACAGCTGCAAGCATAAAAGTGCCAGCTTCAATTTGATCTGGAACAACAGAATAAGTAACATTTCCGTGACAATTTTTCTACACCATTAATCTTTATAACATCAGTACCAGCACCGCGAACGTCAGCCCCCATAGCATTTAAAAAATTTGCAACATCAACAACATGAGGCTCTTTTGCAGCATTATCAATAATAGTAGTACCTTCTGCTAAAACACTTGCAATCATAACATTTATAGTAGCACCAACAGAAACCATATCCATATAAATAGAAGTACCAATTAATTTATTAGCACTAGCTTTTATATTACCTTGACCAACCTCTACAGTAGCACCAAGAGCTTCAAAGCCTTTAATATGTTGATCAATTGGTCTTGCACCAAGTTTACAACCGCCAGGCATACCAACTTGAACATTTTTACATCTACCAAGTAAAGCACCAATTAAATAATAAGAAGCTCTAAACTTACGAGTAAGTTCTAAAGGAGCATTAGTACAAGCAAGATTTCTAGAATCAATAGTAATTGAATTATTAGAAATCCAAGTAATTTTAGCACCTAAAGCTTCAATAATTTCTATAAGGCATTTAACATCACTAATATTAGGTAAATTTTCAATAGTACAAATACCATCATTAAGTAAACTTGCAGGAAGTATTGCAACAGCAGCATTTTTTGCACCACCTATTGAAACTTCACCTTTTAAAGGTGTACCACCATTAATAACTAATTTATCCAAAATAAACTCCTCCTAGGGAAAATCGAAAATTTTTCATATTCAATAAAAATAGAGTACTAAAATACTCTATTAGTTAAAAATATACCATAAATAATTGTTATTTACAACAGTTTTTAGTAATTTGTTTTGGTAATTCTTACAGGATAATGGTTTTTGTGCTAAAATTTATTGCAAACATTGTAGGGGCGAGCAATGCTCGCCCCTACAATGTTTGCAATAAATTTTAGCACAAAAACCATTATCTAGTAAGCATTAATTCTTAGCAGTAGTAATTATTGCATTTTGGAATAATTCTATAAGTTTAAATTTGAAACTAATTTTAGAATCATCTTCATTAGAAATTAGACTAAATTCTTCATCCGATAAATCCTTTTTCATTGTTTCCTTAGATTCATCAGGAACAATACCAGAACTTACATCAACAAAACATAATGGAGGAAACATTACACACCACCAATTTTTACCATCTGCATTTCCAATTTTAATTCTTAGAGCATCATAATATCCACTAGGCAAACTTATATCACCATATGTTTTAGTTGGAAATGAAAAATTACCGAATTTCAATATTTACATCATAATCAAAACCATTTTCTTTTATAGTATTAATAGCAATTTGTTTAAATTCATCTAAATGCTCAGTAGCAACTAAAATTGCTTCATCTTTAGATTTAACACTTTTGCAAATATCATTCATATAAGCTAAAACATTGTCACGTACAATATATTTTAAATTTTGATCCTCTGCACTATCACTATTTGCAATAACATGAAGTCTAAATACACTATTTGAAATATCGCGAGATACAGCATTTACATATGAAAAAGCACAAACAGTTATATATAGAAATAGTAGAAATAAAATCAAAATGGAATATTTTACTTTTTTATTACATATAATATTTAATAGAGTATTCATAAAAAAACCTCCTTATTAGGTACAAATTTTAAAATATTGTAAAAATAGTAATTTATAAAGTAAATACTAAATAATGAAATTATTAAAAGTAATTACTATAATTTTAAATATTTAAAAAAAATACTTAAATTGTAAAAATATCTCTTTAAAAAAAGTATTAACCAAAATAAAAAAAATATACATATAATTCAAAAAATGTAAATTACAATGTCGAAAAGTTTTTTGTATTTCTTATGAAATATTATTGACATATTTTTGTAACAATGGTAAAATTTACCAGTGGTCAAAAACAAAGGAAAAAAGGGGAAGTAAACATGAGAAAAAACAATAGTAATGTAACAAAAGTATGTAGTTTCTACGTAGATGAGTGGCATTTAACTACAATGTTATTGCCTCATATAAATAAAACAATAAATGAAAATAAAAAAGTATTAACAATACTTGAAAAAGGAATAAAAAGTAATATAGAAGAACTATTATCAAAAATGAATTTGAAAAGAGAAACACAAAATAAAATATTAGAAATTAACTGGAATAGTAAATCTATTTGTAAATTTAGTGAAATTAAAAATGAAATAGAATCATTACTAAAAGATGTACAAGCAATAAACATTATAGTAGATGGAAATGAAGAATATATGAAAATAGCAAATAAGAATATAGATAAAATTATAAAAAGCATATTTGACAAAGAAATAACAATAATTAATTGTTATGAAATAGCAAAATATAAAGAAATAAATACAATTATTGATAAATATGAGTATGTGTTAAATACATCTGGAATAAAAGAAATTAGCCAAGTGATAACAGATTTAAAAAAAATAGGATAATATATAAATAGACGTGTTTGTTAATAGTAGCAAATGAAGAGGTTAAATATAAATATTAAAAATTCTAATACTTATATTTAGCCTTTTCTAAAAAAATTAGCAAAAACTATTATCTAGTAAGTAAATAGGAAATAGGTTTAGCTATTGACTTATTATAAATTTTAGTATAATATATTCTCAAAACTAACATTATGCTATTATATAGCAGTATGAGAGGAAGTATAAAAATGGATGAAAAACTAAAAGAGGTTCAAAAAGTATTAAAAAAATATCATCAAGAGCAATTATTAAGAAGTTATGATAAATTAATTGAAGCAAAAAAGGAAGAATTACTAAACCAAATATTAAAAATAGATTTTGAACATATGCAAAAATTATATGAAGAAACAAAAATAAAAAAACATTTTGATAACCTTGAAATTAAACCATTATCATATATAGATAAAGACAAATTAGAAAAAGATGAAAAAGAAAATTATGAAAAAAAAGGAATAGAAATAATAAAAGGTGGGAAATATGCAGTAGTAACAATGGCTGGAGGACAAGGGACAAGACTTGGACATGATGGACCAAAAGGAACTTTTGAATTAGATGTAGAGCCTAAAAGACCATTATTTACACTACTTGCCCAAACAATAAAAGAAGCCATAAAAAAGTATAATGCAGTTATTCCATGGTACATTATGACAAGTAAAGAAAATAATAGACAAACACAAGAATTTTTTAAACGTCATAACTATTTTGAAATGGGAGAAGAGAATGTAAAATTCTTTATTCAAAATGAAATGCCAATGTTAGATACCAAAGGAAAAATATTAGTAGATGATAAAGGATTAGTAAAGCAAGCAGCAGATGGACATGGTGGAATTTTTGAAGCAATGAGAAAAGAAGGCATAATAGAAGATATGCAAACAAGAGGAATAGAATGGATTTTTATTGCAGGAGTAGATAATGTACTTGCAAAAATGGTAGATCCAATTCTTACAGGACTTGCAATAAATTCAAAATGTTTAGCAGCAGGAAAATCAGTTGTAAAAAATAATCCTAAAGAAAAAGTAGGAGTATTTTGTAAAAAAGATGGTAGACCAAGTGTTATAGAATACACAGAAATTACCAATGAGATGGCAGAAGCCATTGATGAAAATGGAGAATTATTATATGGAGAATCACATATACTATGTAACTTGTTTAATATAAAAGCAATTGAAGAAATCTCTAGAAATAAATTACCATATCATAGTGCATTTAAAAAAGCAAAATATATAGATGAAAGTGGAGTTATAGTAGTACCAAATGAACCAAATGCATATAAATTTGAAGCATTTATATTTGATGCATTTGAAAGATTAAATGATATGGCTATTATGAGAGTAAAAAGAGAAGAAGAATTCGCACCTGTAAAAAATGCAGAAGGTGTAGATAGCCCAGAAACTGCTAAAAATTTATATTTAGATTTTATAAAAAACAGAAAATAAATATATATAACATATGCTATGGTATTAATAATTATGCTAGTGTAAAAAATAGTAAGCAAAATTTGAAGTTAATTTGCTTACTATTTTTTTAAAGTAAAATATTAATATATAAGACAAAAGTATATTAATATGATATAATCATAGGCAAAAAAGAAAAGGTTGAAAAATAATTTTTTTCCAACCAATTTGTGCTTTGTGAAAGGAAAGATATTAAAGATGAAAATAAATGAACAACAAAAAAGAGCAAAAAAATTTGTAGAATATTGGAAAGATAAAGGATATGAAAAAGGAGAAAGCCAAAAGTTTTGGCTACAGTTATTAAGAGAAGTATTTGGAATTGAAAAACCAGAAGAATTTATAGAATTTGAAGACCAAGTACATATAGATAAAAGTACAGGATTTATAGACGGATATATACCAAGTACAAAAATATTAATAGAACAAAAAAGTATAGATAAAGATTTGAAAAAAGGAATAAGACAAGCAGATGGAAACTTACTTACTCCATTTCAACAAGCTAAAAAATACATTACAGAACTACCACTTTCAAAGCATCCAAAATATGTAATAACTTGTAATTTTAAATCATTTTTAATATATAATATGGAAAACCCAAATGGAGAGCCAGAAGAAATATTGTTAAAAGACTTAGAAAAAGAATATTATAGGTTACAATTTATAGTAGATAGTAAAAGTGAAAACCTAAAAAAAGAGATGGAAGTATCAATACAAGCAGGGGAAATAGTAGGAAAACTATATGAAGAAATATTGCCATTATATAAAGACCCAAATAATGAAAATTCCTTAAAAAGTTTAAATATGTTATGTGTAAGGCTAGTGTTTTGTTTATATGCAGAAGACGCAGGAATATTTGGAAAACGAAATATGTTTCACGACTATTTAAAAAATTATAATGCAGAAGATTTAAGAAGAGCATTAATAGATTTATTTAAAATATTAGATACAAAAATAGAGAAAAGAGATGTATATTTAAAAAGTGACCTAGCCCAATTTCCATATGTAAATGGAGGTTTATTTGCAGAGGAAAATATAGAAATACCAATGTTAAATGAAAAAGTAAAAGAACTATTATTAACAAAAGCAAGCGAAAATTTTGATTGGAGCGATATAAGTCCAACCATATTTGGAGCAGTATTTGAAAGCACACTAAACCCAGAAACAAGGCGAAGTGGAGGAATGCACTATACATCAATAGAAAACATACATAAAGTAATAGACCCATTATTTTTGGATGAATTAAAGGAAGAACTAGAAGAAATAAAGGAAATAACAGTAATAAAAACAAAAAAGAAAAAGCTTAGTGAGTTTCAACAAAAAATAGCAAACTTAAAATTCCTAGACCCAGCGTGTGGAAGTGGGAACTTTTTAACAGAGACATATATATCATTAAGAAAATTAGAAAATGAAGTAATAGAAACCCTAAATAAAGGACAAATAGGAATAGGAGAAGAAAACATATCGCCAATACAAGTATCAATAGGTCAATTTTACGGAATAGAAATAAACGATTTTGCAGTAACAGTTGCAAAAACTGCATTATGGATAGCAGAAAGCCAAATGATGAAAGAAACAGAGAAACTATTACATATAAACCTAGATTTTTTACCATTAAAAACATATGCAAACATAATAGAAGCAAATGCTTTAAGAATAAACTGGCAAGAAGTAATACCAAAAGAAGAGCTAAACTATATAATGGGAAATCCGCCTTTTGTAGGTAGAAGATATCGAACCAAAGAACAAGTAAAAGATGTTGAAAATTATTTTTCATACAAAGATATAGATTATGTAGCTTGTTGGTATAAAAAAGCAAGTGAATATATTAAACATACACAAATTAAAGTAGCATTTGTTTCAACTAATTCTATAACACAAGGAGAACAAGTTGCTCCACTTTGGGAAAATATGTTTAATAATGGTGTAATAATAAATTTTGCATACAGAACGTTTATATGGGATAGTGAAGCAAGTCTAAAAGCTCATGTTTATTGTGTTGTTATTGGATTTTCAATGTCTGAAAATAAAAATAAGTTCATATATAATTCTAGTGGAAATATACAGAAAGTGGAGAATATTAATTCATATATACTTAATGCACCTAATATTATAATTACACATAGAAGTAATCCATTATATAATATACCAAAAATGCAAAATGGTAATGTTCCTTTGGACGGTGATGCGTTAAAAATAGAAGAAGAAGATTTAAAATATTTTGTAGATTGTAAATACATAAAAAAATTAATTGGAGGAAAAGAACTTTTGCATAATGAAAATAGATATGTCTTATGGTTAGTTAATGCAAATCCAACTGAATTAAAGAAAATGCCAAAAGTAATGGAAAGAATACAAAAGTGTAAAGAGAATAGATTACAAATGAAAGATAAAGCAAGTCAAAGGCTTGCCAATTCTCCTACAGTATTTAGAGATACTAACAATCCTAAAAATTATATTGCAATACCTATGGTTTCATCTGAGAAAAGAAGATATATTCCAATGGCTTATTTAAAAGAAGACACAATACCTACAAATCAAATTCAAACAATTCCTAATGCTTCTATTTATCATTTTGGTGTATTAACCTCAAACGTACATATGGCTTGGATGCGAGTAGTGGCTGGAAGATTAAAAAGTGATTATAGATATTCAAAAGATATAGTATATAATAATTTTATATGGTGTAATCCAACAAAAGAGCAAAAGGAAAAAATAGAAAAAACAGCAAAAGGAATACTTGATGCAAGAGAATTATATCCTAATAGTTCACTTGCAGACTTATATAATGAATTAACAATGCCAAAAGAATTAAGAAAGGCACATCAAGAAAACGATAAGGCAGTAATGGAAAGCTATGGTTTTTGCTGGAAAAATATGACGGAAAGTGACTGTGTAGCAGAACTTATGAAAATGTATCAAGAAAAAATAAAACAATTGAATACAAACACTTGATACATACACAAATCAAAAAAGTTAGATAAAAAATTGACATCTAACTTTTTTAGTTATAGAATACATTTGTAAAAAAATGGTCAAATTAATCAATAATTAATAAAGAAAGGATAGAGGGCAAAGTATGGAAGAATATTTAAAAAAATATGAAGAATGGTGTAATAATCCAGCATTTGATGAAGAAACAAAAAAAGAATTAATAAATATAAAAGGCAATAATGAAGAAATAAAAGATAGGTTTTATAAAAACCTAGAATTTGGAACAGCAGGACTTAGAGGAGTAATTGGAATAGGAACAAACAGAATGAACCGCTATACAGTTGGAAAAGCCACACAAGGATTAGCAAATTATATTATAAAAAAAGGTGCAAGCGAAAAAGGAGTAGCAATTAGTTACGATTCAAGACATATGTCAAAAGAATTTAGTGAGCAAACAGCATTAATATTAAATGCAAATGGAATAAAAACATATGTGTTTGAAGAATTAAGACCAGTTCCAGAATTATCATTTGCAACAAGAGAACTTGGGTGTACTGCAGGAATAATGATTACAGCAAGCCATAACCCACCAAAATATAATGGATATAAAGTATATTGGGAAGATGGAGCACAAATAGTATCACCAGTTGATAAAGAAATAATAAATGAAGTAAATAACATAGAAGATTATTCAAAAATAAAAACAATTGAGAAAAAAGAAGCGATTAAAAAAGGACTATATAATACAGTATTAGAAGAAATAGATTCAAAATATATAGAAGAACTAAAAAAATTATCATTAAATAAAGAAATAATAAAAGAGCAAGCACAAAATCTAAAAATAGTATACACACCATTACATGGAACAGGTACAAAACCAGTTAAAAGAATATTAGGAGAATTAGGTTTTAAAAATTTATATGTTGTACCAGAACAAGAATTACCAGATGGAAATTTCCCAACAGTAGATTATCCAAACCCAGAAGATCCAAAGGCATTTAAACTTGCAATTGAACTTGCAAAAAGAGTAGATGCAGACATAATAACTGCAACAGACCCAGATGCAGATAGACTAGGGGTATTTGCAAAAGATTCAAAAACTGGAGAATACAAAACATTCACAGGAAATATGTCAGCAATGTTAATTGCAGAATATGTACTAAGTCAAAGAAAAGAAAAAGGAATATTAGAGCCAAATGGAGTATTTATAAAAACAGTAGTATCAACAAATTTAGCAGATGCTATTGCTAAAGGATATAATTTAGAATTAGTAGAAGTATTAACAGGATTTAAATATATAGGACAAAAAATAAGAGAATTTGAAGCCTGTAGAGATAAAACATACGCATTTGGATTTGAAGAAAGCTATGGATGTTTAGTAGGAACACATGCAAGAGATAAAGATGGAATAACAGCTGTAATGATGTTATGTGAGGCTGCTGCATATTACAAATCAAAAGGACTAACACTTTGTGACCAAATGGATAACATCTATAAAAAATATGGTTATTATAAAGAAGAAGCGGCATCAATAACAATAGAAGGGGCAGAGGGTGCAGAAAAAATAAAGCAAATAATGGAACACTTTAGAAAAAATACACCAATGCAAATTGGAGAATATAAGGTAAAAGTTGCAAAAGATTATAGCATAAGTGAAGCAAAAGATTTAGAGACAGGTGAAGTTACAAAAATAAACTTACCAATATCAAATGTATTATATTATGAACTAGAAAATGATGCATGGTGCTGTGTACGTCCATCTGGAACAGAACCAAAAATAAAATTTTATATGGGAATAAAAGAAACAAGTAATGAAAAAGCAAACAAAAAAATAGAAGAATTAAGAAAGGCAGTACTAGATATGGTAAAATAAGTTCAAAGGGTACTATAATTTAGAGAATGTTACGTAAAATGCAGTAATTGTTTAAAATATAATATTTTAAACAATTACTGCATTTTAAATAATACTATTACTTTTTGTTTCCCATCCTTTTATATTACTCCTCTTAATAGCACCATATAAATTAGCTCTAATGTGAGGAATATCAACCCTTAAATCCTTAAGCATTTTTTTCATATCTTCCCTTTTAGAAACGCCATCCATAGGGCAAGACTTTTGCATAATATTTATATTATTTCTTTTAATAAAATTTCTAATTTCTTTTTCAGGAGCATAAATAAGTGGTCTAATAAGAGTTATTTTCGACCTATCCATATAACTTATAGGGGCAAAAGTTGAAATAGAACCAGTATAAAACAAATTAAGCAAAAAAGTTTCAAGAACATCATCTTCATTATGCCCTAAAGCAATCTTATTACAACTTTCACGAATAGCTACACTATTTAAAATACCACGACGTAAATTAGCACATAAAGAACATGGATTTTTTTCATTTCTAATATCAAAAACAATTTCTTTAATATGACTAACCTCTTCAAAAAAAGGTACTTCAAGCTCGTCACAAATTTTTCTTAATAAATCACTATCAAAATATTCAAATCCAGGATTAATACTAACAGCAATAATAGAAAACTTTTTAGGATAAAATCTTTGTAAAGCCTTAAATCCCATAAGCATACTAATAGAATCCTTACCACCAGATAAACCAATAGCAATCTTATCTTTTTCTTCAATCATGTTATAATCTTCAATAGCTTTTCGCATATAACCCAAAATTTTTTGCATAATAAACTCCTTATAAAAACTAATTTATAAATAATTATACAGTCTTATTACGTAATTTTCAATTAAAATGTTAAAAAATATGGATATTGCATAATTTAACATAATATGGTAAAATATATCAGTAACCCAATAAAGGTATATTATAGGAGGAAGAAGAATGAATAGAACACTCAAAAGTTATGTGTATGAAGCAAGAAGTATGGTACAGTTTATTCTTGAAGGGAATAATGAGAAAGAAACGGCTGAAGAATTTAATGTAAGTCATGAAACAGTAAGACGTAGGATTAAATTATTAGGCTATACATATGAAGATTTAGTAGAGTGCAAAAATAAGAATTCTTCTAAAAAAATCCAGAGAGAATAATTCTCTGGATTTTTTTTTAATAACTAAAAAATTTAATTAAAGTATTGATTAATATGTGTAAATATTATAAAATTTATAAAAGTAAATGTTCTCATAGCTCAGCAGGATAGAGCAGTCGCCTCCTAAGCGACCGATGGGGGTTCGAGTCCCTCTGGGAATACCAAGGTTTAAGCATTTCATAAGATGATTTAGGCGAAGGTGCAAGTAAAAAAAATAAACTTACTTGATATAAAGAAAGAGAAATATATGGAAGAAAAATTTATGAAAGAAGCCTTAAAAGAGGCTCTAAAAGCATATAATAAATTAGAAGTACCAGTAGGAGCTGTAATAGTAAATAATGGAAAAATAATTGCACGAGCACATAATGTAAAAGAGGAAAAACAAGATACTACAAGACATGCAGAAATAATCGCAATTCAAAAAGCCAGTAAAAAGTTAAACAATTGGAGATTAACAAATTGTGAAATGTATGTTACATTAGAACCTTGTTCAATGTGTGCTGGTGCATTAATTGGTTCCAGAATAAAAAAAGTATATATAGGAACTATGGATGAAAAAACAGGAGCATGTGGTTCAGTTTTAAACTTATTAGAAGATTTTACTTTTAATCATAAAGTAGAAATAGAAACAGGAATATTACAAAAAGAAAGTGAAGAACTATTAAAGAAGTTCTTTAAAGAACTAAGAAAAATGAAAAAATAAAATATATGGAGAGGTAAAAAAATATATATATGGATAGAAAAAGCTTTATAAAAAAATATATTGCAATATTTATTATAGCAATTATTGCAGTTATAGTATTAAGTGTAATGGTAAAATATAATGTTGAGGGTGAAACCAATATACCATTTAAAATATCTAAAATAATGATAATAAGTACAGCAGGAGGAATAGAAAAAGAAAATCATACTAATAAATGGGATTTAAACGTTTTACAAATTAATGATATTTATATTGATATTATCAAAAACAAAAATTATAGTGAAGAAGAAATAATAGATAAAATTATAATAGACAATTTTAAAATAGAAAATAAACCAATAAAAGGAAATGTAGCAATATATAGACCAAGTAATAATAAAGTAATATTTAATAATAAAGAAGAATATAAAATAGATAAAGAACTAACATATATAGGAGATCAAGCATCAAACCTTGAAGAATTAAAAATAGCAAATCAAGGAGGACTAATACTATTAAGATGCGTAAATGAAAATTTAGGAAATTATATATCAAATGAAGATGAAATTAGGCATGACGGAACACTACTTGGAAAAATAGGATTATCAAATGAAGAAATAAAATTTAACATATCATTTGATATTAAAGTAGAACTAAAATCGGGAAAAAAATATAAAACAGAAGTAAAAGTCCAAATGCCTAAGGGAAACCTTATACAAGAAGGAACAACAGATTATCAAATAAATGGAAATGAGATTGTATTTAAGAGATAATTAAATTTACTCTTGCTAAATTTAAGTTTTTAGTCTATAATACATATGATACTAAGAACTTACATCTGTATGGAGAACAAGCTCCAATAAAAAGCTATGAACCTTGTCAGGTCGGGAACGAAGCAGCAATAAGTAGTGTATTTATGTGGAGATTGTTTTCCATAGAGATGTAAGGCTTTTTATATGTAATATGTAAACGAAATAATGCAAAATAGAGGTGAATAATTTGGAATATACAGCATTATATAGAAAATTTAGACCACTAACATTTAATGAACTTGTGGGACAAGATCATATAACAAGGACGTTAAAAAATCAAATTATTTCAAATAGAATAGGACATGCATATCTTTTTAATGGTGGACGTGGAACAGGAAAAACATCTAGTGCAAAAATATTTGCAAGAGCAATAAACTGCTTAAATCCAAGAGATGGAGAACCCTGTAATGAATGTGAAATTTGTAAGGCAATACTATCAGGTTCTTTAACAGATGTTGTAGAAATGGATGCTGCATCAAACAATAGCGTAGAAGATATACGTACCATAAGAGAAGAAGTAAATTTTTTACCAACACTTGCAAAATATAGAGTATACATTATAGATGAGGTACATATGTTATCAACAGGGGCATTTAATGCACTATTAAAGACACTAGAAGAGCCACCAGAACACGTAAAATTTATACTTGCTACAACAGAACCACAAAAATTACCAGCAACAATATTATCAAGATGTCAAAGATTTGATTTTAAAAGAATATCAAATGATGATATTGTAAAAAGACTTGAAGTAGTTTGTAAAGAAGCAAAAATAGAAATAACAGATGAAGCCCTAAAAACAATATCAATACTTGCAGAAGGAGCTGCAAGAGATGCACTAAGTATACTTGAAAGATGTGTACAAGAAGGAAATACTAAAATAGATGAAGATAGAGTAAAAGAATTAGTAGGAATACCAAAAACTATATTTGTAAGTAAAATTGTAGAAAACATATTAAATAATGATGCAGAAGAATCATTAGAGGCATTAAATGAAGTTTTAGATGATGGAAAAGATATACAAAATTTATTATGGGAAATTATAAAATATATAAAAGACATTTTAGTATATAAAACAAGTAAAAATTTATCATTATATAATGAAGAAGAATTAAAAAAAATAGAAGAACTTGCTACTAAAACATCCAAAGATAGGCTTATTGAAATAATTTATTCTTTATCAGAAACAGACAATAACATTAAATGGTCTAGTCAAAAAGAAATAATGTTACAAACAGGAATTATAAAATTATGTAAAACAACAAATACAGATGGAATAGAAGAATTAAGAAAAAAAGTACAAGAACTAGAACAAAAAATAAATTCAGGAAATATTAGAATAGAACAACCTAAAAAGAGTATAGAAAAAAAGAATATAGAAACAGCAAAAACAAACAATGTAGAGGCAAGTCCTGTGTCTGCCCTAAAATTACAAAATATACCAAGTGAAGAATATTGGAAAAATGTATTAGAAGCATTAAAAACTAGAGGGAGAATGGTATTATATTCAAACCTAATAGGAACAAAAGCAAGTAAAAAAGATGATTTAACATTAGAAGTAATATTTCCAAATGGATTAACTACATTTGGAAAATCAATGTTAGAAAAACCCGAAAATATAAATGAATTAACAAAATTAGTAGCAACTGAATGTGGAAAAGAAATGCGAATAAAATATATAGATGCAAAAGAATATGTACTAAAAGAAGAAAATGATATAGAAAATGTAATAAAAGGGCTAGATATACCAGTAGATATAATTGACTAGAGGTTAGAAGTTGGAGGTTAGAATATAGGACATAAATGTAGGGGCAAGCTCTGTGTTTGCCCATGAATATAAAATTTATTTTACAAATTTTAAAGGAGGAAAAAACATATGTCAAAAAGAGGAGGATTCCCAGGAATGGGTGGAGGATTTGGAGGAATGAATCTAAATAATTTAATGAAAGAAGCAAAAAAAATGCAAGCAGATTTAGAAAAATCTCAAGAGGAGTTAGCAGTAAAAGAATTTGAGGCGACAGCAGGTGGAGGAGCAATAACTGTAAAGGTATCTGGAACAAAAGAAATAAAAGAAATAACAATAAAAAAAGAAGTAGTAGACCCAAGTGATGTAGAAATGTTACAAGATTTAATTTTAACTTGTATAAATGAAGCATTAAGAAAAGTAGATGCAGCACAAGCAACATCAATGGGAAAATATAACATTCCAGGATTAATGTAATTTAATGGGCATATCTAGTGTGTACCTAGCAAACAAACAATAACCAAACAAAGGCAAACGATGTAGGGACAGTATGATATACTGCCCAAAGCACACACAGAGAGAGCATACGACTCTACATGAGAAAATATAAGGAGGTACAATGTCATATTATTCACCATCAATAGAAAAATTAGTAGAAAGTTTTGAAAAATTACCAAGTATAGGACATAAAACTGCAGTAAGACTTGCATTTCATATGTTAGATGCAACTGAGGAAGAAACAAATGAATTTGTAAAATCAATATTAGATGCAAAACAAAATTTAAAATACTGCTCTAAGTGTTATAACATATCTGATACAGATCCATGTATAATTTGTGGAAATCCTAAAAGAGATGAAAGTGTAATTTGTGTTGTAGAAGACGTTAAAGACATAATAGCAATGGAAAAAACACATGAATTTAAAGGAGTATACCATGTATTACATGGTTCAATTTCTCCAATGAATGGAATAGGACCAGATGATATAAAGTTAAAAGAATTATTAGCAAGATTAAATCCAGAAGTTGTAAAAGAGCTAATACTTGCAACAAACCCAAGAGTAGAAGGAGAAGCAACAGCAATGTATATTTCAAAACTTGTAAAACCACTTGGAATAAAAGTAACAAGAATAGCACATGGAATTCCAGTTGGAGGAGATTTAGAATATACAGATGAAGTAACACTTACAAAAGCATTAGAAGGAAGAAGAGAATTATAAGAAAAAAGAGTAATACTATAAATTATATAGTATTCTTTTTTTATATTATAGGAAAATACACTATTTTAAGTTAAATGTAGGGGGCGAGTGATTTCTCGTCTGCAAGATGAAGCATCTTTTTAGGTATTATGAAGTGCATTATTACTAGCAATAATACCTAAATTATCGCCCAAAGCAGAAAAAAAGCTAGCAAATGTGGCAATCTCATCTTGGTCTAATCCTTGACTGATCATAATAGCAGATAATCCAGCAAGTGCAATTAATTCAGTACTAGAAATACTATCTAATAAATCATTCAAAAAAATTTCACCTCATATATAGTATATGAAGAAAGATATTTTATTGACAATTTTTTAAATAGACTATATAATATTTACATAAAGCATAAAGGAGGGCATTTAATATGGAAGACATTGTTTTAAAATTAGCTAAATTAAGGGAATACGGAAAGAGACGGAAAGAAGGATTAAAGCCAGAAATTGTGATCGGTATGGGTCAAAAGATTCATTTAGAAAATCATATTATTTATAATTGGAAAATTGAAGAAGAATTAGAGGGTATTTGTACTCTTTATTTTTACTTCAAATCTGCAAAAAAGCGAAATAATATGAACAATGGATTTTTTTCATACCAAATCACAAGAAATGCCGATGGGATTCCTATGTTAATACGGGTTTCCTAATAATGAAAAAACCAGCAAATGTGAAAGCATTTGTTGGTTTTTCCATTATTAGGAAAAATCGAAGATTTTCCCTATTCAATAAAAAGGCTTTGTTAACATTTCACTTAAAAAAAATTCTTAAGAATTTTTTCGCAGACGAACAACAGACGTGTACTTTGCAATAAACATAAACTTTTACAATTTATAAAAAGTCCACTGTTGTTCTGCAAAAATTTATCAAAAATTAAAAAAAATAGAATATTTTATGAAAAAAAATACAAACTAATTGTAAATAAGCATTCGTATAAATAAATGATAAATTCAAGAAACGATATAGGGGCAGGTCTTGTACCTGCTAAAAGAACAAACCCAATTGCAAACGCCATAGGGGCGAGCGATTTTAGTTTGCCCAAAGAATATAAAACTTGATTTCATAAAATTTTAAAGGAGGGGAAAGTGTGAAAGAAATATTAAAAATTCTTACTATCATAATATTATTAATAGCCTCAATATCAGGAATAATTATATTAGTAGATATTAATGCTAAAAATAAAGTATACCGGAGCAAGTAATAATTCTACAAACGACTTACAACTTATAGCAAGAGCGATAAATGGAGAAGCAAGAGGAGAACCATATGAAGGGCAAGTAGCTGTTCGGTGCGGTAATATTAAATCGTGTAAAAAATTCAAAATTTCCTAATACGATAGCAGGTGTAATATATGAAAAAGGAGCATTTACAGCTGTAGCAGATGGTCAAATAAATGTACCAATTAAAGAAGGGTCAACAGTATTAAAAGCAGCACAGGATGCAATGAATGGTTGGGATCCAACAAATGGTTGTATATATTACTTTAATCCAGATACAGCAACAAATAAATGGATATGGTCAAGACCACTTGTTAAAAAAATAGGAAAACACAGATTCTGCAAATAGGGATTGGAGGTTAGAGGTTGGATATTGGAAGTTAGATTTAGGAAAGATTTCTTAGAAAAATTACTAAAAATCTAATATCAAACTTCTAACATCAAACCTCGAACTTCAAAAAAGAAAGGATGAAAAAAATGAATTTAAAAGAAAAAATGACAGATTGGAAAAATAGATTAAAAGATAGGCATATGCTTAGTATTATAGTGCTACTTGGTGCTATTGTAATAGGATTTGGAGTATTTACTTATAAAAGAGAGCAAGATATTAAACAATTATCAGAAAACTCATATAATATGGCATTTTTTGAGCTAGTAGACTATGTACAAAATGTAGAAGCATATCTTGCAAAATCACTAATATCTACAACACCAGAACATGGAGCACAAACTTTAACACATCTTTGGAGAGAAGCAGGTCTTGCACAGAGTTATTTATCATCACTTCCAATAGAAAGTGTAGAATTAGAAAATACCTCTAAATTTTTAAATCAAGTAAGTGATTATAGTTATACATTATCAAGAAAAAATATATATAATGAAAGTTTAACTGAAGAAGACCTAAATAATCTTGCAAGTTTGCATAATTATAGTGTAGAATTAAAAAACACATTAGTTCAATTATCAAATGATATGAATGAAGGAAGAATATCTTGGGGAGAATTAACTAAAAAAGGAAGTGTAGCATTTGCACAGCAAGTAAGCAACATTTCAAAAGATAGTTTTTCAAACCTTGAAGAAAATTTCCATGAATATTCAGGGTTAATCTATGATGGAGCATTTTCAGAACATATGACAAACCCAGAAAGGTTAGGTCTAACAGGTGAAGATATAGATGAGGAAAAAGCAAAACAAATTGCAAGAGAATATTTTGGGGAAGATAGAATAGAAGAAATAACTTCAAATGGATTTTCAGAAAATGGAAACATACCTTCATATGATTTGTATGTAAAATTGAAAAATGATAAAAACGATGCAAGCATATCAATATCTAAAAAAGGTGGGCATATAGTATTTTCAAACTATAATAGAGATGTAGAGCTAGAGGCGATTTCTAATGAACAAGCAAATGAAATAGGAAAAAAATTTTTAGACGAAAAAGGATTTCAGGATATGAAAGAAACGTATTATCTAAAACAACAGGGAATTCTAACAATAAATTATGCGTATAATCAAAATGATGTAACAATGTATCCAGATTTAATAAAACTAAAAATAGCATTAGATAATGGAGAAATACTAGGAATAGAAACAAGTGGATATTTAAACTCACATAAAGAAAGAAATATTAATAAGGCAATAATAAGTAAGGAAGATGCAAGAAAAACACTAAACAAAAAATTAGAAATAAAAAGTGAAAATCTAGCAGTAATTCCAACAGAATTTAGAACAGAATTACTATGCTGGGAATTTAAAGGGACAGTAGATGGAAGTGATTTCTTAGTATATATAAATGCAGAAAATGGAAGAGAAGAAGATGTATTATTAATACAAAACACACCAGATGGAACTCTAACAATGTAAAAAATAGAAAATTTGCAAAAAACTGTTATTATAACTAATAAAAAAGAGGACATAATACTTGTATGAAAATATTTAATAATTTAAAAACATCAATTACTTTGATATTTAGATAAAAAATTAAAAAATATTTTCAATGAATAATAGGAGGTATTTATTATGTCCAGAAATTCAAAATTAATCTCTAATAACTTAAGAGAAGAAATAGCAAAAGAATTAGGTGTATATGAACAAGTAAAAAAAGATGGAGGAAGTTGGGCAAACGTTTCTTCAAAAGACTGTGGTAATATAGTAACAAAAGCGATAGAAATAGCAAATAGAAGTGTAGAGAAATAGTAAACAAAAATAGATTTAAAAAGTTTTTTAAACTTTTTAAATCTATTTTTAAATCATTTTCATTTAATGTTAGTTCTATAAAGTAAATAATCTACACTAGTTTGATAAAAATCAGCTAATTTACATAGCAAATTAAGAGGAATTTCTCTTTTATCTAATTCATAATAAGAATAAGCAACTTGTGAAATATTAAGCAATTTACTAATTTCTTTTTGAGTTAAATCACTATCTTCCCTTAAATCTTTAATTCTTGTCTTCATAAAAACCTCCGTATTTACTGACAGTATAAAATATAACAAAATGTTATATTGACTATTAAAACATTTTGTTATAAAATGAGAAAAAAAGTAAAGGAGAAACAAAAGATGGTGAATAATGAAAAATTAATGATTAATAATGAAAAATGCAATGTAGGGGCAGGCTCTGTGTCTGCTAAAAGAAACATAAACAAAATCAATGCAAACCAAAACGCCATTACCCTAATAGCACTAACAATAACAATTATAATCCTTTTAATCCTAGTAGGGGTAACAATAAGCTTAACATTAGGGGATAATGGACTATTTAGCACAACACAAAAAGCAGGAGAAGAAACAAAGAAACAAGCAGCAATTGAGTTAATAAATATAAAAATAGCAGATGTACAAATACAGTCTTATTCTATAAAACAAAGTCAAGCGACATTACAAGATATAGCAGATAAATTTTTTTAAGATGATGAAATAGAATGTATAGGTCTTACAAGTAATACTAAAAATAAAGAAAAACTACAAATAGGAAATAAAAAATCTTTTTTTGCAAAACTAAAAGAATATCCATATGAATTCGAAATTAATAATTTATTACAAATAATAAGTATAGATGGAGAAAAAATTGAAAATAATGAAAACATTTCAGATAACTATGAAGATAAAACATATACACAAGAAGGTTTAAAAGTTTATGATAATAGAGTAACAATAATAGACGGTGGTTATTTTGTAGATGATGATAATGTAGTATGGGTTAATATAACATTAAAAACAAATAGAAGATTCAGTTGCCAAGCACAGTGGCGTTTTATATATGATTTTCCTAGTGTTAAAGAATACTGTATAGTAACAGATGTAAAAAGAACTAAGGCTTTTGCTGTTAGAGATTGTGAAGGGATGTTTGGTAATGTTGATATGCTTCAAGATTATTATGGCAAAGATATAGAAGCAAATACAGAATTTACTATACAATTCAAATATTAAATGGTAGAATTGTATATATTATTAACCAGTCGAAATTTGTCGATGAAAAAATGTTGAAAAACATAATAATATGTGATTAAATATAAATATGCAATGTTATTTTGAAATTGCATATTTATATTTTATAGTTTAAATCAACTTAAATTTATACAAAAAACAAATTTTAAAATTAAATTCATGGAAAAAATCAAAAATCATTTAAATCTAAGTCGTTTCCAAAAAACAATTAGTAAATGAAAAGATAGCTAAAAAGGAGGGTAGTATTATATCAAAATAGCATTGTAAAAACCATAAATATTTGCCAAATAGTATTGAAAATAAAAATAATATTTAGTATAATAAGAAAGGAAGTAAGATATGAAAAAAGAATTCAATTTAAAAAACGATGTAATATTCAATACTTTTTTTAGTAGAAAAGGAAATGAAGAATTTTTAATCGATTTTTTGCAATCATTATTAAAAATAGAAATTACAGAAATAGAGATACAAGAACAAGTAAATTTAGAAAAACTAGCACAAAATGAAAAAGGAGGAAGATTAGATTTACAAGCAAAATTGAACGATGGAATAATAATAAATATAGAATTACAAATAAAAAATCAAAATAATATGGAAAATAGGACACTATTATATGGATCAAAAACAATATCAAGAGAAGTAAAAAGAGGGACAGATTATAGAAAAATAAAACAAGTAATAATGATAAATATATTAGATTATGAGATGTTAGGATTTGATGAATATGTATCAGAAACAGTAACAGTATTATATAAGCATAGAGAATGTGAAATAATAAAGGGGATGAAATGGTATTTTATAGAATTACCAAAATTTAGAAAAGCACATCCAAATATGAATGAGAGATTAAATCAATGGCTAGCATTTATAGATGACTATGATAAGGGGGTAATAGAAATGGTAGAGAAGAAAAATAAAACATTAGAAAGGGCAAGAGAAGAAATAAAATATTTAACAGGGGATAGAGAATTAAGGAGATTAGCAGAATTAAGAGAAAAATGGGAAATGGATTATGCTGATACAATGGTATATGGAAGAGAAAAGGGACTAAAAGAAGGAAGAGAAGAAGGTAAAAAGGAAGGTAAAAAAGAAGGTGCAAAAGAAAAACAAATAGAAATTGCAAAAAAATTATTATCAAAAGGAATGTCTATAAAAGAAATACAAGAAATAGTTGAATTAACTAAAGAAGAAATAGAAGTTTTAATATAGAAAAAGTAGGTGATAAGCCTACTTTTTTTATACCACTTTACTAATAAAAAAAATAAGTGTATACTAATAAAAAACATAAGGAAAGGTATTAAATATGAATTACGAAGAAATAGAAAAATATATAGAAGGCATATTAACAAAGAAGCGATTTAATCATTCTAAGGGAGTTGCAAAACGTGCAGTAGAACTTGCAAGAATATATGGCAAAGATGAAGAAAAAGCAAAATTAATTGGAATTGCACATGATATTGCAAAAGAAATGCCAAAAGAAGAAGCAGTTGAATATGCAAAGGAAAATGGAATTGAATTTGATGAAATAGAAAAAAATGAACCTGGGCTATGGCATTCTAAAATAGGAGCAGATATTGTAGAAAAAAAATTTGGATTTACAAAAGATATGTCGCAAGCAATTTTATATCATACCACAGGAAATATTGCTATGAATATAATGGATAAAATAATATATATAGCAGATAAAACAGAGGAAAATAGAACAAATCCAGATTTAATAATAGCAAGAGAAGTTAGTAATGAAGATTTAAATAAAGGACTTTTGCTAGTATCAAAAAGAGCCATAGAATATAGTTTAGGAAAAAATAGTTTAATACATCCAGACACAATAGAATTAATAAACAAAATAATAATAGATAGTAACAATAAAAATTTAAATTAATATGATATAAAAGGCTGTAGAGGCGAGCAATGCTCGTTTGCTCAAGAAAATAGAACAAACCCAAATGCAAATGATGTAGGGGAGGGCGATCTTAGTCTGCCCAAAGAAAGAACAAAAATAATGCAAAGGATGTAGAAAAATGAATGGTATGCAACCCACAAAAATGAAATCAAAGAAAGGAAAGTCCTAAAATGAATATAAGAGTGAAAGATATTTTAAAAATATGTGATGCAAAACTTATTTTTGGAGATACTGATGAAATATGCGAAAACTTTTCAAAAGACACAAGAGAACTTAATATAGGAGATGTGTATGTTGGCATAAAAGGAGAAAACTTTGATGGAAGTAGCATTTATGAAAAAGCATTAGAAAATGGAGCAAAAATATGTATTATAGAACACACAAAAATCAAAGAAAAAATCAAAGAAAAATACCAAGATAGAACAATAATAGAAGTAAAAAATTCCATAGAGGCACTTCAAAAAATAGCAGAATTTAAAAGAAATATGTACAATATACCAGTAATAGCGGTAACAGGAAGTGTAGGAAAAACAAGTACAAAAGACATACTTGCAAGTGTAATTTCAAAAAAGTATAAAGTATTAAAAACAGAAGGAAATCTAAATAACCATATAGGGCTTCCATTAACAATACTTAAACTAAAAGACCACGAGGCACTAGTTGTAGAAATGGGAATGAATGCTACTCGGTGAAATTAGAACATTAACAAATATTGCAAAACCAACAATTTCAGTAATTACAAATGTTGGAACATCACATATAGGAAATTTAGGGTCAAGAGAAAATATATTAAAAGCAAAATTAGAAATATTAGAAGGAATGAAAAAAGATGGTACATTAGTAATTAATAATGATAACGATATGTTAAATACTTGGAACAAAACTAATAATACATATAAGGTAATAACATTTGGAATAGATAATCAGTCTAGTATAAATGCAAAAGAAGTCAAATTAGAAGAATATTCTAGTAAATTTGAAGTAAGTATAGACAATGATAAATTAAATGTAGAGGTATTAATAGGTGGAAAACATTTTGTATATAATTCTTTATGTGCAATAACAGTTGGAAAATTGCTAGATATAAGTAATAAGGACATATTAAATGGCATAAAAGAATTTGAGCTTACCAAAAACAGAATGGACATAAAGAAAAATGCTAATAATGTCATAATAATAAATGATTGTTATAATGCAAATTATGATTCCATGAAAGTAGCAATAGAATATTTATCAAAAATAAATACAAAAAGGAAAATTTCAGTATTAGGAGATATGCTAGAGCTAGGAAATTATTCAAAAAATCTACATGAAAAAATAGGAGAAGAAATTGTAAAAAATAAAATAGATATATTAATTACAGTAGGGGAAGAATCAAAAAATATAGTAAATAAAGCTATAGAATTAGGAATGAACAAAGAAAATATATGTCACTTTGATACAAATGAAGCAGCAATAAAAATATTAAAAGAAATTTTAAAACCAGAAGATGCTGTATTAATAAAGGCATCAAATGCAATGCACTTTAATAAAATAGTAGAGGAAATTATTTAGAAGTTGGAAGTTAGATGTTAGAAGTTAGATGTTAAGCCTTTTCTTCGAAGAATTCACTTTAAATCTAACCTCCCACCTCTAAAAAAGGGAGTGTTAAATATGAGTAAATTAAAATTAGGAGTCATATTTGGAGGAATATCAACAGAACACGAGGTATCAGTTGTATCTGGAACATCTGTCATTGAAAACCTAGACAAAGAAAAATACGAAATATACCCAATATACATATCAAAAAAGGGTGAATGGTATAAATACAAAAAAACAATAAATGAAATAAAAACACTAGAAATAAGTGAAGAAATAAATGAAATAGAAAAAATCGAAGATGTAATAGAATATCTATCAAAAATGGAAGTAATATTTCCAGTATTACATGGAGCTTACGGAGAAGATGGAACAATACAAGGAATATTTGAATTAATCAAAATTCCATTTGTAGGTTGTGGAGTTCTTGCATCAAGTGTTGGAATGGATAAAGTATATGCAAAAATAGTATTTGAAAAAGCAAAAATTAATCAGGCAAAATATGAATATGTAAGAAAAAGTGAAAATGATTATATTTATATAGATAAAGAATTTAACGAAAAAAAATGTGATATAGGAGAAATATGTAACATCGTAGAAAAAAACTTGAAATATCCAATGTTTATAAAACCATCAAACTCTGGTTCAAGTGTAGGAATTAATAAAGCAAAATCAAAAGAAGAATTAAAAAATGCAATAGAATATGCAGTAAAATTTGATAAAAAGATTTTAATAGAAGAAGGAATAAATGGAAGAGAATTAGAATGTGCAGTACTTGGCAATGAAGACGTAATAGCATCACACTTAGGAGAAGTCTTACCAGCAGAAGAATTTTATAGTTATGATGCAAAATATAAAAATGCAGAATCAAAAACTAAAATACCTGCAAAAATTGATGAAAATATACAAAATGAAATAAGAAAACAAGCAATAAAAGCATTTAAAGCAATAGATGGAAAAGGATTATCACGAGTAGACTTCTTCTTAGAAAATGAAACGAATAAGATATATATAAATGAAATAAATACATTACCAGGATTTACTAAAATAAGTATGTACCCAAAATTATTTGAATATGATGGAATAGAATACAAGGATTTATTAGATAAGTTAATTAGTTTAGCAAATAGAGGTTAGAAGTTGGAAGTTAGAAATTGGAAGTTGGAGGTTGGAAGTTAGAGGTTAGAATTTAAGAAAGTTCTTCGAAGAATTTTCTTAAAATCAAACTTCAAACTTCAAACCTCTAACCTCAAAAAAGGAGATAAACCATGAAAGTAAATGTAGAAATAAATTCTAGACAAATCTTTAAAAATCATAAAGAAAGCGAAACACATAAATGCCAAGGAGAAATAAATTATCATAATAATGGTACAGTACTAGAATTTACAGAAAAATACGAAGAACAAGAATTAAAATTCAAAATGACAATATTAGAAAACAAAGTAATTACAGATAGAAATGGACAAGCTATGATATTTGATTTAGAAAACAAAAATCATTCTATTTTAGTTACTCCATATGGAAACATTAATTTAGAAGTAACAACTAAAAAAATTGAAATATCAAGGCAAGAAAACCAAATAAAACAAATATATTTAGAATATGAAATAGAACTAGAAAATGGAGAAAAGTATGATAATGTGGTAGAAATAAGTTTTTTTACATAAACCCTTGCATAATTGACATAATCTTGATATAATAAATGCACTATGAGTAGCGGAGGATGTCAAATGATTTTTAAAGACTATTATAAAATACTAGGATTAGAAGATAATAAAGTAACAATGGAAGTTATAAAACAAAGCTATCGTGAACAAGCAAAGAAGTATCATCCAGATGTTAATGTAGGAAATATAGCCTCAGAAGAGAGGTTTAAAGATATAAACGAAGCATATCAAGTATTATCAAATGGAGTAAGCAAAAGAAAATATGATAGAATGTGGAACACTCATATAGGAAATAAAAGAAAAAGACAAGAATACCAAGAAAGTAAGCGAGGAAAAGATGCAGTATTTAGCGATTTCTTCAATATGTTCTTTGGAAATATAAAAGGGGAAGATAAAGAAGAAACAAAGGATAGGAAAAAACCACAAATAAAAGGTGAAAATATAGAAACAGAAGTACCAATTTCTATTGTTGAAGCATTCTATGGAATGAACAAAAAAATATCATTAAGAACTATAGATGCAAAAATGAAAACTTTTGATATTAAAGTTCCAGCAGGGATTAGAGATGGTGAAAAAATTAGGTTAATAGGTCAAGGAAAAGCAGGGCAAAATGGCGGAAAAAATGGGGATTTATTTATAAGAATCAAAATAGAAAAAAATAGTAAATTCGAATTAATGGGATATGACCTATATACATCACTATATTTAACACCATGGGAAGCAGCATTAGGAGTAAGAGTAAACCTTGAAGGAATAGATGATACAGTCTCAGTGTATGTTCCAGCAGGAATAGAAAGTGGAGAAAAGTTACGTATACCAGGAAAAGGATATAAAGATGGAAAAGGTGGAAGAGGAGATTTAACAGCAATAGTAAAAATAGTAGTGCCAAAAAAATTAACAGAGCAAGAAAAAGAACTATATGAAAAAATGAAAGAAATCTCGAAATTTAATCCAAGAGCCAAATAAAGTGTTAAGATTTTATACAACAACAATTTTTAAAAATGATGAATTGTTTATATATTAATATAAAACCCACGTAAGTGACCAACCGGAGCATAAGCGGAGGGCGATTTGGAGCAACCTACATATAAAAGTGTAAAACGTAGGTTGCGACACCAAGGGTTGAAATATTAATATATAAACAATTGCATCATTTTCAAAAAAGAAACGTTAACATAAATAAAAAACACAAAAAGCATTGACATAATTAGTAAAATGATATATAATTGTGTATAGTGGTAAAAAAATGAAATACTATACATATGATAAAAAATAAAAAGTGGGGTAATAAAATGGAAAGTTTTCAAGGCAAGCATTTTAGTATAACAGACCCAAAAGATGTAAACACGGTAATATACAGAATAAATAGAACAGAAAAGGAATTTTTAAAAGATTCACCAAAATTTACAGTTGAAAGACTAGACTATATGGAAGAATTAAATGGAGAGCTAAAGAGAAAAACCTTTTTTGTTGATAGTCCATCACCAGATGGTGAGCAACTTGTGATTTTATCATTTGGAAAAGATAAAGTAGTAGTAAATACTGGCATTATGGAAGAAGAAAAACTACGTATTTCAAAAAAACCTATGCCTGTTAAATTTAATACTTTATATTCAGAAGAAAGTGCTGTATATAAAGAATTTAAATATACACCAAATTTAAAAAGGCCAATATCAATAATTGACCCAGAAACCACAGAAGAAATAAAACCAATAGTATATTTGGATGAAAAAACCAATGAAGTAAAAGGTAAGTGTAAATTAAAACCATATAAATCTTATTTCGCATTTGAGATAAGAGAAAATTAAAGGAGAGTAGAAATGGAAAATCTAGTTGAAAAACCAGCAAATTACACAGTTGTTTTTGGAGATATGGTATATGATGGAAAAAAGAAACAAGTCGAATGCCCACCAACAACAGTAAATAACAAAAAGGCAATGCCAAAAAAAGGTATTCCAATGCAAGAAGGAGAATTAGCCATAAATATAGATGAAGTTACAGCAGAATATGAAAAAGACGAAAATGGAAGAATTACAAACATAAGATTTTTTGATAGAAATGAAGTACCAAAAATGCCAGAGATAACTGGAGATTTTAAAGGTCAAATAGATGAAAATGGTGAAATAATTAGAGATACAGCTGATATTGATAGATAGACTTATACAAAAGATAGAGGTGAAATTGTATGGGATATAAAATACAAGGAACTATGAGAAGAAATAAAAAGAATTTTATAATATTTGCAGTACTATGGGTAATTCTATCCATAGTATTTGTTATGCCTATTAGCTATAGTATCACAAATGCTTCCGTTGGTGGCGAATTTGATATGGCAAAATTCTTTAGTGGTATATATGATGGAGTTGTAAATTTAGGAACAGTAATAGGAAAAACATTTACACCAAATTATATAGGAACATTTTTCTCTACACTATTAAAATTTAGTGTATTATATGCAATATTCGTATTAATAGGACTAATAAAAACAGCACCCAAAAATGAATATTCAGATATAGAACATGGTTCAAGTGACTGGTCAAAAAATGGAGAACAGTATAGAATATTAAGTAATAAAAAAGGAATAATTTTAGCAAAAGATAACTATTTACCAGTAGATAAGAGAGGAAACGTAAACGTATTAGTAGTTGGTCGGATCAGGTTCTGGTAAATCTGCATCATATTCAATACCAAATGCATATCAAATGCTTGGGTCATATGTATTTACAGATCCAAAAGGAGAATTATACGATAAAACAGCAGGATATTTAAAGCAACATGGATATGATATAAAAGTATTAAACTTAGTACGTCCTAGTAATAGTGATGGATATAACCCACTTATGCACATATCAAGTGAACTAGATGTAGACGTTATAGCAAATACAGTAGTAAAAGGGCAAAAAACAGAATCAGGGCAAGATCCATATTGGGACGATATGGCAGAAATGCTATTAAAAGCCCTAATATATTATTTGATAGCAACAAGACCACCACAAGAACAAAACTTAGCAAGTTGTGCAGAATTAGTTAGAGCAGCAAACAAAAATGGTGGAAGCAACTTACTTACAGAATTAATGAATCAATTACCATATGATCACCCAGCAAGAATGAACTATAAATCAATTGAAATTGCACCAGAAAAAACATATGGATCAATACTATCTAGTTTACAATCAAAACTAGGAAAATTCGATTCAAGTGAAATAGCAGAATTAACATCAACAAATACAATAGATTTTGAAGAAATAGGAAGTAAAAAAACAGCAGTATATGTTATATCATCAGATACGCACACAGCATGCGATTTCTTATTAACAATATTTTTCTCACAAATGATACAACAATTATACGATTTTGCAGATAGAAATGGTGGTAAGCTACCAACGCCAACATATTTTATATTAGACGAATTTGCAAACATTGGTAAAGTACCAGACTTCGATAAAAAAATATCAACATCAAGAAGTAGAAAAATATCATTTAGTGTTATATTACAAAACTTAGACCAATTAGAAGCAGTATATGAAAAATCATATGAAACAATAATTGGTAACTGTGATACACACGTATTTTTAGGAAGTAACTCACAAAAAACAGTAGAATACTTTTCAAAAGCATTAGGAGAAAAAACAATAGAAAGAGAAAGTGTATCAGTAAGTAAAGATAAACACAATTGGAGACAAGGAGTAAATGTATCGGATCAAGTAATGGCAAGAGCACTTATGACACCAGACGAATTAAGAAGAATGGATAATGACCTTTGCATAATTTATGAAAAAGGAATAAAACCAATAAAAGCAGAGAAATTCTATTATTTCCAAACAGGGATGGCAAGAAAATTAGATTCATATACAATAAGCCATAATGATGTAGAAGGAATAGAAAGAGGAGAATGGAGAAAATACAATCCATATAATCCATACGTACCAGAAGATGAAAAGAAAAAACAGGTAGATAACCTAAAAGTAGAATCATTAGATGACCTTTTTGATGAACCAGAAGAAAAGCCACAACTACCTAAGGAAGAAAATAAATTAAATGAAATAAAATTAGACGAAATAAAAGTAGAACCAGTAAAAAAAGAAGAAGCACCAATATTACCACAAGGAGATAAAACATTAGAGGACGAATTAGATGTGGACTTGCAAAAAGAATTAGAAGCAAAATTTGATGAATTATTTGGACCATTAGACGATAATGATTAAGTAAAAGCACCTAGTAACTTATGTTACATAGGTGCTTTTATTATAAGATAAAATAGTTATAGTTCAGTATACCATTATAAAATCCGTGCCATCTTGCTGAATGTAGGACGTTTTTGTTTTTCTCTCAAAGTTCAAAAAGCAAAAAGGGCTCTCGTTCACGTGTTGCTATTTCGATGTTAATTTAAGGCTAAACAACAACACAAAACAAATGTTTTGAAACATATTGACTTTTTAACACTTATTATATATAATGCTAATTGAAAATAAGGAAAAGCAGAATGTGGGTTGCCATCTCACTATACATAAGAATAGGAGGTGGTGCGAATGATAGAAAGAGCATTAATACAATTAGTAATATTACTTTTTATAGGATTATGTGCAATGACTATTATAGCAGTTGCCTTAATTATAGCTTTAGTTATAATTATTAGCAAATAAAACAATACACATCTCTGCACCATAGAGATGTGTATCAAAAAACATATCGTAATGGTAACCACGTTTTGTGGACCTTATTTTCTATAAATATTATATTATAGAAAATAAAATTTGTCAATAAAAAGATTTAGTATAAGGAGACTATAGTTATGAAATTTGTACATATAGCAGATATGCACTTTGACGTACCATTTACAACACTTTCAAGAAACAATTTGGGAGATAAAAGAAGATTAGAGCAAAGAAAAGTATTTAAAGAGGTAATAGAATATATAGCACAAAATGAAATAGATTATTTATTTATTGCAGGAGATTTATATGAACATGAATATGTAAAATTTAGTACAATTGAATATATAAACAACCTATTTAAACAAATACCAAACACTAAAATATATATAGTACCAGGAAATCATGATCCTAAGCTAAAAGACTCATACTATAGTAACTTTAAATTTAATCAAAATGTATATATATTTGATGAGAAAATTCGGAAAAGTTGAAAACGAAGAAGTAGCTATATATGGGTTTGGATTTAACAATTTTTACAGACAAGAAACAAATCTAAACCAAATAAAAATAGAAAATCCAAACAAAATAAATATATTAATAACACATGGGGCATTAGATGCTTCAGGGAAAGAAGATATGCAGTATAATCCTATTTCAAAAAAGGAATTAAAAACGTTAGGATTTGATTATATAGCATTGGGGCATATACATAAGCCATATTATAACGAAGAAAAAGAGCAAAGAATAGTATATCCAGGTTCTACTATAAGTCTAGGATTTGATGAGCTAGGCAGTCATGGAATGATAGTAGGTAGCATAGGAAAAGATAAAAAATTAGAAATAGCATTTGTGCCAGTTGATAAAACAGAATTTGTAGAAGAAATATTAGATGTAACCCAAATCATATCTAAAGAAGAATTAATAGAAACAATAAATAATATGCAAATAGGAGAAGATAAATATTATAAAATTATTCTAAAAGGTTCAAGAAACTTTGAAATAAGCACATATGAGATACTAAGGCTAATAGAAAATAATAATATAATTAAAATTAAAGATAGTACTAAAATAAAAATGAATCTTGAAGAACTTGCAAAAGAAAAAAGTTTAAAAGGAATATTTGTAAAAAATATGTTAGAAAAAATTAGTGAAGAGAATGAAGAAGAAATTATTAGTGCAATAGAAATAGGACTAGAAGCAATGTAAAGTAAAGATAATGGAAATGAAGAAAATCAAAAATATATACACCATGAAAGAGGTATACAGTTGAATTTAAGAAAGGATTAATATATGAAAATACTAAATCTAAAAATAAACAATTTTGGTAAACTGTCTAATAAAGAAATAAAATTAAAAGATGGAATAAATATCATTTATGGAGAAAATGAAAGTGGAAAATCAACATTATTAAAATTCATAATGGGAATGTTTTATGGTTTATCAAAAAATAAAAATGGAAAATTCATACCAGATCATGAAAGATACACACCATGGGATGGAGGGGAATTTTCAGGTAAAATTTCATATGAATTAGCAAGTGGCGAAAAATATGAAGTATTTAGAGACTTCAAAAAGAAAAATCCTATTATATATAATGAAAACTTAGAAGATATTTCAAAAAGTTTTAATATAGATAAAACTACAGGAAATAAGTTTTTTTATGATCAAACCAAAGTAGATGAAGGACTATTTTTATCTACTATTTGTTCTATGCAAGAAGAAACAAAACTAGGAGAAAAAGAACAATTATCATTAGTGCAAAAAATGTCTAATTTAGCAAGTACTGGTGAAGATAACATATCATTTACTAAAATTATAACTAAACTAAATAAAAGACAAATAGAAGAAATAGGAACTAACAGGACAACTGATAGACCAATAAATATAATTACTAAAAGACTAGAAGAGATAAATAATGAAAAAGAAGCTTTAGCGGATTTTAAAAATAAACAATATGATATAGAAGGAAATAAGAAAAGGATAGAAGAAGAAATAAAAAAACAAGAAAATGAATTAGAATTACTAAAAGAACTTAAAAATTTACAAGAAAATAGTAAGCTAGAAAAAGAAAAAATAAAAATAAATGAAGATACTATAAAAGAATATAGTAAAAAAATCGAGGATTTAAATAATAAAAATAATGAAACTATAGAAGAAAGCTCTGTAAAGAAAAAAAGCATAATAAGCAAACAGAAAATATTATTTCTATTTTCTATAATATTTTTAATAACAAGCATAATATCTATATTTTCAATAAAGAATGATGTTTTAATAGCAATAAGCATAGTGCTATTTATAATAACATCTATAATTACAGGTTATGCACAATATAATAAAAAGATTAAAAATATTAAAGATGAAAAATTACAAAATGTGAATAACTTACATATAAAAAACGAAATAGAAATACTTGATAATTCACGTAAAAACTTAAAAAAAGAGACAAATATAGCAAGAGAAAAATTAGAAAGAGAATATAAAGAGAAAATAGAAAATTTGAGAAATAAGTATATTGGGATAATTCCAATAAAAACAATAGATGAAATGCTTTTAAAAGAAACTATAATATATGATATAACAGTTCTACAAAATAGTATTAGTGATAATAAAATAAAATTGCATAGTACAAAATTAGATAAAGACAATATAATACCAAAATTAGAAAACTTAGCAAATCTTGAAGAAGAATATTTAGAACTAGAAGAACAATATACCGAGTTATATAATAAAAATGAGCAAATAAATTTAGTAAAACAAGAAATAGAAAAAGCCTATGAGACAATGAAAAAAGATATAACTCCTAAATTTACAAGTAATCTATCAAAAATAATAGAAAAAGTATCAAATGGAAAATATAAAAATGTGCAATTTGATGAAGCACAAAGAATGATTATAGAAGCCCCAAATGGAAACTATATAAGTGCTAAAAATTTAAGTGTAGGAACAATAGATGAGTTATATTTATCATTAAGACTTAGTGCAGCAACAGATTTATCAAGAGAAGATTTACCAATAATATTAGATGAAACATTTGCATACTTTGATAATTCAAGGCTTGAAAATATGTTAAAATACTTAAATGAAGAATATGGAAATAGACAGATAATATTATTTACTTGTACAAATAGAGAAAAAGATGTATTAGATAAGTTAGGAATTAAATTTAATACAGTAAATTTATAATTTGAATAATATATAATTACAAGGATGTTTATATAAAAAATACTGCAAATGGTGTAGGGGCGAGCATTTTCTTCCGTGACTACGGAAGAAAATGCCCTATAAACGTGTTGATTCCTATTGATAAATTTAGAAAATGCGTGTATAATACTAAAGTATTAAAAAAATAAGAGGAGAGACAAAAATGTTTCAAAAATTAGATGATGTAGAAAAAAGATATGAGGAATTAACTGAGAAGATTAGTGATCCAGACGTTATTGCAAAAACAAATGAATGGCAAAAACTTATGAAAGAACATTCTGATATGACGCCAATAGTTGAAAAATATAGAGAATACAAAAAAGTAAAAGCAAATTATGAAGAAGCTTTAGAAATGATGAAAGAAGACGATAAAGAAATAAAAGACTTAGCAGAAGCAGAAATGTTAGAATCTAAAGAAAAGCTAAAAGTAATTGAAGAAGAACTAAAAATATTATTAATTCCAAAAGACCCAGATGATGATAAAAATGCTATTTGTGAAATAAGAGGAGGAGCAGGAGGAGAAGAAGCAGCACTATTTGCAGGAACATTATTTAGAATGTATTCAATGTATGCAGAAAGAAAACACTGGAAAATAGAAATATTAAATGAAAACGAAACAGGGCTTGGTGGTTACAAAGAAATTTCATTTATGGTTACAGGAAAAGGAGTATATTCAAGATTAAAATTTGAAAGTGGGGTACATCGTGTACAAAGAGTTCCAGATACAGAATCAAGTGGAAGAATACATACATCAACAGCGACAGTTGCAGTACTTCCAGTAGTAGAAGATGTAGAAATTGATATAAATCCAGCCGATATAAAAATGGACGTATTTAGAGCATCAGGTGCTGGGGGACAACACGTAAATAAAACATCTTCAGCAGTAAGATTAACACACATTCCAACAGGACTTGTTGCAGAATGTCAAACAGAACGTTCACAAGTACAAAACAGAGAATATGCAATGAAACTATTAAGTTCAAGACTATATGAAATAGAAAAAAATAAAAGAGACTCAGAACTTGCAAACGAAAGAAAAAGTCAAGTAGGAAGTGGAGATAGAAGTGAAAAGATTAGAACATATAACTATCCACAAGGACGTATAACAGATCATAGAATAGGGCTTAGCATATTCCAAATGGAAGATTTTTTAAATGGAAACTTAGATGAAATGTTAGACTCTCTAATTGCAGCTGATAGAGCAGAAAGACTAAAAGGTGAAGAAGAGTAAAATGGTATTATAACTAGTGCGAACGAAAGTAATATATTTATTTGTAAAAGCGTAGTACGCTGAGTCTACAGAGACCATGACGAGTGTCGAAGATTTTAAAAATAAATATATTACTTTCGTGAGAGCGATAATTTAAACATAATAAAAAATGAATAAAAAATCTCCTTAACAAATAAACTAATAGTAAAGTTATTTGTATAAGGAGATTTTTATTTTGGAATATTTAATAAAAACAACATTAATAGGTTTATTTTTTGGCACATTTGGAACAACATTAGGAGGAATAATAGGAGTAACATTCAAAAACACAAGTAACAAGTTTTTAAGTTTTATATTATCAATGGCATCAGGACTTATGGTATCAATAGTATGTTTCGATTTAGTGCCAGAAGCCCTAGAAATATCTAATATAGCACAAGTTATATTAGGAGTAATATTTGGTGTAGTATGCATGATAATTTGTGATATATTGGTACAAAAAAAGTTTAATTTAAAAATAAAAGATACAAAAAATCAAAATACATTATTAAAAACAGGAATAGTAGTAAGTATAGGTCTTGCACTTCATAATTTTCCAGAGGGGTTAAGCATCGGTGCTGGATTTGGAGCATCAATAAGTTTAGGATATTCACTTGCACTTGCAATTCTTTTACACGACATACCAGAAGGCGTTTCTATGGCAGTACCTATGAAAAATGGAGGAATGAAAGTATCAAAGGTAATATTCTATGTTATATTATCTGGTGTTACAACAGGGGTAGGGGCATTCTTTGGAGCAAGTTTGCGGAACAATATCTAAAGATGTGATATCACTATGTCTTGCATTTGCAGCAGGAGCGATGTTATATATAGTTTCAGGAGAACTATTACCAGAATCTAATAAATTATATAAAGGAAGAATGTCAAGTATAGGCAATATATTAGGATTTATATTAGGAATTTTAGCAACAACTGTGTAAGTATTGTTACTGTTCAACCTTAAATTATCATCGAAATAGCGACACATGAACGAGAGCACTTTTTGTTTTTCGAACTTTGAGAGAAAAACAAAAACGTCCTACATTCAGCAAGATGGAGCGGATTGTATAATTATAGACTGAATTTCCATACAAGAATTTACTAATCATGTGTAAAAATACAAAATAAATGTTATAATATACAAAGAAAAAGTAAAAAGGATGAAAAGATATGAAAATAATGTTTGTATGTACAGGAAATATATGTAGAAGTGCAATGGCACATTGGCTAATGGAAAAAAAGATAAAAGATAATAATATAAAAAATGTAGAAATATACTCTTGTCGGAATCCATGCTGTAGATGGAGATATGGCAACATACAATGCGTGTGATGCTATGGAAGAATATGGTGTAGACCTAACAAAACATAAAGCAACAAATATAAGAAAATCTAATATAGAAGAAATGGATTTAATTTTATGTGCTACAATGTCACATAAAAACATAATACTATATGAATACCCAAACTTAAAAGATAAAGTATTTACGATGAAAGAATATGTACAAGCTGGAAAAGAAAAAGAAGAATTAGACATAAAAGACCCTTGGGGATATGATATACAAACATATAGGTTTTGTGCAGCACAAATTGATAAATGTTTAGAAAAATTATATGAGTTGATTTTATAGACAAAATATGTTAAAATAATATTGATATGCAAAAGTATAAGAGGTGAGTACGTATGAAAAAAATAAAAAATATAAGAAACAGAATACAAGATAGTGATGTTAAAAAGGCATATGATAAATATCAAAATTATTTATTAGAATTAGCTATATACGAAAAATATATTAAAGAAAATGGAACAGATAAAATAAATATGTTTAGATTATTAAGTCTATATAAAAAAAGTGGAATAGAAGTAAAAGAAAAAAAGAATATAGAAGATAGATTTAGAAAATTTAGTGATATAATAATGAAATCAAAACAAAAAAATCCAGATATAGATTTAAGCGACATAAGTACTCAAGAAAATAGAGAAATAGTAAGTGATATAATATATGAAACACAAAACGATGAAAATTTTAAAACAGCAGATTTAAATGCAGTAGCAGTAATAGAAAATTTTGCACTATATGTTGCTATTGGGCAAGTAGATAATAAAGCTATGGATGTTGAACGGAGCTATTAGTGAATATGAGCTTAGTTGGGAACAATTAAAAAAGGCAGAAGCATCTTATAAAAAATATGAAAATACTAGAATAATAGATACATATAATAGACTTTGTATAAAAAGAGATGGAAAACTTCCCAATGAAACTGTTCACTATGCTGCTGGAACACTAGAACTTACTCCATCAGAAGCTAAAGATGCTTTAACAGTAATGCAAGTTTTAAAAGGTAGTTATAATAAAAATAATAATCTGCAAAAAAGATATACAGTATATAATGTTAGTCAACTAGTAATTGATAATATTAGAAGAGATCCTGAATTAACAGAAGAAGAAAAAAACGAAAAAATATGCGAATTGGAACTTGCAGAATATGAAAGGGTTGCAAAAAATGTAGAAGAGGCAAATAAAATGCAAAACACTGATAAATATAAGATTGAAAGAGAGGACGACAATAGAGAAATTGGATAATATAAAAAGGCTTGCGTAAAGCAAGCACTTTTTTGTTACTTTTGCATAATGCAAAGGTTGTTTTGGAGAATGTAAGTCATATTCTCCAAAGGACGAGATAAAAAATCGTTAGAGCTGATTTGCCCATTTTCTTTTAAGTGTGACTCGATAAACAAATAATTTTCTAACAGTTTATCAAGATCATACGAAAATTCGGAACTTGACACTAATGTACAATACAAAGTCAAGAATTCCAAAGGGGAATAATCAGGACGTTCGATTTTAATATTGCCATCTTCTGAAAAGACAAATGTATCTGATTTGAAAACTTCAGAATAGGTTATCGTTTCAAAAATATCCCGACCTGTCATAGTTTTTACCTCCTCTTATAGATTTAGTACATATTAAATAATACCATATTTTACATATTATGTCAAGCAAAATAAAATATAGAAAACAATATAAAATAGCATTGACTTTTAATTTTTTTTATAATAAAATACAAACATAAATTCGTAAAATATAAGAGGAGTATAAAAATGCAAGATTTATTAGAAGGATTAAATGACAAACAATATGAAGCAGTTATAAATTATGAAGGACCAAGTTTAGTAATAGCAGGAGCAGGAAGTGGGAAAACAAAAGTATTAACACATAAAATAGCATATTTAATACAAGAAAAATCCATAAAACCTTGGAATATATTAGCGATAACATTTACAAACAAAGCAGCAAATGAAATGAAAGAAAGAGTAGAAAATTTAATAGGTGAAGTAGCACGAGATATGTGGATAGGAACATTTCATTCAATATGTGTAAGAATATTAAGAAGATATATAGATAGAATAGGCTATGAAACATCTTTTGTAATATTTGATACAGGGGATGGGAGGGCAATGATAAAAAATTGCTTAAAAGATTTAAACATAGATGATAAAATGTTTACAGATAGAATTGTCCAAAGTGAAATAAGCAATGCAAAAAATGAAATGTTAGAGCCAAGCACTTATTTAGCACGTGCACAAGGAGACTTTAGAAAAGAAAAGATAGCAAATGTATATACATTGTATCAAAAAAGATTAAAAGAAAACAATGCCTTAGATTTTGATGATATAATAAACTTTACAATAAAAATATTAACAGAAAACCCAGATGTATTAGAATACTATTCAGAAAAATTTAAGTATATATTAGTAGACGAATACCAAGATACCAACAAAGCACAATTTATGCTAATATCATTACTTGCAGGAAGATATGGAAATATAACAGTAGTAGGAGATAACGACCAAGGAATATATTCTTTTAGAGGTGCAGACATATCTAATATATTAAACTTTGAAAAAGACTTTCCAGGAACAAAAATAATAAAATTAGAGCAAAATTATAGATGTACAGGAAGTATATTAAATGTGGCAAATTCAGTAATAAAAAATAATGAAACAAAATATGAAAAAAAACTATGGACAAAAAATGAAAAAGGGAAATTGCCTACAGTACATAGGGCAGAAGATGAATATGACGAAGCACGTTATATTGTAGAACAAATAAACCATTTAAAAAGAGAAGAATATTATAAATTTAAAGATTTTGCAATTTTATATAGAATGAATACACAATCACGTGCAATAGAAGAAATACTTGTCCGCGAAGACATACCATATAAAATTGTTGGTGGTTTAAAATTCTATGAAAGAAAAGAAATAAAAGACATAATTGCATATTTAAGGCTAATACACAATACAAACGACAATTTAAGCTTAATTAGAATAATAAATGAACCCAAAAGAGGAATAGGAAAAACAAGTCTAGAAAATGTACAAAAACTTGCAGAACAAATGGGAATATCAATGTATGAAATAATAAAAAATGCAGAACAATATGGGCTAAATAGAGTATATTTAAATTCTAGAGAATTCATACAAGTAATAGAAGAACTAAGAGGATTAGAGGAAAAAATTGAAATATCAGAATTAATAAAAGAGACTTTAAATAAAACAGGTTATACTAAAGCATTAGAACTAGAAAACACTGTTGAAGCAGAAAACAGAATAGAAAACTTAGAAGAATTCTTAACAGTAGCAATAGAATTTGAAGAACAAGTTGCAGATGCAACTTTGGGAAATTTTTTAGAAAGTATAACGTTATCTAGCGACATTGATAATTTAGAAGAAGAACAAGATTCAATAACACTTATGACCTTGCATAGTGCAAAAGGGTTAGAATTTCCAGTAGTATTTTTAGTAGGGATGGAAGAGGGAATTTTCCCAGGGTATAAATCAATAGGAGAGCCCAAAGAATTAGAAGAAGAAAGGCGTCTTTGTTATGTAGGAATAACAAGAGCAAAAAATGAATTATTTTTAACTTGTGCAAAAAGGAGAACAATATTTGGGTCAACAAATTGTAATCAAATATCACGCTTTGTTGAAGAAATACCTAACGATTATGCCCAAGGTTTAGAAGAAATAGAAAACCAAGCAATAAATAACTTTGAAGATTCTAAATTTAATTGGACATACGGCGGAAACGTTACTACTAGAATAGAAAAAAGCGAAATACCTATGAGTAAGAAAAACACATCATTTAACTTTAGGTCAGCAGAAAGTTTCCTAAATAACCTAAATAGAAAAGAAGAAACAAATATAGATATATCAATATATAAAGCAGGAAAACGAGTATATCACAAAAAATTTGGAGAAGGAACAATAAACTATGTAGAACAAGAAGGAGACGATTTAAAAGTAGATATTACTTTCGATAAAGTAGGACATAAACGTCTAATGGCAAAATTTGCAGGACTTGAAATAATAGATTAAAAACGAGATGGACATTATTAAAGTCCATCTCGTTTGGTCAGGAGAAGTTATTACATTATTCCAATCCCAAAACCCGACTTTCATCGCTGGAATTAATCATCTCTTTAATAGTATCGAGACTTTCACAGACAAAGATTTCCTTAATGCCATTAGAAGAGTGGATAATAAGGCTAGCACGTGTGCCAATTTTAAAATGCTTTCGTTCTTCTTCAGAAAAAGAAGATTGGTTGAATTCATCCGAACTTTCAATGCATTCAATTTTATCAATAGGTAGTAGTATTTCTTTATCTATTTCATATAGAGCTAGGTCCACAGTGCGACGATATGTGTGAACTGTAATAAATTCCATACGTTTGCTCCTTTTTTATAAAAAACAAGGTTAAAGCTTATAAAATTTACCCTGACCAAATAAATTTTATAAACAAAGTTACAAATCGCGTATAAGCGATAAAATAATTATACAATATTTTACATAATGTGTCAAATGCAAGAGGCTGAGCTTCAAAATTGAATAAACTAATGCTAACAAAAATGAATAAAAAAAGTAATATGGAAAATAATAGTTAAGAGATAAATTATTACTGTTTAGATTTAAATTAGCACTTAAGTAGCAACACATAAATGTAGCACTTTTTGTTTTTCGAGACTTGTCGAGAAAAACAAAAACGTCCTATATTCAGCAAGAATATAGAGGATTTTATAATTATATACTGAACAGTAACAATAAATTATGAAAGGAAGGATTATAATGGCAGACTTAAATCAATTAGAATTACAACATTTAAGACATTTAATAGGAGCACATGAAACAGCATATCAAAAATTAAATACATTTTCAGGACAAGCAGTAGATCCACAAATAAAACAAGTATTTACAAAAGCAGCACAAGATAGCTTAAACACAAAGCAAAAATTGATGTCATTTTTAAATAATTAAGGAGGAAAATAAAATGGATGAAAAAACAATGGTAAACGATATTTTATCAAGTGTAAAAGCAGATTTAACAGCATATCAAACGGCTATTACAGAAGCTGAAAATATGGGACTTAGACAAACATTACAACAAATAAGAAATAATGATGAAAGTTTTCAATATGAAATGTTTAAAATAGCACAAAGTAAAGGATATTACCAACCAGCAGCAAAAGCAACTGTAACAGAAATAACAACAGTAAAAAACGAACTACAATCTTAAAAATTTTATCATTAAAAGATTATACATCTACAAAATGTAGGGGCAGGCGACTTTAGTACGCCCAAGAAAAAGGCAACAAATCAATTGCAAAAGTTGTAGGATCTTTGGCAAGAATGAATAATAAATAATATATGTAGGGGCAGGTCTTGTGCCTGCCCAAACTACAAAAAAACGCCCTAAAAAAATAATGTAAATGTACGATGTGTAGGGGGGCGGAGCCTATGTCCGCCCAAAATAGAAAAACAAACTTAAAATATTTATTTAAGATGATTATTCAAAGAGTGGGCGATTAAAATTGTACCTGTGAAGTTTACTAACTTCCATATAGGAAAATTTAAGAAAAAATATTTACAGTAGCAAGGTGTTGAAAAACATCTTGTTTTATTATAGTAAAATATTTTCAAGAAAACAAAAACAAATGTTATACAACATAAAAATATGTTGTATAATATAGAAAAAAGCTAAGAAGTATGATATAGTGTAAAAGTAAATATGGAGGAGAAAATGGAACTTGTAAAACCTTTTGTAAAATGGGCTGGTGGTAAAGGTAGTTTAATTCCACAATTAAAGAATTTTTACCCATTTGAATTAGAAAATGAAACAATAAATAAGTATGTAGAGCCATTTGTTGGTGGTGGAGCAGTTTTAATAAATATATTACAAAAATATGATGTTAAAGAAACTTATGCTTTTGATATAAATATTGATTTAATAAATTGTTATAATGTTATAAAAAATGATGTTGAAGAACTTATAAAAGATTTAAAAATAAAAGAAGAAGAGTTTTTACAATTAGAAAACGAAGATAGACAAGCATATTTTTATGACATTAGAAAAGAATATAATTCTTATAGAATTACTGAAAATAAATTAAGTACAAAAAGAGCAGGAGAATTTATATTTTTAAATAGAACATGTTTTAATGGATTATATAGAGTAAATAAAAATGGAGAATTTAATGTGCCTTGTGGGAAATATAATAATCCTACAATATGTGATGAGAATAATTTAAGAAATTTATCATTATTAATTAGGAACGTAGTATTTCAATATGGAGATTATACTAAAAGTGAAAAATATATAGATAATAATACATTTGTGTATTTTGATCCACCATATAGACCATTATCAGTAACATCAGGATTTACATCATATACTAAAGAAGATTTTAATGATGAAAATCAAAGAGAATTAGCAAAATACTTTAGAAAACTAGATAAAAAGGATGCAAAGTTAATGTTATCTAACTCTAATCCTAAAAATATGAATAAAGATGATGACTTTTTTGAAGATATATACAAAGGATTTTATATAAATGAAATTTTTGCTAAAAGGATGATTAACGCAAATTCAAAAGGTAGAGGAGAAATTTCAGAATTACTTATTACAAATTATAAGGAGATGAATAAATGTATTCTGGAAAATTTTACTTTGAAGAAAGTAGCTTTAAGTTAATTAATAACGATACTTTTGATGCATTAAAGGAATTTGAAGAAAAAAGTTTTGATATGATATTTGCAGATCCACCATATTTTTTATCTAATGATGGTATCACTTGTAGTGGTGGAAAAATGGTAAGCGTAAATAAAGGACAATGGGATAATTATTTAAATATAACAGATAAACATGAATTTAATAGAAAGTGGATTCATGAGTGTTATAGAGTATTAAAAGATCAGGGAACAATTTGGATAAGTCGGGACTCTACATAATGTATATTCAATAGGAATGGCTTTAGAAGAGGAAAGATTTAAAATAATAAATAATATAACTTGGCAGAAAACAAATCCACCACCGAACTTAGCTTGCAAAACATTTACACATTCAACCGAAACAATATTATGGGCTAGAAAGGACTTACCAAAAATAAAATATAAATTTAACTACGATTTAATAAAAAAATTAAATGATAATAAACAAATGAAAGATGTTTGGACAACATCACTTACAAAGCCATCAGAAAAGAAACAAGGAAAACATCCAACACAAAAGCCATTAGAAATTTTAGAAAGAATAATTTTAGCATCTACAAGAGAAAATGATTTAATTTTAGATCCATTTTGTGGTAGTAGTACAACAGGAATTGCAGCAAACAAATTAAATAGAAGATACATAGGAATTGATAATTCAAAGGAATATTTAGATTTATCTATAAGGAGATATGAAGAAATAAAGGAGTAGATGATATGAAAAGAGATTTCGCAGAGTGGTTATTAACTTTTACAGATAGCATAGCTAATTATAAGTATTATATAGATTTTGAAACTATATACAAAAATGCAGAAATATATAAAGTGGAATTGAATATTATGAATTCGCTAATAGGAAGTGAAAAAATAGAAAAAGACTTTGAAGATTTATTACAAAAATATCCAGAAGTTTTAAAATGTATTCCAACTCTATTAGCAGTAAGACAGTCAGAAATAATTGTTTTAGATGACAATGGAAATAAGTTTGAATATAATTTCAAGCAAATGAATTATGATGCAAAACAATATAAAATATTTATGAGAGAAACGGGATTATTTAATTTATTAGAAAAACATTTAGTGAACAATTTATATGACTATGTGTTAGGCGTAGAATGTGGATTAAATTCAAATGCTAGAAAAAACCGTGGTGGACATTTGATGGAGGATTTAGTAGAAAAATTTATACAAAGAGCAGGATTTAAGAAAAACGAAACATATTTTAAAGAAATGTACTTGCAAGATATTGAGAAGAGATGGAAATTAGATATGTCATTTATCAGCAACAAAAATCAGGCTACTAAAAGATTTGATTTTGTTATAAAAACAGATAAATGTATTTATGGAATTGAAACTAATTTTTATGCTGCAGGAGGTTCAAAACTAAACGAAACTGCAAGAAGTTATAAAATGATTGCTGAAGAAGCTAATAAAGTAGTTGGATTTGAATTTGTTTGGTTTACAGATGGAATGGGATGGATTTCCGCTAGAAATAACTTAAGAGAAACATTTGATAATATGGAGCACATTTATAATATTGCTGATATGAAAAATGGGGTAATAAAAAATATAATAACTTAGTATTTGATAGTAGATATTAATTTGTCTAAAAAATACAAGAAAAGAATAAAGATTGAGGATAGAATGGGAAATCTTTATTTCTTAAGTTGACAGCATTGCTTGTGCCTGCCTAAACCACAAAAAAATACCCTAAAAAATAATGTAAAAAAAATGAAAAAAATTTTTATCTTTATAAACCCCTAGATTTAAACAAAATATTACAAAAATATTACAAAACATCAATACAGAGAGCAAACAAGAGAAAAATAAAGATATATCAATAAAATTTAAAATAATCAAAAAATACAATCCTTAACAATAATTGTGTAAAAAAGATACTTAATGTAAAATAACATCATAAAAGAAATAAGGAGTGTATTAAAAATAAACGTTATGAAAAAAGTATTAATACATATAAGAAACTGGATAAAGCTTATATCCGTAATAGTCTTAGCATTGTGTTTAATAGTTGGAGCAATAGCCTTTATATATAAACCAACCTATAGTGTATCTATAAATGGAGAATTAATAGGTTATACAAAGGATAAGAGTAATTTACAGCAAAAGATAAATGAATATATGGATAATGGAGATGGACAAAACGTAGCTTTTGTTGAAATTGAAAATCAACCAGAATACAAATTATGCCTATTAAAGAAAGATATAGAGCCAAATGATGATGAAATATTTAGTATAGTAAAAGAATCTGGGAAAACATATTATAAGTATTTTGCAGTATTAGATGAGGGTGAAGAAAAATTATACTTATCAAGTTTTGAAGAAGCAGAGCAAGCAATTAATGAACTAAAAGAAAAAAATAGCAAAAATAGAGAACAACTTACAGTTCAAGTAAAATATGTTGCTGAAGCAAAAGATGTTGTAACAAAACAAGAGGTAGTATCAAAACTATATGAAAAAGAAGAAGTAGTAGAGAAACAAGTGATAACTAACTCATCTGGACCTATCAAGTATGCTTCAAGTGCAAATACTTCAAGTAAAAAAGTAGCATTAGCAGTAAATCTAATAAAGCCAGTATCAGGAACAGTAACATCAAGATTTGGATCAAGATGGGGATCAACACATAAAGGAGTAGATATAGGAGCATCAAAAGGAACTGGTATAAAAGCAGCAGCAGCAGGAACAGTAATTACATCAAAAACAGGATATAATGGTGGATATGGAAATTATATTGTAATATCACATGGAAAAGGAGTAGAAACAGCATATGGACATTGTAGTGCGCTATATGTAAAAGTAGGGCAAAAAGTATCACAAGGAGAAGTAATAGCAGCAGTTGGAAATACAGGGCGTTCATATGGAAATCACTTACATTTTGAAATAAGAATAAATGGGGTTGCACAAAACCCACAAAACTATCTATATTAAAAATTTAAAAATGGATTGCTATAAGCAATCCATTTTTTACTTTCTCTTTTTATATTAGTAGGAAAATACAATATATATTATTCTAACAAAAATACTTAAGGCAAGTGTCAATAGCATTATCCATCATAATTAGATTTCCATATTCTAATAACTTATTTTCAAACAAATAAGCATCTTCTATAAAACGAGCAAACTCTGTAATAGAAGAACAAAAGGTTTTTAATAAATTTGCATTAATATGTATATTAGAAATTACTAAATAATATTTAGAGTTATACTCAAATAAAGAAATACTTTCTGCAAAATCATCTATATATTTTAAAATGCTATTATTTAAGAAATTACAAAAATTGCAATACTCATCAAAAGTATTAAAACAATATATAGCTTTTTTTGTATCAATTTCACAAACTTTTCTTTTAATACAAACTTTCTTCTTTTTATATGTAGAATTAGCTTTTTCAGGTTCAAACCTTGTAATAGTAAGAACAAAGTTACCATTAGACATTAAAATTGCTTCAATCATAACTTTATAATCATCTGTAACAAAACCAACTTCTTTTTCAGCCTTATCAAGCATATCTAAAAAAATCTTTTGCGATTCAATTGAATTAGACATAAAAGTATGTAAGTCAATATGATTTTCCTCTAAATCAGTTAAATTTAAAGTTATTTTAATTTTATTATCATTAAGCTTTTCAAATTTCATATATAATTACCTCCAAAACCTTTATAACTTAATTATACTACTAAAATTAACATTTTTAAATGAACAATTTTTGGTAATTAGTAAGTAATGTAAAAAAATTTCCAATAATAATATATTAGTAAATTTTAAAAAATGTACTAAAATAATAACATAAACATAAAAAAAATAAAAGAAAAAAGGTATAAAAAAATAAAAAAATTACCAGTATATTCTTGAAAAAAAAGATATAAGCATATATAATTATTTAGAAGTTAGAAGTTAGAAGTTAGAAGTTAGAAGTTAGAAGTTAGAAGTTGGAGGTTGGAGGTTGGAGGTTGGAGGTTGGAGCTTAGAAGTCCAACCTCAAACTTCTAACTTCCAACCTCAAAAAAAGGAGGAAAAAATGGCTACAAGAGATAAAAATATATGGATTTTAGTAGTATTTATACTATCAGGATTAGTAATAGGTGGATTACTTGGAGAATTAGCTTCAAAAGTAGAATTTTTGTGGTGGTTATCATATGGACAAGATTTTGGTTTATCAAGTCCAGTGGTATTAGATTTAAATATAATAAAATTAACGTTTGGATTAACTTTAAAAATAAATATAGCAAGTATTATAGGAATGGCAATAGCAATATTTATATATAGAAAAGTGTAAAATCAGTATTATTGTAAATCTTAAACTAAACATAAGTAGCGACATATAAGAGAGAGTACTTTTTTGCTTTTTGAAATTTCAGGAAAAACAAAAATATCCTATATTCAGCAAGGTTATAGCGTATTTTATTATTATAGACTGAACTCGTAGAAAATATATTAGAAGTCTATTAAAAAATGTATAAAATAAGGGAAGAAAAAAATGGGGGAAAGAAAGGAATAAACTATGTCAATAAAAATGAAAGAACTCCCAGAAAGTGAAAGACCCTATGAAAAACTAGAAATGTATGGAGCAAATATGCTATCAAATGCAGAATTATTAGCAATAATAATAAAATGTGGAACAAAAGAAGATTCATCAGTTGCACTTGCACAAAAAATATTAAATATAAAAAAAATTAATAAAGAAAAAAATTTAAACTTTTTACAAGAACTTTCAATAGAAGAACTAACAAATATAAAAGGAATAGGAAAAGTAAAAGCAATGCAAATCGTAGCTACTTGTGAACTAGCAAAAAGAATGTCTAAACCAGTTAATTCAATGAAAATAGTACTTAAAAATACAAATGATGTGGCAAAATTATTAATGGAAGAACTAAAGAATGAAAAAAGAGAAATTGCTAAACTATTAATGCTAAATTCAAAAAATATATTAATTAGAATAGTAGATATAGCATTAGGAGGAGGAAATTTTGCCAATATAGAACCAAAAATAATATTAAGAGAGCCAATACAGATAGGAGCACAAAAGATAATTCTTGTACACAATCATCCAAGCGGAGATCCAACTCCAAGCAAAGAAGATGATAGAATGACAGATAGAATATATGAAGCGGCAGATATTTTAGGAATACAACTAGTAGACCATGTAATAATAGGAAACAATGTGTTTACTAGCATATATAAATCACGAAATGAAGATTCGTCAAAAAATTGTATAGAACAAATAGGATTTAAAGGAATAAATTTCAATAATTAAGAAAAACTAACATTAGGTTATAAAAAATATAACATTTATAAAGCGAAAGGAATGGTAAAACAAAATGAATTTTTTTGGACTAGGTAATAAAGATATTGGAATAGATCTTGGGACTGCAAATATACTAGTAACACTAAAAGGAAAAGGAATTATATTAAAAGAACCATCAGTAGTAGCAATAGATAGAAGAAGTGAAGAAATTGTAGCAACAGGAAATGAAGCAAAAGAAATGATAGGAAGAACACCAGATAGAATAAAAGCAGTAAGACCATTAAAAGATGGAGTAATAGCAGATTTTACGGCAACTGGATTAATGTTAAAAAATATAATTTCAAAAGTATGTAAAAAGTACAATATAGGAAGACCAAGAGTAGTAGTTGGTGTTCCATCAGGAATTACAGAAGTAGAAGAAAGAGCGGTAGAAGAAGCAGTAATGGGTGCAGGAGCAAAAGAAGTTTATCTAATAGAAGAACCAATGGCAGCAACAATTGGGGCAGGACTAGATGTAGCAGAGCCAAGTGGAAATATAGTAGTAGACATAGGTGGAGGAACAACAGAAGTAGCAGTTGTATCTTTGCGGAGGGATAGTAGTTAGTAATTCATTAAGAGTAGCAGGAGATGAATTAGATAATGATATAATAAATTATATAAAAAAGGAAATGAACTTAAGTATAGGGGAAATTCAAGCAGAAGAAATAAAAAAAGAAATAGGTTGTGCATTACCACTTATGACAGAAATGAGTAAAGAAATAAGAGGAAGAGATCTATCAACAGGATTACCTAAAAATATTGTAATAACGTCAAATCAAGTGCAAGTTGCAATGGAAGAATCAATAAATGAAATAATAGAAATAGTAAAAGCAACCTTAGAAAAGACACCACCAGAGCTAGCATCAGACATAGTAGAAAAAGGAATAGTATTAGCAGGTGGAGGAGCGTTAATACAAAATTTAGATAAAATGTTAAGCCAGAAAACAGATATGCCAGTATATATAGCTACAGATCCATTAGAATGTGTAGTAAAAGGTACAGGAAAAGCATTAGAAGATTTAGACAGATTAAAATCAGTTCTAATAAACTCGAGGAAAAGAAGGTAAGCAAAGGTCTGGTGTTCTCATTGATACAAAGAATAATCTAATGCAAAAGATGTAGGGGTAGGTCTTGTGCCTGCCCAAGAAAAAGAGAACAAAACAAATTGCAAACGATGTAGGGGCAAGGCTTGCCTTTGGCAAGAATGAAAAATGAATAGTGAATAATATATGTAGGGGGGTCTTGTGCCTACCCAAAATAAGAAACACATAACCAAAATTTAATGAAAACGCTACAGGCGAAGGGGCTATGTAACCTACAAAATTCTTCGAATTTTAAAGGAGGTAAAAAGTGTATAAGAAGAAAACAAGCATTATAGGAATAGTAATAACAATAATAATATTAATTATTTTAGTATTCATATCAAACATAAATGTAGAAAACCTATCATACATAGAAAATGCAGTTTCTACCATAGTTATGCCAATACAAAATGGACTTACTTATTTAAAAAACAGAATAACAGGCAATAATACATTTTTTACTGATATTAGTAAGCTACAACAAGAAAATGAAGAACTAAAAAAGAAAAATACAGAACTAGAAACCACATTAAGAGAACTAGAAATAATAAAAGCAGAAAACACCACATTAAGAGAATATCTAAATTTATCAGAAGCCTATTCAAATTACGAAACAAAACCAGCATATATAATAAGCAAAGATATAAGTAATTATAGCAAAATCTTTATAATAAACTTAGGTTCAAAAGATGGGCTAAAGCAAAATATGACAGTAATATCAGAAAAAGGTTTAGTAGGACATATAATACAAACAACAGACCATACAGCAAAAGTACAAACAATAATAGACACTGGAAGCACAGTAAGTGCAACTATGACAAGTTCAAGAGATAATATAATACTAAAAGGAACATTAGAGGGAGAAACTTTAAAAGCAAGTTATATTAAGCCGACAGCTAATTTAGTACAAGGCGACACTATAGAAACTTCACGGAATGGGAGGAATATATCCGAAAGGAATAAAAATAGGAACTATAAAGAAAATAGAAAATACCAAAAATATAGTAGACAGAACCGCAATAATAGAAACAGCAGTAGACTTTAACAAAGTAGAAACAGTACTTGTAATTATAAAATAGCGTAAAAGGCTATAATAATATTGTAGATAAAAAAACTATAATTATTTTTCTAATATATAAACAATTACATCATATTAGAATAACAACAATAAAGGAGTTAAAATGAAAAATGCAATTATAATAATTACAACAATATTCATATTTTTAATACTATATTTCCTACAAGTAAACTTCTTTAATTGGTTTACAATTAGAGGAATATCACCAAACCTATTTGTAATACTTGTATTATTTTTAGGGTTATTTGGAGGAAAAAGAGTAGGTGTACCAATGGGAATATTTTTAGGGATATTACTAGATTTTTTCGCAAGTAAAAAAATAGGAATATCAGCTATAATGCTTGGAACAGTAGGAATAATAGCAGGAATACTAGACAAGAACTTTTCAAAAGATAGTAGAATGACAATAATTCTAATGACAATACTAGAAACATCTATATATGAAATAGGAACATATCTATTAAATTGTATAATAATATCAATAAGTATAGAAATATTACCATTTATAAAAATATTATTAATAGAAATTTTATATAATACAATATTAATAATAATACTATATCCATTAATACAAAAGGCAGGATACTATATAGAAGAAGCCTTTAAAGGAAAGCAAATATTAACAAGATATTATTAGTTAGAAGTTAGAAGTAGGGGTGGGCTCCGTGTCCGCCCAAGAAGAAGAGAACAAGACAAATTGCAGACGATGTAGGGGCAGGTCTTGTGCCTGCCCAAGGAAAAGGCAACAAATAAAATGCAAACATTGTAGGGGTGTATGTCATACAACCCACAAAATTCTTCAAATTTTGAAAGGAGGACAAGTTTGAAAAAGAAAGATAAACCTATAAACTTTAAAATTAGATATAACATAATTACAATACTAGCATACTGCATAGGCGTTATATTGCTTGTTCAACTTTTCAATCTTCAAATAGTGCATGGAAATGAATACTTAGAAACATCAAATACAAGGTTGACTCGTGAAAGTGTACTAAAAGCAGCAAGAGGAAACATTAGAGATAATAGTGGAACAATACTTGCAGGAACAGGTACAAGTAATAACCTAGAAATATATAAAAGCAAAATAGATACAGATACCCTAAATGAAACAATATTACGAGTAGCAAATGTGTTAGAACAACATAACTGTAAATATATAGACAATTTTCCAATAAAAATAAATCCATTTGCGTTTACATACAACAATGAGGAAAGAGAAAAAAGCTGGAAAAAAGCAAATAAAATAGATGAAAATTTAACTGCAGAAGAAGCATTTTACAAATTTAAAGAAAAATATCAAATTAAAAATGATAATATAGAAGAAATAAGGAAAATAATAACAATACGTTACCAAATATCACGGAGAGGGATATAGTTCAACAAAATCTGTAACCATAGCACAAAATATTTCGTTAGAGTGTGTACATATAATAAGTGAACAAAACGACCTATTTCCAGGAATCAATGTAACAGAAATACCAGTTAGGGAATATACAAAAGGAAATTTAGCATCGCACATTTTAGGGTATACTTCAAAAATTACAGATGTAGACTATAAAAATGAAAAGGATAATGGATATACTTTAACAGATTACTATGGACAAGCAGGAATAGAAAGAATAGCAGAAAAATATTTAAAAGGAACAGATCGGAATAAAACAAATAGATATGGCAGTAGATGGAACAATAACAGATGAATATATACGGAGAGCCAGCAATTCGGTCGGAGCAGATGTAATTTTAACAATAGATGCATCACTTCAAGAAGTAACAGAAAAAACTCTTGCAAGGAGTATAGAAAATATAAGAAATGGAACATATGGAACAGCATATGAAGCAACAGGTGGAGCAATGGTTGTAATGAATGTAAAAACAGGAGAAATATTAGCACTTGCAAGTAATCCAGATTATGATCCATCAAAATTTACATTTGGGATAGATCCTGAAACTTGGGAAACATATAAAAATAGTAATATGAAAAATAGAGCCATAAGTGAAATATATCCGCCAGGATCAACATACAAAATGGTAACAGCAGTAGCAGGACTTGAAACAGGAGCAATAGGTAAAACCACAAAAATAAATGATACTGGACGTTATACTTATTATAAAGATTATCAACCAAGATGTTGGAATAGAGGTCGGACATGGATATTTAAATGTAACATCTGCAATACAGCATTCATGTAACTATTTTTTCTATGAAACAGGAAGAAGAGTAGGGATAGATAATCTAGCAAAATATACTCGTCACTTTGGACTAGGTAAAAAAACAGGAATAGAGCTTCTTGGAGAGGCAACAGGAAAATTAAATGAAAGAACAGAGGGCGAAACTTGGAATCCAGGAAATACAATACAAGCAGCTATAGGACAGTTAAATAACCAATATACTCCAATACAAATGGCAAAATACACAAGTATACTTGCAAATGGAGGAAAACAAATAAAACCAACATTAATAAAATCAATACAAAAAGTAGATGGAGTAGAAGTTCCAAAAGAAGAATACGAAAGATATTTTAATGAAAAATTAGGAATAACAAATGAAGATGATGGAATAACAATAAATCCAGACAACTTAAAAACTGTACTAGAGGGAATGAGAGATGTTACAAGTGAAACAGGAGGAACAGCATATAGGTATTTCAAAGACTTTAATATAACAGTAGGAGGAAAAACAGGTTCAGCACAGGTAGAAGTTGGAGGAAAGGTAGCATATGCTCATGCATGGTTTGTAGGGTTTGCACCGTTTGATAATCCTGAAATAGCAGTAGTAATATTAGTAGAGAGGGGTGGAGCAGGAAGTTATACAGCAGAAGCAGCAAGAGATGTAATGGCAGAATATTTTGGAATGAATGCAAACAATGTAGAAGAAAATACAAATGCAATACCAACTACAGAAATACAAAATTAAATTTATCATTATACTAGGTAACAAGATATACTAGCGACACGGTGATATAGTGCTTTTCTTTTTTGAGTATACGAAAAAAAGAAAATGCCCTATATCACGCAAGATGGAGCGGTAATAGTAAGGATAATGTATATTATATTAAAAAAGAAAGAAGGAAATGAAATGAATAATTGTGTAAATATTGTATTAGGAAAAGAAGAAATAACATTAAAAATTAATGAACAAGTACAATATAGTGAAATAGAGGAATGTTTAAAGGAAAAAATGCCAGAACTAAAAAAATTATATCAAGACGAAAAAACACCAATATTTGTTACTGGAAAAGTCTTAAAAAATGCAGAAATGGATAAAATAAGAGAAATAATAAGAGAAAATATTGAAGTAGAAATTGAATTTGATAGTCCAGAAGTATTAGGATTACATGGTATAAGAAAAGCGTTTTCAGAAGAAATAAAATCTTCCCAGACAAAATTCCATAGAGGTTCATTACGTTCTGGTATGAAATTGGAGTACGAAGGAAGCCTTGTTATTATGGGAGATGTAAATGCAGGTGCAGAGGTTATAGCAGGAGAAAATATAGTTATACTTGGAAATTTAAGAGGAGTAGCACACGGAGGTGCAAAGGGAAATAAAAATGCAATAATATCAGCAGTAAAAATAGAATCACCACAAATTAGAATTGCAAATATAGTAAAAGAATTAGAAAAAGCTTTAGAAGAAAACGTAAAAACATATGCCTATGTAAAAGAAAACGAGATAATATTAGAATAAATAGCATATCATATTAACAAAAATGTAAATCTTTATTATATTAGTATTACCTTTCTCCAAAAGGTAGAAAGGAGGTTTTTCTTTTTGAAGGAATTGCTTAGAGTGTTGAAACTTTATTTGAGTTACTTAATTGTAAAACACTTAGGGGATTAAGCACAAAGGAAAAAGACTAGGTTTACTTTGGTTGGTACCTAGTCTTTTTTACATTCTTTTTTAGAATTGCTTATTGACTTCTTGATGCTATTATAACATCTATTTTATTGTATGTCAAATGTTACTTCGATATGTATTGTATTTACTAATTCATTAAGAAAGAGTGTATACACTCTTTCTTATATAGTATCTATATTTTAATTAGCATTTTAACTAAGCAGTAACAAAATTAAAGCTATAAACAATTCTTCATCCTTAACACCCTCATTATATAAAAACCAAATCAAACAAATAAGCAAAATGTCGTCGAAATACAAATTAATTCCAAACAATTGAAACAAAGGAGAATCAGGATTTGGAGTAGAAGTATTCTCATTTTTCAAATTGTTTGTAGTATTATTGCAACCTTTATTATTTATATTTTCTTGATTTTTATTATAATTATTAGTATTTTCGTCATAAACATTATTTTTTTTATTATGTACTAGGTTAGAGTTAGACGTGTGCCCTAAGTAACTAAAATTAGAGTTTGTATTATTTACATTTCCATATGAATAATATGGGTATCTATATCCATATCTTGAATATCTATTATTATAGGGTATGTTAAAATAAGGAAAGTGAAACATCATTTTAAATTCTCACCACCATTATTGCTTTGGTTAAAAGCATCAAATACCTTAGTCATATTAAACAATTGAACATATTGTTCAACCCTATTTTTTCTACTTTCTTTCAAATATGGTTTTAAAGACAAAAGCAAATTTGAACGAGGATCATTTTTGCTAGAATTCATTTTATCCATTATAGACTTCATTTTTAATAACATATTTATATCAAAATTAGGCATAGAGTTACTACTATCTGCATTATTAGAATTAGAAAAATCATTAGAATTAGTATTGCTATTAGTAGAATTATTAAACATATCCATGATGTTTTTTAACATTTCTGGATTTATAGAGTTTGTAGAGTTAGAAGAATCATTTGAATTGTTATTAAAACCGAAATTACTATTAGCAGAGTTGTCATTACTATTATTATAATTATTGGTGCTATTATTATTATTATTATTATTATCGCTAACATTATTGTTTTTTATATTATTCATCATATTTTTTAAATCATCTGGAATATTGCCATTTTTTATAGCATTTGCTAAATTTCCCATAAAATTAGAATCCATTTAAACTACCCTCCTTATGTGATAGAGGTTATTCATATATACAGTATATGCTATAAAAATAAAAATGTGTATTATATTAAATAAGATTGTGTTATAATACACATATGAAATGGAGGCTAAAAATGGAAAAAAATTACCCACCTTATACAATTACTGATAAAATGCTAAACCTAGCAACAAACATAATGGAAAGAATTGGAGAAGCTAATTATTTTGAAAGTTTAAATAAATTTCCAGAATTAAGAAGAAAAACAAGAATAAAATCAATACATTCTTCTTTAGCTATTGAAAATAATCAATTATCATTATTTCAAGTTGAAGCAGTAATAAATGGAAAAGCAGTTATTGGAGAACAAAAACAAATTCAAGAAGTTAAAAACGCATATAAAGCCTATGAAGAAATTGATAATATAAATCCGTATTCAATAGAAGATTTAAAAAAGATACATGGCATATTAACTTTTGCTATTGAAGATAATAGTGGAAAATTTAGAAATCATGGAGAGGCTGTTTATGATGGAGATATTCAAATTTTTATGGCTCCTCCTCATAAAATGGTCCCAACATTAATGGATAATTTGTTTAATTGGATGAACAAAGCAAAAGAAAATGTTAATCCGTTAATTTTATCTTCTATATTTCATTATGAATTTGTATTTATACATCCTTTTTCAGATGGAAATGGAAGAACAGCTAGATTATGGCAAACAGCAATACTTGCACATTGGAAAGATTTATTTAAATATATTCCAATAGAAAGTATAATAAGAAAACATCAAGAAGAATATTATTCAGCTATTCAAAATTGTAATAATGCAGGAAAGTCGAACGAATTTATTGAGTTTATGCTTAAAGTTATAGATGAAGCTGTAGATGGAATGATTTTAACATCTAACCAAGAAACTACACAAGAAACTACACAAGAAACTACACAAGAAAAAATAATAAATTTAATTAAGAAAAATCCAAGTATTACACAGGTTGAAATGGCTAAAGTACTTGATTTAACAAGAGATGGAATATCGTACAACATAAAAGTACTAAAAGAAAAAGGAATTATTGAAAGAGTTGGTTCTACTAAAAAAGGAATTTGGAAAGTAAATGTAGCAAAGTAATGATAGAGGTTATTATATATACAGTATATGCTATAAAAATAAAAATGTTACTAATTTTAGCTGTCTATGTATTGTAAGAATAAGGTAATAGAAAAGTACTAAGACACTAACTCACTATCACCATAACACAGGGAAATTTCACGAAAGGTTATAAAATCGTAATATTTCATGAAATTCCCCTAGTATTTTTAGTTAAAGTGTAGCATATTTTTTGTTTTCATGATAAAATAACTGAAAAGTAAAATGAAGTAATTAAATTATTGGAGGAAGAGTAATGACTGCTAAAGAGTTAAGAAATTCAATTCTTCAATTGGCAATACAAGGAAAATTAGTTAAACAAAATCCAAAGGACAAGCCAGCTACTGTGTTATTAGAAAAGATAAAAGAAGAAAGAAAAAAATTAATAAAAGAAAAAAAGATAAAAAAGGAAAAATATTCTAAAATATATAAAAAGGCAGATAAATATTATGAGGAGTTTGAAGATGGCACAATAAATGATATTACAGAGGAAATTCCATTTGATATTCCTGAAAGTTGGGAATGGTGCAGATTTTCTGTTATAAATTATACTGTTGGAGGTAAGAATAACCAAATAAAGAGTACAGAAATTTTAAAAGAAGGAAACTTCCCTGTTATTTCACAAGGGCAAAAGTTAATAGATGGATATTATAATGATGAAAAAAAAGTATATAAAATAAACAATCCTGTAATAATGTTTGGGGATCATACTAAAAATGTAAAGTATATTGATTTTAACTTTATAATTGGTGCAGATGGAACTAAATTTATTTCACCCATTAATTATTATGAGAAATATTTATATTATTTTATAATATATGCAACTATTAATATGAAAAGTCGCGGGTATGCCAGACATTTTACAATTTTAAACAGTATGTATATGCCTATTCCACCTATAGATGAACAATATAGAATTGTATCAGAAATTGAAAAATTTATTCCAATTATAGAGCAATACAACAGTTTATATTTACAATTAGAAGCTCTTAATAAGAGTTACAAAGAAAACCTAAAAAAGTCAATCCTACAATATGCAATACAAGGGAAATTAGTTAAACAAGATTTAGAAGAAGAATCAGCAGAAGTTCTAATTAATAAAATATTAGAAGAGAAAAGAGAATTAATAAAAACTAAGAAGATAAAAAAGGATAATTTATCGATAATACATAAAAATTCTACAGATAATCAATTTTATGAGAAGTTTGATGATGGTACAGTAAATAATATTACAAATGAAATTCCATTTGATATTCCTAACAATTGGGCGTGGACAAGATTAGGTAATATTGGACAAACTAATATTGGACTAACTTACAAACCGACAGACATATCTTCTAAAGGAACAATAGTTTTAAGGTCAAGCAATATTAAAAAAGGAAAAATAGATTATAATGACATAATAAAAGTAAGTATTAATATACCAGATAATAAAAAATGTTATAAAGACGATATTTTAATTTGTGTAAGAAATGGAAGTAAAAGATTAATTGGTAAATCTGCATTAATTGATCAAAACGGACTAACTTTTGGTGCTTTTATGGCTATATACAGAAGTATGTATAACGTTTATATTTATTTGATTTTAAACTCAAATTATTTTAAAAACAAAGTAATTGGCGAGGTTGGAACTACTACAATAAATCAGTTAACACAACCAATAATTAAAAATTTTTTAATACCATTACCACCAATTAATGAACAAAGCAAAATTGTACAAAAAACAAATCAATTGTTTAAATATTTAGAAACAGCTGAATAATCAGCTGTTTTTTTATAAAACCCTACTATCCTAAGCAATACAGCTAAAAAAGGGCCAATTTGTAATACAAATTTAATATAAAATTAATAGAACAAAAAAATGATGCAAATCCTAGTATTTCCGTAAATAACTATAAGTAATAAAAATAGAAAGAGGAAAATATTATCATTGAAAATAACAAAAAAAATAGTATTATAATATATAAATATATAAAAAAACAAAAATCACATAAAAACATAACAAAAAATTACACATAATGACACCAAACGACAGAAAGAAAAATATTTTACATAAAACGTTGTTTTTTTAGCATAAACACTTGAAAAAGTGCTAAAAAAAAGGTATAATGGAATGTGACAGTGTAAAACCCAAAATTAGGAGGAATAAAAAGATGAATCAAAAATTATTAAGCAAGGTACTTGCAACAATGTTAGCAGTGATTTTAACATTTGCAAACTTCATAATGCTTGGAGTATATGCTACAAAATCATATGCAACAAATGATACACTAGAAAACCAAACCATAGTATCAAACAATGAAAATGTTGAGTTTGATGCTTATTTTGTGAATGGTATCGGAAACAAAACACATACTTTAAAACAAGATATAGATATGGTTCAAAAATTATATTTGTTAGTCAATGTAAAAAAAGGATATTTAAAAAATGCTAAAATAGAAATGGTAGGAGAAAACCAAACTAAAGCAAATTTTAAAATCATAAATAGTGAGCAAAATCTTGAAATGATTGAAAACATTGATGTAGAAAACAATATAATTTCATTAAAGCAATTAAATAGTGGTACACAAATTGTATTAGAAATACCAATTGCAAATACAAAAATAGATATGTTTGATTTATCAGATTTTAGTAAAATAAATAATATAAAATTAACAGGTGCATATCAAGCAAATGATGGAAAAACTGTTAATATAGAAAAAACAATAAATGCAAGGGTAGAATGGGAAAAAGATGTAGAAATAGAAGTAGAACAAGAAACAAAAGCATTTATACCATATAATATAGGTGAAAAATCAGGTACAATTTTACAAACAGTTATACAAACAGGAATAGTAAATAATGCCTTACCTGTTAAAGAAACAAAAATTACCCTAAAAGCTATAGAAGCAAATGGAGTAAAACCAAAAGAAGTAGTAGTAGCAAGTAAAAATAATGCAAACTTTGGAAAAGACAATTGGAATTATAATGAAGAAACAGGAATAATTACAATAACAGTAGAAAACAAAGAAAACAACAATAAAATAGAATGGGATAAAAATTTAAAAGACGAATTTGTAATAACATATATATTTAACCAAAAAATTGAAACTATAGAAACAGCTCAACAAGCAAAAGTAGAAATAGACGCATATAGTAGTGTACAAATAAAAAAAGAAAAAGAAGATACACTACAAATTAGTGAAAATGAAATTAAAGGGAATATTGTAGAAACAAACTTAGAAACACCTGAGGCATTAAGCAAAGGATATTTATATACAAAACCACAAAAAGAAACAGAGTATTTTGAAAATGTGAAAGTACAAGTATCATACGCTAATATGGTAGATAAAATAGTAGTAGAAAATAAAATAGATAACTTTGTAAACTCAAAAAATGAAGTAAACCAAGCTACATCATACTATAAAACTACGAAAGTAAACAAAAAAGACTTTGAAAAAGTATTAGGAACAGATGGGTTTATTAAAATATTAGGAGCAAATGGAGAAGAACTAGTAGTATTCACAAAAGAATCTATAGTAGATGAAAATGAAAATTTTGTTTATACATATAAAAACGAAATAAATGAGGTTAAAATAGAAACATCAAAACCAATTGAAGAAGGAACAATAAAAATAAGTCATGTAAAAAGCTTAAATGGAAAAACAAATTATACAAAAGCACAAATAGCAGATTTTCAAAAATTACAAACAGCTACTATATCAAAGGTAGAATATGAAAACGTTAAAATGCAACTTGCAGAAACTTCAAAAGATATTACTCTTATTGCACCATCTACAAAAATAGAAGTAGAAACAAATAAAAAGGATTTATCAACAGTAGTAAAAAATGAAAATGTAGAAATTAAAGTATTATTAAAAACAAATGACATTACCTGTGATTTATATAAAAATCCAAGTGTAGAAATAGTACTACCAAATTATATAGAAGAAGTAACAATAAAAGATATTAATCTATTATTTGATAATGAACTAAAAATAAAAAACCACGAAACATATAAAAATAATGCAGGAAACACAGTAATTAGAGTAACTATAGAGGGTGAACAAACAACTTATAATCAAAACGAATTATCAAAAGGTGCAAATCTTGTAATAAATACAGATATTACATTAAAAAAATTAACACCAACAAAAGAAGATGTAATAAAAGCATATATAACAAACGAATTAGTAACAACATTTGAATTTACAGAACCTACAAAAGCAAGAGCTATGGCAAATAAAGGTTATACATATACAAGTTTAAATGCAGTAGCACCAATTGGAGTAGTTACTACTAACTCACTTGAAGGGTATAATTCAAAAAATGAAACAGTAACATCAATTAGTGGTGAAGAACGTATAGGAAAATTAGAAACAAGAACAGATGCAAAAACAGCCACAGTAAAAATGGATGTAATAAACAATTATTCTAACCCAATAAATAGTATAGTTATATTAGGTAGAATACCAGCAGCTGGAAATACAAACACTTCTACTAAAGAAGACTTAGAATCTAATTTAACATTAACTTTAAATAACAAAATTGTAGCAAGTGGAATAGATGAAAACAAAGTAACAATATATTATAGCAAAAATGCAAATGCAAATAGAGATTTAACCGATAAGAATAATGCTTGGACTACATCTTACGAAAATTTAGCAGATGTTAAATCATATCTGATACTATTAAATGACTACCAAATGAATACAGGAGATACTGTACAATTTAGCTACAATGTACAAATACCAGAAAACTTAAAACACGATATGTCTACATATGCTATATACACAGTATATTTTGAAAACATCAAGGCAAAAGAAAGAACATTAGAAAGTGTAACAGCGACAAAAGTAGGACTAACTTCAGGACAAGGACCAGATTTACAAGTTAATACAAAAGCAAATGTAGAAAGTGAGGTTAAAGAAGGAGAAATAATTAAATATACAGTACAAGTAACAAACAATGGAAAATTACCAGTTAATAATGTTACAATATCTGCAAATATACCTGAAAATACTGTATATACATATATAGATGGAACAGGAACAGAAGATGAAAGACTATACAACAATAAAATAACTACATATGTACAAAAAATAAATTCTATACAAGTTGGAGAGACAAAAGAAATAACATATGAAGTAGAAGCTGGGGAAATTAAACAAGATGTAAAAGAGTTAGAGTTATTACAAAAAGCAAGTGTTACAGTAGAAGGATATGAAGAAACATTTGCCTCAAATGAAATAAAAACAAAACTAGTACAAGGAAACTTAAAACTTAATTTAAACTTAGTACAAATACCAGAAACATATCCAAGACAAGTTGGAGATGAAGTAACATATAAAATAGACATTACTAATGTAAATTCTATTTCAAAAAAAGATGTTAAGATTACCCAAGAACTATCAGATGGTGTAAGCTTTATAGGTGCATCACAATATGGTGTATATAACAAAAACACAAATACGGTTACATGGGATTATAATATAATTGCTGGAAATGTAAGCAAAACACTTTATGTAACAGTAAAAGTAGATGAATTAAAAGATAATACATATCAAAAAACAATATCTAGCAAAATAACAGCAAAAAATGCAGATTTTGAAGTAGCATCAAATACTATTAGCTTTGAAGTAAAAAAAGGAATTATAACTGTAAAACAAACTACAGAAACACCAAAAGAAGTTACAGAAGGTTCAAACATTGTATACCATACTACAATAGAAAATATAGGAACAGGTAGTGTAACAGGGCTTAAAATTACAAATGTAATGTCTAATGAACTTGAATTTGTAAAAGCACAATATTCATTAAATGGCAAAACAACTAATGCTGGAAAAACAATCGCACTTTCAGGATTAGGTGGAAAAGAGAAAATAGAATTAACTGTTTACTTAAAAGCAAAAAATGTACCAGATGGAAAAGAGTTTGTAGAAGTTAAAAATGCAGTAAAAATTGAACAAGATGGACAACCCGAAATATTATCTAATGAAATAGTAAATAAAGTTACTAAAAAAGCATCTTCAGTTATAGACCCAGTCGCACCAGAAAAACCAGTAGAAGGTACACATTCTATTACAGGAATTGTATGGAAAGACCTAAATAATAATGGCTCAAGAGATGAAGAAGAACAAGGAATGGATAATGTTAAAATTATATTAATAAATGCAGTAAATGGAGAAATTGTAAAAGATATAGTAACAGGAAAAAATAAAGAGCAACAAACAGTATCTGGAGGAAGATATACATTTAATAACTTACAATCAGGTAAATATATGGTAGCATTCTTATATGATACAGAAAAATATGTAGTAACTGAATATCAAAAAGAAGGAATAAATGATGATAAAAATTCAGACGCTATTTTATTAGACATAGAAATAGAAGGAAAGAAACAATTAGTAGGTGTAAGTGACACCTTAGAATTAAAGGACAAAGACATAAACAATATAGATTTAGGATTAGTAGAAAACCAAAAATTTGATTTAAAACTAGACAAAGTAATTACAAAAATACAAATGCAAGCAAAAGGAGAAACTAAAGAATATAATTTTAAAGATGCAAAATTTGCAAAATTAGACTTAAATGAAAAAACAATAAAAGATACAAGCATTGTTATAGAGTACAAAATAAGAGTAACAAATGAAGGTAAAGTAGCAGGATATGCAAAGAAAATTGTAGATTATATTCCAGATGGAATGACATTCTCATCAGAACTAAACAAAGACTGGTATCAATCTTCAAATGGAAATGTATATAATTCGAGTTTAGCAAATACTTTAATTAATCCAGGCGAAACAAAAGAAGTTACATTATTATTAACAAAGAAAATGGATGAAAACAATTTAGGCTTAATAAATAACACAGCAGAAATATATGAAAGTTATAATGACCTTGGAATTAAAGATGTAGATTCTACACCTGCAAATAAGGTACAAAATGAAGATGATATAAGCTCAGCAGATGCAATGATAGGTGTTAAAACTGGAGAAGTATATGTATATATATTAATTACAATAATAAGTATGGGAATTCTTGTAGTAGGAATTTACTATATTAATAAAAAAGTTTTACAAAAGATATAAAAGAAAGGAGGAAAAATAATGAAAGTAAACAAACTAAAAATACTTATATTAGGGATAATACTTATACTAGGAATAAGTATAGCAAACTATAGTTTTGCATTTGTAGTATTTGATGGAGAAGAAGGAGTAGAAAACCGTAGATTTAAACCACATACAATATTAGTAGATAGTAAAGAAGAATTATTTTATTGTATTAACCATGGTGGAAGTTATAATGCAACACTAACTAAAGAACAATTTGAAGCATATAAGGTAGATTATGAAACACCTACAAGTTGTACTGTTTGCGGTGGATTAAAACCAGCTTGGACAGGAGAGTTAAGATATATGCAATATTCTCATAATAGGACATTAAACGTATTTGAACATCAAGATGAAGCATATATTTTAGCAAATGCACAAGAAAATGGAACATTAACAGAAATGGATACGGCAGAAGCTACATGGGCATCAACAGTTAGTAACCCAAGACAAGCGGCAGAACAAGCAGCTGAAGGAATTGCATATAAAGCATTTTATGATAGTATTCATAGTGGAGCTACAGATATATTTCAATCATTAGTACAAGATTTAACAGTTAAAGATGATGTTAAAGTAGTAGTTAACCAAAATGAAGATTATTACATTGTAGGACCATTTAATATTACTTATCCAGATGGAAGATATGCAGGAAAAAATAAATTTAGTTGGATTAGTGGTATAACAGCAGTTACAGATGTAGGAGACTATACAGCAACAGTTCTTTCATCTACAGGAAGTGAAATAATAGGATATGGCAAAGATGGAGATAGTAGTTTAAATGGGGAAACATTTTATATAAAATTTTATTCTACAGATGCAACAAATGTAAAAATAAAAGTGAATTTTGGATATATAGAACATGTTTATGCTGAACTTGAAGAATATACAGGTCAATATGTATATCGTTATTGGAAAAGAGAAATAGTAAGCGTAGGTAGTGAAGAATGGTCTGGTTGTGATCATAACATTTATGAAGATGAAGATCCTGATTTAAAAGATGGAGAAAAATACAAATTATGTGAAAAATATGGACCATCTACTCAAGTATTAATGATGGCAAAAAAATGGGAATACACAGACGAATGGGGAAGCCATGAGATAATAGCAAAAAAATATTATGGAAATGCAACATTAGAAATTACTCCAGGTGGAACAGTAATAGACCTAACCATGAGAATAGAAGGGGATGTATTTTTAGATAAGGATACAGGAAAAGTAAATACTGGAAACCAAAAATTTGATAATGGAGAAGAATTAAAAGGAGTAGAAGTAACTTTATATGATGAAGCAGGAAACCAAGTAACCGCAACAGCATACAATTACCATAAACATGAAGGAAACTCATCAACATATGGAGGCTGTTATACAATACCTGTGAAACATATTCATAGTGGAAGTAAAACAACTTTTGGTACATGCTTTACATTAGCTAACCATGAACATACAGGAAGCCCATTAACAGATGGAGGATGCTATACTAAACCAATATATCATGAACATGAGGCATCATGTTATGGAGAACCTAAACCAATGCTAATAATATGCGAAAAAGTAGAAGGACAGTTTGAATATTATGATACAATTTATCATCATCATGCAGATGAATGCTATAATGGCGATGGAAATCTAAAATGTGGTATGGCAGAAGGACAAGAAATAGGAACAAAGCCAATTTATCACGTACATACAAAAGATTGTTATGGCTGTAAAAAGGAAGAACATAGACATACAGATGATTGTTATGACGAAGATGGAGGTAGTCAAACAATATGTGACTATATAGAACATATACATTGTATAGAAGGAGTATGTAAAATACCAGTACATGAACATACTGGTGAATGTTATGGTGAGGATGAAGATGGAGATCCAGAAATAATATGTGGAAAAAATGCTCATACACATTGTAGTCGTCTTGCACGTGAGATTATATGTGGTAAATCAGGTGATATAGAAGAATATGCTATAAATTGTGAATATTCTCATATACATACAGATAAATGTTATAATCATAATGAAGCTGGAGAAAGAATTGGAGATGCAATATGTGGAGAAAAAACTATTACTTATACACAAACATGTGACAAAACAGAAGACACAATAGAATATTATAAACCAAGCTGTAATAAAATGTATGATAGTTCTTATCAAATACCAGGAATACAATTAACAGATGATAATGGACATTATATATTTGCTAACTTAAATTCACAGAAAAAATATTATATAAAATTCGTATATAATGGAATATTGTATACAAATGTAGTATATGATCCAGAAAATGACAGAGATACTTCAAAATCTGAAGAAGATGCAATGGGACATACAGGAAATAGACAAAACTTTAATAATGTATTTGCTGAAATTGGTTCATATCCATCAAATTATGAAATAAAAAATAAAGTATTTAATAATAAATTAGGAAACTATAATAAAGTATATTTACAAGAAGAAGTTGCAGACCTGTTTAAGAAAATATCTACAAATATGGTAACTGGACACAGTGATAATAAGTTTATACAGGAATGTAAAGAAACTTATTATAAAGAAATGTATAATCTAGTAAGTGGTAGAAACTACTATGAAGAAAATGTACATAATGATGCTTTAATGGAAGCAATAAGAAATAATGTAAATAATCAGTACAATAATAAAGAAGTAATGGAAAAAGCAAAATTAATAGAGGCAAGTAAATATACCTATTATAAAGAAATGTATAATCTAGTAAGTGGTAGAAACTACTATGAAGAAAATGCACATGATGACGCCTTAATGGAAAGAATTAAAAATAATGTAAATAATCAATATAATCATGAAGAGTTAATGAGAAAAGTACAATTTGTAGTAGATTGTAGAATTAAAGCATATACAGTAAACAAATATCCAATACCAAACGAATTTGTTATAGATAGTGTTCCAAAAGAAATAGATAAAACATATGTGCCAATATATTCAGAAGACTATACAAAAGATGCAAGCGGTAAAGTAATAGGATATGGTAAATATAGTCAACTTCACGTAAACTTAGGAATTCATGCAAGAACAACATTCGATATGGCATTATATAAAGATGTACTAAAAGCAGATGTAGTTATAAATGGAAAAACAGAAACATATCACTACGATTCAAAAAAACAAAGTTCATCATTTAAATTAGGTGTAAGTGAACTTGATTACTTAAATGGATTAAGAGGAATGTATCAAGATTCAAGAGCATATACAAACATTCAAAGAACAAGTGATGTTGAAAGAGATACATACGACTTAAACATGAGAAGTGAAGAAGTAGCAAATGGACAAAGCTCAAACTATAATTCTGGGGTAACAGGAATGGTTAATGGAAACTATCAAGTAAATAACAACTATGATAACCTAAAATTAGATGGTGCAGATAAAAGTGATAGACTAAAAATATTTGTAACATACAAATTAGCAATAAGAAATCAATCATCTGTAACAGGAGCAATTACAGAACTTGTAGATTATTTTGATACAAACTATGAATTTGTAGATGCCTATGTAGGAGATATAGATGGAAACAACCTTGGAAGTGTAGCAAAATATGATAATTCAATGTATAGCAATAGAGGGTTAAATGAATACAAATCTTCAAAAGGTACATATAAAACCATATATTTAAGACCAGATGCAGAAACAAGATTAGATAATGCTGATGAACAATATATATATGTTATATTACAATTAAAAGGACCTGAAAACGATGCAGGAACATTATTAAGTGGTAAATTATTAAATAAAGATACACTTACAGTAATGAATTTAGCAGAAATTAATGGATATAAGACATACAATTCTGCTACACCAACAGATAATACTACACCAGGATTAATAGATATAGACTCAAATCCAGGAAACCTAAATATATCTAACATAGGCGAATTAACACAAGAAAACATTGTAAACTATCCAAATATAAGAGATATGTATGAAGACGATACAAACCGTGCACCAGCACTTATTTACAAAGTATTAGAGTCAAGAACAATTGAAGGAACTGTATTTGAAGATTTAACAGGAAACACAGGGGTAGCAACAGGAGAAGAAAGAGATGGAAATGGAAGATTAGATGATGGTGAAACAGGAATTCATGGGATAATTGTAGAATTAGTTGAAATTAAAAATGGTAACATGATAGTAAGAGCTACTACAAAAACAAATGAATCTGGTTGGTATGGCTTTACTGGATTTATGCCAGGAGATTATGTAATAAGATACACATATGGAGCTGATAATGATACAGCATTAACAAAAAATTCAGGCTTCGAAAAAGGATTAAATGATAATTCATATAATGGACAAGATTATCAGTCTACCATATTTGGATTAAAAATAGATTCTAATTTAACAACTAATAACTATAAAACTGATAGTAATTTAATTAACAGATATACTGAAAATGCAGGACAAAAGAACAGCGAAGAAAGAGTAGACCAAATTACCGAATCAAGTAAAATAGATAGATATGGCAGTGGATATTACTGGTATACTATAAACGATAAGGCATCAGATGCAAAAGATGACATCTTTAGAAAAGAACAAGTAATTAACTATTCTAAAAATGAATATGGAAGAGAAATTATAAACCATAAAGCAGAAGTATTTAACGCATATAAAAATCCACAGCCAGAACATATTAATAATGCTGATGAAAACAAAGCACTTACAAACGAATTAGAAAGAAGAACATATAGATATGCGTATACACCTGTACTAGAAGTTGAAGTAGAATATGCTAAAAAGAATACAACAGGAAATAGAAGAGAAGAACACAAAATAACAGGAGTAGACTTTGGAATAGTAGAAAGACCAAAAGAAGAGTTAGTAATAGACCAAGATGTAGAACACATTAAAGTAACTGCAGCAGATGGAAATGTGTTATTTGATACAAAAACAGAAACAAACAATTTACAATGGATTAAAGGTATGAAATTTAACAATGGTCTATATAATGGAAAAGACTTAAAAGACTACGACAAGAAAGAATTAATTAATATCATCATGGATGAAGAATTAATAAGTGGAGCAAAATTAGAAATAACATATAAATTAACAGTAACAAACAATAGTGAAAAAGATGGAGAAACAACAACACGTGCAAAAACTATCCTAAACTATGTAGCAAACAACTTAAACTTTGACGAAAATGATACAGCTGAAATAAATGGAAAAACATATAGAAATGGTGATATATGGAAAGTAGTATCAAAAGAAGATATGCAAAATGATAGAAAATCAAGCTTTGTAAATAACAAGTCAGTAGACCTAAGTACACAAAGTGTAATATTACAAACAACTGATGCTAACCCTCTTATTTTGGCATTAAAACCAGGTGAATCAAAAGAAACAACATTAAAACTAACAAAAGTGCTAGCAACAGAAAGTTCAAGTGATGACCTAACATATACAAACATGACAGAAATAGTAGAAATAGATAACACAGTTGGTAGATATGACCATGGTGCAATACCAGGAAATCAAAAACTAGAATTACAACCTATGGAGCATGATACATCAGGAGCAAGCAAATACACATCATTTGATGATTATGGACAACCAAACAATGAAACTCCACCAGATGGAACAGTTGTCGTAACACCACCAACAGGATCAAAATATATCTATTATGTAATAGGAATAACATCAAGCCTAATTCTAGTAATAGGAATATTCTTAATTAAAAAGTTTGTAATAGATAGAAAGAAATAAAATAAAAAAGACGATTTTTTGAAAAATCGTCTTTTTGTTACTGTTTAGACTATATTGTTTTTTAGTCCGCTCCCATGATAGTAATATATTTATTTTAAAAGATTTCGACACTAGCCAACGCCTCTTTAGAGTCCGCATACTACACTTTTTAAATAAATATATTACTATCATTTGCGCTAATTACGATAATGTTAGCCTGAACTTTTTAATTATATTTCCAAAAAACATTGAAAAAAAAGCCAAAATAGTATAAAATAGTACATATAAAGAAGTTACCTACAGAAGAAAAAGTCATAAAAGAAGAAAAAATGTAAAAACAAGAAGAAAACTTTTTTAAATAAAATACTAAATATGACAAACAATTTAAAAACATAAGATTAGAATAATATATATTTAAAAAAGTAAGAGGTGGTAACAATGTTTCAAAACCTTCGGAGGACAAGCAAGTGTCGAAGAAGAATATAATGATAATTATGAAAAAAATTATAAAATAAAAATGTTTTTTAAAGATTCATTTACAATTCAAAAAATAGTATTATATATACTTAGCTTTATGATATCTACAATATCAGGAATAAATGGAATAGCACCATTTGGAATTTCAATATTTGCAGCAGTGTTATCTTATAAAATACCAGCACTAATTGTATATATATTAACCTTAATAGGAACATTTATAGGTCAAGGAACTGAAAAAGCATTAACCTATTTATTAACTTCTCTTGTTTTCGTAGTAATGACACTAATATTTAAGCCAAAAGAAAACGAAGAATATGAAAATGAAAAATTAAGACTTCGGTAAATATGTATTTATATCAACATTTTTAGTACAAACTTTAGGAATAATATTTACAGAATTTATGATATATGACCTATTATTATCAATAGGGATTGCTATATCTTCATATATTTTTTATAAAATATTTGCAAATTCTTTAATAGTAATAAATGAATTTGGTATAAAAAAGGCATTTTCAATAGAAGAAGTAATAGGAGCAAGCATATTGCTTGCAATATGTGCATCAAGTTTTAGAAATTTAAGTGTTTTTGGATTTGAAATAAAAACTATATTAAGTATATTAATAGTTTTAGTATTAGGATGGAAAAATGGTGTACTAGTGGGGCGGAACTACAGGTATTACCATAGGAACAATCTTAGGACTAACTAATATGGAAACAAAACCTATTTTAATAGCATCATATGCATTGTCACGGAATGATAGCAGGTATTTTTTCAAAATTTGGAAAAGTAGGTGTAATAGTAGGGTTTATATTAGGAAACGGAATACTTGCATATGTCACAACAGGAAATAGCGAAGCAATAATATATTTTAAAGAAATCTTAATAGCATCACTTGGATTATTATTAGTGCCAAAAAATATTAGTATAGATATAGAAGAAATAATAGGTAAATCAAAGTTATTAGGCTCAGGACCAGTAGCAAGAATTGAGGATAATAAAGAAACAATATATAAATTAAATAATGTATCTGAAACTATTCAAGATATTGCTGATACATATAAAGAAGCAGCAGCAACAATTGTTGAGGAAGAAGAAATAGAAGAAACAAAAAATCTAAAAATATTTATTGAAGAACTTCAAAACAATTTAGATGGACTAGAGGAAAATATTTTATATGATGATATGCAAAATAATGAAAATGAAGAAATATTAAAAGACATCTTTAAGGAATTAAATATAAATGGACAAATCACTAGAAGTGACCTATTAGAAATATTTGCAAATCATAATAATTATATAGTAGGCTTCGATAATGTAGAAATTAGTATGAAATTAGAAGAAGATATAAAAAGGGTTGTAAATACTATAAACGAAACATATAAAAAATTCAAATTAAACTTTATATACAAGCAAAAAATAGATGAAAATAAACGTAATCTTGGAAACCAATTAGACGGTGTATCAAAAGTAATATCTTCACTTGCAAATAATTTAGAAAAAAATTTAGAAGATGAAGCCACAAAGTTTATAATAGAAAGAGAAGAAATAATAGCACTTGCAAAAGAAAGAAACATAAATATACAAGACTTAAATATAAAACAAGAACGTTCAGGAAGATATATAGTAACTATATACATAGATTCTTGCCAAAATCCTGAAACAAAAAGAGGATGTTCAGTACAAATTATGGAAAAAATACTTTACAAAGTATTAGGAGATAAAATTGTATTACAAAAAAGTACTTGTGGGTTAAAAAACCAAACAAATTTATGTGTAAATACATATGCGTCAGCAGATAAATACATATTACAACTAGGGGTTTCTAAAAAAACAAAAGATGGTTCTAGTATATCAGGAGACTCTAATTTAACTATAAAATTAGATGATGGAAAATATTTACTTGCAATAAGTGATGGAATGGGAACAGGTCCCAAAGCAAGACAGGCTAGCCAAATAGCAGTAAAAATGTTACAAAGATTATTATCAAGTGGATTTGATAAAGATACATCAATAGAATTAATAAATTCAACATTATCACAAACTACTGAAGAAGATACATTTGCAACATTAGACATTGCAATACTTGATTTATATGCTGGAAATATAGAATTCATAAAAAATGGAGCATGTCCAACATACATAAAAGAAAATAATAAAAAAGTACAAATAATAAAATCACTTACTCTACCTGCTGGAATATTAGAAAATATAAGTTTAGTAGTATATGATAAAGACATAGAAGATAGTAACATATTAGTAATGTGTTCAGATGGAATAATGGAATCAAATGCAGAATACAAAAATAAAGAATTATGGGTAAGAGATATTTTAGAAAGCATAGAAACAGATAATGTACAAAAAATTGCAGACATAATAACAAAAGAAGCAATAGATAATGGCTATGGAATAACAAAAGACGATATGACCATTATAGTAGCTAGATTTATAAAAAGATAGGATGGAAGGTGCGAGATTTTTCAAAATCGCACTTTTCTTTTATTCTAAAATATGATATAGTATTAAATGTAAAATAAACCTTGGAGGTATTAAAATAGTATGAGTAGAAGTTCAAAAGGGAAAAGATATGATACAAGCGAAAAACTAAATATAAAAAAAGTAGTAGCTGTTATTATTGCAATAGCAGTATTTGTTATGGTTATTGTAGGAATAAAAACATTACTTGAGACAGATACTAAAAAGATTACTGAACAGACAAGCTATTATCCAGTATATACAAATGGAAAATGGGGAGTAATTAACCAAAAAGGAGAGATTGTAATTACACCACAATATGATGAAATGATTACAATACCAGATTCAAAAACAGATTTATTTATTTGTGCTTATGATGTAAACTACGAAACTGGTACATATAAAACAAAAGTAATAAATTCAAAAAACGAAGAAAAATTTACAGAATATGATTTAGTAGAAAGCTTAGAAAATATAGATAAAAACAATATAATGTGGTATGAAGATGGAGTTTTAAAAGTAAAAAAAGGAAATGTATATGGTCTAATAGACTATTCAGGAAAAGTGATATTACCTATGGAGTACGATGTAATTGAAACATTACAAGGTGTAAAAAACAGTATAATAATAAAGAAAAACGATAAGTTAGGATTATGTGATAATAAAGGAAATATAATAATAAATCCAGAATATAAGGAAATAAAAAGTATAGGAGACGATTATAAAAATGGATATATTGTCGTAAATAGCGATAATTTATATGGATTAATTGATTTTACAAAAAACACTATATTAGAGCCAATATATGAAGAAATAAAGCCAGCTTGTTCTAGTAATATATTTATTGTAAAAGAAAATGGAACTTTAAAAGCAATAAATAAAGATAAGGAAACTTTAATAGAAAATAAATTTGATGATGTAAAAGAAATAAATGCAGATAATTTAATCTTTATAAAGAACCAAAAATATGGAATAATAAATACAAAACAAGAAGAAAAAGTACAAGCAGAATATGAAGATTTAAAATATGCTTTTGGTGACTATTATATAGCAAAAAAAGGTAATACATATGGAATTATAAATTCATCAAATGAAAACATATTGCCATTTGAATATTCTAAAATTACATATAGAAAAAATGCAGGTTTTGTAGAAGCCCAAAAAGGAAACAATGTAAATACAGAAATTTTAAATGACAAATTAGAAAAGAAGCTAGAGGGTATAATATCAGCAGTAGATGAAATAAAGGCATATATACGAATAAGAATAAATGATAAATATAAATACTATAACTTCAAATTTGAGGAAATAAAGGCTAGTGATGTATTAACAACTACTATGTTTTTAGATAAAAAAGATGGAAAATATGGTTATATTGATAGTAAAGGTAATGTAGTAGTAGACTATATTTATGAAGATGCACAAGAACAAAACGCATTTGGATATGCAGCAGTAAAACAAGAAGGAAAATGGACATATATAGATAGCACAGGTAAACAAGGTACACAAAAATATGAATTAAAAGACAACTTAATAATAGATTTTATAGGTAAATGGCATCTAGCAGAAGACCCAAATGCTTACTATTACACAGATGCAGAATAAAAAAGGAGAAAAGAAATAATGGAACTAAAGACAAAATATCAATACACATACTTTATATATCCATACATAATAAACGAAAACAGATATGATAAATACATACAAAAATTGTTAAACCGAAAAGATATAAAAGTAAAATTCTTTGAAAAAGAAAAAGACTTAGATATATATACATATTTTTTACCAACAATAAAGGACTTCATGTTTCAAGGATTTGAATTTAGTAAAGAAAAGGCAAATAAATTTGAAGAATTTAATAAAGAAATGCAAACAATAATATTATCTAAATATCCTTGTACAAGTTTTGAATATAATCTTAAAGAAGAGTTACAAGGAAAAGCTGGAGAAGAAGAAGGCATTTTTTTCAAAATTCAAAAAATAGAATTGATATGCTTTAATACAGGAATATGTTTTTTATTAATAAAAACAAACATAGAAGATAGCAACGAATTTGCTGATGTACTTAACTTTAATTATAAATTTAGAGATATATATGCAGAATTTAAAGAACTAAAAGAATATGAAAATATTAGACTTCAAACTACAACATTTGAGGATGTTAAAAAATTAAAAGATCTTATAAGTGAACTTACTGGAAATGTTCGGTGATGCAAAAGCATTAGATATAAATACAAATAGATTTCTAACATATGCATATACATGTATAGATCAATTAGATTGGAATGAAAATAAACCATTTAAAAATATAGAATTTGAATTTTTCAAATATGCAAACATATTTCCAAGTTCATATAAATCTAATTTCGATAAAAAGCATATGGAAATACTTTCAAAATGGCGTTTTATACATACTGGTTTTACAAAAGAAGGAATGGCACTTTTAACATCAAGCATAGATACACACAACTATACCATACTTCCACATGTATATGAAAATCAATATTTATATACATATATATTAGTGCAATATCAAAAATTATATTTAAAGAAAATAGAAAACGAATTTAAAGAAAAATCTAAAATGGCAATTGCAAGAGAAGCATTTATTAAATTCACAAAAAACTTATGGATACAAGAAGTAACAAATGATGATGTTGGAACAAACATTTATAAAAAGGTGCGCCATGTAAGTGAAATAGAAAAGATATATAATAATATAAAAAACAAATTTGATATAGCCTATAAGGAACTAAACATTGAAAAAGAAAGCAAAGTAAATAAAGTTATTTTAGCAATACTTGGAGTGTCATTATTACTAAATATAGTTAATTTTATTGCATTGTTAAGAATGATGTAAGTTGTTAAATAAAACATTTTTATACTTAAACTAATATACATATAGCGACACGTGGAGGTAGCACTTTTTGTTTTTCGAATATGAAAAAGAAAAATGTCCTACCTCCAGCAAGACTATAGCGGACTTTATAATTATAGTTTAAATGATAATGTTACTATATATAAATTTTGAAGGAGGAAAAAATGCAAGTTACTTGTGGAACTGATATTATAGAAATAGATAGAATAAAAGAATCAATAGAAACCTTACAAGACAGGTTTGCACGTAGGATATATACAGAAAGTGAAATAAACTACTGTGAAAGCAAAAAAAATGTAAAATATCAGCACTATGCTGCAAGATTTGCAGCAAAAGAAGCGGTATTTAAAGCAATATCAGCATATTTAGATAATAAATATAATATTGAATGGAAAGACATAGAACTAGTAAATGATGAAAATGGAAGACCTAAAATTAATTTTGTAAATATAAAAATAGAAGAATTAAAACAATGCGATGTAAGCATTTCACATTGCAAAGAATATGCTGTAGCAAATGTAGTTTGTGTGTTTTAATTATAACGAGCTTATTATTAGTTATTGTTTAGTAAAAAGATTAATATATATCTTAAATATTATTTTTTTATACCTTGGTGTCGCACCCTACGTTTTACACTTTCATATGTAGGGTGCTCCAAATCACCCTCCGTTTTGCTTCGGTTGGTCGCTTACGCGGTATTGCAAAAATAATATTTAAGATATATATTAATCTTTCAAATAATTATATAATAATAAAAATAAGAAAGAAGGGTATTATGAAATTATTTGACTCACATTGTCACTTAGATGATGAAAAATTTAATATAGATAGAGAAGAATTAATAGAAAGTTTATTTAAAGAAGGAATAGAAAAACTAATTACAGTGGGATATAGTTTAGAAAGTTCAAAAAAAGTAATAGAAATAGCAAATAGTTATCCACGGTATATATGCAACTTGTGGAATATCACCAAATGATATTAAAAAAAATGTGAAAGACATAGAGATAGAAATAAAAGAAATAGAAAAAATTGCACATAATAAAAAAATAGTTGCAATAGGAGAAATAGGACTAGATTATTATTGGAATACAGAAAATAAAGAATTACAAAAATATGCTTTTATAGAACAGATAAAATTAGCAAACAAACTAAATTTGCCAATAGTAATACACACAAGAGAAGCACTAATAGATACTTTAGAAATTTTAAAGAAAAATTTAGTTAATAAAAGAGGAGTATTTCATTGTTGTCCACTAAATAGAGAACTTGTAAAAGAAGCGTTAAAATTAGATTTTTATATATCTTTTGCAGGTCCTGTAACATTTAAAAATTCTAAAAATGCAAATGAAATAATTAATATGGTACCAAAAGAGAAAATATTAATAGAAACAGATAGTCCATATCTTGCACCAGAGCCAAAAAGAGGGACAAGAAATGACCCAAGAAATGTAAAATATGTAGCTGAAAAAGTGGCTTCTGTAAAAGAAATTGATATAAAAGAAGTAGCAAGAACTACATATGATAATGCTTGTAAATTGTTTAATATATAGTACTATAAATAAAATAGAATGTAAATGCGTCCTCAAAAATTTCATAATCATAACCGATTTTGTTGTAATATAAATAAAGTAGAATGTAAATGGAGGAGAATGGTTAATTGTTGCTCTTAGTGAGGCAGATATAATAAAAAATAGGGTGAACCTTGTATGTTCACTCTATTTTTTATAGTTTTAAACTATTCATTAAAATCTACTTTTACATTTTGTCTTGCTTCGCTAGAGTCTACTTTGAATAAACTTTCTGGTTTAAAACCAAATAGTGATGCAACAATGTTAGAAGGTACTACTTCTATTTTCATATTATACATTGTAACTGTATCATTATAGAATTGTCTTGCAAATGCAATTTTATCTTCTGTAGATTTTAATTCTTCTTGTAATTCAATAAAATTTGTATTTGCTTTTAAATCTGGATAATTTTCAGAAACGGCCATAATTGTTTTAAGTGTACCTGATAATTGATTATCAAGTTCAGCTTTTTCAGCAACAGTTGTAGAATTTGCCCAAGAAGTTCTAAGTTCAGCAATTTTAGTTAAAGTTCCTTCTTCATGGTTCATATATCCTTTAACAGTATTAACCAAATTAGGAATTAAATCAAATCTTCTTTGTAATTGAACGTCCATTTGACTAAAAGCATTTTTTACTCTTTGTCTTAGTTTAACTAAATTATTGTATAAACTTATAATAAATAAAATAAGTAATACAATAACAACAATAAGTATAATCCATCCCATAATAAATCCTCCTTTAATATAGTTAAATATATCATAAACAAATAATAAATACAATAGTTATAATTCAATATGTAGGGCTATTTCATGAAATATTAAAAATTGTAATAAAAGCTACAACGCCTTTCCCTAAAGGTGTAGGGGCGATTAGTAATCGCCCATTCTCCAACGGCATTACTTTATTAATTTATTCTAAGCAAAAATTGCACCAACTGCACCAAATACTCCAGCTGAAGCAAGCCCCATAATTATTCCTGCAAGAATAACTCCAGCCATTATAGCTATTACACTCTTTTTAAAGTCCATATCTAAAAAACTTGCAGCAAGAGTTCCAGTCCACGCACCTGTACCAGGAAGAGGAATGCCAACGAAAAGAAATAATGCGAAATATAAGCCACGCCCAGCAGTTTCTTGTAATTTCTTACCACCTTTTTCACCTTTTTCTAAACAAAAAGTAAAGAATTTACCAATAAATTTTTTATTAGCACCCCATTTTAATACTTTTCTTGCAAAAAAGAATATAAAAGGAACAGGAAGCATATTTCCTAAAATACATATTATATAAAGTTGTACTAAGGGTAAAGTATCTCCAAAGATATTACTTAATCCAATAGGAACAGCCCCTCTTAATTCTATAAGTGGTATCATTGACACTAAAAATACTACTAAATATTTTTTAAACATAAAATTTATCTCCTTTTAATATTATAGAATATTTAAACTATAAAATGATGTAAGTGTTTATTTTTATTAATATAAAACCAGCGTAAGCGACCAACTGGAGCGTAAGCGGAGGGCGATTTGGAGCAACATACATATGAAAGTGTAAAACGTAGGTTGCGACACCAAGGGTTGAAATATTAATAAAAATAAACACTTACATCATTTTAAATATATTAACTATTAATTAATATTTTACTATATATATTAGCAAAATGTCTATAATTCTTTAAACGAATTTTTTATATCATTAAATATACTTTTATACTTTTCGGCATTCTCATTTTTTACTTCAAAATTAAGTACATAAATATTACTTGAAGTTTCAATCCACACAACATGACAGTAAAAATCCTTTTTATAAGTAGAATCATAGTATACTAAACTATATTCAGAAGCTTTGTTACCATTAACATTTGTTTCTAATATACCGCGAATCATTACGCAAATTTTCTTTATCTTTAAAATAAGAGATTTTATCATTATTTGTAACTTCATATAAATCAAGTTCACGAGTTTTAGCTATGTTAGTAGCATACATAAACATTTCATCATTTTCAGAATATAAATCTATTACAAAATCATTATTAGAAGCCATATTTTGTCTATATTTTATGCTGTTTGGTAATTCAATACTAAATTTTTGATTGGTTGATATTAAAGTAGTATAATTGTTTTCTTTATTTTTTTTGTCAATAGAACAGAAAATACCAATTAAAAGTGTCATAATAGCAATAATACTTATTATGATTATATATGTTTTTTTGTTATGAAATATTTCATTATTTATAGTCCAGTTATTTTTCATTTTACAAGTTCTCCTTTTTTAAATTCAATATAATCCTTTTTATTATAAACTTGTAACCATTATATACCAAAATAAATCCATTTACAATAAAAAAGTTTTATGTTATATTTATAATGATATAAAGTTGATATAATTCACAGCTATATATAGTAAAAAGTAACTTCATGTGGAAGCAAGAGCCGAAACCTAAGAGAAAAATAAAAATACCCTGCTTTCAGCAAGATGAAGCAGATTTTAAGAAATAACTGTGAATTGTAATACAAAGTTTTTCAAAAATTTGAAAGGAGCAAAACATAGTGCAAGAATTAATACAAAAACAAGATAGAACAAAATTAAGTAATATATTTGTAGCAATAGATGTTGAAACAACAGGCTTATCACCAATAGAAAATGAACTAATAGAAATAAGTGCAATAAAATATGATGGACGAGAGAAAATAGATAAATTTACTAGTTTAATAAAACCTAAAGTGAAAATACCATACTACATAACAAATATAACAGGAATAACAAATGAAATGGTTAAAAATTCGCCATTTGTTGAAGAAATAATGCCAAATTTAATAAACTTTATAGGAGAAAATCCAATAGTAGCACATAATGCAAACTTTGATTATAAATTTATTCAAAATTATTCAAATAATGCTTTTTCAAAAAACATATTAATAGATACAGTGCAAATAGGAAGAAAGCTATATCCAAATCTTCCAAACCATAAGTTAGGAACAATTGCAAAATACATAGGAATAACAGAGGATGGGTTTCATAGAGCAGAATTTGATTGTGAGTGCTGTGCTAAAATTTATATGGAATATTTAGAAAAATAAAAATTAGAAAGGAATGATAGTAAATATGGAATATAGATATAAAACAAGTGGAGTATGTTCACAAGAAATGATAATAGAAATAGAAAAAGACATAATAAAAAAAGTAACTATAATAGGAGGTTGTGCAGGTAATACAAAAGGTATAAGCAAATTAGTTGAAGGAATGAAAATAGATGAAGTAATAAAGAGATTAAAAGGAATTCCATGTGGTTCAAAAAGTACGTCTTGTCCAGACCAATTAGCAAAAACACTAGAGGAAATTAAAGAAAATTGCAATTAGAAATTATTGTAGTCGCCCTAGTCCCAGCCATTAAAACAAATGTAATTAGCAAAAAGGAGGCAAATTAAATTGAAAGCATTAGTAACAGGAGCATCTTCTGGAATAGGAAGAGATATATCAAAAGTTTTGAGTAATAGAGGATATGATATTATTGCAGTAGCAAGAGATGAGAAAAAGCTAAATGAATTAAAAAGTGAACTTAAAACAAAAGTGGAAATAATAGCAGTAGATTTAGAAAATCCAGAAAATTGTAAACAATTATATAAAACATTGAAAAATGAAAATATTGACATATTAGTTAATAATGCGGGATTTGGAGAATTTGGAGAATTTACTAAAACTAATTTAAATAAGGAATTAAGTATGATAAATACAAATATAATGGCAGTTCATATTTTAACAAAACTATTTTTACAAGATATGATAAAAAAGGACAGAGGATATATTTTAAATGTTGCATCAATTGCAGGATTTATGCCAGGAGGCCCATTAATGGCAACATATTATTCTACAAAAGCATATATAGTTAGGTTAAGCCAGAGCATATATACAGAATTAAAAAAGAAAAAATCAAAAGTTAGTATAAGCATATTATGTCCAGGACCAGTAGCAACAAATTTTAACAAAGTAGCAGGAGTAAAATTTAATCTAAAATCAATGAGCAGTGAATATGTTGCAAAATATGGAATTGATAAAATGTTTAAGAAAAAACTAATAATATTACCAGGAATCAAAATAAAAATAGCAAGATTTTTAGCAAAAATTTCACCACAAAAATTTGTAGCAAGAATTTGTTACCATATGCAAGAAAAGAAGAGATAAAAATGACATAAATTTTACTAAATTAATTTTAGATTACAAGTATTTACATGATAAACAATAGTATGTTAAAATAAAATTATTAGCAATGAAAGAAGGGAAAAAATGAAATTATTCGATTGGATAAAAGGAATGTTTAATAAAAACAAACTTATTGATGCACCAAAGCAAGAAGATAGAATATCGCCAGAGGAACAATTTAGAAAAGATATGCAAGCAAAAGCAGAATTATCACCAGAAGAAATAGAAATTATGCAAAAAGAAGAAGAAAGAAAACGTCAAATACGTGTTGCAAGTTATGATGTAATAAATACACCAAATAATTTAGATAAAGATGAAATAAGAATGTTTTTAGGAAATAAATTATTAAGTTTAAAAATGCAACAATTAGGTAGTATAGGAAGCTCAGATATAAAAACTAATGTGGTTTTGACAGACTTTGATTTAGAAATATTAAATCATATACATTTTGCAATACAAAGCAATCCAGAATTTAGTTCATATTTAAATAGTATAGATAAAACAACGAGAGATAACAATATAGTTGAAGTAGTAAATCGTATGGAAGCAATTGCAAAAGAAGAAGCTAAAAATTATGGATATGTAGACGGCTATGCAACTAGATTTATACCAAATGCAAGTAATATAATTAATCAGTTAAAAAAAGAACAACAAGAAAGAGATAAATGGCAATTAGAACAAGAATAAAATAGTAAAAAAGAGCAAAATCTTATTTAAAGAATTGCTCTTTTTTATTTTACAATCGTCAGACCTTTTAGATTTTATCATTATATCCTAAAATTGGTTTTATTCTCCCAAAATAACTTTCACAACAGTTCCTTGTTCTACAGAAGTTCCTGCTTGAGGTTCTTGTGTTTTCACTGTTCCAGAGCCCTCAACAGTTATATTCAAATTTTTAGATTTTAAAGAATTTGCGGCTCTTGAAGCACTCATACCTTGAAGATTTGGGACTTGAGTTGATGTTCTAACATTATTTTCATTAGTATAAAGCATTACAAGTGAGTTATTTGCAAGCCTTGTTCCGTGCATTAGGGATTTGATCTGTTACTAAAACTTCATTTTTATTACCTGTTATAGAAAATTCACATCTAAAACCAGCATTTGTTAATAATTTTTGAGCTTCAGCAACAGTTTTATTTTTTACATTTGGAATTTCTTTTGTAGAATTAGTAGAAGTTGTGCTTACATCTATTTTGTCTGGTGAAATACCAAGGTAAGGTAATACTTCGCTTAATATGTTAGAAGCAACAGGAGCAGCAAGTCTACCACCACTATCATCCTTAGAAGTACCATACAAAGCAACAAGTATTATAAGTTCAGGATTATCAGATGGAGAAACACCAACAAAAGAAGTGACATATCCAAAATTCTTATCATCAAGAGGAGGTTCACTAGTTCCAGTTTTTCCGCCAACTGAATATCCTTTAACATTAGCTGATTTACCAGTTCCATTAGATACAACAGATTCCATCATATCAAGCATTTTATTTGCGGTTTCAGTAGAAATTATTTGTCTTGTTTCTATTGTATCAATACTTGTAACAGCATGTGTTTCAGTATTTACAATTTCTTTTACAATTCTTGGTTGCATTAATATGCCATCATTTGCAATAGCTGAAATTGCACTTATAAGTTGCATAGGGGTTATTTTAATTCTTTGCCCAAATCCTAAAATAGCAAGTTCTGTTGCTCCAACCATATTTTCTTTATGAAAATAACCACTAACTTCTTCTGGAAGTCCAACTCCAGTTTTTGAAAATAAACCATAAGCCTCATAATACTTATACATAGTTCTAGTACCAATTTTTTTAGCAAGTTGCATCATGCCTGGGTTACATGAGTTTTCTAATACTTGCCTTAAACTTTGTCTTCCATGAACACCAGTACATTTAATTTTTGTATCACTAATTTCTTCATATCCCATACAATTAAATTCATTAGAAGTATCAGTTTCACAAATATTTTCTTCTAGTGCAATAGAAGAATTTATAAGCTTAAATGTAGAACCAGGTTCATATCTGCTAGAAACTGTGAGGTTACGATACATTTCTGTTTTATCAACTGAAGATAAAGTATCCCACCTATCAATCCAATAACTAGAGGTTGGAGTAAAAGGGGTATTTAAGTTATAATCAGGGTACTGTGCTAGTGCTAAAACATCACCAGTAGAAGGTTTCATTATAATAACATTACCATTACGAGCATTATTCTTTTCTATAGCTTCTTTTAAATATTTTTCAGCAATAGATTGAATATTTACATCTATTGTAAGTACAACATTATTTCCATTTTCAGCTTCAATATGTTGACCTTCTTCACCAGAAATTTCTTTGCTATTTCCGCCTTTAGCAGTAACAATTTTGCCGAGGCGTACCAGTTAAATATGAATTATAACTTCTTTCAATACCATATATACCTTGATTATCTGTATTACAAAAACCTATAACATAAGCCGCTAAGTTATTATATGGATAATATCTTTTAGTATCTTCATCAATATTAATTCCAGCAGATACTTTGTTTTCGTTCATCCATTCTTTCAGTTTATCTATTTTATCCTGTTCTACTTTTTTTGCAATAGTTTGAATAGAAGAAGTGCTGTTTACTTTTTCTAAAGTTTCTTCATAATTTAATTCAAAAATTTCGGCAAAAGCTTTTGCAAGGCTTTCTTTAATCTCTTTAGTCTGTGAATCAGTTTTTCCTTTAATTTTGGTAGGATTTATAGAAACAGTATCAACTCTAGCACTAATAGCTAAACTTTTGCCAGTTGAATCTAAGATGTTACCTCTTTTAGCACTTATTAATTTACTCATAGTTTGTTGTTTAGTAGCCATTTCTTTATACTCAGCCCCTTTAACTATTTGTAAGAAACCAAGTCTAAATATAAGTGCTAAAAAAATTAAAAATAAAGCAGTCATAGCTAACTGTATTCTTTTTGATGTTACAGTGTTTGCAGGAGTTTTGACTTTTAACTTTAATTTATTTTTCACATTATCACCATTTTCTTTTAATATAATAGTTTAAAATATTGTATATTAAATAGAAATAAAAATCAATAAAAGTAAAAAAATATCGAAATGTTTTTGTTGACAAAATCTATACTTAAATATAAGATATATGTATAAAACAAAAAGGAGGTTTATTATGGCAGGAGAAGTTAATGAAGAAGAGGAAGCAAGAATAAAAGAGATGATTGACAGTCTTGTTAAAAGAGCCAAAGAGGCATCTAAAAAATATTTAAAACTTGATCAAGAAACTGTAAATAACATCATAAAAAAGATGTCTATGGCAGGACTTGAAAATCATATGAAACTTGCAAAAATGGCAGTAGAGGAAACAGGACGTGGGATATATGAAGACAAAATTACAAAAAATATGTTTGCTACAGAATATGTATACCATAATATAAAATATGGTAAAACAGTTGGTGTGATTAATGAAAATGAAGAAGAAAGTTATGTAGAAATAGCAGAGCCAGTTGGAATAATAGCAGGTGTAACACCAGTTACAAACCCAACATCAACAGCAATGTTTAAATCATTAATAGCAGCAAAAACAAGAAATGTTATTATATTTGGGTTTCACCCATCAGCACAAAAATGTAGTGTTGAAGCAGCACGTATTCTAAGAGATGCTGCAATAAGTGCAGGTGCACCAGAAGACTGTATATTATGGATAGAAGAACCATCAATCACAGCAACAAGCCTTTTAATGAATCATCCAGATGTAGATTTAATACTTGCAACAGGTGGGACAGGAATGGTAAAAGCAGCATACTCTTGTGGAAAACCAGCATTAGGAGTAGGACCTGGAAATGTTCCTTGTTATATAGATAGTACAGCAAAATTAAAAACAAGTGTAAACGATTTAGTATTATCAAAAGCATTTGATAATGGAATGATTTGTGCATCAGAGCAATCAGCAATAGTAGATAGAGAAATTCATGAAGAATTTGAAGAATTAATGAAACAAGCAGGATGTTATTTTATAAATCCTGAAGAAAAAGAAAAACTAAAAAACAGTATGTTTATTCCAGAAAAAGGATACACTCTAAATTCTACTATTGTAGGACATAGTCCATATGAAATAGCACATAATGCTGGAATAGAAGTTCCAAAAGATACAAAAGTATTAGTAGTATATGAAGAAGGAGTAGGACCTGAATATCCATTTTCAAGAGAGAAATTAAGTCCAGTACTTGCATATTACATAGTAGAAAATAAAGAAGAAGGAATATCTAAAGCAGAACAATTACTTGAATTTGGAGGACTTGGGCATTCAGCAGTTATACATTCAGAAGATAAACAAACTATATTAGATTTTTCTAAAAGAGTAAAAGTAGGAAGAATTATTGTAAATTCTCCATCAACTCATGGAGCAATTGGTGATATATATAATACCAATTTGCCATCACTTACACTTGGATGTGGTACATTTGGAGGAAATTCAACAACATCAAATGTATCAAGTGTAAACCTAATAAATGTAAAAAGAGTTGCAAAAAGGAGGGTTAATATGCAATGGTTTAAAGTTCCAGAAAAAATATATTTTGAAGCAGGATCAATAGCATACTTAGAGAAAATGCCAGATATATCAAAAGCATTTATAGTTACAGATGAATCAATGGTAAAATTAGGATATGTAGATAAAATTTTATATCACTTAAGAAAAAGAGAACAATATGTTCACTCTGAAATATTTGCAGAAGTAGAGCCTGATCCATCCTTTGATACAATAAAAAGAGGAGTAAAGGCAATTGAAGCCTTTAAACCAGATGTTATAATTGCAATAGGTGGAGGAAGTGCAATGGATGCAGCAAAAGGAATGTGGTTATTCTATGAGCATCCAGATGCAGATGTAGAAGGATTAAAACTAAAATTTATGGACATACGTAAACGTACTTATAAATTTCCTAAATTAGGAGAAAAAGCTAAAATGGTAGCAATACCAACAACATCAGGTACAGGTTCAGAAGTAACATCATTTGCGGTAATTACAGATAAAACACAAAACAAAAAATATCCACTTGCAGATTATGAATTAACACCAGATGTTGCAATAATAGACCCAGACCTAGTTATGACATTACCAAAGAAAATAACAGCAGATACCGGAATGGACGTTTTAACACATGCAATTGAGGCATATGTATCAAATATGGCATCTGATTATACTGATGGACTTGCCCAAAAAGCGATAGAACTAGTATTTAACAATTTACAAAAAGCATATGAAAATGGTAATGACCAAAAAGCAAGGGAAAAAATGCATAATGCTAGCTGTATAGCAGGAATGGCATTTACAAATGCATTTTTAGGATTAAACCATTCAATAGCACATAAAATTGGAGGAGAATTCCATGTTCCACACGGAAGAGCAAATGCAGTTTTACTTCCATATGTAATAAGATATAATGCCACAAAGCCAACAAAATTTGTATCTTTCCCAAAATATGAATACTTTATAGCAGACGAAAAATATGCTGAAATTGCAAGAAAAAGCGGACTTAATGCAAATACTACTGAAGAGGGAGTAACATCATTAATCGAAGCTATAAAAACACTAATGCAAAATTTAGAAATGCCATCAAGCTTCAAAGAATGTGGAATAGAAGAACAAGAATTTTTATCAAAAGTAGATGAACTTGCAGATCGTGCATTTGAAGATCAATGTACAACAGCAAATCCAAGACTACCACTTGTAAGTGAAATAAAACAAATACTATTAGATGCATATTATGGAACATAAGAAAAAGGGGAATAAATAAATGAAAAAACATATATTAAATGTAAAAAGTGAAAAAGGAATAAATTTAATACCATTTATTATTATAATGGTACTAATAGCAATCGTTATAATTACTGTAACAGTTATTGTTGTTAATAAAACAAAGAAAGATATAGATACTAATTTAACTAATTCTAGTAACAAGGTCAATAATGAAATAAATAAAAATGACAATCAAGCTAAAGCATATGATGTTTTGAATAATAGTTCTTTTACAGGTGCTAAAAATTTTATATATTCATTTTATGATACTAAGACAGGAAAAAAGTATGGTATAAAAATAAATGCAAATTATAATGTAATGTATGATTATTCAATGAATGGTGATGGAAAAGCGACAATATACTTAAATTATAAAGGAAATAAAAATGATATTTTATTAAGCTTAAATTTGAAATCGGTATCATCTACATATAATAATAACATAGGAAATTATAAGCAATGGAATATATACTATAGTAATAGTTTAAAATTAACTAGAAATATTGAAAATACCAATTATAGCATATATGTAGAAATTCCGTCAGGAAATTTAAGTAGAGCAAAATGTGAAAGTGAAAAAGATTGTATTGAATTAGCTAAATTTGTAATTGATAATATAGAAGTTGAGGAACAAGATAATTATACACCAATATATGCATATTACTATTTATCAATAATGCAATCAGACTTAGATGTGATGGGAGATAAAAAGATAATTTTAACTGAAAAAACAGAAGATAACAGAAATAATATGATAACAATATATAACCAATCAATAAATAATAAAAAAGGATATGTTAATAATGCTATAAGAGTTTCGAATACAAAGGGACTTTATGATAACGTTATAACAGTAGATTTTAGAGAATATTGCCCATATGAAGGAACTATAGAAGAATGTAAAAATAAAGTATTTGATTCAGCATGGATTTCAAAAGGTACTTTTACATCAAAAAATGGAATAAAAGTGGAATGTTATAAAAATAATGATGAAAAATATGAATTTATGATGTATACCAAAAGAGGTACAATGATTGTTTTTTATGATTATAAACAATTAGTAAATCCACAAAGAAAAGTAGATAATATACAAAATTATTTAGATACATTAACAAGTGTTTTAACAGTTAAATAAAAGGGAAAGAGGACTCTTTAGTTAGAGTCCTCTTTGATTAATGTACCATATCCTAAAGTTGCATTAAAGTGGATTTCATCGCCAATGCTGATACTAGACCAATCTTCAAAAGAGAAAGTGAAAGTCTTTTCTTTTTCTTTTATTAAACCAGTAACATAGTAATCTTCGGTTTGAGAACCAGTCCGTTCATCATTAGCGAGAGTGACTTCGCCCCAATAAGGAACATCAGTAGTACCAGAAGTTTCTATACTTCGTGCATAAACCCACTTATCAATTTCGTAATAATACTTAGTTTCATACACAGGAACACTGACATAAACAGGAGCCTTATATTCTTCTTCGTAATATTCTGTTCGATAAATTGATACTTTTGAAGTGATTTCTTCTGCATACCCATTACCCAAATCCATATAGCCAGTAACTACTTCTTCGTATCCATCTAAAACTTCTTTACTCACAGTACGAGTTTTGGTTTCATAGTGGTCGATAACTTGTTCATACCTTGAGATTTCCTCTTTAGTATAATGCAAGCGAGCACCAGACGGTAACGACCATCCACTTTCGTCAACTGTTTTAAACTGTTCAATTGCAATTGAACGTTCCCAAGATAAATTAGTAACTTGCATAGTTTTCTCTTTAGGAATAAGAGCATACACAAGTCCAGAAATTCCCAGAATAGATAATAAAACGACAATCATAATCTGCAAATTAGTTCTTGAGAATAAATTAGCTGACTTTTTAGTGTTATTTTTTGGCGATGTAGAATCGGTAGTGCTAGTAGAACTAGAGTAAGATGAATTACTATGAAGAGAATCATTATATATTGAAGAATTAGATTCTTTTACCTTTTCTTCTTGAATCTCGAAGTAATTTTTACTCTCATTTGTCCTTGGAGCACCGCAAGACGTACAAACAGAATCATTATCCGAGTTGTAAGAATTGCAGAAATTGCATCTCCAGTGTGGATTTCTGTTTATACGTTTTGCTTCTTCGGTAAGTACATAGTTATTCTTTACATCTTTTGGTAAATTATATTTGATATTTGTACCAATTGGATGTCCACAATTTGGGCATTCCCGTAAAGGCCCACTAATACCTTTGGTTCCACAAAATGGGCAATCCCATTCCATTTTAATTAATCTTCCCATTTGTTTCCTCCTATAATAATAGTAATCTTCTTGTAAATATTCGTAAAAGCCAATATAGGAATAAATAAAAGAAGTTATATAAAGTATAACACGTTTTATGTAACTTTGCAACATATAGTAATTTATATGATGTAAAAAATTGACCAAAAAACACGAAATATATTGAAATTAGTACGAACATATGTTGCATTAGTAATGCCTTTCTATATAAGGTAGAAGGGAGGTACATAAAAATGCGAAACTTACTAAAGTTATTAGTACTAATTATTGTTTATTTAATTGTAAATGATAATAAAAAGACTGATAGTAAAAGACTAAGGACTGGCATCCTTAGTCTTTTTTATTGCGGTACATATTTTGCGAAACTTACCGCAATACTACAATAACAGTATACTATATTTCCTACTATATGTCAAATATCCTAAAAAATTATTCATTACAATTATAGATTGATCAAAATGAAATATAATAGAATAGTCAAGAATTTAGAACAATTATGCCACTAGAGCAAAATAGGAGGGAAGTATATCTTTTATTTCTTATTAAAAGTTAATGCATCATTTGAATAATCAACCATAACATTTTCGCCTTCTACTAATTCAGTACGTAAAATCATTTCACTTAAAACGTCTTCAATATATTTTTGGATAGCACGTCTTAGAGGTCTTGCGCCATATTTATAATCTGTACCTTTATTTAATAAATACTCTTTTGCAGAAACTGTTACTTCAAAAGAAATATTTTTATTTTGTAAAGCCTTTTTAGTATCTTCAAGCATAATATCTACAATTTGTATTAGTTGCTCTTTATTTAAGCTATCAAATATAATAATTTCATCAATTCTATTTAAAAATTCTGGTCTAAAAGTTTCTTTTAAGCTATCCATAGTTTTATTTTTATCTACAGTTTGTTTACCAAAACCAATAGAATTTCCATTTAAGTTTGAACCAGCATTTGAAGTCATTATAATAATAGTATTTTCAAAACTTACAGTATTTCCTTGAGAATCAGTTAATTTTCCGTCATCTAAAACTTGAAGAAGAATATTAAATACATCATGATGGGCTTTTTCAATTTCATCAAATAATACAATTGAATATGGATTTCTTTTAACTTTTTCAGTTAATTGTCCGAGCATCATCATAACCAACATAGCCTGGAGGAGAGCCAATAAGTTTAGAAGTAGAATGACTTTCCATATATTCAGACATATCTATTCTAATAATAGAATCTTCACACCCAAACATTTCATAAGCCAAAGATTTCGCAAGTTCTGTTTTACCAACACCAGTGGGCCCAACAAATATAAAAGAAGGTGGTCTTTTAGTACTTTTTAAACCTGCACGATTTCTTCTAATAGCACGTGATACAGCTGAAACTGCTTCATTTTGTCCAACAACTCTTTTATGAAGATTATCTTCAAGACTAAGTAATTTTTCTATTTCTTCCTCAGTAATTTTCTTAACAGGAATTTTAGTCCAATTTTCAATAACAAGAGCAATATCTTGAATAGTTAATTGTTTAGGTTTTAATTTATTACTTAAAGTGTTAATTTCTTCTTGTAATCTACATTCCTTAGTTTTAAGATCAGCAGCTTTTTGATAATCTTCAGTAGAATCAGCATCAGCCGCTTCTTCCTTATCTTCTTGAACTTTTTTTAACTGATTTTTTAGAATTTCTAATTTATATAATTCTTTATTATCTAAATTGATTCTAGAACAAGCTTCGTCTAATATATCTATTGCTTTATCAGGTAAAAATCTATCATGAATATATTTTTCAGACATTATAACAGCATTTTTTATTACATCATTTGAAATTTTAACTTTATGATAGTCTTCGTAATATTTTTTAATTCCCTCTAATATCTTTATAGTATCTTCTATATTGGGTTCCTCAACAATAACAGGTTGAAACTTTCTTTCTAGTGCAGTATCTTTCTCAATGTGTTTTCTATATTCCCTAAGAGTAGTCGTACCAATAAGTTGAATATCACCGTTTGCTAAAGATGGTTTCAAAATATTTGCAGCATTAGTTGCATTTTCAGCATCACCAGCCCCCATAATATTATGAATTTCATCAATTACTAAAATAATATTTCCTAAAGATTTACATTCATCAATGATAGATTTCATACGTGCTTCAAACTGACCCCTAAATTGAGTTCCAGCAATAACAGATGTCATATCTAGTAAATATACTTCTTTGTTTAAAAGTTTTGCAGGAACTTTTGAGTTTGCAATTTTAATAGCTAATCCCTGTGCAATAGCAGTTTTACCAACACCAGGTTCACCAATTAAACAAGGATTATTTTTAAGACGTCTATTTAAAACCTGTACAATTCTCTGGATTTCTCTATCTCTTCCAATAACAATATCAAGTTCATTATTACGAGCTTTAGAGGTTAAATTTGTTCCATAAGTATCTAAGTATTTAGTCTTTTTTTGTTTATTAACTTTTTTATCTACTTTAACTTTTTTATTAGAACTACTAGAATGCTCATGTTCTTTACCATCTTGTTTAACCCCAAAAATAGCACCAAGAGGAATTGCTGAACCATTCATACCATCAAGGTTTAGGTCGTTATTAGATAAAGTTTCAGTTATATCTTTAAAAATATCCTCAAACTGACTTGACATATCTTCTAAATTAATTTTATCTCCCTCTAAAATAGTAGACTGATTTGCAAGTACTTCTAAAGGATTAATTCCTTTTTCTTTTGCACAGCTATAACAAAAGCCATCTAATTTATCTTCACCTTTATCATTTTTATTATTAACAAAAATAATAGCAGGATTTTTTTTACATATTGAACATAACATATAAATATTTCTCCAATCTAAATTAAGAATTTAATTTTCTACTAGAATATAATAATACATTAAATATAGCTAAAAGTCAAGAAAAATAAGGAATTCTTAATGTATAATTGTTACAAAATATTATTATTCACAGTTACTTTTTAAAATCCGCTTCATCTTACTGGAGGTAGGGCGTTTTTATTTTTCTCTCTAAGTTCGAAAAATAAAAAGCACTACCTCCACGTGAAGCTACTTTGTACTATATATTTAGAATAATTATAGAATAACGTATAACTAATATGTAAATAATCATACTACAATTAGGAGATGATTGTTTTGGAAAATATTAAAGAAAACATATTAAAATTGATAGAAGAAATAGAACAAATGGTAAAGGAAAAAGTAGACAAAAAGAGCATTGAAATCAAGCGAAAAGAATTAGATAAATTATTAGATTTATACTTAAAAGATATTTAAAACATTAAAAACGATATAACATACGCAAATAGTTCATTTATACTATTAGAAAAATTTGTTAGCATAATAATAGAATAGTAAGCAAAGGTGATAGTATATGAAAAAGAAAAGTGTAATAAAAATTGGAGAAAACTTACAAAAAATTAGAAAAAGTAATGGATATACTCAAGAAATGTTAGCAGAAAAATTAGAATGTTCTACAAGATATATAAGTGATGTAGAGCAAAATAATTCTAAACCCTCATATGAAGTACTAGTCAAGTTCTGCAATGTCTTTAATATAGGATTAGATGATATATTTAAAGATTATCTAAACATAAGTAACGATAGAATTGTTAATTATGAATTAAATGGATATGAAAACTTAAAAACTAAGGATAAAAACACAATAGCACATTTAATTAGTTTCTTTAATAAAGAAATAAATGGTAGTAAATAGATTGTTAAAAAGTATTCAAAGAAAAATAGTTATTAGGTAATGATTTTTATAAAAAAATTATTACAAATGGTGTAGAGGCGAGCATGGCTCGTTTGCGACTACGGAAGAAAATGCCCTACATTCATGTGTCGCTACTTAGATAATAATTTAAGGTTGAACACTCTAAATTCTTAAAAAAATATCAAAAAAGTGGTTGACAATATAGTTATGTATAGTATATAATAATTATATTCGTTAAGAAGAAGTCATCCACTTCTCACCTTATCTAAGCTAGGAGAAAGGTTATAAACTATTGTTTATAGTGCTAATTAGTTAGCACGAGTTTTGAAGTGGATTGACTAAAAAAGTCAATCTTATTTTTTTGGAGGTGTTTTACATAAAACAAGAATTACCAATTAATGAACAAATACGTATAAAGCAAATACAATTAATTGATGACGAGGGTCAAAAAAGAGGAACAATGGATACACATGAAGCTTTAGAAATTGCGTATGAGAAAAACTTAGATTTAGTATTAGTAGCACCAAATGGAAATCCACCTGTTTGTAAAATAATGAACTATGGAAAATACAAATTTGAGCAAGCAAAAAAAGAAAAAGAAGCAAAGAAAAAGCAAAAAACTTTTGAACTAAAAGAACTTAGAATTACACCAAATACTGAAGAACATGATTTTAATTTTAAAGCAAAAAATGCTAGAAAATTCATTGAAGATGGATGTAAAGTAAAAATTACAGTTCGTTTTAGAGGAAGAGAATTAAACTATGTTAAACAAGGGGAAACTATATTAAATAGTTTTATAGAAGAACTAGCAGATATAGCAACACCAGAAAAAAAACCTGTATTAGAAGGTAAAAATATGTTTATTATATTAGCTAAAAAGGCTGAAAAATAATATATAAAAGTAAAGGAAGGGAGTTTTAGATTATGGCAAAATTAAAAACAAATAAAGCTGCAAGTAAAAGATATAAATATACAGCTACAGGAAAAGTAAAAAGAACATCAGCAAATGGAAGACATAGATTAGCAACAAAAACACCTAGACAAAAAATGTCTAGAAAGGCTAGTGCATATGCTGATAAAACAGTAGAAGCAGGAATTAAAAAATTATTACCATATGGTAACTAGAACTTGAGATATAGAGGTAGAAAGGAGAAAATAAAAAATGGCAAGAGTAAAAAGTGCAATTATAACACGTAAAAAACATAAAAAAATATTAAAAAGAGCAAAAGGATATTATGGAGCAAAACATTACAGATTTAGAATGGCAAAACAAGCTGTTATGAAATCAGGAATGTATGCCTATGTAGGAAGAAAAGATAAAAAAAGTAACTTTAGAAAATTATGGATAACAAGAATTAATGCAGCAGCAAGAATGAACGGTTTAACATATTCTAAATTAATTTCAGGATTAAAAAAAGCAAATGTTACAATCAATAGAAAGATGCTTGCAGAAATAGCTGTAACAGATATGGTTGCATTTGCAAAAATAGCTGAAATTGCAAAAAATGCATAAAACTAAGATAAAATAAAAACGACCTAAGGTCGTTTTTATTTTATTGCTTTTTCATTTTAGGCTTAGAAATAAGAGATGCAATATAGCCAAAGAATATTGCAGCAGCAATACCACCTGCAGCGGCTTTAGTTCCGCCAATAAATGCACCAACAAATCCGGATTTTCCTACTTCTTCAATAGCACCTTTTGCAAGAGCATTACCAAAACCAGTTAATGGAACAGTTGCACCACATCCTGCAAAATCTACTATATGCTGGTAAATTCCAAGACCTCCTAAAATAGCACCAGTTGTAACAAATATAACTAGGATTCTTGCAGGAGTTAATTTAGTTTTATCAATTAAAATTTGACCAATTATACAAATAAGACCACCAACAACGAAGCATCTTAACATTTGCATCCAATCTATACTTCCGAAAAAATTCCATATAAAACAATCCTTTCATTTTTTATTATACAATTAATGTATCATGTAGGGGCGAGCTCAGTGTCCGCCACTTTTGTGTAAGATTTCTTAGTACATTTTAATTAATTTCTTTAGAACAAGGACAAGCACAAGACCTGCCCTTACATTCATTTATTTTAAATTATATTTATAATTCAATAGATACAGCATGAGCAATCCCAGGAATAGATTCACCTTGTTGATTAGTTGTGGAATTAGTTAAAGCACCAGTAGCCATTAAAAGCACTTTTTTATATTTTTTTTGCTGAATCATTTTATAAATATAACCTGAAAATACTGTTCCACAGCAAGCACAACCGCTACCTCCAGAATGAGTATCTTGTTTTTCTTTATCAAAAATAAGAACTCCACAATCATTATAATTTGATTTAATATTATATCCCTTAGTTTCAGCAAGTTCTATTAAAATTTCTTTTCCAATATATCCTAAATCACCTGTAAAAATAGCGTCATAATAGCTTGGGTTTCTACCAGTATCTTTAAAATGAGTAAGTAAAGTATCAAGAGCAGCAGGTGCCATAGCAGCTCCCATATTATTTGCATCTTTTATACCCATATCAACTATTTTTCCAGGAGTAATACAAGTTATAAAAGGACCCATACCATTTTTAGAAACAATAGCTGCACCTGAACCAGTTACAGTCCATTGAGATGTTGGAGGACGTTGGTTACCTAGTTCAAGAGGAAATCTAAATTGCTTTTCAGCACTACAGAAGTGGCTTGATGCAGCACAAAGTACATTTTCGCCGAGCTCCAGACTCAGTAAAAATAGCACCAAGCATAAGAGCTTCTACAAATGTAGAACAAGCACCAAATATACCGAAAAATGGAATATTTAATTCACGAAGTCCAAAACTTGAAGAAATACATTGGTTTAATAAATCTCCAGCAAAGCAGTAATCTATAGTGTCACTAGCAAGTCCTGATTTTGAGATAACCATATTTACAGTTTCCTTTATTATTTTGCTTTCGGCTTTTTCCCAGCTTTTTTCACCCCAAAATTCGTCTTCTAAGCAATTATCAAAATAACTTGCAAGAGGACCGATCAGCCTCTTTTGGTCCAACTATTGATGCGGTTTGTAAAATAGTTGGAGGATTATCAAATTTTACAGTTTGTTTACCAATTTTTTGCATTAAAATCACCTTTCTTTGATTTTAAAATGTAGGGGAGGACGACCTTAGTCCGCCCTTTTTATATAATAGGAAAATACGCTATTTTAAGTTAAATGTAGGGGGCGAGCATTGCTCGTCCGCGAGGCGAAGCCTCTTTTTTATGATTAAAAATTATATTATTTTATTTTGAATTTACACTAAAGTAATAGCTTGTGTATTAAAAATCAAATATACAATTCCTACCACAATAGAAGCGGAAATACCAAATACTAAAACTGGCCCTGCAACAGTAAACATTTTTCCACCAACACCCATTACATATCCTTCAGACTTATATTCCATTGCTGGAGAAACTATAGAATTTGCAAAACCTGTAATAGGAACAAGTGAACCAGCACCTGCAAATTTACCAATTCTATTAAACAAATTTAATCCTGTTAAAAATGCACTAATTCCAATTAGTATAATAGAAACTATAGTATTAGAAAGCTGTACATCCATTCCACGGAATTTACAATAATTAAAAATAATTTGACCAATAGAACAAATTAGTCCCCCAACCCAAAAAGCATTAAAACAGTTTTTTAAAATAGGAGAATTAGGGGATTTCTTATCTACGTAGTCTTGATAATCTTTTTTTGTTTGAATAGGCTTCATGGTATCCTCCTTTACTGGTCTCTATCTCTGTCAACTACAAAAGATAGGTCTAAATCTACATAATATTCTGATATTTTTTTACCATCTATTTTTGCTTTTTGTTCTAAAACTGTAACATTAGTTAAATAATCAATAGTTTTAGAAGCTTCACTTACAGTTTGAATAATAGCATCTTTCCAAGAAACAGTAGATGTTCCTGATACTTTTAAATGTTTTTCAACAGTCATTTATAATCAACCTCCGTTTTTTATTAGATAAACATATATTTTCCAAAATTTTAAAGATTATACAAAATTTTAAAAAATACTAAAAATTGAAATATTATTTGTTTAAAAAACATTGAATAATTACAGTTTACAACAAAATCAACATAATGCTTTACAAAAATAATTATTTAAAGTATAATATATTGCATATTTTATTTGATGATTTTGCATTCAAAAATATTGTCTCAACACATTATAAGGAGGAATAACTTGAGCAATTATCAGTCAATGACTAGCAAAAACATACCAAAATTTAATGTTTGGTAAATATGTCTTAATTAAGAGGAGGAAAGAAATGAACAAACTTAGTAAGCAACACTTAATTAACTTTCTACAGACAGAAGCAGGAAAAAATGCTTTACGGGAAGCAAGTAGAGTAGTTTCAGAGGAGGTCATCTCGGCAGCCAAGTATTATATTGGCACTCCAGATGGCAAATACTTTGAAGCAAGCCATTTTGAAGAAAACGTTGTGAGGTCTAAAAAGGCATATGTTACTTTCAATACAATTATGGGAGGAGACACGGCTGAGCAGGATCGTTTCAATGAAGGAAAGAAACAAATACCTGAATTGCTTACACCATTCGGAGTTAAGAAAATGGTAAGTCTATTTACACATTTATTCTACTTTGCAAGCAAAGGAATTGGCAATATTGGCTATGAAACCGTAAGAGCATGCAGACAGTCTGAAGTGAGCGAAGGCGAAAGCATTGTAGGACCACTTACATCCACTACAAAACTTTCTGTAGACGAGATTATGAAACTGGGATATGGAAACAAAAACGGCTTAGCAATTTGTCGCTATAAATTCCATAATGGAGTTGTAATCTTTGATATGGAAACTTTGAAAGGTGAATATCTAAAGCCTGAAGAAAGAGAAGTTCTTTTATTGACGGGAAATAAGTTGGTGGCGCATTGTTATGGATATGATAAGCATTATATTGGAAAAGACGGACAGCCTGCATTAATGTACAATGTTGAAGTTTTCCCTCCGGAATTTAAAAATAGTACTGAAAATCAGGGAAAACTTGAAAAGATTGTATATGATGCAAGCTATATTGCGGAGATTAGGAAGTTCTATGAAGCTTTGAACAAAGATACTCATTTTCCGAATGTTCCAAAATGCTATGAGGTATGGAAGAGAAGCTTTAAAGAACTAACAATTTTAGAGCTGAGCAAGTTAGTTTAAGGGTGGAAAGCGTAATATTTGTTCATGATAACAACTGGATTATTCTAAAAAAGGATAGCCCAGTTGTTATTTCTATTACAAGATTATAGCGCAAAGGAGCTATATAGTTAAAATTTCATCTATCTTGTTCCTTTGCTATCTAAGCATAGTAGGTATTTTAATATTTGTATTCTAACCATTCCTATTTAATAAAATGTAAATAGTTACTAATAATTTCATAAAACATCCATTAAACTATCAAATTACCATAATGTATTATAAAAATGTATTATATAATGCAATTGTAATTTGGTAAAGACAAAACAATATCAAGTTGTAGTATAGCTTGATAAAGTTGAGATCACATGAAAATGAACCCCAATACTAAATTAGTAAGGGGTTCTTACTAATTATATAGTTAAAAATAGTAAAAACTTTATTGAAATTTTGTTGCCATTAATAGAATATTATTATATATAATCTAATCATAAATTTACTTAAAATAGTGAAAATAAAAAATAGTTGTGTTATAATAAACTGCGAAAAGGAGGAGATAAAATTGGGACTAAAAGTAACAAATGTAACGAAAAGTTTTTTAGACAAAAGAGCAGTAGATAACATTTCATTTAGCATAGAATCACCAGGAGTATTTGGATTACTTGGTACAAATGGAGCAGGAAAAACAACAACTATTAGAATGATGCTTGGAATAATAAAAAAAGATAGTGGAGAAATTACTTGGAATGGGAAAGAAGTAACAAGAAAAAATGTAAACTTTGGCTATTTGCCAGAAGAAAGAGGAATTTATCCAAAATCTAAAATAATGGATCAATTAGTCTATTTTGGAAAATTAAAAGGAATGAAAAAAGAAGAAGCAATAGAAAAAGTAAAATATTGGGCAAAAAAATTAGAGGTAGAACAATATTTAGAAATGCCAGCAGAGAAATTATCAAAAGGAAATCAGCAAAAAGTACAATTTATTATAGCAGTAATGCATAATCCAGAGCTAATCATTTTAGATGAACCATTTAGTGGACTTGACCCAGTAAATGCAAAAATATTAAAAGATGTAATTTTAGAATTAGTTAAACAAGGAAAATATATAGTTATGTCTTCACATCAAATGACACAAATAGAAGAATTTTGTACAGAAGTAGTAATTTTAAATAAAGGTGTAACAGTACTTAAAGGAAATTTAAAAGAAATTAAAAATAGTTATCCATGTAACAAGTTAGAAATTAGTACCAAAGAGAATATAGATGATTACATAGAAAATGAGGGATTAACAGTTAATTTCAGCAAAAATAATGAATATATTATTGATATTAATAGGGAAGAAAAAGCAAATACTCTTTTAAAAACACTTATCCAAAACAATATAAAGATTATGAAATATGAATTAAAAAGACCAAGTTTACAAGATATATTTATTGAAAAGGTAGGTGAATAGAATGAGAGATTTAATAACAGTAGCAAACTATACAATAAAAGAAATGATAAAAAGAAAATCCTTTATAATTTCAAATATAATAATACTTTTAATAATTGTAGTAGGATTTAATGTACCCAATATTTTAGACTCTATAAAAGGTGATGATACTGAAAATTTAGGAGATAATATAGTATTAGTAGTAGATGAAAATAATATATTTGATGGAAATTTGGAGACGCTAAATCAAATGGAACTTGGAACAAACTTCAAAATACAAACCGAAAAAATAACAAATGAAGAAATAAAACAAAAAATAGATGATAAAGAGATATTTGCAAGTATCATATTAAAGAAAGAAAATGATGTTATAAATATAAATTATGTAATAGATAGTATAGCTATGAATGAACTACCACAATATGTAATAGAAGCACTATCTAAAATATATACAAATATGCAAATTGGAAAGTTAGGTCTTACAACTGAACAATTAGCAAGTTTAAATACAGGGTTTAATGTAGAAGTTATAGAGACGAATGAAAACCCAGCAAGTGGAAATATATTTGCAATAATGCTTTTATCAATGGTGTTATTTTATGCAATATATTTTTGTGCATACCAAGTATCAAGTTCAATAACAACAGAAAAGACATCAAAAATAATGGAAACATTAGTAACATCTACAACACCTAGAACAATAGTACTTGGAAAAACTATAGGAATAGGAATTGTAGGATTATTACAAGTTAGTGTAATAATATTAGTTAGTGTTATTTGTTGTAATGTATTTTTAGACCCTAACTTATTATCATCAATAATAGATGTGTCAAAAATAACACCAATACTTGCAGTATCAGTAATAGTATATTTCATATTAGGATATGCAATATATTCGTTATTATATGCCCTAACAGGTTCAACTGTAAGTAAACCTGAAGATATAAATTCAGCAAATGGACCAGTTGCAATATTAGCAGTAATAGGCTTTTACTTATCATATTTTTCAATGATTAATCCTACAAGCGAAATAAATGTATTTGCGTCATTATTTCCATTTTCAGCACCATTTAGTATGCCATTTAGAATAATGATGGGAACAGCAACACCTATACAAATTTTAATATCATTAGGAATAATGGTATTAAGTATAATTGTAATAGCACATATATCAATAAAAATTTATTCATCTGCAATATTTAATTATGGTACAAAAATGAATATAAAAGACATTTTAAAAATGTATAAGAGCAAAAATTAAAAACAGGCATTGCCTGTTTTTTAATTTTTAGATATAATTATCAAAAATGGAGGATTAAAATGGATTTTGCAAGAGAGAGTGCTTTAAAAGTACTATATAAAATAGATGTAGAAAAAGCATATTCTAATATTGCTTTAGATGAATATTTGAATAATTATAGGCAAAAACTAAACAAAAAAGATATAAATTTGATTTCTAGTATAGTTTATGGAACTATTACATGGAAGCTAACTATAGATACTATTATACAAAAGTATTCTAAAATAAAATTAAAGAAAATATCTAACTGGGTGCTAAATATTTTAAGAATTGGAGTATATCAAATTTTATTTTTAGACAAAGTACCTAAAAGTGCAGCAGTTAATGAAAGTGTTAATCTAAGCAAAAAATATGCTTTAAAATCAGTAAATTTTGTAAATGCAATTTTAAGGAAAATTGATAAAAAAGATTATGATGAATTATCTTTAATTGAACATACACAAGAAAGACTATCGAAAATATATTCAATGCCAGAGTGGTTAGTAGAAGAATTATTAAAAGAATATTCTATAAAAGAAGTAGAAAATATATGCAAATTTTCAAATGAAAAACCAAAAACAACAATTAGAATTAATACATTAAAAATAGATAAAGAAGATTTTTTAAAAAAATTAGATGAAAGAAAAATAGAATATGAAGAAACAGAAAATTCAAATTATCTACACATAAAAAGCGTAAAAAATATAGGAGAATTAGATTTATTTAAAGAAGGGATTTTTACTATTCAAGATATTGGAGCAGGAAAAATCCGGCTTAATACTTGCTCCAAAAGAAGGTGAAATGGTTTTAGATGCTTGTAGTGCACCAGGAGGAAAAACTACTGAACTTGCTGAAATAATGAATAATAAAGGAAAAATTATAGCCTGTGATATATATAAACATAGAATAAAACTTGTAGAAGAAAATGCAAATAGACTTGGAATAGATGTAATAGAAACATATGAACAAGATGCAACAAATATAAATGAAGAGTTTATAGAGAAATTTGATAAAATTTTAATTGATGTTCCATGTCTTGGATTTGGAGTTATAAAAAGAAAACCAGATATCAAGTGGCAAAGGAAAAAAGAAGATATAGAAGATATTGAAAAAATACAATTCAAAATTTTAGAAAACTGTGTAAAATATTTAAAAATAGGCGGAGAACTAGTTTATTCAACCTGTAGCATTTTAAGAAAAGAAAATGAAGACATAATAGAAAAGTGGATAAAATTAGAGAAAGAACAAAAAGTAAAAACAAATATGGAATATGAAATAAGAAGTACAGAAAAAATATTACCAGACAAATATACAGATGGATTCTTTATTTGTAAAATTAAACGAATAAGTTAAATTTTATACAAGTATTACAATTACATTACAATTAAGTGACAATTAAATAAAACCTATTGACTTTTCGGATAAAAATAATAAAATAATGAATATGATTATAAAATGGAAAAATAACGAAAAAAATGTCAAAATTTCATGAAATAAGTTGCATGAAATTATAAAAAATGTAAAACATAAATATGAAAAATAGTAACAAAGGAGAAAAATATGTCAACTTGTTTAGGTTTATATATTGAAGATAATATAATTAAATATGCTAAAGTTTCAAAAGACAATGATATTTTTAAAATTGACTCCTTTGGGATTAAATTTTATGATAAAATCAATGAAGCAATTTCACAAGTAATAGAAGAAACATATAGTTATAAAGTGCCAATAAGTATTAATATATCAAATGAAAATTATAATTATTTTTATTTATTTAGTTTATTAAACAAAAAAGATATGCAAAATGTAATAAACACAGAATTTGAATCACAATGTTATGATAAAGGACAAAATAAAGAAGCATTTGAAACAAGATATGTATTAGTAAATGATTTACAAGATAAAGAAAAAGTAAAAGCAATACATGTATCTTCTAATAAAGCAGATTTAGCAAGAAAAGAACAAAAATTAGAAGGATATAGATTAGTAAGTGCATCTCCAATGGGAACAACTATTGGAAATTTACTAGATTACAAAGACAATGAAAATGTAATGATAGTAAACATTGAAGAAAGAACAACCATAACAACTATAGTAGATAAAAAAATTGTAGATATACAAGTGCTAGAACAAGGGGCAAATGAAATATTAGGTAATATTAATGCTAAAGAAAATTCATATTTAAAAGCATATGAAATATGTAAAGCTACAACAATATATACTCAAGAAGGAAAAGACTTACAATATGAAGAAAACGATTATTTAGATGATATTATGCCTACACTATATAATATAGTTGGTGAAGTTAGAAAAATTACTAATAACAGTCTAAATAAAATAGACAAAATATATTTAACAGGAACTGCATCGGTTATAAACAATGTAGACATATATTTTCAAGAGTATTTAAAAGATATAAAATGTGAAATATTAAAACCATATTTTATAAAAACTAATTTAAATAAAATAAACATAAAAGATTATATTGAAGTAAACTCTTCTATAGCTTTAGCATTACAAGGCTTAGGAGAAGGATTAAAAGGAATGAACTTTAAAAAAGAAACTTTGAAAGATAAACTTCCAGAGTTTCTAACAAAGGAAATAGGTTCAAAAAAGGAAAAGGGTCAAAGTAGTAGTAAATTTAATATTGATATAAGCTTAAAAGGAGAATTAACAGCACTAGAGCAAACGTTAGTTAGGCTTTTATATGGAATTTTATTGCTTATAATAGTTTATAGTGGAATATCAATATTCTTAGGAACTTCAATGAATAAAAAAGCAGAAGAAATTAGAGAAGCGACTAAACAAATAAACACTCAAATTGCAAAAATAAATAATGATACATCAAAATTAAAAGAAAGTACAAGCAAATACGAGACTATGACAAAAAGGTTAACAGATTTAAATGTATCTATACAAGAAAAAAAGAAAGTAAAAAATGCAATACCTACATTATTAAATCAAATAATGTTTAGTATACCAAAAGGAGTACAAATAACTTCTATTGAAAATACAAGTGGTACAAAAATAATTATAAATGCACAAGCAAATACTTATGATCAATTAGGATATTTAAAAGCCAGCATTAAAAATTATAAGATATTAATAAATGTTGTATCAGATAGTGGACAAAAAACTTCGCAAAATGGACCAATAACAACAACTATAGAGGGAGACTTACCAATATAATAAAGGAGAAAACATGATATGAGAAAAATTTTAATATCCATATTAATTGTTTTATTATTAGCAGTTGGATATTTGGTAATATTTAGAGGGCTTAATGTATTAGGAATAGATATTTTATCAATTGAACGGAATAAAACAAAAAAATAGCGATTTAGATAATTCATTAGAAAAAGTAAGTACATTAACCAGTGTTGATGAACCAAAAGCAATTTTAGAATTAAATGAAAGTGCAAAACAGTTACAAATAGCAAAAGAAGAATACAATGATAAAGTATTAAATAGCTCTAGTGATGATATTGCAGAAGCTAGAATAACAAGACCATATGAAACTGAATTTTTACAAACAGTTATAGGAAATTATGCTAAAGATAAAGGAATTAATTTAAGATATGAATTAAGACAAGCATCCAGTGGAATACAAGGTGAATATGATATGTATTTTACTATTACAGGAAGTTATGTATCAATATCTGAATTTGTATCAGCAATTGAAAAAGATTCTTCATTAAATTTTAGAATTGATAATTTTAAATTACTACCATCAACAGGAGATACAGAAACTTTACAAGCAACATTTAATGTAAAAGCACTTAATGTTAAAATCGATGGAGTGAATAGAACATCAAATGGGAATACTAACACAAATACAGTAAATAATAATCTAGACAATACTAATACAATGAATACAAATACAGCCCAATAAACTTTAGATTATAAGGAGGATATTAAGGGTGAAGAAAATTATAAAAGAAATAATAATTGTACTTTTGTTATTGCTCGCAATTATTTTAGTGTTAGGGGTATTTTTATATGATTATATCCCAACAAGTAAGATAGTTCCAAAAATTGAACAATATCAAGTACCTAATAATATTAAAAATGAATTAGAAAATAATGTGAATGACAATCAAGGTAGTGAAGCACAGATTATATATGAAATAGATGGAACAGATTTAAAAAATGCTGAAAAATCAAAAGATTATCAAAAAGGAAAAGTAAATCCTTTTTCACAAGATACTGTAGGAAATAGTACGTCAAATAATACAAGCAATAAATCTGGAAATACTACAAGTAATACTACAAATAAAAATAATACATCAAACACTACAAATTCCAATTCTGTAGGTAATTATTTGCCACAAACTGGAACAAAATAATTTAGGTTATATTTATTTATATAGATATATCAAAAGAAAAATATTTTAAGGAGGAATTTTTTATGTTAAAAGGACAAAAAGGTATTACATTAGTAGCATTAGTAATCACAATTATAATATTATTAATATTAGCTGGTGTAACAATATCATTAACTATAGGAGAGCATGGATTATTTAAAACAACAGAGAATGCTGCTGGAAGTTATAAAAATGCAGCAAATGCAGAAATGAATATGATAAATGATTTAGATCAATATGTTAGAAATCATGCAACAAATCAATAATAACAAAGTATAAACCAAATGGCATATGCAGATTATGTATATGTCATTTAGTTTAAAAGAAAAGAGGGAAAAATGCCACAAATTGTACTATTAATTATACTATTTATACTAGGAATATATTTTGGTAGTTTTTTTACACTTGCTACATACAGACTTCCTAAAAAAGAAAATATAACACATAAGCATTCATATTGTCCTAATTGTAATCATAAATTAGGAATTTTAGATCTAGTGCCAGTATTTAGTTATATATTTTTAAAAGGCAAATGTAGATATTGTAAAAATCCAATAGGTAGTCGTTATTTCCTATTTGAAATATTAACAGGGATAGTTTTCGTTTTATTTAGTATTTCACTAAATATAGACGTTTACAATTTGAGACTTAATACAATATTTTACTTTATAATAGCAATTTTATATTTTTCTAGTTTATTTATACTTGCTGGAATTGAAAAAGAAAAAGGAACAATCCAAAGATCAGTATTAATTTATGGAGTTTTTGTTTCATTGGTATATATGATATATTCATATACACTAATTAAAACAAATGTATATGAATATGTTATATATTTAAGTTTCATGATAATATTATTATTTTTCGATACAAAATTGTTAAAGGAGAAACTAAATTACAATTATTGGATACAAATATTAATATTAATACTTTATATACTAATATTTACAGGAGCATATTACACAATATGCACAGTAATTTTAGCTATATTATCTATTGGAATTAAAAATATAATACAGTTTTTCAAAACAAAAAAAACAAAAATAGTAAATGAAAATAAAGCATCACCAATAGCATTTTATTTATGTGTATCAAACATTATAGTTATTATATCTATGAATTTTATTATTAATTATATGATTATGTAGGGGGCTATACCCTAGTCGACCCAAAAATACAAATGCAATATAAACAAAATGCAAATGCTGTAGGTGCGGACGACCTTAGCACGCTCAAAAAACAAGAATGATGTAATTCTAAAGAAAGGAAAAAAATCAATTTTGAAAATATATAAATATATAAATAACAAAGGTTTTACAACAGCTGAAATAATTATTTCTATAACGATTATAATATTATTTACAGCAATAATAACTAGTGCATTTTATAATTATTATATAAGTGTTCAGTCGAAAAATAGGAAAACTATAGCAACAAATATAATAATAGATATTATAGAAAATGTAGAAATGATGGAATATGAAGAAATAAGCCAAGATATAGTTAATACATTAATTCAAACACTAAAGGATAATGGTACAATACAAAATGGCTATTCTGTTATGGCTACATTAATAAAATATAATGAAATCGAAGGGAATGAAGATAAAAAAGATTTAATAAAAATCTTAACTGTAAAGGTAGAATACACAGTAAGCAATAAACAAGAAAAAAACGAGGTTAGAAGATTAATAATAAAAAAATAAACTAAGGAGGTAGTAATGAATTCATCTAAGGGAATTACAACTACAAGTTTAATTATATATGTAATTGCTATGTTAATTGTAATAGGTATTATTGGAACTATAACATCATTCTTTTATACAAATGTAATTAATTTAGAAGACAGTAGTAATAATATAGCAGAAATTACAAAATTTAATATGTATTTTTTACAAGAAGTAAAAAGTAATAATAATGACATTATTAATATAAATGAAAAATCTATTACATTTTTAACAGGAAATACATTCACATTTCAAGATAATAGTATATATATGAATGGTAGTAAAATCAGTGAAAATATAAAAGACTTGAAATTTTCTGTACAAGAGCTAAACTCCAAAAAAGTAATAACAGTATTAGTAACAATAGGGGAAAATTTAGAATACACAAAAACCACCAAATACGTAATGAACTAGTAATGTGTTAATGCTCAATCTTAAATTAACATCTCAATAGCGACACGTAAACGAGAGCACTTTTTGTTTTTTTGAACTTTGTGAAAAAAACAAAAATGTCCTACATTCAGCAAGACTATAGCGGACTTAATTATTATAGTTTAAATTATAGCTAGTAATTTATGCCAAAAGAACAAATACTATATAAAAAAACATAAAGATATTGTATAATGGAATTAGTACTAAAAACAAAGGAGGAAATCTATATGGCAAGACAACCAATAGGAATCGAATTAGTTAGAAGAGGAATAATAACAGAAGGTGATATTGCAAAAGCATTAGAATATCAAAAAACACATCCAAATAGAAAAATAGGAGATATATTAAATATTTTACAAGTTACAGATTCTTATACCCTAATAAAAGTAATAGGAGAGATATTAGACGAAAAATCAATGCTTTTAGATAGAAGCGATATAAAAATTAATATACAAGATTATATATCAACAGATGTGTTAAGACAAAATAAAGCAATTCCATTTGAAATAGACAATGGAAGAATAAAAGTATGTTTTGCTGATACAGCTAATAGAAGAACAGTAGAAACAATTAGATTATTATTACTAAACAAAGGACTAGTAATGGACAAATATATTACTTTTGAAAGTAATATAGAAGAAATATTAAAATCATTAGAAGGAAGTAGCAAAAATGATATAAAATCAACTAGTGATATAACAGGAATGATAGACACAGTAATAAAAAAAGCAATGGATAAGAGAGCAAGTGATATACACTTTGAACCAATGGACGATTCTTTAAGGATTCGTTATAGAATAGATGGAGAATTATATACAGTTGCTAATATAGAAAAAGAAAAACAAGCACAAGTTATAGGAAGATTAAAAGCAATATCTAATATGCATCAAGAAAGACAAGAATCACAAGACGGTAGAATTTTAGTATATCCAGATTATAATATACGTGTATCTTCACAACCAAATGTATATGGAGAAAAATTTGTATTAAGACTATTAAAGAAAAATGCAGATGTAAAAAGACTTTTTGATTTAGGTTTTCCAAATAATGACGAATTAGTAAATAAAAGTTTTAATAAGAAGAACAGTGTAACAATAATGGCAGCACCAACGGGAGAAGGAAAAACAACAACATTATATAGTATAGTTGATTATTTAAACAAACCTAGTATCAATATAACAACAATAGAAGACCCTGTTGAGATTAGAATACCTGGTTTAAACCAAGTAGAAATAGATGCAAAAACAACATTTTTAGATTCATTACGAACAGTATTAAGACAAGACCCAGATATAATTTTAGTAGGTGAAATAAGAGATGCCGAAACTGCTGAAATTGCAATGCAAGCAGGACAAACAGGTCATTATGTACTTTCAACAATACATACCATAGATAGTATAGAAGTAATAACAAGATTAAGAAAAATGGGAATATCAAATTATGATATAGCAAGTACACTTGCTACAAGTGTATCACAAAGATTAATAAGAAAAATTTGTCCACATTGTGCAAAAGAAAGAATCTTTACACAAGAAGAAAGGAAAATAATATCAGATATAGGAAGAAAATATGGTGTAGAGTTTGATTTTATGGGCAAAACCACATATGATGCAGTAGGGTGTGAACATTGCAACAATTCTGGATATTATGATAGAATAGGTATATTTGAAATATTAATAATAGATGACAGTATAAGGGAATTAATAATAAATGATTCATCAACCTTAAAAATAAAAGAAGAAGCATTAAAAGGAACATATAAACCTTTGGTAATAGATGGACTAAACAAAGTACTAAAAGGAGTTACTACATTACAAGAATTAAATAAAAAACTAGTAATATTTTAATCCATAGGAGGGAAAATACTAATGATACAAATAGAAAAAATATTAGATTATGCAATCGAAAAAGATGCATCAGATATACATTTTATATGTGGTATAAAACCAATGTTAAGAATTATAAGAGATTTAGTAGAAGTCGAAGACGCAGATGTTTTAGCACCAGAAGATATGAATGAAATATATGATTACTTAATTAGAGGAAATATAGATAAAGATAATGTATTTCAAAAAACAAAAAAACTAGATACATTTTTAGAATATGCAGATAAACGTTTTAGGGTAAATATTTCATTATCAGAAGAAATACCACTTTTTACTCTAAGAATTATAAAAAATGAATTACCCAAATTTGAAGATTTAGGAGTTCCAGATGTTGTAAGAAGAATAACATTTCAACCTCAAGGTTTAATGTTAGTTACAGGAAAAACAAATTCTGGTAAAACTACAACATTAAATGCTTTAATAAATGAAATAAATGAAACGCAAAATAAAAAAATATTAACATTAGAAAGTCCAGTAGAATTTAAACATCATTCTAAAAAGTCAGTAATAGTGCAAAAAGAAGTAGGAGTGGGAGGAGATTCATTAAGCTATAGTGATGGTGTAAAAAACTCTTTAAGAGAAGACTGTGATATAGTAGTGGTAGGAGAAATTAGAGATAAAGAAACAATGGATGCAGCAATTGAAACAGCAGAATCAGGACATTTAGTAATAGGAACACTTCATACAAAATCTTGTGCAGAAACAATAGATAGAATGATAAATTTTTATGATATAAGTGATCAACCAACAGTAAAATACTTAATATCATCATTATTAAAATTAGTAATTTCACAAAGATTATTAAAAGGAAAAGATGGAAAATTAGTACTTGTTCCAGAAGTAATGGTAGTAGATAATATTGTAGCAGGATTAATAAGAAAAGACAAAATAAGTGTATCAGAGATAGAAGATGCAATACAAAGCAACTTAGAAAAAGGAAGTATAGGACTAATAAATTCAATTGCAGAACTATTTGTAGACGAAAAAATCACATTAGAACAAGCAAAAGCACAAATAGAAGAAAAGAATATAGAAACACTAAATAGAACTATAATGCAGTTAAGAATTAAGAAAAATAAAAATTAGAGGTTATAAGTTAGAAGCTAGAGATTAGAAGTTGGATATTAAGAAACTACTTTGTAAATTTCAACCACCAAAATCCAACCTTAAAAAGAAAGGAGAAACACATCTAATGGCAGTATATAGATATAGAGCATTAACTCCAAATGGTGTTATTGTTAGCAATCGAATAGAAGAAAATAGTAGAAGTGCAGTAATAAAAAAGCTAAAAAGAAATAATTTGACGCCAATTAGTATTCAAGAACAAATAGCAATAACTAAAAAACCAGTAAAAACAAATAAGAGAAATATTAAAGACATAGAAGATATTATGAAAAATGTTAATACGTCTAGCATTATAAAGGATAGAGAAAAAAATAGAGAATCATATATACAAAAAATTAATAATGCTCTGGCTAAAACAGAAAAAATAACAACAAGAGATTTAGTTATATTTACTCAAAACTTTTATTTATTAAAAAAGGCAAATTTCAATAACATTCATGCTTTACAAACAATAATTGGAAGTACAGAAAACTATATATTTAAAGGAATATTAGAAGATATATTAGCAGGTGTAGAAGCGGGAGAAAATATGTATACAACAATGGAATACTATGAAGACGTATTTCCATATATATATGTAAATATGATACGTGTAGGAGAATTATCGGGGTCGCTTACAAATTCATTACAACAAGCAGTAAAATATTTAGATAATTCAGCAGATTTGAATAAGAAACTAAGAAATATATTAATACCAAATATTGTACAGCTTGTATTATTACTTGTTATGCTAGTGGTTGGAACATTATTTGCAATTCCTGCAATTCAAAATGTTTTTGATGCTGTAGGAAGTACAGATACTTTACCAACAGTAACTTTATGGTTTAAAGATTTCTTAAATATACTAATTCAGTTTTGGTATATACCAACTACAATAATAGTGGGTATTGCAATTGCTATAGTAATGTATATAAGAACACCAAAAGGAAAATACAATTTTGATTATTTTAAATATACAATGCCTATATTTGGAGAACTAATATTTTCTTTAGATTTTTCAAGACTTGTAAAAGCAATGCTTTTAAACTTAAATAACGGTATGAGAATACAAGAAGCATTAGAAGTAAGTAAAGGAATATCTAAGAATTATGTTATGCTTTCATTAATTGAAACATCAATTAATAATATATTAATTGGAGAAAGTTGGATAGATCCATTTGAAAAATCTGGACTTGCATCATCTATGATTACAGAGATGTTAAAAATAGGTATGCAAACAGATTTAGCTGAAATGATGGAAAAATTAGTAGAATACATGGAAATAGATATTAACAATATAATGGATAAAATTATGCAAGTATTACCACAAGTTGTATATAGTATTGTTGGTGCAGTTTTAATATTCTTTGTATTAGTAGTACTTGTACCATGTTTGCAAGTATATATGGGTACATTCTTATTTTCAGCAGCAGGATATTAATAAAAAACGCCAGTACATTTTGTACTGGTGTTTTTTATTAATAGAGTTAACTTATAAGAGCTTCAAGTCTTGATATTCTCTTATTAAAATCAGTATGCTCATCTTGATTATTATTAGAAATATTAATTAAAGTATTTAATTTTTCAGTATGTATATTTAATATTTCAGTCTGTTTTTGTAAAATCTTATGATCTTCTTGTTGTAAAGTATAGACAGTATAAATATCATCATCTAAACGTTTAATAGAATCTTTCATAGTAGTACTGTCATTTTTCAAAAAGCTAATGTCATCTTTCATAATGCTACTGTCATTTTTCAAAGAGTTAATGTCATCTTTCATAATGCTACTGTCATTTTTCAAAGAGTTAATGTCATCTTTCATAA
>CAPIEU010000001.1:266895-288184 GCA_948630815.1 uncultured Clostridia bacterium
TGTCATCTTTCATAATGCTAGTATCATTTTTTAAAGAGTTAATATCATCTTTCATGTCATTTTGAGTAATTTGTAATTGATTTAAAGTAGAATCAATCCCATTAAGACGTTCCAAAGTAGAATCAATTCCATCAAGACGTTCCAAAATAGAATCAATAACATTAAGACGATTTAGAATAAGATTTAAACTATCATTTTCCATAATTTTCACCTCCTATGTTAAAAAGTTATATCCCATAAACATTATTCTTCCCTTATAAATGCAAAAAAAGTTTTGCAAAAGTATATTATCACAATAAGACAATAAAGTCAAGAAAAAAGTAAAATTTTTCTTGACTTTTAAAATACTTCATGATAGAATATTAAATACTATGGAAAATGCTTTTATTACATATTTCCGTAGAAGTTTTATTTGTAATAAAAATGAAACATACATAATTTTAGGAGGTGAAATTTAAGTGCCAACAATTAATCAATTAGTAAGAAAAGGAAGAAAAACAGCAAGTACAAAATCAACAGCACCAGCATTACAACATGGATATAACTCAAGAAAAAAAGTTGTAACAGATGCTAGAGCACCACAAAAAAGAGGTGTGTGTACAGTTGTAAAAACAGTTACTCCAAAGAAACCAAACTCAGCATTAAGAAAAGTTGCCAGAGTTAGACTTTCTAATGGATATGAAGTAACATCTTATATTCCTGGTATTGGACATAACTTACAAGAACACAGTGTTGTTCTAATAAGAGGAGGAAGGGTAAAAGATTTACCAGGTGTTAGATACCATATTATAAGAGGAACACTTGATACTGCAGGAGTTAAAGACAGAATGCAAGCTCGTTCTAAGTATGGAGCGAAAAAACCTAAAAAATAATAGAACAAATGAAAAACGGCATCTTGCGTTGTCAAGCGTCGTAAAAATCTTTTCAATATACAAACGTATTATTTCAAAGATTTTTACTTAGCTTTCCTAGCAATATACCATTTTTGCTTTGTTCTAAGACTAAAAATGAAATCAGCATCTTACGTCGTCAAGACTGCATAAATATTTTTTCGATGTACACGTGTACAATCTCAAAAATATTTATTGGCTTTCCTAGTAATATACTAATTTTAATTAAAATGTATGAATAGGTAAAAACGGCATCTTGCGTTGTTAAGCGTAGTAAAAATTTTTTCAACATAAAAAAACAGATGAGTGAATTTTAGGTTTTAGAAATTCAAAAATTAGTGCTTGTAATTCTTACTAAACTTAAGGTACTTAAATTTAGAATAGATTTATAGCACTATACGGGAAAGTGAAACTTTCCAGAGTAACTTTAGATATTTTTTGTATAAATATCAGAAAAATAAGATGTAAAGAAGTAAAATAAAGAAGAAAAGGACATCAATTATGTTAAAGAAATTCCAAAATCAAACTTCAAACATCAATAAAAAGGAGTGAAGAATAGTGCCAAGAAAAGGATATATAGCAAAAAGAGATGTTTTACCAGATCCAATATATAATAGCAAAGTTGTTACAAAATTAGTAAACAACATAATGTTGGATGGTAAAAAATCAATTGCTCAAAACATAGTTTATGATGCATTTGATATCATAAAAGAAAAAGAAGGAAAAAATCCATTAGAAGTTTTTGAAGCTGCACTTGAAAATATTATGCCAGTTTTAGAAGTTAAAGCAAGAAGAGTTGGTGGTGCAACATACCAAGTACCATTAGAGATTAGACCAGAAAGAAGACAAACTTTAGGTTTAAGATGGCTTGTAACATATGCTAGAAAAAGACATGAAAAAACAATGGCTGAAAAACTAGCAGGAGAAATTACAGATGCAATTACTGGAAATGGTGGAGCATTCAAGAAAAAAGAAGAAACACATAGAATGGCAGAAGCAAACAAAGCATTTGCACATTATAAATGGTAAATTGGAAGTTGGAAGCTGAAAGTTGGAAACTGAAGAAAATTATTTGAAGAATTATTTACAATCTAACTTCAAACTTCTAACTTCAAAGAAAAAGGAGGAAAATAAGTTGGGTAAAAGAGAAGTTTCATTAGAGATGACTAGAAATATAGGAATTATGGCTCATATTGATGCTGGTAAAACAACAACAACAGAGAGAATACTTTTCTATACTGGTAGAGTTCATAAAATTGGTGAAACACATGAAGGTGCAGCAACAATGGATTGGATGGCTCAAGAACAAGAAAGAGGTATTACAATTACATCAGCTGCAACAACAACACATTGGTTAAATCACAGAATTAACATTATTGATACTCCAGGTCACGTTGACTTTACAGTTGAAGTACAAAGATCATTAAGAGTATTAGATGGTTCTGTAACAGTATTCTGTGCAAAAGGTGGAGTTCAACCACAATCAGAAACTGTATGGAGACAAGCTGATAAATATCATGTTCCAAGAATGGCATATGTAAATAAGATGGATATTACAGGAGCTAATTTCTTAGGATGTGTTGCTCAAATGAAAGAAAGATTAAATGCAAATGCAGTTCCAGTTCAATTACCAATTGGAGCAGAAGATAACTTCCAAGGAATTGTAGATTTAATCAAAATGAGAGCATTTGTGCATAAAGATGATTTAGGAAAAGAGATTGAAGAACAAGATGTTCCAGCTGATATGTTAGAAGAAGCTAAAAAATATAGAGAGCAAATGATAGAAGCAGCAGCTGAACAAGATGATGAATTAATGATGAAATATTTAGACGAAGGTGATTTATCAGCAGAAGAAATTAAAAAAGGACTTCGTAAAGGAACAATTGCAAATAATATTGTTCCAGTATGTTGCGGTTCATCATATAAAAACAAAGGTGTTCAAGAATTATTAAATGCAATAGTTGATTATATGCCATCACCATTAGATATACCACATATTAAAGGTGTAGATTTAGATGGAAATGAAATAGAAGCAAAAACAGGTGATAATGAACCATTTGCATCACTTGCATTTAAAATTGCAACAGACCCATTTGTTGGAAAACTTTGTTTCTTTAGAGTTTATTCAGGAACATTACAAGCAGGAACTACAATATTAAACTCTACAAAGGATAAAAAAGAAAGAATAGGAAGAATATTACAAATGCATGCAAACCACAGAGAAGATATTGAAGAAGTATTTTCAGGTGATATTGCAGCAGCCGTAGGTTTAAAAGATACAACAACAGGTGATACATTATGTGATCCTGCTCATCCAGTTATTCTAGAATCTATGGAATTCCCAGAACCAGTTATTGATATTGCTATTGAACCTAAAGATAAGGTAGCAAGTGAAAAAATGGGAATTGCTCTTGCAAAACTTGCAGAAGAAGATCCTACATTTAAAACTTATACAAATCATGAAACAGGTCAAACAATTATCGCAGGAATGGGAGAATTACACTTAGACATTATCGTAGATAGATTAAAAAGAGAATTTAAAGTAGAAGCAAATGTTGGTAAACCACAAGTTGCATACAAAGAAACTATCCGTGATGCTGTTAGAGTAGAAGGAAAATTCATTCGTCAATCAGGTGGTCGTGGACAATATGGTCATGTTTGGTTAGAAATGGAACCATTAGAGCCAGGATCAGGAATTCAATTTGAGAGCAAAATCGTTGGTGGTGTTGTTCCAAAAGAATACATTAAACCAATTGAAGAAGGAATTCGTGAAGCAGCAGATAGCGGTATACTTGCAGGATACCCAGTTATCGACTTTAAAGCTACACTTGTTGATGGTTCTTACCATGAAGTTGACTCTTCAGAAATGGCCTTCAAAATTGCAGGATCTATGGCCTTCAAAGAAGGATGTAAAAAAGGTAAATCTGTAATATTAGAGCCAATCATGAAAGTTGAAGTAACAGTTCCAGAAGAATATATGGGAGACGTTATAGGAGATATAAACTCAAGACGTGGAAAAATGGAAGGAATGGAATCAAGAGCAGGTAACCAAATAATTCGTGGATTTATTCCATTATCAGAAATGTTTGGTTATGCAACAGATTTACGTTCAAAAACACAAGGTAGAGGAACATACGCAATGGAACCATCTCACTATGAAGAAGTTCCAAAATCAGTATTAGATGCAATAGTAGCATCACGTGCTAAAAAGGAAGAATAAGAATAGGAAAATGCAAAAAATAAATTAAATACTTGCAATTTTTGTAAAAGTATTGTAAAATACACTTGCAAACAGTAAAAGCGTTATTAAATTTAAAAAAATATAAAAGTTGAGAAGATGTGATATATTAGATATGGAAGTATTAATTCCAACCTCTAACATCCAACTTCCAACATCAAATTAAAGGAGGAATTTTTAAATGGCAAAAGCTAAATTTGAAAGAACAAAACCACACGTTAATATTGGTACAATTGGTCACGTTGACCACGGAAAAACAACAACAACAGCAGCTATTACAAAATATTTAGGATTATTAGGAAAAGCTGAATTCGCAGCTTACGATCAAATCGATGGAGCACCAGAAGAAAAAGCAAGAGGAATTACAATTAACACAGCTCACGTTGAATATGAAACAGACAACCGTCACTATGCACACGTTGACTGTCCAGGACACGCTGATTATGTTAAAAACATGATTACAGGTGCTGCTCAAATGGATGGTGCAATATTAGTTGTTTCTGCAGCAGATGGACCAATGCCTCAAACAAGAGAGCACATTCTACTTGCAAGACAAGTTGGAGTTAAATATATCGTTGTTTACTTAAATAAATGCGATATGGTTGATGATCCAGAATTATTAGAATTAGTTGAAATGGAAGTTAGAGATCTATTATCAAGTTATGATTTCCCAGGAGATGATATTCCAGTTATCAAAGGATCTTCATTAAAAGTACTAGAATCTACAGCTCAAGATCCAAATGCACCAGAATATGCATGTATGAAAGAATTAATGGAAGCAGTTGATAGCTATATACCAACACCAGAAAGACCAGTAGATCAACCATTCTTAATGCCAGTTGAAGACGTATTCACAATTACAGGACGTGGAACAGTTGCAACAGGTAGAGTAGAAAGAGGAATTGTAAAAGTTTCAGATGAAGTTGAAATGGTTGGATTATCTGCAGAAAGAAGAAAAACAGTTGTTACAGGTGTTGAAATGTTTAGAAAACTATTAGACCAAGCTGAAGCTGGAGATAACATTGGTGTTCTATTAAGAGGTATTGATAGAAAAGACATTGAAAGAGGTCAAGTTTTAGCAAAACCAGGAACAATCAATCCACATACAAAATTTAAAAGTGAAGTATACGTTCTAACAAAAGAAGAAGGTGGACGTCATACACCATTCTTTAATGGATACAGACCACAATTCTACTTCAGAACAACAGACGTTACAGGTGTTATCGAATTACCTGCAGGAACAGAAATGGTTATGCCAGGAGATAACATTGCAATGACAATCGAACTTATTACTCCAATCGCTATCGAAAAAGGATTAAGATTCGCTATTCGTGAAGGTGGAAGAACAGTAGGTTCAGGAATCGTTTCAGAAATAATTGCTTAATATTTAAGCATAGTTATAGAAATAGCAAGGGTTACGAAAAAATCGTAAAATCCTTGCTATTTTTTGTTCTATACAACCTAGTCAAAAATATTGACATTACTATAACTTAATAATAAAATAAAAAGAAAAAAGTTATAAATGGAGAAAATATGAATATGGAAAAAGATGAAATAGCAAAAAAAGCAGAGCATTGTTTAGGATGTAAAGTTAAAATGTGCCAAAAAGGATGTCCACTTGGAAATGATATTACAGAATTTATTAAATTTGTAAAGGAAGAAAAATATAAAGAAGCATATGAAATTTTATCTGGTACTACAATATTACAGCCAATTTGTGGAAGAATATGTCCTCATAAAAGCCAATGTGAAGGAAGTTGTGTAAGAGGAATTAAAGGAGAATCAGTTAGTATTGGTGATTTGGAAGCATACATAGGAGATTTAGCAATAAAAAACAATTATGAAATTCCTAAATTTACTACAGAAAGAAGAAATAAAAAAATTGCTGTTGTTGGAGGAGGACCAGCAGGGATTTCATGTGCTGCACATCTTGCAAGAAATGGATATAGTGTTACTATATATGAAAAATATGATAAACTTGGAGGAATATTAAGACATGGAATTCCTAAATTTAGATTAGATAAGGCTATTTTAGATAAACAAATAGAAAAGATATTAAAACTAGGAATAGAAACAAAATATAATCAAATTCTTGGTAAAAATATTACTATTCAAGAATTAGAAAATAAGTATGATGCAATTTTTCTAGCATTTGGTGCAAATATATCTTCTAAAATGGGTATAGTAGGAGAAGATTTAGAAGGTGTTTATGGTGGAAATGAATTATTAGAAAGTGTTAACCATCCAAATTACGAAGATAAAACAGTTGCAGTAATAGGTGGCGGAAATGTTGCAATGGATACAGCAAGAACTATTAAAAAATTAGGAGCTAAATGTGTTAAAGTAATTTATAGAAGAGCTGAAGAACAAATGCCAGCTGAAAGAAAAGAAATCCAAGATGCTAAATTAGAGGGAATAGAATTTTTATTCCAAAATAACATAATTAAAATTTTAGGAAATAAAAAAGTAGAAAAGATAGAATGTATAAAAACTGAACTTGTAGAAAAAGAAGGGGAAACAAGAAAAGTTCCAATTGATATAGAAGGAAGTAATTATATAATTGATATGGATTATGTTATAATGGCAGTAGGTTCAAAACCTGAAAAGGAAGTAGTAGAAAATTTAGGGTTAAAACTTACAAAAAGAGGAAATATAGAAATAGATGAAAAACATATGACATCTAAAGAAAAAATATTTGCAGGTGGAGATTTAGCAGCAGAAAAAGCAACTGTTGCGTGGGCGTCAAGGTCAGGTAGAGATGCAGCAGAAGGAATAATGAAATTTTTAGGTTAGAAATATAGAAAATAATATGTAGGGGCAGGTCTTGTGCCTGCCCAAAAACATATTGTTTTTTAATTTATTTTAGATGGTTCTTCGAAGAAAGGGTAGGCACAAGACCTACCCCTACAGAATATATATTTATATTCTAACTATCTTGGATAACTTCACTGTTTCCAAAGAATAATCTTTTAATTTTGTTAATAATAATAGAAAACAAATTGCGTTTTATAGGAACTAAAGATAATTCTTCATTGTTTTCAAAAACAGAACACTTTCTTTCAAGTTCAGCCATTTTTTGAACATAGTAATCGTTAAAAAAAGTATAATTTTCTGTAGTTCCAATTAAATTTTTATAATTATATAGTTTTTTTCTATAATTATCAACTTGTTCTAAATTCACAATAGATTTCAAATTATTATCAAAATAACTAGTTAAAATCAAATTTTGTGTACTAATAAATAATTTGTTAATTTTTATACGTAAGTCAGCAATATCTTTTTCTATTTTATTTATAACTTTAATAGAAATATCACTAATACCAAGTTTTATAGATTCTGCACTTAAAGCATCTTCCAGTTCCATAAGTTTATCTAAATTGTTTTGTACTTTATAAAAAGCCTTTTCAGAAGTTAACGAAATGAAAATTCTTTTAAAACTGTCGTTACTATATAAAGTACTATTAAATAAAGCATATTCACCAGTAATATAGGCCATTTGATTAATTAAATTGCATTCTAAAGCATAGTAATATGGACTATTGGTAGGAAGAGTTACATCAAAATATTTAACAGTATCAGTTTTTTCATTTAAGGCTTTAGAACTCATAAGTTGTACAGCAGCTTCATTTAATGCCATTCCAGGTAATTTAGGAGCTGTAAAATCGCAAAGTCCTAGATGAATAAGATTATTATCACTATCACGAAGTTCTTGTAAATAATGTATACATTCATGAGTAGCAAATGAATCAATATTTGAAAAATCTATATCATCACTAAAGTAAATTGAGGAATTTTTATAATAATATTTAGCTTGAGCCATACTATGTGGCATTTTTGCAATATACATATTTAACCTAGAAAGCTTAATAAATAAATCATTACACTTTAAATTTTGCTCTGGATATGCTAATGCCATCTTTGTAGCAACATTTTTTGCAATAGTTATAGTAGTCAAAGTATCTAGTGGTTTTATTACTTCAATTCCTTCTTTTCTTAATTCTGTTTCTATACTCATTTAAATTTTCTCCTTAGTAAAATAACATATTTATTATACAATAAAATTTGAAGTAATGTGTTTCTTACGTATTAAACTTTTATGACGTTTGAATTACAAAATACAAAAACTGGAAAAAAATAAATAAATGTGATATAATGTAAAAATAACAATGTAAATCGTTCACCAAAAGACAGGAGGAAAAACAATGACAGAATTTCAGTATGAAAACAACGATAAACTGAAGAAATTTGCAGACCAATTTTACGGAAAAATAGGAGAAGTCCAAAAGGTCTCAGGAATAGATTCGGTAAAAGTGTACAAGTACTTGTTGGCTTACTGTATATCATATAGGGAGAATATCAACCTTAAAGCTTGTAAATGTGTGGAGGAAATGGCAAATGATATAGACAGTGGAATCCAAAACCAGATATTTTTCGAAAAAGCCAAGATGAATGTAACCATAAAGGATACCATATATTTCGAAAATTATATGAAGAAGATGGAAAGAGATCTGGGTTTTCTTTCAGAATGGTATGCTTATTTTGCAAAAGTATCATAAGATGAACGAAAGAGTGGCGGAAACTTTATGTTTCCGCCTAAAACTTATTTTATAACAATGTTGTAAATTTTATTTTTTACATAAATTTCTTTTACAATTTCCTTTCCATTTAAGTATGAACTAACTTGTTTGTGAGCAATTTCTTTTACTTCATCTTCTGATAAGTTAATAGGAATATCGATATTAGCACGTAACTTTCCATTAACTTGGATTGGAAGATTAAAAGTATCTTCTTTTACTTTTTCTTCATCATAATTTGGCCAAGCAGAATAAGCAATAGATGAATTATTTCCAAGTAATTGCCATAGTTCTTCTGTAATATGAGGTGCTATAGGATTTAGTAATTGTAAAAATCCAAAAGCATATTCTTTAGGTACTATATCATTTTTATAACATTCATTAATGAAAATCATCATTTGACTAATGGCAGTATTAAAGTCCATATTTTCATAATCTTTTGTTACTTTTTTTACAGTATAATGATAAATTCTCTCTAAATTTTTATTATCTTTTTCTTGTATTTTATTAGACTCAGCGTATAATCTGTAAACACGGTCAATAAACTTTTTAGAGCCTTCAATACCATTTGGATCCCAAGGTTTAGCAGCATCAATTGGTCCCATAAACATTTCATATAATCTTAAAGCATCTGCTCCATAATTTTTAACCATATCATCAGGGTTAACTACATTTCCTTTAGATTTACTCATTTTCTCACCATTAGAACCAAGTATCATACCTTGATGACGTAATTTTTTAAATGGTTCTTTATGGCTAACAATACCTTTACTATATAGATATTGATTCCAAAAACGAGAATATAATAAATGTCCTACAGCATGTTCTGGTCCACCCATATATAAATCAACAGGCATCCAGTGCTCCATTAATTTTTTATCTGCAATTTCGTGTTCATTGTTAGGATCAATATAACGTAAGAAATACCAACTTGAACCAGCTGATCCTGGCATAGTAGAAGTTTCTCTTTTTCCTATTTTATTATCTATAGTAACATTTACCCAATTAATAGCTTTATCAAGAGGTGAAGCACCAGTTTTTGAAGGACTATAATCTTCAAGTTCTGGTAAAACTAAAGGTAACTCACTATCATCTAATACTTTCATTCCATCTTCAAAATGAATAATAGGAATTGGTTCACCCCAATAACGTTGTCTTGCAAATATCCATTCACGTAATTTATAATTTACTTTCTTTTTACCAATATTATTTTCTTCAAGCCAAGTAATCATTTTTGAAATTGAATCTTCTTTATTTAATCCATCTATAAAACCAGAATTAATATGAATTCCATCTTCTGTAAATGCTTCTTTAGATATATCTCCACCTGCCAAAACAGGTATAATTTCTAAGCCAAATTTATTAGCAAATTCATAGTCTCTTTCGTCATGAGCAGGAACAGCCATTATAGCTCCTGTACCATAAGTATTAAGTACATAATCAGAAATCCAAATTGGAATTTCTTTGTTATTTACTGGATTAATAGCATAAGAACCTGTAAATACACCAGTTTTTTCTTTATTTAGCTCAGTTCTTTCAAGGTCTGATTTTGAAGCGGAAAGTTTTATATATTCTTCTACAAGAGTGTTTTGTTCATCAGTAGTAATCTTTGAAACCAATTCATTTTCAGGAGCAAGTACACAATAGGTTGCACCAAATAAAGTATCAGGTCTTGTAGTAAATACTGTAAAATCAAGATTTTCAAAACTTTTTACTTTAAACTTAACTTCTGCACCAACACTTTTTCCTATCCAATTTTTTTGAATTTCTTTTGTAGATTCTGGCCAATCAAGAGTTTCTAAACTTTCAAGTAAACTTTCTGCAAACTTAGGAATGTCTAATACCCATTGTTTCATATTTTTACGAACAACAGGATATCCTCCACGTTCACTTTTTCCATTAATAACTTCGTCATTTGCAAGAACAGTTCCTAATTCTTCACACCAATTAACAGGCATTTCAATTAATTTTGCATAGCCATCTTCATATAATTTCTTAAAAATCCATTGCGTCCATTTATAATAACTTGGATCAGCTGTTGAAACTTCTCTATCCCAATCAAAAGAAAAACCAAGCATCTTTAATTGTCTTTTAAAAGTTTGAATATTAGCTTCAGTAAATCCAGATGGGTGTTTTCCTGTTTTAATTGCATATTGTTCAGCAGGAAGTCCGAAAAGCATCCCACCCCATAGGATGAAGAACGTTATATCCTTGCATTCTTTTCATCCTAGAAACAATATCAGTTGCAGTATATCCTTCTGGATGACCAACGTGTAAGCCTTGTCCTGATGGATAAGGAAACATATCAAGAGCATAAAATTTGGGTTTTGAAAAATCCCATACATCAGTTTTAAAAGTTTTATTCTCATCCCAATATTTTTGCCATTTTTCTTCTACTTCTTTAAAATTGTATGCCATAAAAAACCTCCATATTTTTCTTAAAAATAAATATTGGAACTATTATATAACAAAATAATAGAAAAATAAAGGAAAAATTAGAATATTATTTGTCAAGATGTTATTGAATAATGGTTTTATATAGAAAATTTATTGCAAACGTTGTAGGGGCGAGTGATTTTTCGTCCGTCTTTGAAGATTTTTTATATAAAACTATTATCTTGAAATTGCAAAATATGAAAAAAGTTGTATAAATTAAAATTATATAATATAATGTGCTTGGTGATATAAAATGATAGATATAGAAAAAGCAAGTAGTGCATTTAGTGAATATGTTAAACCATATGATATAACAAATGGCAAAATTGAATTAAAAATAAAACACACTTTTCGCACTGTAGAAGTAGCCAAAAAGATTGCAGAAGATTTAAACTTAAATGAAGAGCAAAAATTAATTGCTCAGCTAATTTCATTATTACATGATATTGGAAGATTTGAACAAGTACGAATTTATGATACATTTAAAGATAAAGATAGCATAGACCATGCAAACTTAGGAGTAAAAATTCTATTTGAAGATGGAGAAATTAGAAAATTTATAGAAGATACTAAATATGATGATATAATATATAAAGCAATAAGAAATCATAATAAATTTAAAATAGAAGATGGGCTTAATAAAGAAGAATTACTACAAGCACAAATTGTACGAGATGCAGACAAAACAGATATATTTGCAAGGTTTGCACTTGATATTGAACTGTGTAAAAATGTATTATATGATTATAAAGAAATGTCAAAACAAACTGTTAGTCCTAAACTTATGGAAAAATTTGAAAAATATGAGCAAGTAAGCAAAGATGAGTTTGAAAGAGACATAGATAGCTATATAAATATCATTTCTTTTATTTTTGATTATAATTTCATAACAGGATTAAAAATTATTAAAGAAGAAAACTATATTGAAAAAGTAATGAACCCTTTATGTATATATGAAGAAACAAAAGAACAAATGCAAAAAATTATAAAAATAGCAAATACATATATTAATGAAAGAATAGAAAAAGATTATTATTCGAGATTAAAATAATATTTAAATAGCGACACATGAACGAGAGCACTTTTTGTTTTTCGAACTATGAGAGAAAAACAAAAATGTCCTATATTCAGCAAGACTATAGCGGACTTAATAAATATACTCTAAATAACAATAGAAAAAGGAAGTTAAAGATGTCAAAAAAATTACTAGTAACAGAAAAGCCATCTGTAGCAATGGAATTTGCAAAAGCCTTAAAAGTAAATACCACTAGAAAAAACGGATATTTAGAATCAGAAGAATGGATTATTACTTGGTGTGTAGGACACTTAGTTACAATGAGCTATCCAGAAAAATATGATGAAAACCTAAAAAAATGGAGATTAGATACTTTACCATTTATACCAAGTGAGTGGAAATATGAAATAATACCAGCTGTACAAAATCAGTTTAATATAGTACAGGGATTATTACAAAGAGAAGATGTTGTAGAAATATATAATGCAGGCGACTCACGGGCGTGAAGGAGAATACATACAAAGGCTTGTATTTATGATGGCAAAACCAAATCCAAATGCTTCTATGAAAAGAGTATGGATTGACTCACAAACAGAAGAAGAAATATTAAGAGGTATTAGGGAAGCAAAAGATTTAAAAGAATATGATAGTTTATCAAATGCAGCATACTTACGAGCAAAAGAAGATTATTTAATAGGAATTAATTTTTCTAGATTACTTTCTATAATTTATGGAAGAAGAGTTGCAAAAGAAGCAAACCTTGAAAAAGCATCTATATCAGTAGGACGAGTTATGACTTGTGTGCTTGGAATGATTGTATCAAGAGAAAGAGAAATTAGAAACTTTGTAAAAACAAAATACTATAAAATAATAGGAGAATTTGGGAATCAAGATAGTTCATTTAAAGCAGAATGGAAAGTAACACAAAATTCTAAAATGTATAATTCAAATAAATTATATAATGAAACTGGATTTAAAACTGAAAGTGATGCAAAAGAATTTATATCTAGTCTTATGGGAAAAGAAGGAGTAGTTACAGAAGTTAAAAAATCAAAACAAAAAGAAAACGCACCACTACTTTTTAATCTTGCAGAAATTCAAAATGAATGTACAAAAAGATTTAAAATAAAGCCAGATGAAACATTAGAAATTATTCAAAATTTGTATGAGAAAAAACTAGTAACATATCCAAGAACAGATGCAAGAGTATTATCAACAGCTGTTGCAAAAGAAATTCGGGAAAAACTTAAATGGAATTGTTAAAGGATATAAAGATGAAGAGATTCGGCGGCATAATAAAAAAGATGATAGAGGAAAAATATTCTACAAATTTAGTAAAAACAAAATATGTGAATGATTCTAAAATAACAGACCATTATGCAATTATACCAACAGGGCAAGGATATGAAAATTTTGATACATTACCTAATTTACAAAAAAATATTTATAAAGTAATTGTAAAACGTTTTCTTGCCATATTCTATCCACCAGCAGAATTTAATAAAATATCTGTAACAATAAACATTGAAAATGAAACCTTTAACACAAGTGGGAAAGTATGTATTAGTCAAGGATATCTTGAAGTACTAAAACCAAAAAAAGAAGATATAGAAACTACACCAATACTAAATACAAACGATGTAGGGGCGGGCTCTATGTCCGACATAACAAGTATAGACGATAATTCAAAAGAACCAGAAAGCAATATAGACATACTAAATACATTAAAAAAAGGTGAAAAAGTAAATATAGTAAATTTTGAAACAAAAGATGCTGAAACAAGTCCACCTACAAGATATAATTCTGGTTCAATTATTTTAGCTATGGAAAATGCAGGAAAGTTAATAGAAGATGAAGAATTAAGAGAGCAAATAAAAGGAGCAGGAATAGGAACAAGTGCAACTAGAGCTGAAATAATGAAAAAGTTAGAAAAAATAAAATACATAGAAATAAACTCAAAAACGCAAATAATAAATCCAACAGGATATGGAGAAATTATTTATGATGTAGTACTAAATGTAATGCCAGATATGTTAAATCCAAAACTTACAGCAAGTTGGGAAAAGGGACTTGATATGGTAGCAAAAAAGGAAATAGAACCAAACGAATTTATGCGGAAAATTAGAAAACTATATAAAAGGAAAATTTAATAGATTAGTTGTGAATATGTAGGAATTGTATATAATGCAGTTCCTATTAGTATTTTTTAGCCTAACAGAAAAACGCATTTGACAATTTTAAATAGATATAGTATAATAGCAAAAGTTGTTACCTAAAAATGGTAAAGAAGAGATTTAAATTTATGTATAAAAACAAATAAAAAAGATAAATAATATTAGTGTATTGATTTATAAGAAAATGAGAGATAAAATAAATGAGATAAAGATTTGAATGTATAGAGTGAACGGAAATTATACTATATATACTTATTAAAAAGTGTGTCATATATGAGAGATTTTCTAAAATCAATCAGTTTATTATTAAACTGATTTTTTTGTGTATATGCGTAATTAAATTTAAGTATTATAAGAATAGGAGAGATTAAAAATAATGATGGGGGAAGTAAATACAGAAGATTATGGCATAAACAGTGCTAATAAAGAACAAAAGGTTACAAAAAGAACAAGAAGTAACTTTCAAAATAGAGGGGGAGCAAAGAAAACAAATACTAAAAGAGAAATTAAAGTAGAAAATGAAAAAATAGAAAAAGGTGATAAGATAGAAAAAACAAAAAATGTTAGTCCCAATAGAAATACAAGAGTAAGAACAAACTCAAGAAATAGAAAAGATTTAAAAAAACAAGATAATGAATTTTCATTTAAGAAAAGTCCATTAAAAATAATACCACTTGGAGGATTACTAGAAGTAGGAAAAAACATAACAGTATTTGAATATGAAAATGAAATAATAGTTGTAGATTGTGGTTTGGCATTTCCAGAAGACGATATGCTTGGAGTAGATTTAGTAATTCCAGATGTAACATATCTTGTAAGGAACAAAGATAAAATAAAAGGATTAGTAATAACACATGGACACGAAGATCACATTGGTTCAATTCCATATCTATTAAAACAAATAAATGTACCAATATATGCTACAAGATTAACAGTTGGGTTAATTAATAATAAATTAGAAGAACATGGGCTATTAAGAAGTACAAAAATGCACATTGTAAGTCAAGGAGAAACAATAAACTTTGGAAAAATGCAAGTAGAATTTATTAGAAGTTGTCATAGTATACCAGATGCAGTAGCACTTGCAATTCATACACCAGTTGGAGCCATTGTACACACAGGGGATTTTAAAATAGATTATACCCCAATAGATGATGAAAGAATGGATTTTGGAAGATTAGCAGAACTTGGAAATAAAGGTGTACTTGCACTTATGAGTGATAGTACAAATGCAGAAAGAAAAGGATATACAATGAGCGAAAGTACAGTTGGGGATGTATTCGAAAAATTATTCTTAAATTGTACAAAAAGAATAGTAGTAGCTACATTTGCTTCAAATGTTCATAGAGTTCAACAAATTGTAAATTCTTCAGTAAAATATGGAAGAAAAATTGCAATATGTGGTAGAAGTATGATAAACATGATAGAAACAGCAGTTGAACTTGGTTATATACAAGTACCAAAAAATGTATTTATAGATATTGATATGATAAATAATTATCCAGATGAACAACTAGTAATAATTACAACTGGTTCACAAGGAGAAACAATGTCTGCTCTAACTAGAATGGCAGCAGGAGAACATAGAAAAGTTACAATAACACCAAATGATTTAGTAATAATTTCTGCAAATCCAATACCAGGGAATGAAAAATTTGTATCAAAGGTAATAGATGACTTAATGAAAATTGGTGCAGAAGTTGTATATTCTGCATTAGAAGATGTGCACGTATCAGGGCATGCTTGCCAAGAAGAACAAAAATTAATGCTTGCACTAACAAAACCAAAATACTTTATACCAGTTCATGGAGAATATAGACAATTAATTGCACATATTGAAACTGCTAAAAAGATGGGAATAGATACAAGTGACACATTCATAATGACTAATGGTAGAATATTAGAACTAAACGAAAAAGAAGCAAAATTAACAGGAACAGTGCCTTCAGGGAAAATATTAGTAGATGGATTAGGTGTAGGAGATGTAGGAAATATTGTTTTAAGAGATAGGCAACACTTATCACAAGATGGACTTATAGTAATAGTACTAACTATGGATCAATCAACTGGAGAAGTAGTAGCAGGACCAGATGTTATTTCAAGAGGATTTGTATATGTTCGTGAATCTGAGAATCTAATGGATGATGTAAAACAAGTAATAAGAGATGAAATTTCAAAATGTGAAGAAAGACATATAAAAGAATGGTCTATAATAAAGTCAAACTTAAAAGATAATTTGAGAGATTATATTTATCAAAAAACAAAAAGAAATCCAATGATATTACCTATTATTATGGAAGTATAGGTATAGGTTAGCTTTAAACTAATGACTAAGTAGCGACACGTGAACGAGAGCTCTTTTTGTTTTTCGAAACTTCGAGAAAAACAAAAAGGGCTTACATTCAGCAAGCTGGAGCGGATTTTATTATAAGTTTGAATTGTAACAAATATAATAAGAAAGAAGGAATAAATATGGATTATAAAGATTTAGCAAATGTAATATTTCCATATGTTAAAGACATTTCATATTATGAAGAAAAATATCCAAGAAGAAATTTACCTGAAGGAGCAGTAGTTACAAGATTTGCACCAAGCCCAACAGGATTTGTTCATATAGGTGGATTATATCAATCTGTTATTGCAAAAAAAATTGCAAACCAAACAGGAGGAGTATTTTTTCTAAGAATAGAAGATACCGATCAAAAACGTGAAGTAGAAAAAGGTGTTACAGGAATTATTGATGCGCTAAAAGAATTTGGAATGTCACCAGATGAAGGAATGATAAATGAAGACGAATATGTTGGAAACTATGGTCCATACAAACAATCATTAAGAAAAGAAATTTATCAAGCTTATGCAAAATATTTAATTGAAAAAGGCGATGCATATCCATGTTTTTGTAAACAAGAACAATTAGATGAAATGAGGGCAAAGCAAGAAAATGCGAAATTAAGAACAGGATATTATGGAGTATGGAGTAAATGTAGACATATACCTGTAAATGAAGCAATCCAAAAGATAAATGATGGAGAAGATTATATAATAAGATTTAAATCACAAGGAAGAGAAGATAAAAAAATAAAACATCATGATGTAATAAAAGGAAATATCGATTTTCCAGAAAATGATCAAGACATAGTAATAATAAAAGCAGATGGACTTCCAACATATCATTTTGCTCATGCTGTAGATGATCACTTAATGGGTACAACACACGTAATACGTGGAGATGAATGGCTATCTTCTGTACCACTTCATTTGCAACTATTCCAAAGTCTAGGATTTAAATCACCTAAGTATGCACACATAGCACCAATAATGAAAGAAGAAAATGGAGCAAAAAGAAAATTAAGTAAAAGGAAAGATCCAGAAGCTGCTGTAAGTTATTATGCTGAAGTTGGAATACCAGAAGAAGCGGTAGATGAATATTTATTAAATATAGCTAACTCTAATTTTGAACAATGGAGAAGACAAAATCAAGATGCAAAAATGGAAGAATTTGAATTACAATTAAACAAAATGAGTGTAAGTGGTGCATTATTTGATATTGTAAAACTTTGCGACATTTCAAAACGTGTTATTTCAAAATACACAAAAGAAGAAGTATATGAAAAAGCGTTAAATTGGGCAAAAAAATATGATAAACATTTAGAAGAATTATTAGAAAAAAATAAGGAATATTCTTTAAAAGTATTAGGAATTGAACGTGGAAATTTAAAACCAAGAAGAGATATTGGAAAATGGGAAGATGTAAAAGAAAATATTATATATATGTATGATGAAGAATATTTTAAAGAAAAACCACAATATGAATTCCAGAAGATTACAGATAAAGAAGAAATTAAGAACATAATTAATACATATATAGAAGAATATTTTGATATAAATGACGATAAAGAAACTTGGTTTAATAAAATAAAAGACTTATCCGAAAAATTTGGATATGCAAGAGAAACAAAAGAATATAAACAAAATCCAGATAATTTTAAGGGACATATAGGAGATATAAGTACAGTTATAAGAATATGCTTAACAGGTAGAGCTAATACTCCAGATATGTTTGAAATCATGAAAGTTCTTGGAAAAGAATCAGTTATAAAAAGATTAAAAATGGCTATAGAAAAATTGTAGAGAAAAGACCCACTTATTAATGGGGCAGTCGTGCAAAGCACGACTGGGGGTTCTATAAGAGAATAATATTATAAAAGACATAAAAAGGGGTCAGTCATAAAAATGGAATATAATATAGGAGATATTGTAAGAACTAAAAAAGTACATCCTTGTGGAAGCAAACTTTGGGAAATTACACGAATAGGTGTAGACTTTAAATTAAAATGTTTAGGATGTGGGCATATAATTTGTTTAGAAAGACCAAAAGCACTAAAAATAATAACAAAAAAGATTTGACACATTATGTAAATAATGTTAAAATGTTTAAGATAGAGCAAATAGTAAGTTTTCCTTAAATTAGGAAAAGTATAATTAAAGGAGAGAAAAAGTATGGATAAAAACAAGCAACGGTCATATGTAAAGAGTATGGATTATGGTTCAAATAGTGTATCAATTATTATTAGCTTTGAGCCTAATGAAATTAAGAGGGCGATAGTTAAATCTGTAAGAAGAGTAGTTATAGACCAAAAAGAAATACAAATGCATCTTGAAACAGAAGATGGTTTATGTACGCAAAGTAAAGGCTGGTTTATAAGAGATGATTGCCAGATTCATCAAGAAACATTTGAAAAAACTTATAGAGATGTTCTTTCAGGGGCAATAAAAGAAGGAACAGAAGTTATAATTGAATACAATACTAATGGAATTATGCAATTTTATCTAGAAAATCTATCTAAAGGCGAGCAATGTTAATATTGCTTGCCTCGATTTTTTCAAAACTATTGATTTATGTTAGAAATTTTCTATTATATAAACTTACATTGTATAGAAATTTTTTAGTGAAAAAATTGCACACAAACAAATTAATGAAAAGCCGAAGAAAAAAGTTAAAATTGTGCTAATTTAATGTCTTTCCAATTTGTTCTTCCCTTTTTACAAGAGATTGTGTATTTTTTTTCTTTAATAAATTATAAATATATAATCCTATACCTGATATTGCAAAAGTTACTATATAGCTTACTATTGATAACCACCAATTTCCGTCTACAATATTACTTCCTGCAAATGTAGATGAAATAACAGAAGGAAAACGGCCAAAAGTAGATATAAGAAAGAAACGGTATGGTTTAACAGGCAAAAGACCAGCAATATATACAAATAAGTCTTTGGGTGTTCCAGGAATTAAAAAAGCAATAAATAGAATTAATTCAATTTTTTCGGGATTTGAGAACCATTTACTATTTTCTAATTTTTCAGTTTTATCCTTACCAAAAAAAGTATTTATAAAATTTTTACCAAATTTTCTTACACAATAAAATATAATAAATGAACTTAAAAAAGCTCCTAAAAAAATTATAAACATTCCACCAATAGTTCCATAGCACATTCCTGCCAAAAATTCTATAGGTTCCCCTGGAAGTACTGGAATAAGTATTTGTAGTAGTTGAAATCCAAGTAACATTAGTATTCCACCAAAACCTGAATTTGAGATTTCTTCTTTAAATTTAAGTTGTCCTTCATTAGTACCTAAGTTAGCAAATAATGGGAACAACTTAATAGTGATAGCTGTTATTAGAGCAAGTGCTAAAATAAATAATATAATTTTAATAATTTTAAGTTTTTTTGTACTTTGTTCGCTCATAAAAACCTCCAAAATAATGATGTAAATAGATATTAATATTAAAAACATATCTATAATACCACATAATTCTTAATAAAAAAACAAAAAAATATGAAGATTTTATGAATTTTGTTACTGTTCAGCCTTAAATTAGCATCGAAATAGCGACACATGAACGAGAGTCCTTTTTGTTTATTGGAATCTTAAAGAGAAAAACAAAAATGTCCTACATTCAGCAAGATTGAGTGGACTTTATAATTATAGATTGAACTGTAACGAATTTTTATGATATAATTTGATAAAAAATGTATGAGGTAAATTATATGAATGAAGAAATAGAAAAAAAGATATTTGAATTAGCAGATGACTTATATAAAGAATTTCATAGTGGGCTTTGTCCAAATACAAACAATATAGTAGGAGTTAGAGTACCAATATTAAGAGATTATGCGAAAGAATTATCGAAAGGTAATTTTAGAAATTATCTTGATAATGCAAAGGATGATTATTACGAAGAAACAATGTTACAAGGAATGATAATAGGACTTTCTAAAATGGAATTAGAAGAAAGGTTAAATTATATTAAGAAATTTGTACCTAAGATAGACAATTGGGCTGTTTGTGATGTATTCTGTGCAGGGCTTAAATTTGTAAATAGAAATAAAGAAATAGTATGGGAATTTTTGAAATCATATAAAAATTCAATAAAAGAATTTGAACTTAGGTTTTTTATTGTTATGTTATTAGATTTCTATATAACAGATGAATATATAAATGAAGTTATTAATATATTAGATAATATTAAACATGAAGGATATTATGTGAAAATGGCTATAGCTTGGACCATATCAGTGGCATATATAAAATACCCTAAAATAACAATGAAATATCTTATAAATAATACATTAGATAATTTTACTTATAATAAAGCACTACAAAAAATAATAGAATCATATAGGGTAAGAAATGAAGATAAAGAGATCATTAGAAGTATGAAAAGAAAATAGTTTTTGTTACAATTTACTTCATGTTGATGAGGGAAGGGTATCTCTCAAGGTTAGAAAAATAAAAAGCTCTTGCGGCCATATGAAGCCATTTTATACTATAATGACTATAAATTGTAACAAACCATTGAATATAAGAAGAAATTTCCAGCAAAAAAGTATTGACAGAAGAGAATAAAAATGGTAAGATAAATAATACGAAGTCACGAAAGTGAAAACATATTAAT
>CAPIEU010000002.1 GCA_948630815.1 uncultured Clostridia bacterium
TTTGTTTCATCTGGTATATAATCAAATGCAGTATCAATTTCTTGCATTTGGAATTTATCTTCTTCATTGATGTAGATTATTCCAAATCTATAAGTTTCCATTTTATTATCTGGATCTAGTTTGTAGTAATCTTCTAAAGGAAATACCCTAACAATAGCACTATTGTCTTCAGCAAAGTTAAAATAAAACATTTGCTTATCAACGTAGTAGGTTGCTTCAGTATAACCAACATCATAATATTGCCTTAATCTCATAATGATTTCGCCAACTTCTTCTTCAGATAGATAATTACTAAATCTAACATTGCCAAGTACATTTCCAAATATAGCAGGTTTAGTGGTATCAATATAACCTTTATCAAATAATTCTTGACAAGGTTTACAGATGGAATCTCTAAAATTTATTTGTTTTACTGCAACTTCGTTACCAACTAAATCAAGTTCTATATCCTCAACATATTTCATTATTAAGTCTGCTTGTTCTTGTCTAGTATAATCTTTCCAAGTTTTAGTTCTTTCTTGATATTCCTTATCTAGTTTTATTTTGTTGATAAAGTCAATGTCTCTTTTTAAAAGTATATCTTTTGGAGTAAATTTAAGTTCTTCGGTGCAGTCAGTAGTTTCTAGTTTGCTTTCAAGTTCTGTAATAGCATTTTCCACTATTTTCTTTTCTTCGTTATATTCTTTTAGTTCAAACACTCCATTGATATAGGCTTTTTTTATTCTTTCAAGTTTATTGTTTTGCTCTTTTATTTCTTTTTCTAATTGCTCTTTAGGCTCATCAAATTTTTGCTTTATCATAGGCAAGAAGAATTGATTTACAACAGAGTCATATTCTACTAACTCACTAATGAATTGATTAAAATAGTCATTTATAACCTTTTCTTTAAATTCAATTTTGCAGTCATTACAATAGTAGTAGAAGTAGGCATTGCCATTTTTCTTTGTAGTCGCTTTTCCACCTAAAATCCTATTACATTTAGGACATTTCAATTTCTGCAAGTATAAATATATCAATGTTCTCTTATAACTTCTTGAATTTTTCTTTTTCTGTACTTGACAATCTGACCACATTTCTTTTGAGATAATAGGTTCTACCACATCTTCATAATAAGTTGGATGCTTTGTTCTTTTGCCATGAACAAAATCGCCTTTATATATTTCATTTTCAAGAATTGTAACAATAGTTGAGTCACGCCAATTATCTTTTCCTAATACTTTTTCTTTGTTAAATAAGTTACTTATTTTCTGATAAGAATATCCATTATAATATAAGTTAAATATTCTAACTACAATATCCTTAGTAGCATAATCTATTACCAATCGTTTATCTTCGTGCTTATAGCCTAATGGAGCAACGTGTGGAATATGTCCTGACTTTATTGCACCAGCTAATCCTACTTTTGTTCTTTCGCTAGTTCTTTCAATTTCATTTTGACTAACACTCATCAATAATCTTGAAATCATTTTGCCATTTGCAGTTGTAGTATTTATTTCATCATTAACACAATCAAGGTAGGCATTATTCTCATCTAAAAATGTCATTAGATTTTCCCAGTCATAAATACTTCTTGTTATTCTATCTAGTTTTAAGGCAACAATAGTATTTATCTTTTTACCTTTAATATCATTTTTTAATCTTTCAAACTCTGGTCTATGATTACCAGTTTTAGCACTTATTCCAGCATCTTCGTAATAGTCTATTATCTCATAGCCTTTGAATTTACAAAAAGTTTCTAATCTTTCTCTTTGTTCTGGAAGACTAAATCCTTCGCGGGCTTGGTCTTCGGTGGAAACTCTTAAATATAAGCCACATTTTTTCTTTTCTTCGTTCAATTTTCATAACCTCCTAACTTCAAAAAAAGAGACATCAAAGTACACGAGTACTACTGACATCTCTTAAATCCATTTATCATAAACTAAAATATAATAATGCAATATAATATTTTCAAAGTACTCATATATACAACTCTTGCCGAGTAAATATAAATTTCTCATTGATTATATTATACTACGATTTTAAGAAATGTCAAATATTTACATTTATATGTTTTTCAAATATTCTTCTAACTCTGATAATTTAATCTTTTGAGTTAAATTTGAAATATACACATCGTTTGAATAATTGAAAACTAAAAAAGTAATATTTTTAATAATCACTCTATGTGGCTCAATATATGTAAGATTAGTTTGTGATAATTTTCTAATGCTACCATTGATAAAGGTAGGAGTAACTTTTGAAAACTCACATATAAATTCAAGTCGCTGTTTTAGACATTCCTCAAATTCTAGTTCTTGCTTAATTATCTTCATTTTTGCACCATCCTTTCTTTTGGATGATTTTAATATTGTTTTTAAGCAACAAAAAAATCAACCAGATTTTATTTTCTGATTGATTTTTGTATCTCTCTGTTCTATAAAAAGTTCGAACAGAAACGTCGTTGGTGCAGATGGCCGGAATCGAACCGGCACGGTTTATTCAACCGCAGGATTTTAAGTCTTTAAATTTAAGTGTTATTTAATATTATTTAAGTTTATATCGTGTTATATAATACCCACCCAAACTCTTGATAAATAAGTACATTTACAAGATTTAAGTTGAGAATTCTAAAATTGAAGAATTTGAAACTTGAACAGAAAAAATTAGAAAAAAATTAGAAATACATAAGCCTATTATTAGTTTATATTTGCAATAACTAGAATTCAAACCTTACAAGAAATTGTAGGGTTTTTATTATTGGCAAATGATATTTCTATTTAATCTTATAAGGGTGTAAATAATTTCAAAGCACCATTTTTATTAAGGGGGAAAATATAATGAAAAATGAAAATAATTTTAAAATCAATCGTGAAAGTAATTCACATTATATAAGTGCAGATAAAATTGTATATCGTACCGATTTAGGTAATACAAGTAAAATTGTATCTATGTCACATCAAAATACATCTAGCAGTTGTATTAAAAAGTTAAATAAATATGAATATCTGGATTTAACCACAGGAGAAAGAAAATATTATGATTTAGATAAACCAGTTAGTATTAAAGATATAAAAAGAAAAGTTAGAAAGTACGAGGAAATAGTTATATATAACTTTCAAGGTGGTAAAAATGAATTATTTATCACACTTACTTGTAGAGATAAAATAACAGATTTAAAAGTTATAAAAGACAGATACAAAGAATTCTTGAAAAATATACAAACTGACTATAAAGGTTTAGAGTGCATTGCATTATTTGAAACAACATCTAATTCATATTGGCATATACATCTATTTATAAAATCTATTACATCAAATGTATTGCATATTCCACATCAAGATTTATTAGAGAAATATTGGACTTATGGTGCAGTACATATTATTAGAAATTTCAATACATTTAAGAATTTAGGGCATTCAAAAGATAACAGACAAGAGAAACTTGAAAGATTAACTAGTTTTCCTAAAGGTTGCAGATTGTATAGTAAAACAAAAGGAATCAAAATACCACCTAAAGAGAAAAAGCAATTTAAAGATTGTCCAGAATTTAAGTCAAGTGATTATTCGATAACAAGTGCAGATACTTATATGATTAGAAACGAAGAAAATGACAAGATTGTAAATACAATCACAACACTAATGTATAGAAATAATAAATCTAAAATGGAAAGGTAAAATATTAATGAGTAGGTACTAAAAAAGTACAATGCACAAATTTTATCTTTTCCATTTAAAATTATCTTTTTGGGGGTTGGAATATATGCACTTATTAGAGATTAGACAATCATTAGAAGATACAACTATTGAACAAGACATTTATGCGAGTAGTAAAATCTTAAAAAAGTTATCAAAGGTCGTTGATAATTCAGCAGATTTATCAATAGACGATTTCACATATATTTCAGCCCTATTATCAAAATCAAAAATACTATTAGAAAAAACATATACAATATTCAAATTAAATACGGAGGAGGTGCAGAAAAATGATAAGCAGAAAACAAATTAGTAAAACATCAGCAAGTAAAAAGATTTTAACAGAGGGTTTACAAAATAATGATAGACTAGACATCGCAGACTTATTAGAATTAGAAAAAGAAACAATTGAGGACATTTTAATTCGTTTGCAAGAAATATCAGTTGACCCAGCAACAGCAAGTTATATTTACAATTTAGTTAATATAAGTTATATGACATTAAGTAACATTTGCACAGATTTTTTAGATATGGAGGTGTATTAAGTGAAAGAGTTAGAAATAATTGAGTTGCAAGAAATACCAATTGAAGAAATTGTATCTTTTTCCAAGTTAGAAACATCGCCAGTCATAACGATACTTGATGACCTAAATTACGGACTTTTCAATAAATTTGTAGTATTAGCCGATGAACTAAAACTTGTATTCTTTTTAGTAAAAGGTACAAATAAGATTGCAGTTATTGGCAATCAACAAGTAGCATTAAAAATTGCAAGATTATTACAAGTAAAAGCCGAAACAATGTTTTTTTCTTTACTAAAACCAAGAAAGATATTAGGTAAAATTTATATACCAAAGCGAGATAGTAATTATGTAGTACAAGCATTTGACGAAAAAGGCAAACCAATTGACCCATTTATTGATACAGAAATAGAAAGAGTTGATTGTGATACTTTATTAAAATATACTTTTAGACCATACAAGTATTACATCAGTGTTAGATGCAGTAAAAACAATAAAGTTGAAAATTTGCAGTTGTTAAGAGATAAGAGAAGAAATTTCAAACTAACCAGCAAAATATAGTGTAATGAAAATATCATATATTATATTCCGTGCGTTGTGAAAATCAAATTTAAGACATTTTTATATTACAAGCAATAAAAGAGTAATAGCCAAAAATATAAAATCAATATAAAAACCCTTGACATATTTTTAAACTTATAACAATTTTAATATTGACAAAGTTTAATTTGCATTTTATGTTAAATTATAGTATAATATATTTAGGTTCGTAAATATTATTATTACATCGCCATTTGGCAAGGAGGATTTCATTATGATTAAACGGATTGGCTATTCTTTCATCTATTTCATTACCTATGCAGTAATATGTGCCATTGTTGGAAAAATAATGGGAAGTGCTGATTATCTTAATACGGCAATAGTTGGTGCTATCGGTGCTTTTTTTGGTACATTTGCAGGATATGGATATGGAAAGAATGACAGAGATTAAATCTGGAAAAACCACCTGATATTTTAGGTGGTTTTGTTTTATAAAAATAAAATATTATTGAGCATTTATTAATCTATATAAACTTGTTTTTGAGATTCCAGTTGTATTGATTATATCATTTATAGAATAATCATTTGAATTATACATTTGTAAAATAGTTTCTTTCTTTTCATTGAATTTATTAGGTCTACCCAATTTAGCACCACGTTTTTTGGCAGATATTAAACCTTGTTTTGTTCTATCAGCAATCAAATCTCTTTCAAATTGACTTAAACCGAGCGAAGATTGTAAAAAGTAGTTTTCCTTGGGGTGTAGTTGTATCAAGCCAAGTTTCTTTTAGTGATTTAATACTAGCACCCTTTTTTTCTATTGTTTCCACTATTTCAAATAAGTCTTTTGTTGACCTTGATAGTCTAGTTAATTCAACAACTATAACAACATCGCCATTTTCTAAACTATCTAGCATTTTATTCAATTCTATTCTTTCCCTTTTTGTTCCAGTAATCTTTTCTTGGAAAATCTTTTCAGCATCATTTTCTTTTAATATATCAATTTGTCTATTTAGATTTTGTTCTTGGGTTGAAACCCTTGCATAACCTATTAACATAATTATCCCCCCTATTTGTTCCAAGTGTACCGCGACCAGCCGAAACTTGTCAAGCATTTTTGGTAATAATTTTTGAAACTTTTTTTAAAAAATTATAAAGTATATTAAAAGTGTTGAAACATCTATAATAGCAAGGGTTAAGGTAGCATTTGTTAAAAATCAAGGTTTTAGTAGTACCATAAATGACCGTTTTAGGTACAGATATTTTAAAGTAGTTTTGTGTCTGATTTTGTAAGAACAAATGATTTCTTTAATGTTATTTCTAATAATTCGTCAATAGCATCGTGTAAATCGTTTTTAGCATCTCTATAAATATCTTGAGTTTTAACTTTTTCAAATATTTCATTAAATGTTGGATTTTTTTCATTATATGTAAAATCTATTTCTTTTCTCTTTAATAGCCTAGTTTTATTAGAATTTATTTTTGTAGATAATCTATCAAAACTATGTTTAAATGTTTCCATAAATGTTTTATCGTGTATAATAGTACAAATAAATAAAGTTAATACATTTGAATTAAACAATTCTATTATTGATATTTTCATATTTTTATAAGTTATCTTTTTCGTTAGTAATAGTTTTAATATCTTGTTGTAATCAGCCTTTTTGTCTTTATCTTTTATAAACCTATGAGGTTCATAATAATTAGTTTTGTATTTCATAAGATAGTCAGTTATTTCGGGAGATAACCACCATTTTTTTCGCATTGCCTCATCAAAAGTATCTGGATTATTATCGTTATAACATAAAAAATCTAATGTAACACCCATTATGTTTGCAATATTCCTTAATACGGGTATTGGTGGTGTACCTATATTTCCAGACAAGTACCCCCTTAATGTATCATAATTTATGTCTAACATTTCAGCAAATTTTTCTTGCGATATATGATTGTTTTTTAACCAATCGTATATATAATCTTTTTTATATGTTTGATTTTCCAACTTTTTTATTTCATTTTCCATTAAAAATTCCCCTTTTTTGTTTTAGTGTCAATCTTAAAATATTACGATTTTCATTATAAAATATCTTTAGTCTTGATTAAGACGTGGCATTTAAAAAATGGAACTAGCACCTAGCACTAACACCGACTATATTGTATCACATCTTTAGTTGATACACAATGTCCAGTATGCACATTGAAAACTTAATATTTTAAAGGTTAGAATTCAAGGAGGTAAAAATGGAAACATACAACAAAAATATGTTTTCTAATTACCCCGATATGGTAAAAGTGCAAGAATTAAAAGAAATGTTAAGAATTGGTAGAAACAAAGCATATTCATTAGTGCAAAAAGGAATTATCAAAGCAAGATACATTGACGGAATAGGTTACAGAATTCCAAAAGAAAATGTAATTAAGTATTGTTTAGAATACAACAACTAATAAAAATATTTAAAAAAGTATAGTAATTCGACCTATTATGTGTTAAACTCTGGAACACAGATATAAACAATAGTAGGTTGAATTTACATTGTTATAAATTCAAAGGGGGAATTAGAAAATGAATATAACAAACAACTTACAAAGTAGTTACATAAAAGTAACAGTCAGCATTCAAGGAACGGGCAAGAAATATTATCAAGCCTATTTACAATATAAAGAAAATGGACAACAAAAGTACAAAACAAAAACAACAGGAATTCCAGTAAATGGTGGTAGTAAAAAACTTGCAAAGGAAAAAGCAGAAGAAATAAGGCAACAATTTGAATTAGAAATAAATGCACCAGAAACATCAGCAGAAGAAAAAGCAAAATTATTATTTGGCGATTATATGTTGCAATGGTTGGAAACGCAAAAACCTAATATTCAAGATACAACATATTCGGGTTATGAAAGAAATGTAAAAAGAACATCAAAATATTTTAATGATTTAGGTATAACCCTAAAAGACTTGAAAACATCAGACCTACAAAAATATTATAACTATTTACAACAACCCGATAAAAATGGAAAATCGATTAAATACAATACAATTAAAAGATACCATGCCAACATACACAAATCATTGGAAGATGCAATACAACTTGAACTAATAGAAACAAACCCAGCAAGTAAGATAAAACATAAAAAGATTGAACAATATATTGCACCACATTATAATCAGCAAGAATTGGAGCAACTATTTGAAATTTCAAAAGATAATCAATTAGAATTGCATATACTAATTGCAAGCCACTATGGATTACGCAGAAGTGAATTAGTGGGGTTAAAATGGGAAAATATCAATTTTAATGATAATACAATTACTATTAGCCATATAGTAACAGAAGCAAGTATAAATGGTAAATTTCAAGTAGTAAAAAAAGATAAGACCAAGAATAAAACTAGTTATAGAACATTGCCACTTATACCAAGCATAAGAAAACTATTACTTGCAGAACAAGAAAAACAAAAACAGAACAAGAAGATATATGGCAATAGTTACGAAAATAAGGACAATTACATTTTAGTGCGAGAAGATGGCAGTCTAATAAGACCAGGATGTATTACAGAGAATTTTAGAAAATTGATAAATGAAAAAGGATTGAAAAAAATTACTTTCAAAGATTTAAGGCATTCGTGTGCAAGTTTATTATTAGCAAATGGTATCAATATGAAACAAATTCAAGAATGGTTAGGGCATTCAAATTTTTCTACAACTGCGAATATATATTCACATCTTGAAAAAGATACAAAAGAAATATCTGCAAATGCAATAGCAACAGCATTTGAAAAGAAAAGTGCATAAAAAAATTCCCTTATCTATTGGCACTAGATAAAGGAAGTATGTATTTATAAAAAATGTTTCGTAAGTTAACTGGTGCAGATGGCCGGAATCGAACCGGCACGAAGTTTAACCTTCGCAGGATTTTAAGTCCTGTGCGTCTACCAGTTCCGCCACATCTGCATATGACGAAACATTTTATATAAAAAATTAGAAATTTAATTAGAAATCATAATTTGTTGAATTTCTTAAAATTGTAAATGTACTATGTGGCATAGGGTTTCGGGTGTTAAGGTATTAGAAAACCTTACCCATTTTAAGTCCTGTGCGTCTACCAGTTCCGCCACATCTGCATATTTTTTGAACTGGCTAATTCTTAGAACAAAAACAATTATAATATGTTATAGTATAAATTGTCAATAGTTATTTATAAAAAAACAAAAAAATTTGTTACTAAAGAATAGTTTAATATAGAAATTAAATTCTTTTATTATTATACTAATCAAAATATAAGTATTAGCGAGGCAAAAAGTAGATAAATAATTTAAATAAAAAGAAATAATCGAAACTACTCGATTATTTCTTTTTTTCTACACGAAGATTTGACACAATTTTAAAATTAAAAGTTGTACAATATAAAAACAATAGAAGGAGGCAAAGAATATTGACAATATATTTAGACGTAATCTTACTCGAAAATTTATGTATGAATTATATAATATTATTTGCGACAGCCCTTATTTCAAAAGCAAAAATAACTCAGGTAAGAATTATTTTAGCAAGTCTATTAGGAGGAATATATGCAATATTATCATTTACTCCAATACTTGAAATATATACAAATATAATATTTAAAATACTTATATCAATTATAATGATATATATTGCATTTAATTCAAAAAATGTAAAAGTTTTATTAAAACAGTTATTACTTTTTTATTTAGTATCATTTGCATTTGGAGGATGTGCATTTTGCTTATTATATTTTATAAAACCACAAGACATATTATTGAGAAATGGATATTTAACAGGAACATATCCAATCAAAATAGCACTACTTGGTGGAATTGTAGGATTTGTAATAGTAAACATTGCATTTAAATTAGTAAAAGGAAGAATATCTAAGAAAGATATGTTTTGTGATGTAGACATATTATTTAAACAAAAGAGTGTAAAAATAAAAGCAATGATAGATACAGGTAATTTATTGAAAGATCCAATTAGTAATATGCCAGTAATTGTTGTAGAAAAGAGCAAGTTAGAAGATATTATACCAAAAGGAATTATAAATAATCTAAATACAATATTAGGAGGAGGGGAGGAAACTACTTTAACAGAAGAAGAAAAAGAATATATGCCAAAATTTAGAGTAATACCATTTTCATCACTTGGAAAACAAAATGGTTTATTACTTGGATTTATTGCAGATGAGGTTATAGTTAGAACAGAGTCAAATGAAAAAAAATTGAATCAAATTATAGTAGGTATATATGATAAATACATAAGTAAAAGTGGGTCATATACTGGTCTTATAGGATTAGATATTATAGAAAGGTGTGAGGAAAATGAATATTTTGCAGATGCTAAAAGATAGCATTAATACAATATATGTTAAATATATAAATAAAGATATAGAAGATATTTATGAACTACCAATATATTACATAGGAGGTAGTGGGAGTTTACCTCCACCATTAGAACCTGAAGAAGAAGAAGAAACTTTAAATAGACTTGCAGCAGGAGATGATGGGGCAAGGCAAACATTAGTAGAAAGAAATTTAAGATTAGTTGTATATATTGCTAAAAAGTTTGAAAATACAGGAATAGGAATTGAGGATTTAATATCTATTGGAACTATAGGATTAATGAAAGGGGTAAATACTTTTAATACAGATAAAAACATAAAACTTGCGACATATGCATCACGTTGTATAGAAAATGAAATATTGATGTACTTAAGAAGAAGTAATAAATTAAAAGGAGAAATTTCAATAGATGAACCATTAAATCAAGATGGAGATGGAAATGAACTTTTATTATCTGATATTTTAGGAACAGATGGTGATGTTACATCACGTGCTATTGAAGATGAAGTAGATAAGAAACTATTAAGAGCATCAATGCAAAAACTTAATAATAGAGAGAAAAATATTATGGAATTACGATTTGGTTTTATAAGTGGTAATGAAAAAACTCAAAAAGAAGTAGCAGATATGTTAGGAATTTCACAAAGTTATATATCTAGACTAGAAAAGAAAATTATTGGAAAAATGAGAAAAGACATTATGAGTAAAACTGGATAATACAAATTAACAAACTTTTTTGTAAAACTTTGTCGAAGAGTAATTGAATAGTTAGGCCTTCTTTTGGAAATACTTTGTATACAAAGATTTCTAAAAGGAGGCTTTTAAAGTGATTAGAAAAGTTGAGATAAGTAATGTTGATACTTCTAAACTCTTAGTTTTATCGAATGAGGAAAAAGAAGAATTATTTATAAAAATGCGACAAGGGGATACAGAAGCAAGGGAGAAACTTATTAATGGAAATTTAAGGCTTGTTCTTAGTGTGCTTCAAAGGTTTACAGGTAGAGGAGATAATATGGACGATTTATTTCAAGTTGGTTGTGTGGGATTGATTAAATCTATTGATAATTTTGATTTATCGCTAAATGTTCAGTTTTCTACTTACGCAGTACCTATGATTATTGGAGAAATAAGAAGATATCTAAGAGATAATAATCCAATACGTGTTAGTCGTTCTATAAGAGACTTGGCATATAAAGCATTACAAGCAAGAGAAAAGATTACGAAAGAATTAAATAGGGAGCCAACAGTAGAAGAGATAGCAAAAGAAGTAGGTGTAAATAAAGAGGAGATTGTATTTAGTTTTGAAGCTATACAAGATCCACTTTCGTTGCAAGAACCTGTTTTTAATGATGGTGCAGATAGTTTATACATTATTGACCAAGTTAAAGATAATAAAAATACTGACGAGAGATGGGCAGACAATATAACTATTGAACAAGCTATGAAAAAATTGAATGATAGAGAAAAAATGATTATTACGAAAAGGTTTTTTGATGGGAGAACACAAATGGAAGTGGCTAGTGAAATAGGAATAAGTCAGGCTCAAGTATCAAGATTAGAGAAAGATGCTATTCATAGGATTAAGAAATTATATAAATAAATGTGAATGGTAAAAATAGTTAATGTTTAAGTCTATATACTATGTTTTAATAAATCTGTGGAGTAACCTAAACAGTATCAGAATAGAAGGTGCTAATTAATGAAATTATTATTAGAAATAATTTGTTTTATAGTTTATTCGTTGTTAATAGTAGCAATATCTAAATATATTTTGGTAAATTTACTTAGAAGATTTGCTGAAAGTTTAGATTTAAAAGCAAAAACAGTAGGTAATATTGCAGGAATTGCAACTTCTATGCCTGAGCTTTTAAGTGTTAGTTTTTCTGCATTTGCGGGGTTAATTGGAACAAGTATTTATAACATATTAAGTTCTAATATAATAAATTTTGCACAATATATGTTAGCAATAAGATTAAATAATAATGTAAAGAAACTAAACAATAGAGCATTAAAAATAGATGTATTTATGGTAATAGTAACAATAATACTTCCAATTTTAATGCTTATATTTAACATAGAAGCAAATATTGAGATAGTTCCAATTTTTATTTTGCTATTTATATTATTCTATTATATAAATTCAAATACTCACAAATTATATTTAAAAAAAGAAGAACAATTAGAAGCGGATATTATAGAAAAAGAAGCAAGATTTATTAAAAAGAAGAAAAAAGAAATAATAAAATATTCAACTTATCTTATATTAACAGGTATAGCTTTATTTGTAATTGGAAATTTACTTAGTGATTCACTTGAAAGATTATGTGTACAATTCAATATACCTGAATTTATTATTGGAATAGCTTTAGGATTTGTAACAAGTTTACCTGAACTTATAACATTCTTTGAGGCTCAAAAGCATCATAAAAGTACAAATAGTGATTTGGGAGTAGTAGAAGCAACTAATAATTTACTTACATCTAATGTATTAAATCTGTTTTTTATACAAAGTGTAAGTATTATAATTTATGCTATCTTCAATTAAAATAATAAAGAAGAATAAAAAGATGTAGGGGCAGGTCTTGTACATGCCCCTATTTTCATATTATATATGAATAAATTATTAATTTGCGAATATACTATAAATAGTATATTTTGGTAAAAAGGAGAATATTTTCAATGTATGAAGAATATGTAAAAGAAGTTAAATTAGAAGAAAAAACAGAAGAAGAATCAAATGTTGAATTAATTAAAAGTATAATAAAAACAAAAATGGATTTAGATAGTGCGAATAAAAATTATGAATTTGCAGAAGGAGAGTTAATAGATTATTACTTATACCAAATAAAAGCAAATCATTCTAAATTAGATTATTTATTAAAAAAAGCAAAGAAAAATGGAATAATAATAGATATGATAAAACAAATGGAAATTAGAAGAAATCAAATTTTAGAAGATACAAATGCTGTATAAAAAATAAGAATATTTGTCTTGCTTATATCATAGTATGTATAAAAAGGACGAGGTGATATTTGTTGGACAATAATACTTTAATTATATATATAGCTTGTATATGCTTTTTATTTTTATTTGGAAGAATATTTATATTACCCATAAAAAGCATTTTAAAATTGGTTTTAAATTCGATATTAGGTGGATTAGTAATATATCTAATAAATGTGATAGGTGGACTCTTTGCTTTCCATATAGGACTTAATTATATAACTGCAATACTTGTAGGGATTTTAGGAATACCAGGTGCAATTTTATTGGTTGTTTTGAAGATTTTTTTAGGGTAAACTTTTGTCGCACACTAAAAAAGAGGCTTCGCCTCGCGGACGAGCAATGCTCGCCCCTACATTTAACTTAAAATAGCGTATTTTCTTATTATACAAAAAATGGGAGACTGTTTTTTATAGTCTCCCACTATTTCCTACTCAACAGTTACAGATTTTGCAAGATTTCTTGGCTTATCTACATCTAATCCTTTTTCTTTAGTTATATAATAAGCGAATAATTGTAGAGGTACTATAGTTAAAATTTCAGAAATCATAGGGTGTGTTTTTGGTATTTTTATTACTTTATCATAATTTCCATTTTCTAAATCTTGGTCTGTTATTATTAAAGTTTTTGCACCACGTGTTATTACCTCTTGAATATTACTTACAGTTTTTGGTGAAAGAATAGGGTCTGTTATAATTCCTACAACTGTAATTCCATTTTCTATAAGAGCAATAGGTCCATGTTTTAATTCTCCAGCAGCATATGCTTCTGAATGTATATAAGATATTTCTTTAAGTTTTAATGATGCTTCTTGAGCTACTGCATAATCATTACCTCTTCCTAAAAAGAAAATATCATGTTCATTGTATACTTTTTTTGCAAATTCTTCAATTTCAGTCACATTTTCAAGTACTTGTTGTAATTTCTCTGGTAATAATAAAAGTTCATTTTTTATAGCTTCTATTAATGTATTATCACTACATTTTAAAACTTCCGCAAAATGTAATGCAAGTAGAGCAAGTAAAGTTACTTGAGAAGTATATGCTTTTGTTGATGCAACCGCAATTTCAGGACCTGCATGAGTATAAATTGTATAATCAGCTTCTCTTGAAATAGAACTTCCAATAACATTTGAAATAGCAATAGTTTTAGCACCTTGTATTTTTGAAAGTTTTAATGCAGCAATAGTATCTGCAGTTTCACCAGATTGACTAATATATATACATAGAGTTTTATCATCAATTAAAGGTTCTCTATATCTAAATTCTGATGCAATATCTATTGTAACAGGAATTTTACATAGTCTTTCAAACATTGGTTTAACCGCAAGACCTGCGTGCATTGCAGTACCACAAGCAACTAGATATATTTGGTTTATAGATTCTAAATATTCTTTTGTTAAATTGATATCTTCAAAATCAACTACTTCGTTATTCTTTAATCTTGAACCGATAGTTTCACGAACAGAACGAGGTTGCTCATATATTTCTTTTAACATATAATCTGGATAACCATCTTTTTCGCTAGAAGTAGCATCCCATTCAATAGTTTTTACATCTTTTTCTATTTTTTCTAAGTTGCAATTATAAAAATTAATCTTATCTTTATATACTTCTACAACTTCACCATCATTTAATAAATAAAAATTTTTTGTATACTCAAGTATGGCAGGTATATCAGATGCAATATAATTTTCATTATCACCACTACCAATAACTAGAGGGCTATCTTTTCTTGCTACAATTACTACATTAGGATAGTCTTTACAAAGTACTTCTATAGCATAACTTCCTTTTAAGTCTTTACAAGCAGATGCTATAGCTCTTAAAAATCTTTTTTCATCATTGTTTTTATCTTTTGAATAATACATATGAATTAAGTTTGGAATAGTTTCAGTATCTGTGCTAGATTTAAAACTATATCCTTTTTCTTCTAAAGCATTTCTTAAATCTTGATAATTTTCAATAATACCATTATGAACAACACTAAAAGTATTAGAATTATCCATATGAGGGTGAGAATTTTCTTTTGATGGTTTTCCATGGGTAGCCCATCTTGTATGAGCAATACCTAGAGTTCCGTTTAAATCATTAATTCCATCTAAATTATATAAATTTTTTACTCTTCCTTTATCTTTCATATTAGAGATATAATCGTTTTCCATAGTAGAAATACCACTAGAATCATATCCTCTATATTCCAATTTTAAAAGACCATTAATTAGTATAGGACAAGCTTTTTTTGTCCCTATATATCCTACAATTCCACACATAATGTAAAACCTCCTAATAAAATAATATGGAAGTAGAAAGTATGTAAAAGTTACTTTTGCTAGATTTGTTAAAATATCACTATTTCTTTTTGCTAGCAGTTAATGACAGTAACTTGTGCCACAGAACTATCCGCCGAATCTTTCGATAAGTTCTATCCTCGTCAACAATATAGATTACATTGTCCTGGCGCTTAAAACTAAAACATAACTCCTTTCTATATAATGCTTTTACATAAACTTTCAACTAATGATATTATATTACACTAAATAAAAAAAAGTAGCAAGTCCAATAAGAAAATATTAAGAAAATTGAATATTGTTTAGAGTATAGTTTATAATAATCTACAAAAAAGCCTATTTAGTAAAGGGGCTTGTAAATGCTTCGAAGCTTTTTATGTACTGTAAATGGAACATTAACAAAAAATAGTACAATATTATAAAAAACAATTGTACTATTTTTTTTCTTATGATATAGTAGTATAAAATAAAAAAGATGGAGAGTATTAGTGGAAGTACAAGGAGTATTACGGAGAAATAATATATCAAAATGAAATAAATGGATACACAGTAGCGACATTTGAAACAGATGAAGAAGAAATAACAATTGTAGGGTATCTTCCTTTTATTAATGCAGGAGATACTCTAAAACTTGTAGGAAAATATGTTACACATCAAGATTATGGAGAACAATTTAAAATAGACACATTTGAAAAAATGATGCCACAAAATTTAGATTCATTAAAAAATTATCTTGCAAATGGAACAATAAAAGGAATAGGACCATCTACAGCAAAAAAAATAGTAGATACCTTTGGAGAAGATACTATATATATATTTAAATATGAGCCTGAAAAATTAGCTAATATTAAAGGTATTACTAAACTAAAAGCACTAGAAATGTCTGAAAGTTTTAACGAAAATTGGGAACTATGGCAAATAGTTGGATTTTTAGAAAGGTTTGGAATAGGTCCAGCAAATGCTAAAAAAGTATATAAATTATTAGGTGCTAATGCAATAGAACAAATTGAAGAAAATCCATATATATTAATTGATATTGCAAGAGGAGTAGACTTTAAACAAATAGATAAAATGGCACTTGATATAGGAATAGATAAGGATAATACAAAAAGAATAAAAAGTGGGATAAAATATAGCTTAATTAGAGTAAGTTATAATGGACATACTTGTGTGAAAAAAGAAAACTTAATAATATTTGTTCATGAATTGCTTGGTGTTCAAAGTGAATATATAGAGAATTGTTTAATAGATTTAAAAGTGTCAAATGAAATAGTAGTAGAAAAGCAAGCAGAAGATATAGAACTTGTATACTTGCAAGCATTTTATAAAGCTGAAACAAATATTGCAGAAAAAATAATATCTTTAAATAGTAGTGATAATATAAAAGAAATAAAGAATTTTAAAAAAGAATTAAAACAAATTGAAAAAGATGAAGATATAATTTTATCAGAAAAACAAAAAGAGGCAGTTGAAGCTGTAAACGAAAATAATGTATGTATTATAACAGGAGGACCAGGAACTGGTAAAACAACAATTATAAAAAGTATAATAAATTTATACGAAAAAGAAAGTAAAAAGGTAGTACTATGTGCACCAACAGGAAGGGCAGCAAAAAGAATGACAGAAGCTACAAATAAAGAAGCAAAAACATTACATCGCTTATTAGAAATAGGAAAAATAGAAGAGGAAGGCACTATAGAAAGTACAGATTATGATATAGCGCCAATAGATGCAGATATAATAATTGTAGATGAAATGTCAATGGTAGATTTATTTTTAATGAACTACCTTTTAAAAGCTGTGTATAAAGGAACAAAACTTGTATTAGTAGGAGATGTAGACCAACTTTCATCAGTAGGACCAGGTAGTATTTTGCTAAATTTAATAGAAGCTAATGTTGTAAAAACAGTTCACTTAGATAAAATATTTAGACAAGCTGCAAAAAGTAAAATAATACTAAATGCACACAGAGTGAATAATGGAGAAACTTTTATAACACCCAAAGAAGCAAAAGAACACAATGCAAAAGAAGACTTTTTTTATATTAAAGAAAAATCAACTGAGGGAATGATATATCAGGTTTTATCGTTATGCAAAGAAAGACTTTCAAATTTTGGAGATTATAACTTTTTTGATAATATTCAAGTGTTATCACCTACAAAAAAAGGAATGTTAGGAACAAAAGACTTAAATAAAGCATTACAAAAAGAATTAAACCCAGAATCAGACTTTAAACAAGAAAAAAATAGTATGGGAGTTACGTTTCGTGAACAAGATAAAATAATGCAAATAAGAAATAACTATGATATATATTGGGAGAGATTTGAACCAGAATATGAAAATGGAAGCGGAGTATTTAATGGAGAATTAGGAACGATTGAAAAAATAGATAACTTTGAAAAACAAGTAAAAATTAGATTTGATGATAATAAAATAGCTTGGTATGCATTTTCTGATTTAGAACAAATAGAACATGCATATTCTATAACAATACATAAAGCACAACGGAAGCGAATTTGATGTGGTAATTATGGTATTACCACAGGCTGCTCCAATGTTGCTTACAAGAAATTTACTATATACAGGAATAACAAGAGCAAAAAAGTTACTTATAATAATAAGTGAAGATAGAGTTTTAAATTATATGATACAAAATACAGATACGAAAAAAAGAAATACAGGACTTGTGTATAAGCTTAAAAATATGAGTTAAAAGTGTTGATTTATTAATAAAATTGTTGTATAATGAATATACTAATAGAGCTAACTAAAGGTTAGAAAAAGCGGTCTTAACTCCACCAAACAAGAAACGGAGAATGAAAAAGCGGTCTTAACTCCACCAAACAAGAAACGGAGAATGAAAAAGTTAGGAATTAGTGTTAAAACTAATTCCTTTATTGTATTTAAGAAAGGAGAAAAAATGGAAAATTTGTATTTATACAGAGTTAATGAAGAATATTCAAAGTACATATATGAAGAAAACAATAAGGTAATGAAAAATTTTGAATCAAAAACTAAAAGACCATATGTAGGAATAGTATTAGAAATAAGAAATATTAATTATTTTGCACCTATGAGTTCACCTAAAGAAAAACACAAGTTAATGAAAAATAATATAGACTTTATAAAAATAAATAATGGGAGAGATGGAATAATTAATCTAAATAATATGATACCAGTTCCATTATCATGTTGTGAAAAAATAGATATAAATCAGGAAATTAAACAAAATAGAAAATATGGTTTAATTTTAAAATATCAATACATATGGTGTAATGAAAATAAAAACTACATATTAAGCAAAGCAAACAAGCTATATTACTTGATTATATTCAATAAAGCAAATATAAACTTAAAAAATAGATGTTGTGATTTTAAATATTTAGAAGAAAAATATAAAAAATTTTAAATCTTTAAAGTAAAGTTTCTTTACTAAATAATCCAAAAAAATTAAATAAAAAGAGAAAGGGTGTTATAATGTACTTTATTAATGGTATAATAAACATTTTTTATCCAAATGCTTGTGGAATTTGTGGAATTATCAGTAAATATGACATATGTCCTAAATGTATAGCTAAATTAAATGATATAAAACAATGTAAAAAACATATATATCTTACAAAAAATTTTACAGATGCAATGTATATATTTAAATATGAAGATTTAGTAAGAGAGTGTTTTATTAAATACAAATTTGGTGAACAAAATTATAGATACAAGGCATTTGCAAATTTTATGATAAAAGATAAAAAAATATGTGGATTTTTAAAAAAGTATGATATAATTATCCCAGTTCCAATAAGTAAAAAAAGAAAAAAACAAAGAGGATATAATCAAAGTGAATTAATTATAAAAGAATGTACAAAATTGGATGAAAGCATAAATGTTTATATGAATATTTTATATAAAACAAAAAATACTAAACCTCAAAGTACATTAAATAAAGAACAAAGAAAAATGAATTTACAAGGTGCATATGAAGTTAAGAATAGTAACCATATTACTAATAAAAAAGTTCTATTATTTGACGATATTTATACAACAGGTAGCACTTTAGAAGAATGTGCTAAAGTTTTAAGACAAGCAGGGGCATTTGAGATTTCAGTATTAACACTTGCAAAAGATTAAAAATGTTAATATTTAGCTTCTATATATTATATATAGGAGCAGTAATAACGAAAAGGAGTAAAGAATGGAAGATTTGGTTGAAAGTATATTAGACTATGTAAGAAATGATTATACAGATTATGCTGTTATGATTAATGGTGAATGGGGAAGTGGTAAAACTTACTTTTGGAATCATAAAATTAAAAATAAAATAGAATCTATGCAGTTAAATGGAAAAAAATATACTACAATTTATATGTCTTTGTATGGTATATCAAACTTAGAAGAAATAAGTAAAAAAATATTTATTGAAACAACACAACTAATGGATAAAAACTTAAAAAAGTATATGCAATCAAATAATCAAACAACAATACCAGAATATGCAAAAACAGGTTTAGATATGGCAAACTTCTTTGGAGTTACACAAAATGGAGATAGGGTAGATTATGCAAATTTCTTTTCAACAGATGACAAAATATTATGTTTTGACGACCTTGAAAGAGCTAATGTAGATGTTATTGACATATTGGGATATATAAATAACTTTGTAGAACATGACCATATAAAAACAATAATAATATGTAATGAAAAAGAACTAGCAACAAAGCTAAAAAGTAGTAATCTTGAAATGAAAACATTTATAGCAACATACCTTTTAGATAAAGAAGGAGATTTATCTAAAACTACTGATAAACCGATGGTAGAGAAAATTCAAGATACAATAGAAACTGTATTTGATAAAGCAAACGATTATGAAAGAATAAAAGAAAAATTAATAGGTGAAACCTTTGAATATGCTCCAGAATTTAATTACATTATTAACGGACTATTAATGAGATATGAAACAAATGAGGGGTTAATAAGATTTTTAAGAGAAAATACAGGGCTAATAGTTTCAACATTTAATAAAAGTGGAACAAGAAATTTAAGAATTTTAAAACATGCACTAAATGATTTTAGAAAAATTTTTGAAATGGTGAATAAAAATTATCCAAAGACAAATAGTAGAGTATTACAAACAATGCTTATATTTACAATAGCTATATCATTTGAAATTAAAGCTGGAAAAGTAACAAAGGATAAATTTATAAACATTAAAGATAACGAAGAATATAAATCAATTTTAGTATCTTCAAGAATTTTATTAATGGACAATAGACAATTTTATATAAAAGAATTTGATAATAACTATTATTACAACTTTAAAGCAGAGTACAGATTTTTTAAATTTATAGAAATATATGTACGTACAAGAATTTTTGATATGAAAGTATTTAAAAACAATATGGAAGTAATTATAAATACAGTAGATACTGATAAACTTCCAGGATATAAAAGACTTCTTACAGAAGAATATTGGAAAATTAACGATGACCAGTTCCAAGCTATAATAGATGAAGTACTTGAAGATGTGAAAACTGGTAAAGTAAGATTAATTGATACAGTAAAATTATTTACATATTTTAATTATTTTATAAAAAAAGATTTGATAAAATATGATATGCGAACAATAAAGAGTATATTTCTTAATGGTATGAATGTAGCGTCACTTACATCTATATATTGCGAAAATGTAGAAGAAGAATTAGCACAAATTTCAGTAGGAGAGGCAAATGAAGATGTAGAAGAAATATTAAAACATTTCTATAAATTAAATGTTCAATTAAAAGATAGAATGTATATTGAAAAAGCCGAAGAAATATTTAAATGTATACCAATGCATATGGAAACATTTTATGAAAGATTTGATAATGAATGTATGAATGTTCCAATATTTAAATATTATGATACATTCCAAACATTCCAAAGAATATCGTGTGCAAGTAACGAAGATATAGTAAATATAAAAGAAAAATTAATTAATAGAGTTAGATTACACAAAAATGAAATTGAGCCTGAAATTAATAGTATAAGCCATTTAAAACAATTAGTAGATGATTATACAAAAAATAAGGAAGCTACAATTAAAGTGGTAATGCTTAGAGAATTTTCTAATGATTTAGAATATATATTAGAACAGTATAATTAGTATGATATAAAACCTGAAATTATGTAAGTATTTTTATATTAATATTTATTATATTGTAATGACAGTATAAATTCAAAAAAATGTCAAAAATATGAATAAAAAATTTTCCAAAACAAATACTAAATCTAAACTTAGATTTAAAAGGAGGGAAAATTTTGAAAGCAACAGGCGTAGTTAGAAGAATTGATGATTTAGGTAGAATTGTTATACCAAAAGAAATAAGAAAAACTTTAAGAATAAAAGAAGGAGATCCATTAGAGATTTTTACTGATAAAGAAGGAGAAGTTATTTTAAAAAAATATTCTCCAATTGGAGAGCTTTCTGAGTTTGCTAGCCGGATATGCAGAAACTTTATCAAAAACAACAGGGCATATTGCGTGTATAACAGATAAAGACACAGTTATAGCAGTATCAGGAGGATCTAAAAAAGAATTTTTAGAACAAGATTTAAGTAAAGAATTAGAACAATTACTAGAAGATAAAGAAATATATACTAGTAAAGAAAATAATGAAGTTTCTATTCCAATAACTAAAAATGATAATAAAGAAAGAAAATTTAATTCACAGGTAGTATATCCAATTGTTTCACGGAGGAGACGTAATAGGAAGCGTTATACTATTATCAAAAGATGCCAATACAAAAATGGGAGAATCAGAACTAAAAGTAGTTCAATCAGCAGCAGGATTTTTAAGTAGTCAAATGGAAATATAATGAAAATTATTGTTTAGAATATAAATACTAAATCTGCTCTCTCTTGCTGAATGTAGGACGTTTTTGTTTCTTTTGCAATGTGTCGAAAAACAAAGAGGGCTCTCGTTCACGTGTCGCTACTTAGGCATACATTTAAAACTGAACAATAACATAAAGCAAGCAAAAAAGCAAGAATTTTACTTGCTTTTTTTCGTATGCTGTAATATAATTTAGAGCATAAAAAATTAGAAAAATGAGAGGTAATACATATGAAAGCAATTGATATAAGAAATAAGTATTTAAAATTTTTTGAAAGACATGGACATATTGTAATACCAAGTGCACCACTAATACCAGAAAATGATCCATCAGTACTATTTACAACAGCAGGTATGCAACCACTTGTACCATATTTGTTAGGTGAAAAACATCCAGAAGGAACACGTCTTACAGATTATCAAAAATGTGTTAGAACAGTTGATATAGACGAAGTAGGAGATAATCGTCATTTAACATATTTTGAAATGCTTGGAAACTGGTCCTTAGGAGATTATTTTAAAGAAGAATCAATTAAAATGAGTTTTGAATTTTTAACTAAAGAACTAGGAATTCCAGTAGAAAAATTATCTGTAACAGTTTTTGCAGGAGATGAAGATGCACCACGTGATGAGGAATCAGCTAGAATTTGGGAAGAAGTAGGTATGCCTAAAGACCATATTTATTACTTTGGAAAAGATGACAACTGGTGGATTGCTGGAGAAGAAGGACCTTGTGGACCAGATACAGAAATGTTTTATGATACAGGAAAAGAGCCTTGTAACAAAAATTGTAATCCTTCTTGTGGATGTGGTAAATATGTTGAAATATGGAACAATGTATTTATGGAATACTATAAAAACAAAGATGGATATTCTAAATTAAAACAAAGAAATGTAGACACAGGACTTGGACTTGAAAGAATGAATATGCTTTTACAAGGAAAAGAAACACCATATGATACAGAAATTTTTAAACCTATAATGGACAAACTTTTAGAACTTGCTAAAGTAGATGATATAACCAGCCGAAGAATTGTAGCAGAACATATGCGTTCAAGCATAATGATAATATCAGATGGTGGAAGACCAAGTAATGTTGATAGAGGATATGTATTAAGAAGACTAATTCGTAGAATGACAAGACATTTAAATAAATTACAAATTAACTTAGATGAACTATCAAACTTAATTGAATTAAACATTGAAAATTTAAAAGAAATGTATCCAGAACTTGCAAATAATAAAGAAATAATAAAACAAGTGATAATAGAAGAAAAGGATAAATTTATTAAAACACTTGAACATGGTGAAAAAGAATTTGGAAAAGCTATAACCAAAATAAAAAATGAAAGATTACAAAAAATAGATGGACAAACTATTTTCAAACTTTATGATACTTACGGATTTCCACCAGAAGTAACAGGGGATTTAGCAAAAGAGCAAGGTTTAGAGCTAGATATGGAAGAATTTAAAAAACTATATAAAGAGCATCAAGAAAAATCAAGGATGGGTTCTGAGCAAAAATTTAAAGGAGGACTTGCAGGAGAAACCCCTGAAACAATAGCTTATCATACAGCGACCCACCTTTTAAATGCCGCATTAAAAGTAGTTATAGGTAAAGATGTACATCAAAAAGGATCAAACATAACACCTGAAAGAATGCGTTTCGACTTTTCTTGTGATCATAAATTAACTGATGAAGAAAAGAAAGAAGTGGAAGAATTAGTTAATAAGTGGATTAGTGAAAGCCTACCAGTAACAGTAGAAGAAATGAAAAAAGAAGATGCTATAAAATCTGGTGCAGAATGTATGTTTATTGAAAAATATCCTGATATTGTTACAGTATATTCAATAGGTACAGTATCTAAAGAATTATGTGGAGGACCACACGTAAAAAATACAAGTGAACTTGGAAAATTTGTAATAAAGAAAGAAGAAGCAAGTTCTCAAGGTGTAAGACGTATAAAAGCTATTTTAGAAAAATAATAGGGGGGCCATGCTTTCATTGCCCAGTACATAAACAATAAAATTAATGTAGGGGCAGGCCTTGTGTCTGTCCTTACCCTAAAATAAAGGAGAATATTTAATTATGGAAGATTGTATATTTTGTAAAATTATTAAAAAAGAAATACCAGCTACGATATTATACGAAGATGATGAGATTATTGCATTTAAGGATATTAATCCAGCAGCACCAATTCATATACTAGTAATACCTAAAAAACATATACCTTCTTTAGTAGAGTTAGAAAAAGAAGATGAATTGCTAATAGGAAAGATATATACAATAATTAATAAATTAGCTGAAGCTCAAGGTGTAAAAGAAAGTGGATATAGAGTTATAGTAAATTGTGGAAAAGATGCAGGGCAAGAAGTAGGACATTTACACTTTCATTTATTAGCAGGTGCTAAATTTGGAGACAAAATTGTGTAGAAAATATGCTAGGAAACTTGTGAGAAAAATAAAAAGGTCTACTTCCAGTAAGAAGGACGGATTTTATAATACATATGCTGAACATTACCAAAATTATAAACAAAATCTATAAAAAATGTAGGAAAAAGTAATAAAATGTGGTATAATAGAAATAAGTATGAAACAATAGATAAAACGGAGGTAGATGTATATGTTTAATAGTAAATATAGTAATGTACTTACAATTATACTTATTATAGTTATAATCGCAATTTTAGCACTAATTGGATTTTTAGGGTATGATTTTTACAGAAAGTATTATATAGATAAAGATGCAGAAGATTTTATATCTCAATATGAGGAACAAATAAAAAATACGACACCACAAAACAAAGTTAATAATGACAACAATTCAGTTTCAACTGTAATTGATCCTCTAGAAGAATTAGATACAAATACAAATACTACTACAAACAATAATGGTTCAACTTCTGTAAAAATTCCAACATATAAAGGATATAATGTATTAGGAACGATAGAAATACCAAAGACAGGTATAAAATATCCAATTTTGGACAAAGTAACACCAAAATCAATACAAGTTGCTGTTGCTTATTATTATGGACCAGGATTAAACAAAGTAGGTAATACAACAATAGTAGGACATAATTATAGAAATGGTGCTTTTTTTGGAAAAAATAAACAACTAGCTGTAGGAGATATTATATACATAACAGATAATACAGGAGCAAAAGTAAAATATACAATATATAAAACTTATAAAACAACAGAAACGGATTCAGCATATATAACAAGAGATACAAATGGTGCAAGAGAAATATCTTTATCAACTTGTACAGACGATAGTAAAGGAAGATTAATAATACTTGCAAAAGAATAATAAAAAAATAATATAAAACTACAAAAAAATGTTGACAAAATAATTAAATTTAGGTAAAATATATTTTGCGTTATTACAAAAAAGTAATAACGCAAAAATGGTGGATTTAGCGTAGTTGGTTAACGCGCCAGTTTGTGGCACTGGAGACCATGGGTTCGAGTCCCATATTCCACCCCATTTAATTATATAAAATATATTGGGCTGTAGCCAAGCGGTAAGGCACCAGACTTTGACTCTGGCATGCGCTAGTTCGAATCTAGCCAGCCCAACCAAGTAAAACTAATACGAACAAAAACTGTCAAAACCTATGGGATTTTTCTAAAAGAAAGTTCCATAGGTTTTTTATTAACAAAACGTTACAATATAATGTTTTTATATAGGAAATTTATTGCAAACGTTGTAGGGGCGAGCATTGCTCGTCCGCAACATTGAAATTACTATTTATTAATAAAATTATGTGTATATGGTTTGGCGTAATTACATATTCATCAAGCAATTTCTTCGAAGATGGACGAGCATTGCTCGTCCCTACAAATGCTTTGTAGCAAAATCTTCGAAGATTTTTTTATATAAATCTTATCTAGTAATAACAAAACTAAAAACTTTATCAAAAAATCTTGCTATTTTTCTAATTGTATTGTATGATATATAAGTAAAAAAATAACTCTAACTATTTATGATTTGGAAGGGGCAATGAATGTAATGAAAAAAGTAGTAATAGCTTTAATTACAGTAATGTGTGTTTTTTTTAGTTGTTCTGTTTATGCAACAAACGCACTTTCTGAAAGTACTACTGGTCAATTAGTACAAATTAAAGAAAAAGAAATGAGAGAAATAGAAGATTATAATGAAGCATATGGATCAGAAGCTTACGGATTTACAGCATATATGTTAAATAAAGTTCGTATATATAGTATACCACTTTGCTTTGTTGGAATTGCAGTAGGTGCTATATGGCAATATGTTATAGGTATAAGAAAATTAGACGTACATGATAGAGGATTTTTTCTTATTATAAGTTTTGTTACAATTCTTGTAATATGTCAAGTATTACCACTTGTTTTTGCAATTGTAGTAAAAGGATTTAGAAATTAATTAATTGGGGGAAATAACTAATGAAAGTTTTGTTTGCAGTAAGTAATGATAATATAACAGAATCTATTGTTAAAAAATATCAAAAGGATTATAAAGAAATAATATCTTATAAAAATGTTTATTACTTTAACGCAATATTAAAAGAAATACGGAAGAGATAAAACTTATGATAGAATAGTCATAAGTGAAGATTTAGAGCCATTTGCAAATAATGATTATGAAGCAATTGATCGTTTCATATTTGATAAATTAGATAGTATTAGTGATGAAGCTACAAGCGTAGACGGTAGTGATACACCAATAGTACTTATATGTTCAGACAGACGTGCAAAATCTGAACAATTCTTGGTAAAACTATTTAGTATAGGTTTATATAGTGCATTACTAGGACAAGATAGAAGTATAGAAGAAGTATGTAAGCTAATAAGAAAACCACGTACTAAAAAAGAAGCAAAGGCTTATTATAAAATAGATTCAGAAGATGCACAATATCAAGAAGAAAATGAAGACACAGTTAGTGAAATGGAAATACAAAATATTCGTGCACATTATAAAAAATTAGGAAAAAATGAAGAAGCGTATATAGATAGTTTTAATAGTATTGCCGATCAATATACAGATTCTCAATTAAAAGTAATTATTAAATTTTTACCTTTAAATGTAAAAGCAGTTTTAGAGACTAAATCTCCAAAATATCAATCACTTATGTCATTTGGTAGTAGTGGTATAAAAGCACCTGTTAAAGAAGAAAAGAAAGAAGAGGCATTAAAAATAAACTTTATTGAAAACCAAACTAATAAGCCAAAAATGACAAAACCTGTTATTGTTCCATCAGCTGTAAATACTAAAAAAGTAACAAAACTTAGTAAAAAGCAAGAAGGAAATAATACTAAAATTACAAGTGAAACTATAAAAAATAATGTAAAATTACAAGAAGAAAATATGTCTTTACAAGATTTATTAGATGAAGAAATAGAAGAAGTAAAGCCTATTAAAGAAAAAAGTGTAAATACAACTAAAAAAACAGAAGAACAACCAAAAAGAGGAAGAGGTAGACCTAAAAAAAATATAGATAATGTTTTAGAGGAAGCTAAAAAAGAGGAAAAAATAGAAAAGAACAATGCAGAAGACAAACCAAAAAGAGGAAGAGGCAGACCTAAAAAAGTTGTAGATAATGTTTTAGAGGAAGCTAAAAAAGAGGAAAAAATAGAAGATAATGTTAATTTGTTTGATTTATATGAAGAACCTAAACAAACAGTTTTACCAGGAATAGAAGAAACAATGGAACAAAAAGTAGACAATTTATTACCGGGTTTTGAAAAAGAAGAATCAAACGAAAATGAAGATATTTTACCAGGACTAGAAGAAAATGCTAATAATGTACTAGATGAAGATAATTACAAATTAGAAGAAAATTTTGCTAATCAAAAATATAATGATACTTTAAAAGATAATGATTATAATAATGTATCAAATACAAGTGAGATTTTAGAACAAAAATCTACACATTACATTGATATACAGGGATTACTTTCAAAAGATAAAAAAATAGTATCATTTGTTGGAACTACAAAAAATGGAACATCATTCTTAGTAAATAATTTAGGAGAACTTTTTTCTTCAATAGGAATTAAAACAGCAATATTGGATGTAACAAAAAATAAAAATTCTTATTTTATATATACTAAAAATGAAGAAGAGCTAAGAAGAACTGCTGTAAATGCTATAAGCAAATTGGCAGAAGGCGAAACAAGTGGAATAAAGGTAAATAACAATTTAACGGTGTATACATCTTTACCAACAGGAGAAAATAATGAAAAACATGAAGAAATACTTGAAACTTTAGTAAAAAATTATTCTTTAGTATTAATAGATTGTGACTTTGACACAGATATAGCATATTTTAAAAATTCACAAGAAATTTATCTTGTACAAAGTATGGATATTCTTACAATACAATCACTTACAGAGTTTTTAAGAGATTTAAAAGTAAGGAATATATTATTACAAGATAAAATAAGAATAGTAATAAATAAACAAACAAAAATAAGAGGATTAAATCCTAAAGTTATAATTGGAGGAATGGCATATTACAATGACCCATCAATGTCATTCATGACAGAGCTATTTAATAAAGATAGTGTTAGATATTGTGCAATACCATTTGATGAGCAAGTATATTCAAAGTATTTAGAAGGATTAGTAAATTGTAATGTATCATTAAATGGATATCCAAAAAACTTTATGGTGTCATTAAAAGAATTAGGAAATATGGTATATCCATTACTAAATAATAAGTATAGACCACTAGATAATTATCGTAAGAAATAATATAGATATTGGAGCAAATTTAATAGTTATAGATTGAACAATAATAAAGAATGTAGAGGTGACGAAATTGATATTTGTTTTAGTCCTACTTGTAGGGATAATTATAGCATTAATAGTATATAATATTGTTGTATATAGAAGAATACAAAATTTTAAAGATGTTAATCAAAAAATAACAGGTTTAAATGTATTACAAGACTTCATGAATACAATAGGGGAATACTCAACAGTAGATGAAAAAATAGAGAAAATAAATGAAATACTAATTGAAAAATATGATATTAAATATTCAACAATAGTAATGTTTGATGGTACAGAATATGCTATAAAAGCATCCAATGTTCAAGAACAACATTGGGAAGCATTAAGAAATCTTCATAATCAAGAAATTTTTAAAGATAGTATTTCCGCTGCAACTCCTAAATATGTTACAGTTAATAATGATACAGAAAGACTACCATATCAAACAATGGAATTTGGAAGAGCAAAATCTGCAATGTTCTTTCCATTATATATAGATAATGTATATATTGGATATTGGATAATAGAAAGTGGAGAACCGCATGCGTTTGATAAAATAGATACAACAATATTAGAAGTAGTAAAAGAAAACATTATAGCAGTATATAAAACAATATCTTATCAAAATACAGTAGAAAATATTGCAAGGAAAGATTTATTTTCAAGTCTTAATTCAGCAGAGTATTTGTATGGTAAAGGAAAGAAAATAATTGATAAATATGCTACCTCAACAGTATGTATGTTAAAAATAACAAATCTTGAAGAAATAAATAAACAATATAATAGAGAAACTGGAAATGATGTAATAACAGAAGTAAGTAATTATATTAGTGAAAATATTTCGCAAGAATACGTATTTGTAAGATATATGGGACCTAAATTTGCAATAGTATTTTCAGGAGTAGATATAGAAAGTGTTTTAGAATTTGTTCAAGATTTAAAAACTAATTTAGAAAAATTAGAAATTGAAGAATTCTTAGAAGATGAAAAAGCAGACATAGAAACTAGGTATGTTATGCCAAAATTAAATTTTGTGCTAACAACATATTATAAAGGTACAGCTCTTGAAAATGTAACTAAAAAGCTAGAAGAATATTTAGATAATGCAGATAAAAATGAAAGTGATATAAATAATATTTAATTATATGAGGAGGAATGTATTATGGATATGGATAAAACAATGAGTTTTACAGTAGAAAAAGACAAAAATGTAAGAGCAAGAGAAATATTAAAAACTGTATATGAAGCATTATTAGAAAAAGGATATAATCCAATTAATCAAATTGTTGGATATATATTATCTGGTGACCCAACATATATAACAAGTAATAAAGATGCAAGAAACTTAATTCGCTTAATAGAAAGAGACGAATTATTAGAAAAGATGGTAAAAAATTATATAGGATTAGATGAATAATATGCGAATACTTGGGTTAGATTATGGAGATGCAAGAGTAGGAGTTGCAATCTCGGATGCACTACGGAATAACTGCACAAGGTCTTGAAACAATACATCATAAAGGAAATGATAAAACTGTTTTAAAAAGATTAGAAGAAATAGTAAATCAATATGAAGTGACAAAAATTGTTATTGGAATGCCATTAAATATGAATGGTACAAGTTCTACAAGAGTTGAAATTACTAAAAATTTTATTCATAAATTGAACTGTAAATTTCCTAAAATAGAAATAATTGAAATTGATGAAAGGCTAACCACAGTTGCAGCACATAAAACTATGAATTTTTTAGATGTAAATAAAACTAAAAAAAGAGGAATAGTAGATACTATTTCAGCAGTATATATTTTAGAAATGTATATGAATAAGAAATAAGTTATTAATGTTGTAGAAATACAAATTTATATAGAAAGATTGAAAGGAGATTTTGGGTTATGGACGAAAATAATATTCCAGAGGAAGAATTAGATAACATCATAGTATTAAATGATGAGAATGGGGAAGAAGTTAAATTTGAATTTTTAGATTTAGTTGAATTAGATGGAGAAGAATATGTAGTATTATTACCAGCTGATGAAAGTGATGGTGAAGAAGGAGAAGTTGTAATACTTAGAGTTGAAGATACAGAATCAGAAGAAGAAGAATCTTATGTAAGTGTTGATGATGAAGAAGTATTAAATAAAGTATTTGAAATGTTTAAAGAAAAATTCAAAGATGAATTTAATTTTGTAGATGAAGACAAATAGGTAAGAAAATAAAAAGTACAAATCAAGAGTTAAGGCTGATTTGTACTTTTTATAATATGTTACTGTTTAACCTAATGTTTCATAACTAGCGTGAGTGTAGTAATATATTTATTTTGCCAAGTAAAGTATGCGGAATCTCCAGAGAGGCGTTGGCGAGTGTCGAAACTTTTCAAAATAAATATATTACTTTCATGAGAGTGTATTGCAAACTATATAGTCTAACCAGTAACATATTATTAGAAATCATAATAAAAAGAGTTGAAAAATATATAAAAAATTCCAAAAAGTATTGATTTTTATAATTAAATAGGGTACAATAAGTATGCAATATGAAAATTAGAAGAGTGGGAACCAATCCCACTCTTCGATTGTATAGATAGGAGGTTTCTTTTGGCCAGTATTGAAGAACGAGTAGAAAGCCTTTTAAAAAGTAGAATTACAGAGCTTGGATATGAACTTTATGATGTAGAATATGCAAAAGAAGGCAAAAACTATTTTTTAAGAATTTTCATTGATAATGAAAATGGAATTGATTTAAACGACTGTGAAAAAGTAAACAATGGAATTATGGATTTATTAGACACAGAAGATGTTATTAAAGAACAATACTTTTTAGAAGTATCTTCACCAGGAATTGAAAGAGTAATTAGAAAAGATAAGCATTTTGATTATGCAATGGGAGAAAAAATTGAAGTAAATTTATTTAAACCACAAAATGATAAAAAATGTTTAGAAGGTATATTAACAGGATATGACGATACGTCTATTACAATAATGTATGAAAATGATGAAATATGTATTTCAAGAAAAAATATTTCATTAATAAAAACCAAATATGATTGGGATTAAAAGATGAAAAAAATAATTTGCTAGAGCAGACGCTCTTGTCTGCCATAACAAAATGCAAAAATGTGTAGGGGCGGACTTGTGTCCAACCGCGAAAAGAAAATAAATATGTATTAATAAAATATAAAAGGAGGAATAAGGTATGAAAGCAATAGACAATAAGGAATTAGTATTAGCACTAGAAGAATTAGAAAATGAGAAAGGAATAAAGAAATCATATTTAATTGAAGCAATTGAACAAGCATTAGTAACAGCATACAAGAGAAATTTTGATTCAGCAGAAAATGTAAAAGTAGTTATGGATAAGGAAACTGGAGCGGCACATCTTTATGCTGTAAAAGAAGTAGTAGAAGCAGTAGAAGATTTTAATTTACAAGTAAATTTAGAAGAAGCAAGAACAATTAGCAAAAAGCTAGAAATAGGAGATACTGTAGATATTGAAATGATACCAAAAGACTTTGGTAGAATTGCAGCTCAAACAGCAAAACAAGTTATTATTCAAAAATTAAGAGAGGCAGAAAGAGAAATAGTATTTACAGAATTTAATGATAGAATTGGTGAAATAGTTTCAGGACTTGTTCAAAAAGCTGATTCAAATATTATTGTAATGGATCTTGGAAAATTAGAAGGAATAATGCCAGCAAAAGAACAAATACCTACAGAAAAATACAAGGTAAATAATAAAGTAAGAGGATATGTTTTAGATGTTGTAAAAGGATTAAAAGGAATACCACAAGTGATTGTATCAAGAGCTTGCCCAGATTTTGTTAGAAAATTATTCGAATTTGAAATACCAGAAATATATGAAGGACTTATTGAAATAAAAAGTGTATCACGTGATCCTGGATATAGAAGTAAAGTTGCAGTATATTCAAATAATGAAAATATAGATCCAGTTGGTTCTTGCGTAGGGCAAAAAGGTGTTAGAATTCAAAATATAATAAATGAATTAAATGGCGAAAAAATAGATGTAATTGAATGGAATCCTGATCCATCAATATATATTGCATCAGCACTTCTTCCAGCACAAGTTATGGCTGTAGATATAAAAGAAGAAGAAAAATTTGCACAAGTTATTGTTCCAGATGATCAACTATCACTTGCAATTGGAAAATCAGGTCAAAATGCTAGACTTGCAGCAAGACTTACAAATTGGAAAATTGATATAAAGAGTGAATCTCAATTTAGAGAAATGATAGCAAATATGAGTGAAGAGGAATAATTATACATACATCTAATATTATAGTGGAGGTAATAAAATTATGAGAAGAATGCCACAAAGAACATGTATGGGATGTAATTTGAAAAAAGACAAAAAAGATTTTATAAGAATTGTAAAAAATAAAAATGGTGAAATAAATATTGATAAAACTGGAAAAATGGAAGGCAGAGGTGCATATTTATGTGATAATATAAAATGCCTAGAAGTCGTTATAAAGACTAAAAGAATTGAGAAAGTTTTTGAAATGAAAATAGATAATGATATTTATGAGAAATTAAGAGGTGTAATGGTTGACGGAGAGTAAAGTTTTAGGATTACTTGGATTGTCTGCTAAAGCAGGAAAAGTATGTTTTGGAAGAGAAGCATGTATTGATTTAATACAAAAAAATAAAATTAAGCTTGTAGTTGTAGCTGTTGATGCAGCAGATAGAACTAAAAAAGATATAAAAGTTATTTGTGATAATAACAATACTAAAATTTGTTTTTATGGAACAATTGAAAATTTAAGTAAAGCAATTGGTAAAAGCAATAAAGCAATAATTGGTATTAAAGAAGAAAATTTTGCAAAGCAAATAGAGAAAATAATTAATGGGGGTGAAGTTATTGGGTAAGATTAAAATACATGAATTAGCAAAAAAAATAGGCTTAACCAGTAAAGAAATTTTAGAAAAAGCAACAAAACTAGGAATTGATGTTAAAAATCATATGAGTTCAGTAGAAGATGATACAGCAATAAAGATTCAAGAAAGCTTTAAAAAAACATCAAAAAGTGAAAAGGAAAGTAAATCTAGTACTAAAAGTACTGAAAAACAAACTAAGAAAGACGAGAATATAGCTTCTAAAGATACAAAAAAGAAGAATGATAAACCTAGTTCACCAGTTATTATAAGAAGGGAAGTTATAATATCTGAAGAGGAAGAAACAAGATTAAAAGAGGAAGAAGAGAAAAAAAGAAGAGAACAACATAAAAAAGAAGTTGGTTTTGTAGAAAGAAATGCAAACAAAGATTATAATATAGTTTATAGAAATAAACCAACAAAACCATTAACAGTAAGTGAACTATTTGGATTAAAAAAGGAAACAAAGGAAGAACCTAAAGAAGAGAAGAATGTAGAGAAAGAAATAGTTAAAGAAGATGTAGAGCCTAAAACACAAAATGTTCCTAATGAACAACAAGAGAAAGAAAAGAAGGCTGTTATTAGTGAACAGAAAAATCAGCCTACTATAAAAAATGAAGAAAATATAGAAAGAGATACAAAAACTCAATATCAACCAAGAACAAATAATCGTCTAAACAATGATAATAGAAACCAAAATAGTTATAATAATCAAGGTAAAAATTTTGGAAATAATGGATATAATCAAAATAGAAATAATAATGGTTATAGAAATAACAACCAAAATGGTGGTTATAATAACAATCAAAATAATGGATATAATAACCAAGGTAGAAATTTTGGAAATAATCAAGGAAGAAATGGATTTAATAGAAACAGCGATAGAAACCCAAATAACCAAGGTGGATTTAATAAAAATGGATATAATAATCAAGGTAGAAATGGATTTAGAAATAATGACGGATATTCAAAACGTCCTCTTGATGAAAAAGGTATAGAAAAAAATATTAAAAATATAATGACCGAAGTTGTAGAAAAGGAAACAGTAAGAGAATACAACAAAAATATTGATAAACAAAAACAAAACAGATTAGATGAAAATAAAACTAAAAAGAGACAAAGAAGACAAGATAATGGATTTGATGAAGATAAATTAAAGAGTTTAAAACAAAGAGACAATTTATCCAATATGTTTAATGATACAGAAGGTGGAATGTTAGATTATTATGATTTAACAACACAAAGAGGAAAGAAAAACAAAAAAAGATTAAACAAGCCAGATGAACAAAGAGTAAAACAAAAAATATTTGAACTTACAGAAATTACAATAGAAGACCCAATAACAGTTAAAGACTTAGCAGCTGAAATGAAAAAGACTACAGCAGATGTTATTAAGAAATTATTAGGATATGGTGTTCTTGCTACAATAAACAACGAAATAGATTTTGATACAGCATTCTTAATTGCAGGAGAATTTGGAATAACTGCTAAAAAGAAAGAAACTGTAACAGAAGAAGATATTTTATTTGATGATACAGAAGATGTTGAAAGTGATTTACAACCAAGACCACCAGTTGTAGTTGTTATGGGTCACGTTGACCATGGTAAAACTTCACTTCTTGATGCAGTTAGACAAACGAATGTGATAGAAGGAGAAGCAGGAGGAATTACACAACACATTGGTGCGTATAAAGTAAAAATAAATGACAGAGAGATAACATTTTTAGATACTCCAGGGCATGAAGCATTTACAAGTATGAGAGCAAGAGGAGCACAAGTTACAGATATTGCAATACTTGTTGTTGCGGCAAATGATGGAGTTATGCCTCAAACAGTAGAAGCAATAAATCACGCAAAAGCTGCTGAAATTCCTATTATTGTGGCATTAAATAAAATTGATGTTGAAGGAGCAAATCCAGAAAAGGTAAAACAAGAACTTATGAAATATGAATTAGTACCAGAAGAATGGGGAGGAGACACAATATATGTAGAAATTTCAGCTAAGAAAAAAATAAATATTGATACTCTACTTGAAATGGTATTATTAGTTGCAGATATGAAAGAACTAAAAGCAAATCCAAATAAACAATCAAAAGGAACAGTTATAGAAGCGAAATTAGATAAAGCAAGAGGACCTGTTGTATCAATGCTTGTACAACGTGGTACTTTAGATGTTGGAGATACAATTGTTGTTGGTTCTACAATAGGTAGAATTAGAGCAATGACAGATGATAAAGGAAGAAAAGTAAAAAAAGCAGGTCCTTCAACTCCTGTTGAAATAATAGGTTTAACAGAAGTTCCAGAAGCAGGAGATACTTTCTATGAAGTAAAAGATGAAAAAACAGCAAAACATTTAATAGAAAGAAGAAAACGTAGTAGGAGAGAAAAATCAATAAATGCTACTTCAAGAGTAACATTAAATGATTTATTTGACCAAATAGAAAAAGGACACCTAAAACAATTAAACTTAATAGTAAAAGCAGATGTTCAAGGTTCAGTAGAAGCTGTAACACAAAGTTTAGAAAAAATATCAAACGAAGAAGTACAAGTAAAAGTAATACATGCAAATGTTGGTGGAGTTACAGAATCAGATGTTACACTTGCAAAAGTATCTAATGCAATTATAATAGCATTTAATGTAAGACCAGACCCAATTGCTAAAGATGTTGCTAAAAAAGAAGAAGTTGAAATTAAACAATATTCAGTTATTTACCAAGCAATTGAAGATGTTGAAGCAGCAATGAAAGGAATGTTAGATCCAGTTTATGTTGAAAAAGTAATAGGAAATGCAGAAATTAGACAAACATTTAAAGTAAGTGGTGTTGGAACAATTGCTGGATGTTATGTAACAGATGGTAGTGTTGCAAGAAATGCAGGAATAAGAGTAATTAGAGATAATGTAGTTATACATGATGGAAAACTAATATCACTTAAGAGATTTAAAGATGATGCAAAAGAAGTTACAAAAGGTTTTGAATGCGGTCTTCAAATTGAAAATTATAATGACATTGCTGAAGGAGATACATTAGAGGTATATGTAATGGAAGAAGTAAAAAAATAGAATAGGTAGATAAAAAATAAACTGAATTAATATAAAAGGAGAATGTTATGCCAAAGAATAACACAAGATTTGAAAGGATTAATGAGGAATTAAAAAAAGAGATAAGCCATATAATTAATTATGAACTTAATAATCCTAATGTAACAGGTTTAATAAGTGTTACAAAAGCGAAAATTACACCAGATTTAAAATATGCTAAAGTATATGTTAGTATATTAAATTCTAAAAATATAAAAGAAACCTTAGCAGGACTTAAAAAATCATCTGGTTATATAAGAACAGAGATTGCAAAAAGAATAAATTTAAGAATTACACCAGAACTTATATTTGAACTTGACGATTCAATTGAATATGGGGTAAAAATAGATTCTATTTTAAAAGATATAATGAAAGATATAAAACCAGAAGAAAAAGAACAAGATGAAAAATAAACTGTTACAAATATAAATAATGTGGGGCAGGTGGTCTTGTGTCTGCCCTAATTATAAACACCATAAATACACACGTAGGGGTTGTATGCTATGCAACCAAAAAATAAGGTAAAAGGAAGGAAATGTTAAATGACATTAGATAATATAAAAGAAGAGATAGAAAGAGCTGGTAAAATTGTAATATTAACACATGAATCACCTGATGGAGATGCAGTTGGTTCATCACTTGCGATGTATAATGCATTAAAACAGTTAAATAAGGAAGTAGACCTTATAATACCAGAATATCCTGAGACCTTTAACTTTTTAGAAAGTGCAGATAAAATAAAAAAAGAAGGCGAAGAATATTACGATTTAGCAATTGCACTTGATGCAGCTGATATAAAAAGATTAAATGGTTTTGCAAAGTATTTTGAAGATGCTAAAGTAACAATTAATATAGATCATCATGGAAGTAATAAAATGTTTGCAGATTATAATTTTGTAAATCCAGATGCTCCAGCTTGTTCGCAAATATTAATATTAGTATTAGAATTTTTGGGTGTAAATATAACAAAAGAAATAGGAACTTGTTTACTTACTGGTATAATTACAGATACAGGCGGATTTAAATATTCAGGGACATCAAAAGAAACTTTTGAATTTACATCTTGGTTATTAAGTATAGGGGTAAATGTATCAGATGTTTATAGAAGAGTTTTAGAAGTAAGAACAAAAGGAAATTTTGCACTTATGAGACTTGCTATTGATAGACTAGAACTAATTGAAGATGGAAAAATAGCTTTTACATATATAACTAAAGAAGATGAAGAAAATGTTAAAGCTAAAAATGGTGATCACGATGGATTAGTTGATATAGGAAGAACAATAGAAGGTGTAGAGGTTTCTATATTACTAAGAGAAGCAGAAGGTTTCTTTAAAGGTTCACTTCGTTCAAATGAATATGTTAATGTATCAGATGTATGTATGATGTTTGGTGGAGGAGGACATTTAAGAGCAGCACGGATGTTCAATTCACTTACCACTTTTAGAAGCAAAAGAAAAATTAATACAGGAAGTTAAAAATTATTTGAAATAGATTTTAAATATTAGTTCACCTTTTAGGGTTAGGGTAGGAAAAATATTCTTACCCATTTATTATTGGAGAAAAAGTATGGATGGAATTATAGTAATAAATAAAGAAAAAGATTATACATCACATGATGTTGTAGCAATAGTAAAAAAAACATTAAAGGAGAAAGTAGGACATACTGGAACACTTGATCCTAATGCTACTGGAGTATTGCCTCTTCTTATTGGAAAAGGTACTAAATTATCTAAATATTTAATAGAACACGATAAAACCTACAAAGCAACTTTGAAATTAGGTATTAGTACTACTACTGGTGATATAACAGGTGATGTAGTTAAAACACAAGAAGTAGAAAAAAATGAAATTACAGAATATTTAATAAATACAGTTTTTAAATCTTTTAAACGGTGAACAAGAGCAATATCCTCCAATGTATTCTGCAATAAAAGTAAATGGGAAAAAACTATATGAATATGCAAGAATGGGAAAAGAGGTAGAAGTTAAACCTAGAACAATAAATATATATAATATATATTTAGAAAAATTTGATTATAAAAATAATGAACTTATATTTATAGTGGAATGTTCAAAAGGTACATATATACGTTCATTGTGTGAAGATATTGCGAAAAAATTAAATACAATTGGTTGTATGAAAGATTTAGAAAGACTACGAGTAGGTAGATTTAATATAGAAAATTCTATAAAAGTAGGAGAATTAAAAGAGCATAAAGAAGATTTAGAATTCATAGAAAAACACTTTATAGGCTTTGAAGATGTGTTAAAAGATAAGCCAAGTTGTAAATTAACAGATAAAGAAGTCATACAATTTTTAAATGGAATAAAATTAAAAAAAGATATTCAAGATGGTATATGTAAAGTATATAATGTAGATAATACATTTATAGGGACAGCAACGGTAAAAAATGGATTATTAAAAAGAGATATAGTAGTGATAGAATAAAAATTTACTAAATTTTCAAAACTAAAGAATATTGAAAAAATACTTGTATAAAATAAAAGTATATGTTACAATATAAGTAACTTATAAGTTCAAAAGATGTCGTTGAACTGTACAGAGATTATGTGTCCGCATAATCTCTATTTTTTTGAAATGTTAATAAAGTTAAAAAGGCAGGGTGTCCGCCCTACCCACAAAGATTATTCTTTGTTTTCTTGGTTTTCATTGTCCATATTGCTTAGCAATAGTAAACAATTAATCGCCAGATTAATTCAAAAGATGTCATATGTGATCTGCACCCCCTTTCGTTAGATTACCTAAGTACTCAGGATAGTGAGTATTATAACTTGTTTTCTAATATTTGTAAATAATATAAATGTAAAATTCTTAGAAAAACACTTGTAAAAAACTGATTAAAGTGGTAAAATAAAGAACATAAATAATTAAAAACTATAAAAAGGACAAGGCAATAATGTAAAAGCTAAAGAGAGCTAGAGGTGGGTGTGATTCTAGTAGCATAATAAGTTATAAGTTATCACCTTTTTGTTATTTGTTTGAAAGAGAGTAGAACAAATCGTGTAGCTTACGTTATAAAGTAATTAAGAGAGAAATATAAAAAAGTATTTCTAAATTAGGTGGTACCGCGGAATATAATCCATTTCGTCCTATAAAATAGGATGAAATGGATTTTTTGAATTTAAAATAGCTTCAAGACTGTAAATCATATATTATAATATATGGAGCAATACGAAAAATATATATTTTGAATATGAAGCGGAATTATTAAGGAGGAAAAATATATGTGTGAAGAAAAGAAAGATTATGGAAAAACATTAAACTTACCAAAAACAGACTTTCCAATGAGAGCAAGTCTACCAGAAAATGAACCAAAAATATTAGAAGAAGTTTTTGAAAATGGTTTGTATGAAAAAATGCTTAAAAAAAATGAAGGTAAAGAACCATTCGTTTTACATGATGGACCACCATATGCAAATGGTGAAATACATCTAGGTCATGCATTAAATAAAATATTAAAAGATACAATAGTAAGATATAAAAACTTACAAGGATACTATACACCATTTGTGCCAGGATTTGATACACATGGTATGCCAACAGAAAAAAAGGCAATAGAAAAGTTGGGATTAAATAGAGAAGAAATACCAGTAAATACCTTTAGAGATACTTGTAAACAATTTACTGAAGATTATAAAGATAAACAAATAGTAGGATTTAAACGTTTAGGAGTATTAGCTGATTGGGAAAATCCATATATAACATATCAGCCACAAATGGAAGCGAAACAAATAGGTGTATTTGCAGATATGTATAAAAAAGGATATATATATAAAGGATTAAAACCAGTATACTGGTGTACAGATTGTGAAACAGCACTTGCAGAAGCTGAAATTGAATATAAAGATGTAAATTCAAATACAGCATATGTAAAGTTCCCTGTAGTAGATGCTAAAGGATTATTTGACGTAGAAAATACATCAATAGTAATTTGGACAACAACACCTTGGACATTGCCAGGAAATATGGGAATAACAATAGGTCCAGATTATAAATATTCTATAGTAGATATAGGAAAAGAAAAAGTAATAATAGCGACAGAACTTGTTAAAACTGTTATGGAAAAAGCAGGTATAGAAGAATATAGAAAAATAGCCGAGTTTGAGGGAACTAAATTAGAAGGAGTAATATGTAAGCATCCATTCTTAGATAGAATTTCAAAAGTAGTACTAGGAAGCGAAGATACAATTTTAGTAGAACTTGGTACTGGTACAGGTGCTGTACATACAGCACCTGGCTATGGTAAAGAAGACTACCTTTGTGGATTAAAGAATGGATTAGATATAGTAGTAACTGTAAACTCAAAAGGACATCAAACAGAAGGTTCAGGTCAGTTTTCTGGTATGTATTATGCAAAATCAGATAAAGAAATAATAAAATGGCTAGGTGAAAACGGCTATCTTCTTGCAAGCGAAGTTGTTAATCACTCATATCCACATTGTTGGAGATGTAAACATCCAGTAATATATAGAGCAACAAACCAATGGTTTGCATCTGTTGATGGATTTAGAAAAGAAACTTTAGATGCAATAAAAGGTGTTAAATGGTATCCAGCTTGGGGAGAAGAAAGAATAACTAAAATGGTTGAAGATAGAAATGATTGGTGTATATCTCGTCAAAGAACATGGGGAGTACCAATACCAATATTCTATTGTAAAGAGTGTGAAAAAGAATATGTAACACCTGAAAGTTTAGAAAAAGTTCAAAATATCTTTAAAGAACAAGGTTCAAATGCATGGTTTGGATTAACTGAAAAAGAGTTAATGCCGATAGGTGCAAAATGTCCTCATTGTGGTAGCGAAGAATTTAAAAAAGAAACAGATATAATGGATGTATGGTTCGATTCTGGTTCAACACACGAATCAGTACTTGAGGAACGTGGTCTTCCAGAAGCTAACCTTTACCTAGAGGGAAGTGACCAATATAGAGGATGGTTCCAATCATCAATATTAACTTCTATTGCAACAAAAGGAAAAGCACCTTATAAAGAAGTTATAACTCATGGTTATACAATTGATGAGCAAGGAAGAAAAATGTCTAAGAGTCTTGGAAATGGAATAGAACCAAAAGATGTTATAAATGAATCTGGAGCAGATGTATTAAGATTATGGGTATTATCATCAGATTATAAATCAGATGTAAGTGGCTCTAAAAACATTATAAAACAAGTAACAGAAGTGTATAGAAAAATACGAAATACTGCAAGATATATTTTAGGAAATATAAGCGACTTTGATGTAAATAAACCAGTTGCATATGAAGATTTACAAGAAATTGATAAATGGGCATTATCAAGACTAAATAAACTTATTAAAGATTGTACTGAGTCTTATGATGTATATGATTTCCACAATGCATATCATGCAATAAATCAATTCTGTGTTGTAGATATGAGTGCTTTTTACCTAGATATAATAAAAGATAGATTATATACTAAAAAAACTGATTCTATCGAAAGAAGAGCAGCACAAACTGTAATGTATGAAATATTATCAAGTTTAGTTAGAATACTTGCACCAATGACTTGTTATACAGCAGAAGAAATATGGAAATTCATGCCACATGAGGAGGGAGAAAGTGCTGAAAGTGTAATGCTTTCATATTATCCAAAAGTAAAACCTGAATATGATAATAAAGATCTAGAAGAAAAATGGGCAAAATACATTAAAATAAAAGATGAAGTAGCAAAAAAACTTGAAATTGCAAGAGCAAATAAAGAAATAGGATTATCACTTGCAGCAAAAGTAATTCTTTTTGCAGATGGAAAAGATTATGAATTTATTCAAGGAAAAGAAGAACTTTTAAAAGAGATATTCATAGTTTCAGCTGTTGAAATTAAAGAAGGAAAAGAAGAAACAGATAAAGATAATATTGTAGGAGTAAGAGTGGAACCAGCACTTGGTGAAAAATGTGAAAGATGTTGGATGTATTCTGAAACTGTAGGAGAAGATAAAGAAAATCCTACAATTTGCCATAGATGTAGTGAGAATTTGAAGTAAGATTGAATACTAAAAGAGTAGAATTATACTACTCTTTTAGTATTTTTTTAAAAAATTTTCCATATAATATAAAAAAGAATTAACAAAAAAAGAGGAGTAAGCAAATGGAAAGATTAAGATATTTTGACCACGCAGCAACTACTGCTACAAAAGAAGAAGTTGTAAAAGAGATGCTTCCATATTTTACATTAAACTTTGGAAATGCATCATCTGTTTATAGTATAGGTAGAAAATCTAAAAAAGCAGTAGAAAATGCAAGAGAAAAAGTAGCATATGCAATAGGAGCAGATGCAAAAGAAATATATTTTACTTCATGCGGAAGTGAAAGCGATAATTTAGCTATAAAAGGTGTAGCATATGCAAATAAAGAAAAAGGAAATCATATAATAACTACAAAAATAGAGCATCCAGCAGTATTGCATACCTGCCAAAACCTAGAAAAACAAGGATTTAGAGTAACATATTTGAATGTAGATAGTGAGGGGTTAATTAGTTTAAAAGAATTAGAAGAAGCTATTACAGATAAAACAATACTAATTTCAGTAATGTTTGCAAATAACGAAATTGGAACAATTGAACCTATTAAAGAGATAGGAGAGATTGCAAAAAAGCGTGATATATACTTTCACACAGATGCAGTTCAAGCAATTGGAAATGTTAGAATAGATGTAAATGAGTTAAATATAGATTTACTTTCAATGTCAGCACATAAATTTTATGGTCCAAAAGGAATGGGAGCATTATATGTAAGAACTGGAGTTAAGTTTGATAAAATACAAGATGGAGGTCATCAAGAAAAAAATAAACGTGCAGGAACAGAAAATGTTGCAGGAATTGTAGGAATAGGAAAGGCAATTGAGCTTGTATATAAAAATTTTGATGAATATAATGAAAAGCTTAAAGATTTAAGAGATTATTATATATCACAAGTAGAAGAAAAAATACCATATGTAAAATTAAATGGACATAGAACAAAAAGATTGCCAGGAAATGCTAATATTTCATTTAGATTTGTAGAAGGAGAAGCACTACTTTTAAATTTAGATATGAAAGGAATATGTGCCTCAAGTGGCTCTGCTTGTACATCAGGCTCACTTGATCCATCCCATGTTTTAATTGCAATAGGACTATCTAAAGAAGTAGCATATAGTTCACTAAGAACAACATTTGGAGATGATAATACAAAAGAGGATATAGATTTTTTAGTAAATGCATTAGTAGAAGTAGTAGAAAGATTAAGAAATATGTCACCAGAATATAAAGAGTTTAAAGTATATAATGGAGATTAACAAATAAAAAAGGAGGCTGTTTTTTAGCAGCTTCCTTTAATTATTTTTTCAATGATTTGTACAGCATTAGATGCAGCACCTTTTCTTATGTTATCTGCAACCACCCATAAATTAACTCCATACTTAACACTATAATCTCTACGTATTCTTCCAACATATACATAATCATGCCCATTTGCATTTGTTGCAATAGGATATATGTTATTTTTGGCATCATCTTGAACAATAATTCCAGGTGCATTTTTTAATGTATCAATTAATTCTTTTAAATCAAAGTCATTTTCAAATTCTATGTTAATGCTCTCACTATGAGAATTTACAACTGGAACTCTAACAGCAGTTGCAGTTATTCTTAAATCTGGTTTATTTAATATTTTTCTTGTTTCATTTATCATTTTTTCTTCTTCTTTGGTGTATCCATTATCTAAAAAAGCATCAATATGGGGTAAACAGTTATTAAATATAGGATGAGGAAATTTCTTATTTGGAAGTCCGTTTATACCATTTTCTAAATCATCTACACCAGATTTTCCAGCACCAGAAACTGCTTGATAAGTAGAATAAATGATTCTTTTAATTTTATATTTATCATCTAATGGTTTTAATGGAACAACCGCTTGAATAGTTGAACAATTTGGATTTGCTATAATACCTTGATTATTTTCTATTTCTTCAGGATTAACTTCAGGTACTACTAAAGGAACATTTTTATCCATTCTAAAAGCACTACTATTATCAACTACTATACAACCTTTACTAGCAGCAATAGGAGAAAATTTCTTTGAAGTTTCTCCACCTGCAGAAAAAATTGCAAAATCAAATCCTTCATCAAAAGAATCTTCTTTTAGCTCACAAACTGTATAATCTTTTCCCATAAAATTAATTAAAGAACCAGCAGACCTAGAAGATGCTAAAAATGCATATTCTGCAATTGGTAATTTTTTTTCTTCAAGAACTTTAATAGCAGTTCTTCCAACAAGTCCAGTAGCACCAATAAGTGCAAGTTTATATTTTTTATTTTCCATCTAAGTCACCTCTTATAGGATTATATAAAAGAAATATAGTTATATTTATCATATGTACATTATATGATAAATATTGAAATATAGGAACAGTTTTTAGAAAATAAAGTTTTTTAATTGTTACAGTTCAACTTATATCGTTTTTAATTTATTTACATATATTATTTATTCACATTAATTTTTAATTAAATATATATGTTGACAAATAACACTTGTTGATATAATATATGAACTATAAATGAAGAAGTATAAATAATGAAAAAATGATAACAATTTAATAGAAGAAACAAAGGAGGAACAAAAGATAATGAATAATAAAGAATTAATAGTGAATAATGAAAATTGCAAATATGTAGAGATCGATACCATCATCGACCTGAAAAAAACAAACAAAATTAATTGCAAGCGTTGTAGGGGCGAGCATTGTTCGTCCACCCAAGAGAATAGAACAAAATTAAATACAAACACTATAGGGGCAGGCCTTGTGTCTGCTCTAACAAATGCAACCCAAAAAGGAATCACCCTAATTGCTCTAATCATAACAATTATAATTCTTTTAATACTGGCTGGAGTAACAATAAATGTATTAATAGGAGAAAATGGGTTATTTGAAACAACACAAAAAGTGGGAGAAGAATATATAAAAGCTGGGTTAAAAGAAGAATTAGAAACAGAGATTATAAATATACAAAGTAAAAAGATAGCAAATGGAGAAGAAATATCAAGAGAAAATTTATGGGAATTAGAAAAAATAGGAGCAACAATAAATTCAGTTGGAATACCTGCAGAAGGAGAATATAAAGATTATAATTTCACAGTAGATGAAAATTATGTAGTTACCATAGAAGGAAAAAATAATGCAATAAAACCAAAAATAGAATTAACAAAAAATACAGAAGAAATATTAGAAGAAATAACAATAAAAGTAAAAGTAACAATAGAAGAGGGAACAATAAAAGAAGTAACAAAACCAGATGGAACAAAAACTACAGAAACAGAATTTGAATATAAAGTAAAAGAAAATAAAATATATACATTTGTAGCAAAAGGAAGTAATGGTGGTAGAGCAGTAGAAAGTATAGAAATAACAAATGTAAAAGAAATAGTAGCAAAACCAATAATAAAATCAAATTTTGGGTATCCAGTTTTAACATCAAGTGGAATAGTAAGTAGTGGTGAAACTACAATAACATTTGATAATAAAACAGGACTAGAGAATTATTATAGTATAGATAATGGAACAACATGGAATAAATATACTGGTTCATTTAATGTTACTCAAGAATCAACAATAAAAGCTAAATCTGTGAAGAATGGAAATATTTTAGCTGAATCGAGTTTGGATGTTAAGATTTATGCAGATAGCCTTCCAGGTGTTGCCTATGATGGCAACGAAGAAACAGGGTGGAACTATAGTGCAACAACCACAGGTACAGGTGTTTGCTATTTAACTGTAGATCAATCAGTAATAGGAAAAAGAATCAGAGTTTTGCTAAAGCGTGGTAGTCTTGATGAATGGTGTCATGGAGGTGTTTTGTGGGTTTTTGAAGACGGAACAGATGAGGAATTTGCTCATGTTGGTGAAAATAAAACTACTGATCTTACTGTTACTATTCCTGAAAATGTTGTGAAAATAAAATGTTGGACACAATTAAGGGCAAAGATCTGTGAGATACAATTAGTAGATTAAATAAATATAGATTAAAATGTTGAGAATAATTGTTTTCTCAACATTTTACTTTAATTAAACATAACTATTGAAAAAAATTTCTCTTTATGATATAAGTTAATAAGGAAAATTATAAATAAAAGAAAGAAGAACAATGAAAAATATAAAAGATTATAACCTAGAGGAATTAAAACAAGAATTTATAGGCTTAGGGGAAAAGCCATATAGAGCAGAACAGGTATTTAAATGGTTATATATAACAAATGTTGCATCATTTGACGAAATGAGTAACTTGTCTATAGAATTACGAGATAAACTAAAACAAGAATTTTCAATATGTGCATATAACATAATAAAAAAACAAGAATCAAGTGATGGAACAAAAAAATATTTATTTGATGTATTAGATGGAAATGCTATTGAAACTGTATTAATGAGTTATCATCATGGATATACTATATGTGTATCATCTCAAATTGGTTGTAAAATGGGATGCAAATTTTGTGCATCTACGGGTATACAATTTGTAAGAAGTTTAACATCTGGTGAAATAGTAGAACAAATACTTGCTGTAGAAAGAGATGAAAAAATAAAAATATCAAATATAGTATTTATGGGAATAGGAGAACCATTTGATAATTATGATAATGTACTAAAAGCAGTTAGAATAATAAATAATCCAAAAGGATTAAATATAGGGGCACGCCATATAAGCATTTCAACAAGTGGAATAGTACCTAAAATTTATGATTTCGCAAATGAAGATATGCAGTGCACATTATCTATATCACTTCATGCTACAATGAATGAACAAAGAAGTGCAATGATGCCTGTAAATAATGTGTATAATATAGAAGAATTAATGAAAGTTTGCAAATATTATATTGAAAAAACAAATAAAAGAATTTCCTTTGAATATGCACTAGCAAAAGATAATAACGAATCATTAGAAGATGCGAAACGATTAGTTAAATTGCTAAAAGGAATGATATGTCATGTAAACCTTATACCAATTAATAAAATAGAAAATGGAAAATTTAAAAAATCTACAAATGAAAATATTTTAAAATTTAGAGATTACTTAAACGATAATGGGATAGTAGCTACTATAAGAAGAGAATTAGGTTCTGATATAGATGCAGCATGCCGGACAACTTAGAAGAAAGAACTTAAAAAATGAGGAGGAATAATGAAAGTTTTTGCAAATTCGGATATTGGAAAAGCAAGAGAATTAAATGAAGATTTTTACTATATTTCAAACAGCCAAGATTATTTAAAATTATACATATTAGCAGATGGTATGGGTGGATATAATGGTGGAGAAATAGCAAGCAGACTTGCAACTTTATCTGTTAAAGGATACATAGAATCAAACTTTAATAAAATTGAACATACAAAAGAAGCAATAATTGAGCTTATAAAAAATGCAATTGAATATGCAAATATGGTAGTATATGAAAAAGCAAAAGAATGTGAAGAACTATCTAATATGGGTACTACTATAGAAGTTTTGGTAATATATAATAATAAGTTGTTTATTGGACATATTGGAGATTCAAGAATTTATCGAATTAGGAAAAATATAATAAGAAAACTAACAGAGGATCATAGTTATGTACAAGAATTAGTAAATGATGGAACAATAACAAAAGAGGAAGCTAAAAATCATCCTAAGAAAAATATGCTTATGAAAGCACTTGGCTGTACTCCATATGTAGAACCAGACATTACTATAAAGGGATTTTTAAAAGATGATGTTATAATAATATGTTCAGATGGACTAACAAATATGTTAAGTGAAGAAGAAATATATAATACAGTTTTACAAGAAACTAATAATACCAGTAATACATTAATAAGCAAAGCAAATAAATTTGGTGGATATGATAATATTACAGTTATAGTAATTTATAATGACTAATAAAATTCTAAGGAGAGAGTAATATGAATTTAGAAGGTAGATTAATTGCAAATAGATATGAAATAATAGAAAATGTTGGAAATGGTGGAATGGCTACAGTTTATAAGGCAAAAGATCATATGCTTAATAGATTTGTTGCAGTAAAAATATTAAGAGATGAATTTACAACAGATAATGAATTTATAAAAAGATTTCGTTCAGAGGCACAAGCTGTTGCAAGCCTAACAAATCCAAACATAGTAGCAGTATATGATGTAGGAAATGAAGGAAACTTATATTATATTGTTATGGAACTTGTACAAGGAAAAACTTTAAAAGAAGTAATTTTAGAAGAAGGAAAGTTATCTTGGAAATGGACTGTAAAAGTTGCGATTCAAATAGCATCTGCTTTAGAAACAGCACATAAAAATAGTATTATTCATAGAGATATAAAACCACATAATATTATAATAACAGAAGATGGAATGGCAAAAGTTACAGATTTTGGAATTGCAAAAGCAGTATCAAATTCAACTATAACAGCCTTTGGAACAACACTTGGTTCTGTACATTATTTTTCACCAGAACATGCAAGAGGAGGGTTTACAGATGCAAAATCTGACCTATATTCTTTAGGTGTAGTTATGTATGAAATGTTAACAGGAAGAGTACCATTTGAAGCAGACACACCAGTTTCAGTAGCACTAATGCATATGCAAGAAAAGGCAATAGAGCCTATTACATTAACACCTACTATTCCAATATCAGTAAATAAAATTGTAGTGAAAGCAATGCAAAAAGATGGAAATTTACGTTATCAAAGTGCAACTGAAATGCTAAGAGATTTAAATATGGCTATTAAAAATCCAGATGGAAATTTTGTATTTATAAAAGATGCTCAAAATGATTTTCCAACGCAAAAAATACCTACAGTACAAGGAAAAGAAGCAAATACGCAAAAGAAGAAAAAAGAAAAAGGACTATCTGCATTTATAAAAGGGCATAAAGTAATATCTAGTATTGTAGGGGGATTATTACTATTTATAGTAACAATAGCTATAACATATTTTAGTTTACAACTTACAAAAGTAAAAGATGTACAAATTCCTAATTTAGTAGGAAAAACTAGCGAAGAAGCAAAAGCATTAGTAGAAGATGCAAAACTTGTTTATACAGAGCTTGAACCTGAGTTTAGCAAAGATGTTGAAGCAGGGCGTATAATAAGTCAAACACCAAGTTTCGCAGAAAATTACAAGATAAAGGAAAAAACAGAAATACAAGTAGTAATAAGTAAAGGTCAAGAAATGACAAAAGTGCCAAAGGTAGTATTAATGAAAAAAGAAGATGCTATAGTTGCTTTAGAAGAAGCACATTTAAAAGCAGAAGTAATAGAAGAAACTTCTAAAACAGTAGAAGAAGGATATGTAGTAAGCCAGGAAACCAAGGAAAATACTGAAATAAGTGCTGGAGAAACTGTAAAAATACATGTAAGTACAGGTACAGGAATAGAACAAGTAAGTATGCCTTATGTAATTGGAAAAACTGAAGCAGAGGCAAAAAAGACTATAGAGGATAGCAAATTAAAAGTAAAACAGGTAATATATGAAGAAGATAAAACAAAAGATGATGGAAAAGTTCTAAAACAAGATAAAGAAGCAGGTTCAACACTTGATGAAGGAACAGAGGTAATAATTACAGTAAACAAAATAGAACAACTAAAAACAGGAAAAGTAAAAATAAATTTAAAATCATTAACAGGTGGATATACTGAAACAACAGGAAATACAGTAATATCAACAGCTAAAAAAACAGTAGATGTGGAAGTAAAAGTTGGAGAAGATAGTGTATTTAAAGGAACGAAATCTAAAAATGATATATTTGAAGTAGATGTAAGTGGAATTGGAACTATAACAATAAAAGTTTATTTAGATGGAGTTTTAGGAAATAGACAAAAACAATTAAACTTGAATTCTACAAATCAAATTGTTTTTGAGTAAAAAACTTGACTTTTGTAAATAAAATGTATTATAATGAATATACTAAGTAAGATAGTTAATAACTATTAAAAGCGGTTTTACTCTTCCAATAAAAAAAGGGGCTTATAAAGTGGTTTACTCTTCCAACTAAAAAAAGAGGCTTATAAAGTGGTTTTACTCTTCCAACTAAAAAAAGAGATTTAAAAGATGGGGGTAGTAAGAAGACTAAGTCTTCTTCTATTCCTATTATTTTTGGGAGGTAAAAATTATGAATTGGTACATAGTTGATAAAGGATATGTAAATTATTTACATTCAATAGATAGTAGAGTACAAAATATAGAGTATAGTCAAAAATTGAAACCATATATAGGAATAGTATTAGAGATATATGATTTTAAGTATTATGTACATATTTCATCCACAAAGCAGAAATATTATGACGTAAAGGCTAATATAGATTTGTATAAAATAAAAAGTAATGATAAAATATTAGGTGTATTAAATCTAAATAATATGATACCTATAAAAGAAGAATACATAAAAAGGTTAAAATATAGTGAAATAGAACAATATAGGAGATTTGAAAATAAAATAGATAAAGAAAAATATATAAATTTGCTTAATATAGAGTTGCATATAATAAATAAAGAACAAGAACAAATAAAGAGAAATGCTGAAGAGTTGTACCAATATATTATAAAAAGACCAAATTCTAATATAGCAAAAAGATGTTGCAATTTTAAATTATTAGAAGAAAAAATATTAGATTATAAAACGGAGGAAAAATGCTAAAAGGAGTTATTGTAAGTAATATTTCTAATATATACATAGTAGAAACTAAAGAAGCAATATATGAATGTAATGCAAGAGGAAAATTTAAAAATATAGATATTACACCTGTAGTTGGAGATAGAGTAAACATAGAAGTTTTAGATGATGATAAAAATACTGCTCTTATTAGTGAAGTATTTAAAAGAGAAAATTATATTAAAAGACCAAAACTTGCAAATCTTACAAAACTAATATTAGTAGTATCTACAAAACAACCAAAGCCAGATTTACTAATGCTAGATAAACAATTAGCTTTTGCAGAATTTTTAAAAATAGATGTTATTATTGTTATTAATAAGATAGACTTAGAAAAAGAAGAAAAAATTGAAGAAATTCAAAAAATGTATACTGATATTGGATATAAAGTGATTGTTACAAATGCGAAAGCTAGACAAGGTGTAAGCAAATTAAATGAAGAGCTTTTAAACAATATAAGTGCTTTTTCTGGAAATTCTGGGGTACGGAAAATCTAGTTTATTAAATTCAATATTCAATGAAACTTTAACTAAAGAAGGCGAAATAAGTTCTAAAAATAAAAAAGGAAAAAATACGACAACTCAAGTTAAGTTATACAAAATAGATAAAGACACATATATAGCTGATACCCCAGGGTTTGCTACATTTGATGTATACGAAATAGAAAAAAGTGACTTATATAAATATTTTAGGGAATTTATAGAATTTGAAAAACAATGTGAATTTGTAGGCTGTACACATATAAAAGAACAAGAATGTGGAATAAAAAGAGCATTACAAACAGGGAAAATATCAAGTTCAAGATATGAAAGTTATATTAAAATATATAATGATTTAAAAGATAAGGAGGAACATAAATGGTAGAAATATCAACATCATTGTTATCAGTGGAAAAGGAAAAAAGTATTAAAGTAATTTATGATTTAGAAGTAGCTCATACAGATTATTACCATATAGACGTTATGGATGGAGAATTTGTAGAAAATGATACAAGAGAACTTATGAAGTCACATATAGAGGTGGCTAAACAAATATCAAATATACCAGTAGATGTACATTTAATGGTACAAGATGTAAAAAGGTATGTGAGAGAATATTTAGACATAATACCTAATATTATTACTTTTCAATATGAGGCACTAAAAGATAAACAAGAAGTTAAGAGTATTATAGATTATATAAAGACAAACAATGTAAAAGTAGGAATAGCTATTAAACCTAATACAAAATTAGAAGAAATATATGAATTTTTACCATATATTCATATGTTACTTATAATGACTGTTGAACCAGGAAAAGGTGGACAAACCTTAATTCCAGAAACTCTTGATAAAGTAAGAATACTAAAAAATTATATTAATGAAAATGGTTTAGAAGTTGATATAGAAGCAGATGGAGGAATTAAACTAGAAAATATAGAAGAAGTAAAAGAAGCGGGAGTAGATATTGCAGTTGTTGGAACAGGTATTATAAAAACAGATGATTATAAAGAAACAATTAAAAAGTTAAAAGAATAATAGTGATACACTAATAAATATATAACCTTTTTGGTAAAAATAGCATTATTAAATTAGTAATAAAAAATGTAGAGATTTTTAAATCTCTACATTTTTTTCTTTTCTAGTTGTTTTAAATATATATGAAAGTAATGTTCCAAATCCAAATAGATAAACGATTATATTAACAATTGCACTAACATAAGGAATTTGTTGTAATATCCATAGTATTAATGTAACTACTATTAAAGCAATTATTGTTAAATACTTTTTACTAAAATTAAATTTCTCTTTTAATTTAAAAGTAATACATATAGTAGTAATTGTAAATGAAATAGTTATCATTAGCATAAATATAGCAAAAATAGCAAATGCAAGTGAAATACCAATATAGCTAAATAGTAATGCAAAACTTACAAATATTGCTACAAAAAAAGCTAATAATCCAATTCCAAAAGATATTAATGTAGGTTTTCCAATGTAATTTTTTGAATTTTCTATAAATTTTGGAGCAAGCCAAGCGATTAATAAAAATACTACAATAGTGAATAATATAGTTTCTAATAAATCAATTACTTTATTTAATATAATGCTTCCTACTGAATTAGAATCTCCAAAACTTTGTAAGTTAGAGTAATGAATTTCTCCTTGTACTAATTCTTTTGATAGTTCTAATTCTTTATTACTTGAATAATTTAAGTTTCCATATACTATAGCAGAACTTCCAGATGTAGTTTCAAAATTAAAATTATCTGCTTCAACAAAAGCATCTCTTCCAGCTCCACCTTTAAAATTGAAAGTATTTGCGAAAACTTTCAAATCTCTAATCATAAATGAATTATAATTCATATTAACTACATTTCCAGCAGCATATAAATCATTTGCAGCACCATTTAAATTTAATTCATTAGCACAAGCATAAATTGATTGAACAATGTATGAATTTTCGCTAAAAGTTACTTTATCTCCAAAAACAAATAAAGAACCATTAACTCTACCAGTAATTTCAACATTTCTTCCAAAAATGAAAACATTACCGTCTACATATTTATCCATTACAACATTATTATCGAATAAATATAAATCACCATTATATATTTCTGGTGTAGGTTGAGATGTACCTTGATTATTTTCACCTTCTGTTACTGGGGCGGTTTCTTCAGAGGTTGTTTGAACATCACCTTCTGTGGTTCTTGCATTATCACCAGGAACTATATCATTAGTTGCAAAACTTAAAGTAGAGATAAGCATAATGATACAAGTTAATAATACAAGTAATTTTACCTTATTTTTTAACATAAAAAATTCCTCCTAAAAATTTTATTTTATATGCTAAATCATATAACTAATTATATAGTTTGTCAATAAAAAATTAGGTAAAATAATGTAGATTGTTACTAGATAATGGTTTTGGTGCTAGAATTTATTGCAAACATTGTAGGGGCGAGCATTGCTCGTCTGCAACATTGAAAAAATTACCCTAAAAATATTGAAAAGGACAGAAAATATATTATAAAGGAAAAATATGAGAGAATATAAGCAAAAAATATATATGTTTAGGGCAATATGATTATTATAAAGTAGGATATTACCTTATAACAATTTGTCAAAAACAGAATATAATATATGACAAAAATTATTTTATTAACATATAATTAGAAATTAAAAAGCATATTTGAAAATAGAAGATTATATATAAATAATCTAATTAATTGGGTTATTTATGAATATTTAAGGCAATTTCTGCGAAATTGCGGACGAGCAATGCTCGCCCCTACAATGTTTACAATAAATTTTCTGTATAAAACCATTATCTTGTAACTATAGATTTCCAAGATTACATTTGTTACTAATAAAATTAATATAGGATAATACTGGTTTTTATAGATAAAAATAGGCAGTAACTATTTTTTTGTTACTACCTCTTTTAGTATATAGTAAGCACAATTGGAAGCAGGAGTTACTGTTTGTGAGGATACATTTTCAAAACAGCACTTACCGTCTTTTTGATAAACACAACTCGCAGAACAATTTATGTTTGTCAAAACAATCACCTCTTTAAAGGCTAGTATGTGTATATATTCTTATTTTATACACATAAATGATGTAGGGAGAAACAATACATATCTGTTTGAAGAAGAATAATGAAAATTTATATATTTTTTAATTTGTTTTAGAGTTCCATGTTTTGCAATATATTTTTAATGTACAAATTTCACATTTTGGTTTTCTTGCATCACAAGTATTTCTACCATGCCATACAAATAGATGATTAATATCTTTTAAATATTCTTTTGGAAAAATTTTTAATAAATCTTGTTCAATTTTTTCTGGGTCGTGTTTATTAGAAAGTCCAAGTCTATTGGAGATTCTTTTTGCATGTGTATCAACAGCAATTCCTTCTGCATATCCAAAAGCTTCAAGCATAATAACATTTGCACATTTCCTTCCAACACCAGGAAGAGTTATTAATTCTTCCATTGTATGAGGTACTTCGCCGTTAAAATCTTCTATAATTTTTTTAGCACATGCTTTTATATTTTTAGCTTTGTTTTTATAAAAACCACAAGAATGGATTAACTCTTCTAGTTCTGTAATATCAATATTTACAAAATCTTGAGGAGTATGGCATTTAGCAAATAATGTAGGTGTAACCTTATTTACTCTTTCATCTGTACATTGAGCAGAAAGCATAACAGCTATTACCATTTCAAAAGGAGTATTAAAATCTAAACTACAAGTAGCATCTGGATATGTATTTTTTAATATATTTACTAGTTCTATAATTTCATCTTTATTTACTTTCATTCTATCACCTTTTTTCGATATATTAATATAATATAAGTAAGGATTGGAGGTAAGGTATTATGTTTGGAATACTAAAAAAAACGTGTGGAGTGTGTCTTATAGGTTTAGGACTTGGGATTTTACTTGTTTTATTACTTCCAGTAACAGGGTGGCTATTTTTAATTGGAGTAGCAATCTTAATTTTAGGTTTAATTTGGCTTTCGTGTTAAATATATAAGAAGGAGAGTGTTATATATGCAAATAGTAGTAAAAAAAGTACCTAAATTTTTAAGAGGTTTTGTTAAACTAATCTTTGGAATAAAAGAATAGTGTTACATAAGAAAACAAAAAAGTAGGTGTATGCCTACTTTTTAATATATTCTTTATGCTCTTTTAACTTTTCCTGCACGTAAACATTTAGCACATACAGATATTCTTTTTGGTTCTCCATCTACCATAGCTTTTACACTTCTAATATTTGGTTTCCAAGTCCTTGATGTTCTTTTACTAATATGAGAACGAGTTATACTTAATTTATTTCCATAAGCTAAAGTTTTTTCACATATTGCACATTTCGCCATTTTAAATTGCACCTCCTATAAAGTTAATAAATTGTCTACTTGCTAGTTTAACACATATTATGAAAAAAAACAAGACTTTGCTAAAAATTAATCAAAAAATGGTTACGGTTCAGTCTATACTATTTTTTAGTCTGCTCCCATAATAGTAATATATTTATTTTAAAAGATTTCGATACTAGCCAACGCTTCTTTAGACATCGTGTACTTCATTTTTTAAAATAAATATATTACTACATTTCGTTAATTACGATAATGTAAGACTGAACTGTAACAAAAATTGATTTAGATGTATTGCAATTTTAAAATTATATGGTAAAATATGTATAAAATAAAAATAGGAGGTAATGAAAAAATGGAGTTAAAAGGATCTAAAACAGAGCAAAATTTAATGGCAGCTTTTGCAGGAGAATCTCAAGCTAGAAATAAGTACACATATTTTGCAAGCAAAGCAAAGAAAGATGGATATGAACAAATAGCTGCTATATTTCAAGAAACAGCTGATAATGAAAAAGAACATGCAAAAATGTGGTTTAAATTGCTTAATGGAGGAGAAATATCTGACACAGCTGAAAACTTAAAAGCAGCAGCAGCAGGAGAAAATTATGAATGGACAGATATGTATTCTACATTTGCAAAAGAAGCAAAAGAAGAAGGATTTAACCATATTGCATTTTTATTTGAAGAAGTTGCAAAAATTGAGAAAGAACACGAAGAAAGATATTTAAAATTATTAGCAAATGTAAAAGATGGACTAGTATTTTCTAAAGATGGAGATAGAATTTGGAAATGTAGAAACTGTGGACATATAGTAATAGGAAAATCTGCACCAGAAGTTTGTCCAGTATGTGCACACCCAAAAGCTTATTTTGAAATAAAAGCAGAAAATTATTAGAAAACAATATATATAAGAAATCCTCTAATTATTGAAAAGTAAGAATTAGAGGAATTTTATTTATCAGTAAGAATTGATTTTTTTGAAAAAATTTATTATAATATATATAGTAGCAATAAAGCAAACTTCAAATAAGAGAGGGTAAAAATATGAATAATGACGAAAACAGTAACAAAATGAAATTGGGTATCTTTCGGACAGAGCATTTATTGATTGTTCAAACAAATGATTCAGACGAGTTTATAATTTTGTGTATTCCTAAAAAATACATAAAAAAGAAAAACTTAGGGGTTGAAGAACTGAAAGAAATTTTTAAGAGGCGAAATGGAGAAATACGTATGTGCCCAGACGGAATTAGATTTATCATAGACAATGTAAGATTGTATTATGATGAAGCAATCGCAGGATTTAGGAAAAAAGCAAAAGAAAAGGGCTTTGATGTTTTTTTAGAAATTAATTAAATGCTGAAAGAATGAAATATTTTAATCCAAAAGCGAGAAGAGAATTCTTCTCGCTTTGTCGTGCTATATATAATGTTAGTTTTATAGTAAGCAATTCTATCTTTTATATATTCATTAATTTCATTTCTTCGTTTCTTTTAATTTTTTTAGTAGTAGTTTTTATTAATTCTTTATCTGTTAATATCATATGTTTAATATATTTGTATGGAGGAAAGGTTTTATTTATTTCCTTTATTTTATCCCAAATAATTTTTTCAAGTTCTTCTTTTTGAATATTTGGATATTTCTCATTTACTACATCTTTGTTATATACAATTTTAACAGAAAGTTTAATATCATTTTTATCTTTATTATCAGGTATACCAAAAACCATACATTCTTCTACTTCATCAATTCTATTAACTAAAACTTCTAATTCTTCAGGAAAAACCTTTTTACCATTTTTTAGAACGATCATATCCTTTTTTCTACCAGTAATGAATAAAAATCCATCTTTATCTATATAACCTAAATCGCCAGTATAAAACCAACCATCTCGTAATACTTCATTTGTTGCTTCAGGATTTTCATAATAACCAAGCATTACATTTGGACCTTTTACTCTAATTTCACCAATACCATCTGTATCTTTATTTATAAATTCTATTTCTACATTTTCCATTGGAAAACCTATAGAACCATATTTTGTTTTTACAGCATTTTCAGCTGCAATAACAGGAGAGGTTTCTGTTAAACCATATCCTTGAGCGACTTGTATACCTATTTCATTAAATCCTTTAGCAACTTTTTTATCAAGTGGGGCACCACCAGATATAACAAATCTTAAATATCCACCTAGCTCATTAATAATACTTTTAAATAATTTTTTTCTAATATCAATATGTAATTTTAATAATAAATTACTAACTTTTTTTGCAATATTTACTACTTTGGTTTTACCTTGTGATGCAATACCTTGTTCTACTTTTTTATAGATTGCTTCTACAAGTAATGGAACACCAACAAATACACTAACTTTATATTCTTTTAAGTTTTGTGCTACATATCTTAAACCGTCAGGAAATGCAGTTTGTACACCACAAGCAAGCATAACGATTAATTCTGTTGAGCCAAATATGTGGTGGCAAGGTAGAAATGCAAGATTAACATCACTAGGGAAAAGACCTTCTACTAATTGCATTGAATACACATTAGAAGCTATATTGTTTTGAGAAAGCATAACAGCTTTTGATTTTGAAGTAGTTCCTGATGTAAATAACAAAATATTCATTTTATAAGAATCAATTTCTTGATTAATGTAATTGGTATTTCCAGAAGCTATTAATTCTTTTCCTTGTTGTAGTAAAGTAGGTATATCAAGATAATTTTCTAGTTTTCTCATACATATATATTCCTGTAAGTTTGTATTATTTCTTCTTTTAATTTCTTCTATATTATCAATATATTTTTCATCAAAAACAACCACATCAGCCTTGCTTCTTTCTAAGCAACTTTCTAATTCATCAACTTGCAATTCTTTATCTAAAGGAATAGATAGTATTCCACCTAATAAATTAGCAAGATGTGTAAGTGTCCATTCATAACTGTTTCTTCCAACAATAGCAATTCTTTTATATTTAAAACCTAAATCAAAAAATTTAGTACCAAGATAATTAACTTCATCTAATAATCTTTTATAGGATACATTTTCGTATTGAACTTTTTTATTTATTTTATGTTTCAGAATAAAGGCAGTATTGTCTTTATAAACCTTAGCAGAATTATATAAAATCTCCTTTATATTTTTAAATTCAGTAGCATCAAAATATTTTTCCATAAATAACAAATTCCTCTCTTTATAGATTATAAATTATATGCAAACTTATATCTATTTATTTACTACTAAATTATCATAAATATAAGAAGAGTGTCAAGAAAATGACCAGTCTGTATAAAAATAAATTAAATAAATAGTTGACAAATTTTGAAAATATTATATAATAAATACAAACAAAAATTCGTAACATAAAAGGAGTTTTATGAAAGATAGAATAGATAATATATTAGTGGAAAAGGGCTATTTTAGTTCAAGGCAAAAAGCAAAATATGCAATAGATGGTAAATGTGTATATGTAAATAGTATTTTAGTAGAGAAATCAGGCAAGGCTTTTGAAGAGGACTGTAAAATAGAAATTAAAGGAGAAACATTACCATTTGTTAGTAGAGGAGGATTAAAGCTAGATAAAGCTATAAAACAATTTAAAATATCATTACAAAACAAAAAATGTATGGATATAGGAGCATCAACAGGTGGATTTACTGATTGTATGTTACAAAATGAAGCAAAGACAGTATATGCAATTGATGTTGGGCATAATCAACTTGCTAAAGAATTAGTAAATGATAAAAGGGTAGTTAATCTTGAGGGAATAAATATTAAAGAACTTGATGTGGAAAAATTTGAAAAGGTAGATTTTATCTCTACTGATGTATCATTTATATCTCTTACAAATGTACTTGATAAGGCATATAAGTTGTTAAAAGATAATGGAGAAATAGTTATATTAATTAAGCCACAATTTGAAGCAGGAAAAGAGTTTATTAACAAAAATGGTGTTGTAAAAGATAAAAAAGTACATTTAAGGGTAATAGAAAAAGTTTTATTATTTGCTAATAGCCTTAGATTTAAAATAGAACAAATTGATTATTCACCAATAAAAGGACCAGCAGGAAATATTGAATATATAGTGTATATGAAAAAAGAAACAGATAAATTAGATTTATTTAATATAAGAGAAAATATAAAAACAGTAGTTGAAAAAGCACATAAGGAATTAAAATAATAAGAGAATACAAATAAAATATCAAGATATGTAGGTGTTGCATAGTATGCAATCCAGATTGGAGAAAATATGATATCAACAATTAATATAAAAAACATAGGAATAATAGATAGTTTAAGTATAGATTTAAACAAAGGTTTTAATGTATTAACAGGAGAAACAGGGGCAGGAAAAACATTAATAATAGATTCATTATCTATTATATCAGGTGGTAGGTTTTCTAAAGAAATGATAAGAAAAGGAGAAAACTATTCATATGTAGAAGCGTGTATCTATATGCCAGAAAGTGAAATATCAGTAGATGGGAATATTATAGTTTCAAGGGAAATATATGAAAATGGTAGAAATTCTTGCAAAATAAATGGAAGATTAGTTACAGTTAGTGAGCTAAAGGAATTTATGAAAAATATAATAGACATTCATCGGTCAACAAGATAATCAAACTTTACTAGACAAAGCTTCACATATAGGATATTTAGACTGCTTTATTGGAAGTGAAATTCTAGAAATAAAAACTAAATATAGAATTTTATTTGATAAGTATAATGAAGTAAAGCTAGAATTAAAAAATAATTATGGAGATGAAAAAGAAAAACAGAGAAAATTAGACCTTTTGAAATATCAATTAAATGAGATAGAATATGCAAAATTAAAAATTGGAGAAGATGAAGTTTTAGAAGAACAAAGAAAAATAATAATAAACTCAAGTAAAATAGCTGAAAATCTTGAAATAGCAGATAATGCTTTAAGCGAACAGACAATAGAGAGTATAAATGTGGCAATAAAAGCGTTAGAAAAAATAGAAAACATAGATGAAAAATACGAGAAGAAATTATCTAACTTAAAAAACATATATTATGATATTCAAGAAATTGCAAGAGATATAAATGCAATAAAAGATGATGTGAATTTTAATGAAGAAGAAAGGAATAATATTGAAGAAAGGTTAGATACAATATTTTCGTTAAAAAGAAAATACGGAAATAGTATAGAAGAAATTATACAGTATAAAGAAGAAATAGAAAAGGAAATATTTGAAATAGAAAATCTAGATGAAATAAATAATAAATTAAAAAGTGAATTAAAAGACATAGAATTAGAAATGACAAAACTTTCAAAACAAATGAATGGAATTCGCATAAAAGAGGGAAAAGAATTATCTATAAAAATAAATAAAGAACTTAAAGACTTAGAAATGCAAAATGCAAGGATTGAGGCCCAAGTAATATCACAAGAAGAATTTAATAAAAATGGGTTAGATGTAGTAGAACTTGTAATATCAACCAATATAGGAGAAGAGAAAAAGCCACTTATAAAAATAGCCTCAGGTGGTGAAATGTCTAGAATTATGTTAGCAATCAAATCAGTACTTGCAGGTGTAGATAAAGTGCCAGTTTTAGTATTTGATGAAATAGATACAGGAATTAGTGGTATTGCTGCAATTGCAGTAAGTATGAAGATGAAAAACATTGCAAGACACCATCAAGTGCTATGCGTAACGCATCTCGCGAGTATTGCAGCAAAAGGAGATAATAATTATTATATAAGTAAAGAAGTAAAGGATGATAAAACTGTTACAAAAATAAAGTTATTAACAGAGGAAGAAACAATAAAAGAAATAGCAAGAATAGCAAGTGGAGATATAACAGAGGGTACATTAAAATATGCTATGGAATTAAGAAAAAGAGCCACCTAAAAATGTGGCGCCTTTTTCACTACTTATAGGACGTTAGAAAGTATGACAATTACCTACTAATTTTGCAAGATACTCTTTTACAGCGAAATCTTTTACCGATTGATACATCGCTTCATATGCCATAGCTGCAATCTCTGGCTGAGAATAGTGCATTGAAACTTGTTTCATAGTTAAGCAATTAAAATATATGGTTTTCAATGCAGGAGCTTCAATTTGCTTATAAATAGAACACTCATGACGAGTAATTCTAAAAGAAAATGAATCTTCTTCCGTATTTGCAAACTGTTCTTTTTGAAACTCTACAACATCTTCTTGTGGGTTTTCCTCAAATGCCTTGAGAATTTCTGTGATAATGTTTTCAGGTTTTTCCTCCCTTTTTAATGTCCGTAATGTAATCATTATGATTCCTCCTATTAATAGTGAATATTAATTTGTTACTATATAAGTTTAACATAAAATTGGTAAAAAAGCTATAGTTTAACAAAAAAAGAAGAAATATTTAATTCTTTTAAGGTAAAAATTTTCAAATGTAGGTGTTGCTTGGTATGCAACACCTATATATATTAATTCAAATTTGGAAGAAAAGCATTGAACATTAACAAAAAAGGACTAAAATTTCTTAATAAAGGTTTACTTTCAGTATAGTCTAAGGTATAATAATGTATCATAGAATATAAAGGTAGGGAATTATATATGAGCCAAAATAATCAAGTAGAAGAACAAGAATTAGATTTAAACCAACTTATGAAAATAAGGAGAGAAAAATTAGAGGATTTACAAGCAAAAGGGAAAAATCCATTTGAAATTACAAAATTTAATAGAACTAATACAGCTTACGAAATTAAAGAAAAATTTGAAGAACTTGATGGAAAAGATGTAACAGTAGCTGGAAGAATTATAGCAAAAAGAATTATGGGAAAAGCATCATTTTGTACAATACAAGACTGTGATGAAAAAATCCAAAGTTATGTAAGTATTAATGATTTAGGAGAAGAAAGTTATAAAGAATTTAAGACTTATGATATAGGAGATATTATAGGTATTACTGGGTTTGTGTTTAAAACAAAAACAGAAGAAATTTCTGTACACGCAAAAAGTGTAACATTACTTTCAAAATCATTAAGACCACTTCCAGAGAAATTTCATGGATTAAAAGATCCAGATTTAAGATATAGACAAAGATATACAGATTTAATAATGAATCCAGAAGTTAAGAAAACCTTTGAACTAAGAAGCAAAATTATTAAAGAAATGAGAAATTTCCTAGATTCTAAGGGATATATGGAAGTAGAAACGCCAATACTTAATGTGGTAGCAGGTGGAGCTACAGCAAAACCATTCATTACTCATCATAATGCACTAGATATTGATATGTACTTAAGAATTGCACCAGAATTATATTTAAAAAGATTGATAGTAGGTGGATTTGATAAAGTTTATGAAATAGGACGTTTATTTAGAAATGAAGGGATGGATTTAAAACACAATCCAGAATTTACATCAATGGAATTATATTCAAGCTATGAAGATTATAACGATATGATGGATATAACAGAAGAAATGGTATCTACAATTGCAAAAAATATACTAGGAACAACAAAAATTTCTTATCAAGGAATAGACATAGACCTTACACCATCATGGAAGAGAATAACAATGGTAGATGCTATAAAAGAAGTTACAGGTATAGACTTTAATACTATAAATACAGATGAAGAAGCACTTAAAATTGCTAAAGAAAGAAAGCTAGAAGTGGATGATATTAAGAAAACAAGAGGGAATATTATAAATATTTTCTTTGAAGAGTATGTAGAAGAAACTCTAATTCAGCCAACATTTATATGCGATTACCCAGTAGAAGTATCACCATTAACAAAAAGAAAGAAAGAAGATCCTAGATTAACAGAAAGATTTGAAGTATTTATTGGAGGACGTGAATATGGAAACGCATATTCAGAGTTAAATGATCCAATAGATCAATATGAAAGATTTAAAAAACAAGTAGAGGCAAGAGAGGCAGGAGACGAAGAGGCAAATATGATGGACGAAGACTTCGTTCAAAGCTTAGAAATTGGTTTACCACCAACAGGTGGACTTGGTATGGGAATTGATAGATTAATTATGCTTTTAACAGATTCTGCATCAATTAGAGATGTATTATTATTCCCAACAATGAAACCACTTGCAAGTGAAAAGAAACAAAAGAAAATTGAAAATAATGAAATAACAAATAAAGTATTTGAGACACAAATTAATAGAGAAGATGCAATAAAATTATTAAAAAAATATAATAAAGAAGAATTCCACATAAGACATGCTGTTACTGTTGAACAAATTATGAGATACTTTGCAAAAAAATATAATGAGAACGAGGATTTTTGGGGATTTGTAGGACTATTACATGATATAGATTATGAAATGTATCCAGAAGAACATTGTATAAAAGCACCTGAAATGTTAAAAGAGATTAATGCAAATAGTGAATTAATACATGCTGTTTGTAGTCATGGATATGGTATATGTACAGATATAGAACCTAAACATAAGATGGAGAAGATATTATTTGCAACAGATGAATTATCAGGATTAATCGGTGCAGCAGCTAAAATGAGACCATCACAAAGTACAAAAGATATGGAATTACAAAGCCTAAAGAAAAAATATAAAGATAAAAAATTTGCAGCAGGTTGTTCAAGAGAGATAATTGCACGTGGAGCAGAACTTTTAGGATGGGAATTAGAGGAACTATTACAAAATACACTAGAAGCTATGAAAGAGGTAGAGGACGACATACAAAAGAATATGTAGCAATAGGCTAAAATAACTTCTAGAAACAAGTACTTAGTAATGTAGAAAATGCTAATGTAAAGTAAGGAGAAGATTTATGTATAATTTTTCATTTGATAATAAAATTTTATATATTATATTAGGAATAATGGTAATAATGGGACTTGTAGGAATGAGTGCACGGTAGCCTAATGGGGTTATTACTTACTTTACCAGGAGTAATAATAGCAATTACATTTCATGAATTTGCACACGCGTATGCTGCTTACAAATTAGGTGATGATACTCCAAAAATGCAAGGAAGGTTAAATTTAAATCCATTAAGCCATTTAGATTTGGCAGGATTTATACTACTAATATTTGCACATATAGGTTGGGGAAAACCTGTACAAATAAATCCAAGAAATTTCGATAGAAAATATTCTACATCAGCAGGAGAAGCAATTGTTTCAGTTGCAGGACCATTAATGAATTTTGTACTTGCAATAGTATTTACAATACTATATTTTGTATTAATAAAATTTGCTATGGAATTTGTAATATCACAAATAGGTGTTATTGTTATTACAATAATTCAATCTACAATAATAGTAAATATAGGGTTAGGAGTATTTAATCTTATTCCACTACCACCATTAGATGGAAGTAAAATATTTAGAAACTTTATGTCATATAATGTAAAACAATGGTTAGATAAATATGAAAGAGTATTTTATATTGTATTTCTTATTTTATGGATTACAGGACTAGCAGGAAAAATAATTTCTCCAATAATAGGAGCAATTTCATCTGGCTTAATTAATATAATAGGAATGATGTTTGGAATTAATATATAATGATATGTAGGGGCGGGTCTCGTGCCCGCCCAGAAATATAAAATGATAAAAACATTATAATAGAAAGAGTAATAAGATGAAAAAAGATATAATAACGCTAGGAATTGAATCAAGTTGTGACGAAACCTCTGTAGCTGTTGTAAAAAACGGTAGAGAGGTTCTTTCTAATGTAATAAATTCTCAAATAGATATACATAAAAGATTTGGAGGAGTAGTCCCAGAAATAGCATCAAGAAATCATGTTGAAGCAATTCAAACAGTTACAAAGGAAGCATTAGAAAAAGCAGGAGTAACTTTTAATGATATAGATGTAATTGTATGTACGTATGGACCAGGACTTGTAGGAGCATTACTTGTAGGAGTAGCATATGCTAAAGCTTTAAGTTATGCCCTAAATAAACCACTTGTAGGAGTTAATCATATTGAAGGTCATATTGCAGCAAACTATATAACACATAAAGAATTAGAGCCACCATTTTTATGTGTGATTATTTCTGGAGGACATACACATCTTGTATATATAAAAGATTATATGGAATTTGAGATACTAGGTAAAACACGTGATGATGCAGTAGGAGAAGCCTTTGATAAAGTTGCAAGAGTTATTGGCTTAGAATATCCAGGAGGACCTAAAATAGATAAACTTGCAGAAATGGGAGAACCAAATATTGAATTGCCACGTACATATTTTGATAATCTAGATTTTAGTTTTAGTGGAATAAAAACAGCTGTATTAAATTTGCATCACAAAATGCCAGATGTAAATAAAGAAAACTTATGTGCAAGTTTTGAACAAGCAATTACAGATGTATTGATTACAAATACTACTAGAGCAATAGAAGCACTTAATATAGATAAAGTCGCTTTAGCTGGTGGTGTATCAGCAAATATCTTTATAAGAGAAAGATTTAAAAGTTTAGAAGAATCAAAAAATATAAAAGTATATTACCCAGAAAAAGTATTATGTACAGATAATGCGGCAATGATAGCATCAGCTGGATATTATAACTATATTAAAGGAAATATAGCGGATCTTACATTAAATGCTATACCAAATTTAAAAATATGAATAAATATATTGTATAGAAATGTTTTAAAGTAATATTAACAACAAAAAATAAAAGGGTGGGTATGAGACCCGCCCCTATACTAGAAAATAAAGATAGAGATAGAAAGGAAATAAGATATGGCTATTTTTGTAATAGCAGATTTACATTTATCTTTCAAAAATCCAAAACCTATGAATATATTTGGAGATAATTGGGACAATCATGAGGAAAAAATAAGAAAGGATTGGTTAGAAAAAGTAACTGACAATGATTTAGTAATATTGCCAGGAGATTTTTCATGGGCAATGAATTTAGAAGATAGCTATTTAGATTTTAAATATTTAAATGAACTTCCAGGAAAAAAATTATTATTAAAAGGAAATCATGATTATTGGTGGACTACAATAAAAAAAATGCATAAGTATTTAGAAGAACATAAATTTAATACAATTGATTTTATATATAATAATAGTTACTGTTTTGAAAATAAAATCATTGCAGGAACAAGAGGGTGGACGCTAAATAGCCTTGAAGGAGACGGAAAAATTTTAAATAGAGAATTAGGAAGGCTAGAATTATCACTAAAAGAAGGAAGAGAAAAATATGGTAATGATAAAGAAATATTAGTATTTATGCACTATCCTCCAATAACAAATTCTAGTTTATTAAATCATTTAGAACTTAAGTTTGTAGATGTAATGAAGAAATATAATGTATCAAGATGTATGTATGGTCATTTACATGGACATTCTCATAAAGATGCAATAGAAGGTAATGTAGAGGGAATAGAGTTTAGTTTGGTAAGTGGAGATTATTTAGATTTTAAATTAATGAATATATAATATATGGGTTGCATGGTATGCAACCCATTAAAAATTATTTATTATCTTTAAATACTTCTTTTACAGCACCTAAACTAGAAAGAGCTTGAGTTGCTTCAAATGGAATAAATACCTTATTTGCATCTCCATTTGCAACTTTTTCAAGAGCTTCTAAAGATTTAAGTTGTACTAATCTTTCATCAGGATCAGCTTTCTTCATAGCAGCATAAATCATTTCAACTTCTTTTGCTTTAGCTTGTGCAACTTGTTTTATAGCTTCAGCTTCACCAGCAGCACGTCTAATTTTTGATTCTTTATCAGCTTCTGCTTCTAAAATAGCAGCTTCTTTTTGACCTTCTGCAATTGTAATAGCTGATTGTCTTTCACCTTCTGCTTGAAGAATTAAAGCTCTTTTATTACGTTCTGCATTCATCTGTTTTTCCATTGCATCACGAATATCGGCAGGTGGTGTAATATCTTTAATTTCTACACGGTCAACTTTACAACCCCATTGGTCTGTTGCTTCATCTAAGATAACTCTTAATTGATCATTAATAGCATCTCTTGAACTAAAGGTTGCATCTAAGTCCATTTTACCAACAATATCACGTATTGTTGTGATTGCTAAGTATTCAATACCTTTCTTTAAACTTTGAATTTCATACACTGCTTTTGCAGGATCTGTAATTTTATAAAATACAACTGTATCAATTGTAATTGTAACATTATCTTTTGTAATAACTCCTTGAGGTGGTATATCCATTGTTTGTTGTTTAAGACTTACAACACTTCTTACATGATCAATAAATGGAACTATTATTGTAAGACCAGCATCTGCAATTTTATGATACTTACCAAGTCTTTCAATAATGTATACCTCTGCTTGTTTAACGATTTTAATTGATTTAAATGCTATTACTAATATAATAACAAGTAATATAATTAAAAATACCATAACTATTCCTCCTTATAAAATATATATTAATAAAAATACTAATATCGTAATTGATGTTAGAAATTGGAGGTTGGAAGTTTGATGTTGGATTTAAGAAATTTCTTTGAAGAAACTTCTTAAACGTCTAACGTCTAACCTCTAATCTAGCTTTTACAACAGCTTTTACACCATTGATTTCTAATACTTCAATTTCTTCTCCAATAGGTATAATTTCATCTGATTTTGCACTCCAAACTTCACCTGCAATTTTTACTTGACCAATACCAAGGTTAGGATTAATTTCTTTTGTAACAATTCCAGTTTTACCAATAACAGAATATGCGTTAGTTTTTATAGAATCTTTACCGAGAAAATTTTTTTACAAAAGGTTTGGTAAAAAAAAGTAAAGCAGTTGATGTTACTAAGAAAACTGTAGTTTGGATTATTATATTATCTGTAAAGAAGCTAGTTATCATTGCAAATAATGCTCCAATTGCAAACCAAAATATTAAAAAACCGTATAGTAATTATTTCTAAAATAAAAAATAATCCAGATATAATTAACCACATTTGCCACATAAGAATCCCTCCTTATTAAGTACAGTACAATTATATCACGAAAAAAGCTAAAAATAAAGAGATTTTGGAAATATTTTCGTATAAGAAGAATAAAGCAAAAAATAATTTCTTAAAATTTTTTAAATATATTCACGAAAAAAGTATTTTATGATATAGTATAAAAGTATTATAAAATATTAAGGAGAATTACAATGAATTTTATAAAAAAAATATGGAAACAATTATTAGTAGTAGCAGTATTATTAGTTATAGTAACAGTTGTTTTAATAATATCACCAAATTTTAAGAAAGATCCAAATGAAGGAAAAATCAATTTCATTATCAACAATAACAATGTAACATCTAAAATGAAATATGAACTATTTATAAATAATGATGGCATAGTTTATGTGTCAAAAGATGATATCGCAAACTATTTTGATGGACAAATTTATTATGATAAAGATAACAATCAACTTATAACTACATCAGACACTAAGGTAGCAGTAATATCTTTAAATGAAAAGACAATGAAAGTAAATGGAGCGACAGTAAAGTTATTAGGAACTGTTATTAGAAAAGATGGAATTTTATATGTTCCTATTTCTGAGCTTCAAAAGGTATATAATATAGAAGTAACAAATATAAATAATGCTGTTATAACAGTTGATTCATTAGACAGGGAACTTACAAAAGCAGATGCTTCAAAAAAGATTAGTGTAAAATATAATACAAAATTTATTTCAAAAACAGTGGATAAAGTTGAAGTAGGAGAAAAAGTAGTTGTGGTATCTGAAAAAGACGGCTTTACTAAAATTAGAACTGAAAATGGAAAACTTGGATATGTAAAAACAGATAAATTAACAAATATAACAAAAGTAAGGGAAAAAGTAGAAAAAGAACCTCAAATTAAAGGAAAAATTAATTTAGTATGGGATTATTATTCAGAATATGTGTCTACACCAAATAGAACTGGTACTACTATTACAGGGGTAAATGTAGTGTCACCAACATTTTTTGCATTAAAAAACTCTGAAACTTTAAGTATAATTGATAAAGCCGCAAGAGGTGGAGAAGAATATGTGAAATGGGCAAAAGATAATGGATATAAAGTATGGGCATTATTTTCTAATGAATCAATGAAAACTGTTACATCTAAGATTTTAAATGATTATTCTCAAAGAGAAAAAATGATAGAAGAAATTGTTAGATTAGCTTTAAAATATAAAGTAGATGGAATTAATGTAGACTTTGAATATATGAATATGAGTGACAAAGATGTTTTTTCAAGATTTATTATAGAACTTGCACCACGCTTAAGAGAATATGGAATAGTAACAAGTGTTGATGTAACAGCACCAGATGGTAGCGAGAATTGGTCATTATGTTTTGATAGAGATTTACTTGCAAATGAAGCAGATTATATAATGTTTATGGCTTATGATCAACATGGAGTATCTAGTACTAAGGCAGGAACAGTAGCAGGATGTGACTGGGTAGAAGCAAATGTTAAAAAATTTATAGGACAAGAAGCTGTAAAAAAAGAAAAAATTATTTTAGGTATTCCATTATATACTAGATTATGGAAAACAGATAGTAATGGAAAAATAACTAGTTCAGTTATTAATATGAATAAAATAGAAGAAACTTTGCCTAATAATGTTACAAAAACTTGGGATGAAAATACAAAACAACATTATGTGGAATATGTAAATGGTAAATATACATACCAAATGTGGATTGAAGACGAGAAATCTATTAGAGAAAAATTAAATCTAATAAATCAATATGAATTAGCAGGAGGAGCATTTTGGGAAAAAGATAGAGAAACAGAAAATATTTGGAATATAGCAAAAGAAGTTTTACAAACAAAATAGAGAAAAGAAAATATATTACTATACTCACGCTAATTACGATAATATTAAACTAAACATTAACGAAAACATAAAGAAATATTTAAAAAAGTATTGCAATAGCAATACTTTTTTGATATAATAACAAAGTTAAAAAATACACACATAAAGTTAGCTTTCGTTTGTGCTTGTAAAATACAAGTGTGCGTAAGTGTTTAAAGCTTTATGGAGGTAAAAAACTAAAGGAGGAATTTAAAATGGCAGTAGTTGCAATGAAACAATTACTTGAAGCAGGTGTACACTTTGGACACCAAACAAGAAGATGGGATCCTAGAATGGCTGAATATATATTCCAAGCTAGAAATGGTATCCACATAATTGATTTACAAAAAACATCAAAGAAAATTGACGAAGCATATAACTTTGTTAAAGAACAAGCAGAAGAAGGAAAAGACATTCTTTTTGTAGGAACAAAAAAACAAGCACAAGAATGCGTAAAAGAAGCAGCTGGAACTTGTGGAATGTACTTTGTTAACCAAAGATGGTTAGGAGGAATGTTAACAAACTTTGGAACAATCCAAAAAAGAATAGAAAGACTTAATGAATTAGAAAAAATGCAAGAAGATGGAACATTTGATGTTCTACCTAAAAAAGAAGTTATTTTATTAAAGAAAGAAATGGAAAAACTAGAAAAGAACTTAGGCGGAATTAAAGATATGAAAAAAATGCCTGGAGTTATGTTTGTAGTAGATCCTAAAAAAGAAAGAATAGCTATATTAGAAGCTCGTAAATTAAACATTCCAGTAGTAGGACTTGTAGATACAAACTGCAATCCAGGAGATGTTGATTATGTTATACCAGGAAATGATGATGCAATTCGTGCTGTTAAACTAATTACAGAAGTTATCGCAAATGCAGTTATTGAAGGTAAACAAGGAGAAAGTTTTGAGCCAGTAGCTGAAACTGAAACAGTAGAAGAAGTAGAAGAACCAACAAGTATAGAAGAAGTTGTAGCACAAACAGAAGAACAGGTTGAAGAATAATAAATATTATAAAATGGCGGGGGCTATGAGAAGTGATATGTAAGAACGACTACTAGTTCCCGCATTTAAAAAATTTAATAAAAAACAAGGAGGAAAAAATATATGGTTACAGCAACATTAGTAAAAGAGTTAAGAGAGAAAACAGGAGCAGGAATGATGGACTGCAAAAAAGTTTTAACAGAAACAGATGGAGATATGGAAAAAGCAATTGAATTATTGCGTGAAAGAGGAATAACAAAAGCTGCCAAAAAAACAGATAGAATAGCAGCTGAGGGAATAGTCGCAGCATATGTAGCAGAAGATGGAAAAATAGGAAGTGTTGTAGAAGTAAACTCTGAAACAGACTTTGTTGGAAAAAATGAAGAATTTAGAAGCTTTGTTGCAGATGTTGCAGAACAAATAGCTGTTAAAAACCCTGCAAATGTAGAAGAATTATTGAACCAAAAATCAATGAAAGATGCTACTAAAACTGTACAAGAAGTTTTAACAGGAAAAATTGCAACAATAGGAGAAAATATAACAATAAGAAGATTTGAAAGATTTGAATCTAATGGACTTGTTGAAAAATACATTCATGGAGATGGAAAAATAGGTGTACTTGTAGAATTAGAAAATGGAGATAAAGAACTTGCAAAAGATATTTGTATGCAAATAGCAGCTGCAAAACCAGAATTTTTAGATAGAGCATCAGTTCCTAGTGAACGTGTAGAAAAAGAAATGGAAATATTAAAAGTCCAAGCAATGAATGAAGGAAAACCAGCCGAAATAGCAGAAAAAATGGTACAAGGAAGAATAGGAAAATTCTACGGAGAAATATGTCTTGTAGAGCAAGCATTTGTAAAAGATCCAGAAATGAAAATATCAAAATTATTAGAATCAAAAGGAGCAAAAGTAATAAGATTTGCAAGATTTGAAAAAGGTGAAGGCATAGAGAAAAAAGAAGATAACTTTGTAGAAGAAGTTATGAACCAATTAAAATAATTAAAATTTAATTAAAATTGTTGTAAAATTTGATAAAAATTGATATACTAAAATGGAAAAAATAGTATATCAATTTTTTTATTTTAAGGAGGAAAAAATTATGGAAAATGTAAATGAAGAAGCTATAGTAGAAGCAGAAACTAATAACGGAATAAAAATATCAGCTGACGTTGTAGCAGTTATTGCAGGTGTTGCTGTATCAGAAGTACCAGGAGTTTTTGGAATGGCAGGAGGATTTGCAGGAGGAATAAGTGAAGTTTTAAGTGGAAAGAAAAACTTATCTAAAGGAATTAAAGTTGAAGTAGGAGAAAAAGAAACTAAAATAGATGTAAATATTATAGTTGAATATGGTACAAGAATTCCAGATGTTGCATTTGAAATTCAAAACAGAGTTAAAAAAGCAGTTGAGACAATGACAGGATTAAAAGTAGTGGAGACAAATGTTCACATTCAAGGTGTTAATACAGATAATCAAGGAGCAGAAGAAACAAAACCAGAAGAGTAGGATTTCGTACTTAGAAAAGAGAAAAATTAGCCGTAAAAGTTTACAGTACTAAACTAGCGAAATATATACTATATGGGAGCGAACTAAAAGAATAGTAATGTAAGGTATAATGAAAAGTTAAAAATGAAAAAATGTTTGAATTATAGAGAGGGAAAATTATGAAAGTATTAGATAAAATAGCATTAGTATTATTTTCAAGTATTGTATTAATCATATCTATTTTATTCTGCTTTGTAATATTTGGTTGGATTAATATAGATGTAATGGCACTATATATAAAACAAGGGTTTAATAATGTGGTAATTTCAAATATCACATTAACTGTATTAGTAGTATTCATATTACTTGCAATCAAAGGGATATTCTATACTAGTACAAAAAAAGAAAGTGGAACAGAGAAAGGAATATTAATACAAAATGAAAATGGAAAATTATTTATATCAAAAGATACAATAAATAATATTGTTAGTGGTGTTGTAAAAGAAGTGGATGGAGCTCAAGATATTTCTTCAAGAGTATCACTAACAAAAGAAGGAACCATAAATATAGATGTTACTTTATATGTATCACAAGAAGTTATAATAAAAGATTTATCAAATGAATTACAACAAAAAATAAAAGAGACAATAAAAAAATCAATGGATATAGATATACAATCAGTAAATATTAATATAAAAAATATAACTCGGAGAAGTTGTTAAAAAAGGTTTAGAAGAATAAAAAGGAATGATAGAAATGGACGGTTTTAAAAAATTTGTAAGTGAATATGCAGGAGCGATTATTGGTGGAGTAATTGCGTTTATAATATTATGTACAAGATTATATGAAGTAATAGTAGGAATAATATTAGTAGCATTAGGAATATTTATAGGAAATTATGTACAAAAAAATAAATATGATGTAAAAGAAAAACTAAAAGGCTTTATAGATAGAATATAGAATAAACTAAGAAAGGGAAAACTGCTATGAATAGATCTCAGGCAAGAGAACAAGCATTTAAACTATTATATAGTTTAGAAGTACAACACGAAACAAGTGAAGAACAAGTAGAAATATATTTAGAGAATAATAATATTGTGGATGAAAATATAAGAGAATATATAGTAGATGTTATTAATGGTGTAAAACAAAATGAAGAAGAAATCAATAAATTAGTCATAGATAATTTAAAAAAGGATTGGCAGCTACAAAGAATACCAAAAATAAATATAGCACTATTAAAACTTGCAATATATGAAATTATATATAAAGAAATACCTTATAAGGTTGGAATTAATGAAGTAGTTGAACTTGCGAAAAAATATGGTGAAGATAATGCACCTACATTTATAAATGGAATACTTGCAAGTGTTGTAAAGGAAAAATTAAACTAAAAGGAAGAAATATATGGATTATAAAGCTATAACAGTAACTGATTTAAATAAATATATAAAGGATAAAGTTGCAGGTGATGAAATCTTAAACAATGTATTAGTAAAAGGAGAAATATCAAATTTTAAAAATCATTATACAGGTCATTTATATTTTACTCTTAAAGACGATAATTCATTAATAAAATGTATTATGTTTAAATCATTTGCTGAAAGGCTTAAATTTATACCAAAAGACGGAATGAAAGTTATGGTATTTGGAACTGTATCTGTTTTTGAAAGAGATGGTGTATACCAAATATACTGTAAAGCAATGCAAGAAGAGGGAATGGGAAGCCTTTATAAAGCATATGAAGAATTAAAGCTAAAATTAGAAAAAGAAGGGTTGTTTGATGCAAGAAATAAAAAGAAAATCCCATTTATGCCAAAAGTAATAGGGGTTTTAACTTCTCAAACAGGCTCTGTAATAAAAGATATTATAAATGTAAGTACAAGAAGAAATCCAAATGTATATATACGTTTATTTCCTGTACCAGTTCAAGGAGAAGGTGCAGGAATAAAAATTGCAGAAGCTATAAAATATATGAATGATAAGAAATTAGCAGATATATTAATACTTGCAAGGGGTGGAGGGTCACTTGAAGACTTGTGGCCATTTAATGAAGAAGTAGTTGCAAGAGCAATCTTTGAATCAAATCTTCCAATAATATCAGCAGTAGGACACGAAACAGACTTTACAATAGCAGATTTTGTAGCAGATTTACGAGCTCCAACACCATCTGCAGCAGCAGAACTTGCAGTTACGGACATAGATGAATTAAAACTAAAAATTTTAGGATATAATAATAGACTTAAGCTAGCTTTGAAGAAAAAAGTAGAGTTAATGCGTTTAAGATATGAAAAATGTATGATGGCAAGAGTATTTAAAGAGCCATTACAAAGAATAAATGAACAATATATAAGAATAGATATGTTAGTAAAAAGTTTGCAACATAATATTATTAATAAGTATAAGGATAGAAAAAGTGAAATGATAACATTAGTGTCAAAGTTAGATTCACTAAGTCCATTAAAAACACTAACAAGAGGATATTGTATTGCACAAATTGGGGGGAAAGCAGTAAAATCAATTAATGATGTAAAAAAAGACCAAGAAGTAGATTTAAGATTTATAGATGGTAGTAAGAAAGCAAAAATATTATAAAATTTGTTAATATTTAGATAATATCTTTTTATTACCGCTCCATCTTACTGAATGTAGGACATTTTTGTTTTTCTCTCAAGATTCGAAAAACAAAAAGTGCTACATTCACGTGTCGCTACTAAAGATTAGTTTAAGACTGAACGATAACAAAAAATTTATTGTAGCGGTTTTATAATAACAACTCTATATAAGTAATGTGAAGAATAGAAAGGATAAGAGAATGAAAGAAGAACCAAATTTTGAAGAAACAATAAAGAATTTAGAACAAATTGCAAATGAATTAGAAAAAGGAGATTTAAATTTAGATGAATCAGTAGCTAAATTTGAGCAAGGAATGAAATTATCTAAAATGTGTAATGATATACTTGAGGGAGCAGAAAAGAGAATATCTATATTAATAAAAAAAGATGATGGAGTAACAGAAGAAAATTTTAATGTAGAGTAGAAAAGGAAACTGAAAGGGGAAAACATGGAGAATATAACTGAGTTTAAGTATTTATATATCCCATTATTATTATGGGCTGGTATACAAACATTTAAAGTGATTTGGGACTTAGTTACTACTAAACAGTTTAATTTTAAACGAATTATGGGGGCAGGAGGAATGCCAAGCTCACATTCAGCTGTAGTAACATCTATTGCAACTTTAATAGGAAAGTACGAAGGAATTACAACACCACTATTTGCATTATCAGTAGTATTTGCATTTGTTGTAATGTATGATGCTGCAGGAGTTCGTAGGGCAGCAGGAAAACAAGCAAAATTATTAAATAAAATTGTAAATACACCAGGTTTAACAAATTTACAAGTGCAAGAAAAACTAATAGAAGTACTAGGACACACGCCAAAACAAGTAATTGTTGGAGCATTAATTGGAATAATAGCTGGATTAATTTTATAAAATAGAAACAAATATGATGCAAATAATGTGGAGCAAGCGACTTTAGTATGAATAGAAAGATAATGAATTATTGTATGGGGATTGGGTGTCCTCATATATACATAAAAGAAAGGAAGTAGAAAAATGGGAGATATTGAAATAGCAAGAAGTGTAAAATTAAAGCCAATTATGGAGGTTGCAGAAAGTTTAAATATAGACGAAGAATATGTAGAAAATTATGGTAAGTATAAAGCAAAGATTTCAGATAAACTATTTGAAAAAATAGAAAACAATAAAAATGGAAAACTTATATTGGTCACAGCAGTTAATCCAACACCTTTAGGAGAAGGAAAAACTACTATTTCAATAGGACTTGCTGATGGATTATCAAAAATAGGAAAAAAATCAGTGTTAGCATTAAGAGAACCATCATTAGGACCAGTATTTGGAGTAAAAGGAGGTGCAACTGGTGGAGGATATGCACAAGTTGCACCAATGGAGGATATAAACTTACACTTTACAGGTGATATTCATGCAATAACTTCTGCTAATAATCTACTTTCAGCAATGATAGATAATCATATTTATTTTGGAAATGAATTAGGGTTTAAAAAAGTAGTATGGAAAAGATGTGTAGACTTAAATGATAGACAGTTAAGAAAAATTGAATGTGGTTTATCAGGAGAAAAAAATGTAGTTCCAAGAACAGATGGGTTTGATATAACAGTTGCATCAGAGATAATGGCAATACTATGTTTATCTAATGATATATATGATTTAAAGAAAAGAATTGGAAATATAATAATTGGCTATAATGAAAAAGAAGAACCAATTAGAGCAAGCGATTTAAAAGCAGAAGGAAGTTTAGCTGTACTACTAAAAGATGCAATTAAACCAAATTTAGTACAAACATTAGAACATACACCAGCCTTTATACATGGAGGACCATTTGCTAATATTGCACATGGATGTAACAGTGTAATGGCAACAAAAATGGCACTAAAATTAGGAGATTATGTTGTAACAGAAGCAGGATTTGGAGCAGATTTAGGAGCTGAAAAGTTTATTGATATAAAATGTAGAACAGCAGGAATAAAACCATCAGCAGTAGTATGTGTTGCAACAATGAAAGCACTAAAATATCACGGTGGAATAGCAAAAGAAGATATACAAAAAGAGAATATTGAAGCCTTAGAAGAAGGAATACATAACTTATTAAAACATATAGATAACATTAAAAATAAATTTGGATTAAATGTAATAGTTGCAATTAACAAATATGTAGATGATACAGATGCGGAAATAGACTTATTAAGGACAAAACTACAAGAACAAGGAATAAATTTAAGTTTAGTAGAAGCGTGGGGAAAAGGTGGAGATGGTGCAAAAGATTTAGCTTCACAAGTTGTAGAGCTATGCAAAAAAGAAGATAATGCAAAATTTATATATGACTTAGAAGATAGCATTGAAACAAAGGTAGAAAAAATAGCTAAAAACATATATGGTGCAGAGGGAGTAGAATTTTCAAAAGAAGCTATTGATACTATAAGAACAATTGAAAAGTTAGGATATAGAAATTTACCAGTATGTATAGCTAAAACTCAATATTCTTTCTCTGATGACCCAAATAATTTATTATGTAAGGAACCATTTAAAATTCATGTTTCAGAGGTGAATTTAAGAACAGGTGCAGGATTTATAGTAATACTAACTGGAAAAATATTTACAATGCCAGGACTTCCAAAAGTTCCATCTGCTGAATTTATAGATATAAATGAAAATGGAGAAGTAGTAGGAATATTTTAAAATTTGTATAAAAATTATTGACAAAATTTTAAAATATAGGGTATACTATAAATATATATGTTATAAAAACATATCAAACTTTGGGTTATCTATCCCATAAAAATAGAATTTTGGAGAGACCATGCCATTTAAGTTGGAAGTAAAGTCTTTGGAGATTCTATGCCATTAAGTTAGAGGTAAATCTTTTGGAGAATCCATGCCATTTAAGTTGGAGGTAAACTTTAGGCAAAGTATATAATTATATATATTTTGCCTGTTTGATTATTTTTATCAATTATATTTTATTCTTTTTTATCCCATAAAGATAAATTAAAAATTAATAGAAAGGAGGATTAATGAAATTATATATAATAGAGGATGAGTATATAGATTATCTATCTAAATTTGATAATTTAATTGCTCTAAATAAATCAAAGACTCGACCATATGTAGGGATTGTTTTAAAGATAAACAACATTTCTTATTTTGCACCTTTGTATTCTCCAAAGCCTAGACATACAACTTATAGAGATAATTCATCATTTATAAAAATAAAAAATGGAGAACTTGGAATAATACGTTTTAGTACAATGATACCAGTACCAGAAGATTGTGTGCAATTATTAAATGTAAATGAACAAGACGAAAAATATAAAGCACTAATAAATGAGCAAATTATTTTAATAAATCAAAACGAAAAGAATATACTACATAAGGCAAAAGTAACATATGATTGTGTTACTAAACGAACAAATAAATTTTTAATAAATATTAGTTGTGATTTTAAAATTTTAGAAAAGCATTATAAAAATTATAAAAAATAAAATTTGTATAAAAACACTTTATTTGGAGAAAATACTAAAAAATAGTATTTATCTAAATGGAGTGATTTTTTTGAAAAAAATAAAAAATAAGATATATGTTAATAGAACAGCAATTATAAGTATTAGTTTAGTATTATTGTTGTTTTTGCTATATAACATATTCAGTGTAAATATAGTATTAGGATTATCAAAATATGGTTCAAGAGGAGAAGAAGTACGTACAATACAAACAAAATTAAAACGTTGGGGATATTATAATGGAAATGTTGATGGAATTTATGGTAGCCAGACTCTTGCTGCAGTAAAATATTTTCAAAGAAAAAATGGATTGGTAGTAGATGGAATTGCAGGAACGAAAACTTTACAAGCAATGGGAATTTTTAATTCATCAGGAAATTCTGGTAATTCTTCTTATTCAAATGATTTAAACTTACTAAGTAGGTTAGTATATGGGGAAGCAAGAGGTGAACCGTATACAGGGCAAGTTGCAGTAGCGGCAGTAGTATTAAATAGAGTAAAAAATTCAAGTTTCCCAAATACAGTATCAGGAGTTATATATCAAAAAGGAGCATTTAACGTTGTAGATGATGGACAAATAAACTTAACACCAAATAGTACAGCAAAAAAAGCAGCACAAGATGCACTAAATGGATGGGATCCATCATATGGTTCAATTTATTATTTTAACCCATCAACTGCAACAAATAAATGGATATGGTCAAGACCTCATGTTGTAACAATAGGAAAACATAGATTTTGTAAATAAGTTCGCTTTTATGCATATGTTAGTGCAAATAAAGTTATAATATGAAGTTATTTTATAGAAATGATGTACTTATTTATAGATAAGTACATCATTTCTAATTATATATTTATTTCATTTCTACAAATTTTATATCTTTTGCTTCATATTCCTCAGGTTTTAGTCCGTACAGTATGCTTCATATGGTCAAGTAAGAAAATCATTATTACACTAAATATACAACCAAGTATTACATATACATATGAAGTTGTAGTTACATTTAATAAGAAAGAACAAATCATACATATTAAAGCTCTTAATAAGCTATAAGGAAGTTCCAGTGCAGCATATATTTTTGTTCTCATAGAAGAATTAGAAAAACTATTTAAATATCTTTTTATTAATGTATAATAAGGACCTTTTACAGCACATTGTAAAGCAAGCATTATTAAAATTACTTCTAAAGTTATTCCATAATTAAGGTTTGTAATTTGGCATAATCCGATAGCTATCATAGAAAGAGTAACAGATAATCCAAAAATTGTTAAAGTTCTATTTTTAAATTTATTGTGAAACCAATTTTGTTTACTTGAAGCAATTCCAGAAACAACTTGAAATACAGCATATGTAATACCAAAATATTGCTCAGGTAAATGAATATCTGTAAATATACTACTACTTAAACTAGAGCGTATTCCTAAAATACTAGTTAATAAAGCATAGAATATAATTAAACTTTTCAATCTATTAGACTGAAAAATAAATTTAAACCCATCTTTTATATCATTAATATTATCTAACATAGAAATCTTTTCAGTATTTGTTTTTTCTACTTCTTTAAATTTAAAAGACATTAATGTAGATAAAATACAAAGTCCAAAACAAAGAAGCATTGGCAAGTATCCATTTATTACAAATAAAAATCCAGTAGTTAAAGAAGTAATTGCATCAATATAATAATAGTAAGAAGAACTTTTACCATCTATTTTTGAAAATATATCATTTCTTTTATGGGATTTTTCAATTGAATCATATAAAAGATTTGTTTCGGTTAACGATTTTAAAGAAAATCCTAAAGCAGATAAAAACTGTGAAACTATAAGTATGGGAATACCATCTGCTAATATCCATAGTAATATACTACCAGCAACAAAAATATTACCCAATATAAGTGACAATCTATTACCTAATTTATTAACAATAGCAGCATTTGGAATTTGTAAAATAAATTTGAATATTGGATAAAAAGCATCAACAAATAAAACATCGGCAGCACTAATTCCTTTGGTGTTAGTTAAAAACAAAAAAGAAATTGCATAATAAAATAATAAATCCCATGAAACTGCTTTATAAAATGGAAATAGTTTAATATTATATTTTTTATTTTGTATAAGAGTTTGTTCGTTCATTCTTTTCTCCTTTTCTTTAGAATAAAAGCGAATATTAATAATATTCTTTTGCTTTAATAAAGTAATTATATAATAAGTAAAATTCTTTGTAAATAGTTCGTAATATAAATTGACAAAAGCTATATATATTGATAATATAATAATGAATTTAAGAACAATAGAAATTACATATTAGAATAGGAGATAACTTATGATTTTGTATCCTAATTTATACTTGAAAAATATTAAAGAAATTGAATATGAAAGGCTAAAGGAAAATGGTATTAAAGGACTAATTTTAGACGTAGATAATACTCTTTTAGATTATTATAAAAATATGCTAGAGGGACTAGACAAATGGTGCGAAAATATGAAAGAAAAAGGTATTAAATTTTGTATTGCCTCAAACAGTAATAATAGAAATAAAGTAGATAATATATCTAAAAAATTAGGAATACCATACATATTTTTTGCAAAAAAACCTTTAAAAGGAGGACTTAATAAAGCAGCAAAGCTAATGGAGTTAAAAAATGAAGAAGTAGCAGTAGTTGGTGATCAAATTTTTACAGATGTTTTAGGTGCTAATAGGTGTAAAATGTTTTCAATATTAGTAGATCCTATTAATGAAAAAGATATGCTTGTAACAATAATAAAAAGACCAATTGAAAATTTGATAAAAAGGAATTATCAAAAGGGGGTTAAATAGAAGATGTATATTAATGATGTACATATATTAGTATATGTAACTTTTGCAATACTAGGAGTAATTGTTGCATATCTTATAAATTGGTGTAATGATAGAATGACCCAAAATAAAAATATATTTTCAAAAGAGATATTAGACAAAACAAAAAGAAAAAAAACAGATTATATATTAATGCTAATAATGGTAGTATTATATGTTTCACTTGTATACTTTTTTGGAATTCATAAAGGGTTATATGAAAACTTAAATCTAATTAAATTTGTGTTTCTAATTCCAATGTTAATATCTGCACTAATGATAGATTATAAACTACAAATAATTCCAAATAGGCTTAATTTAACAATGTTTGAAATAGGACTTTTTCTAACCTTTTTATATGGTATAACAAATGTTAATGTAGCTATTAATATGTTATATGGAATGATAGCAGGTGGTGGAATATTTTTAATAATAACATTACTTGGAGGACTTATTGCAGGTAAGGAAGCAATGGGATTTGGAGATGTAAAATTAATGGGAGCATTAGGGTTATATTTTGGGCTTAGTGGAATAATTGTAATATCATTAATAGCATTTTTATTAGGAGCAATTATAAGTATAATTTTATTAGTGGCTAAAGTAAAAAATTCTAGTGAATATATACCATTTGGACCATTTATAGTAATTGCTGCATTAATTGTATTATTTGTACCATTTGAAATATTAGTCACAATCTTACTTAAAGTATTTACATTAGGAATGTATAGGGGATAGGTTATAGAGAGGAATGAAGTTTATATGAATCAAAAACTAAAATGGTTAAGAGATAAAATATTGCGTATGGATATGCAAGGTATGATTGTTACAAATCCTATAAATATTAAATACTTAATAGGTGTAGATGCTGAAGGTGTTTTATTATTAACAAGAAAAGAAAATGTATATATAACAGATGCAAGATATATAGAGAAAGTTAATAGTATGTTAACAATAGATGATGAAATTATTGTAACAGATGTAGGAGATGTATCAAAAGATGATTACGAAAATTTTTTTATGTTTTGTGAGAATGTTGGATTTGAAGAAAACCATTTAACCTATGCCAAATATACAGATTACAAACAACGATATAAAATACATAATTTTATTGAAACAGAAAATATAATAGAAAAACAAAGAATGATAAAAGATGAATATGAAATTAGGTGCATAAAAAAGGCATGTGAGATTACAGATAACTGTTTTAAATATTTACTAACTTTTATAGAAAAAGGAATGACGGAAAAACAAATTGCTTGGGAAATAGAAAAGTATTTTATAACAAATGGAGCAGAAGGGCTTTCGTTTGATACAATAGTAGCATCACGGACCAAATTCTTCTATGCCACACGCAGTTCCGACAGATAGGAGAATTGAATCAGGTGATATTATTACATTAGATTTTGGTTGCAAATATAAAGGATATTGTTCAGATATGACAAGAACAATATTTATAGATTTTGTACAAGATTATGTAAAACCTATATATGAACTGGTATTAAAAAATCAACAGTTAACATTAAAAGAATATTATGATGGTGCAAATATTCGTATGCTTTCTAGAATGGTAGAAAATGATTTTAAACTTAATAGGTTTGATTTAGTTCATGCTTTAGGACATGGAGTAGGATTAGATATTCACGAAGAACCTGTAATAAGTTCAAGAAGAGGAGATTTTATTTTAAGAGAAAATATGGTAATAACAGATGAGCCAGGTATTTATATAAGTGGTAAATTTGGTGTAAGAATAGAGGATACAGTGTTAATTGGTAAAAATGGTGCAGAAGTTTTAACAAGGTCTAGCAAAGAATATATTGTAATATAGAAGAGTGTTTGGAATTATAAATTTAAAAAGATTAATTATATACGAAGTATAAAAATTAATAAAAAGTCAAAACCAGGAACTTGAATTCAATGTTCCTGGTTTGACTTTAACTAGTGATTTTTTATTCTCTGCGTAATTCAAGTAATACCATACGACAGTTGTAAATGCTATTGGCTAACTGTTGCATATTAAAAAAAGCAGGGAAAAAAGTGAAATGAGGACACTTTTGAAAGATAGAACTAGGTATAACTGTCAAATTAGTTTTGGTTAGAGTAGAAAGTAATTGCTTGGCTTTTTCTACATCATCTTTTTTTAATAAAACAGATGCACCAAGTGGATTTAAAACAGCACCGTCCAAGGCAAAATGCCCATCTTCACTTTTTCCATTTTCCAAAAGATAAGTAATATTTTTTTGAAAAATTTCGGCATTTTCTAAAAAATCCTTGAGGAGTTGTTGCTCATACTCCGTTGTGGAATTAATTGCCTTGTCTCTAAGTTTCCGAGTTACGTCTGTCATTATGAAATCTCCTCTCTTTATACAAGTGTTTATAACATAAAAGTATACCATAAAATATATAAAAAGTCAAAGCAATTTTCAAATTAAATTTACTAAAAATTCTTGATTTTGCTATAAATATAGTATAAAATAGATAAGAATTAGAAATAATAATTAAGGAGGAAACAAATATGGCAGAAGTATATATGGCAGGAGATTTTAGAAATGGAACAACATTTGAAATGGAAGGAAACGTATATAAAGTAGTAGAATTTCAACACGTAAAACCAGGAAAAGGAGCAGCATTTGTTAGAACAAAACTAAAAAATGTAATAAGTGGGGCAGTTTTAGAAAAAACATTTAACCCATCAGAAAAATATCCAGGAGCAGAAATAGAAAAAAGAGATATGCAATACTTATATAGTGATGGAGATTTATATTACTTTATGGATAATGATACATACGAGCAAATACCTTTAAACAAAGAGCAATTAGGAGATAGTTTAAAATACATTAAAGAAAATATGAGTGTTAAAATTCTATCTTTTAAAGGAAATGTATTTGCAGTAGAACCACCTATGTTCGTAGAGTTAGAAGTTACTTATACAGAACCAGGATTTAGTGGAAACACAACAACAACATCTGGAAAGCCAGCAACACTTGAAAATGGTTATGAAATTAGTGTACCACTATTTATAAATATTGGTGATGTAATAAAAATTGATACAAGAACTGGCGAATATATGGAAAGAATTTAATTTTAAGAGAGGAAGTAGCGAAGTGTCAGTATTACAAGATAAATTTAATGCTATAATAGCTAAAATTGATGAAAGAATTACAGATCAAGAAGAATTAAAATTTGTAAAAGAGCAAATTGTAGATCTTTCTATGATATACATGGATGAAATTAATAAAATAATGGATCTTAGTGAAAGACGAGTTAACCAAGTATATGAAAACCAAAAAATACTTGAACAGAAAATGGCAGAAATAGAAAGAGGAATGAATACAATTGAAAAAGAATTATTTGTTGAAGATGAATACGATTTTGAAATTGTATGTCCTTACTGTAACCACGAGTTTTTAACAGATGTTAATTCTGGAAAAAAAGAAGTAGAATGTCCAGAATGTCATAATATAATAGAACTAGATTGGAATGAAGAACATGAATGTTTAGGTCATTGCGGAAGTTGTGGAGAATGTGAGACAGAAGATTATGAAGCGGATGTAGAGAAAGATATAGAAGAAAATAGTGAAGAAGAGGATAATGAAGATATGTAAAATGTAGGGGTTGTGTAGTATGCAACTCCTACATTTTTGTTATTTTTCATTGAATAAATCCAAAGGATTAATGTATTTTTCATCAATTCTTATACCAAGATGTAAATGACATCCAGTAGTTGCACCATTAGTAGGGTTGCCATCTTTATCTTTGTAAGTATTTCCTAAAACTCCATATACATTTTTAGGACCAACATTTGCAATCCATTCACCTTTTTTTACTTCATCACCAACAGAAACAATAAACTTTGGGGACACGTGGCAATATGTAATTTTCATATTATCAATTGTAAGAGTAATAGTATACCCACCACCTCCTAAAAAACCAACATATGTAATTTTACCATCACAAACAGCATATAATTTGGTATCTTCAGGTGCACCAATATCAATCCCTTTATGAAAACTTGAAGCACCTGCTGTTGGAGAAACTCTTTTTCCAAAAGGGGATGTTATTTTTGTATATTTAGGAATAGGCCAAATGTATAGACTATTATCATCTAATATAAGTTCATCACTATATGAAGAAAAGGCTTGTGGATAGGTATAATAGATAGGAACTATAAATATGCCTACAATAATGATTAAAAATAAAGTGAATTTTAAAGAATAAGAAGAAGTTTTAAAAAAACTACTATTCATTAGATACCTCCGTTCTATAATAGTAGCCCAATAAGTTATTATAGGAAAATTCTTCGAAATTTCTATAATAAAAAAACAGTTTCCATAGAAAAATTGTATAGTAATTTTTCTATGGAAGAACAAATATTTTAATGTTGTAAACATAGAAATATTACTAATTTCTGTTTTTGTTCTTTAAATGCAAAAAATTTACTAATAAAGAAATTTAAAATTATAACTATTACTGAAATTATCAGTTTATTAATTAAATAAGCCGTATTATCATTAAACATACCATAAAAAGCATATAAAACATTATTTAATAAAAACACACCAATAATCTCAATTATCATAGTAAAAGCTCTTCCTAAACTAAATTTCCAAAATTCAGTTAATTTTTCTTTTATAGTAACAGCTTGTGAATTAAATACCAATTTACGATTTGTAAAATATGCAAATAATATACAAACAATAATACCAATAGTACTTGCAATGTTACCTTCTATATGAAAGAATGCTTTTAATATATATGAAGTAGCAATATTTACGATAGTAGTTAAAACACCAAAAATAATGTATAGTATAACTTCTTTAGTACAAAATTTCTTTACAAAATTTTTCATAAGTTCCATAGTATAACTCCCTTAATTTAAACGAACAGTTTGTTATATTATAAATTAAGAAATTAATAAAGTCAAGAAAAATATCTTGTAAAAAAGACTATTGTATAGTATAATTAAATATGCAATATAAAATAATAATTATTATACGGGGGTGTATTTGGTTTTCGACAGCAATCTAGAAGTATAAATAGCGAGCAGTGGAGTCTAGGTGCCACTTAAAAAACTTTAGAAAATAAATATAAACGCTAGAAATAACGAATTAGCATTAGCTGCCTAAGTTGTGTAGCTACGTTCTTATAAAAAGGCCTACGGTTTTATAAGGGCGACGAATTAGTAGGAAACAAAACTATTCTTTGCTTTGGGGGTAGTGGGTAGATAGAAGCTACTAAAAAAATAAGTTTGTTTGTTCACTTGTTTTTTTAGGAATAAATAGAACAAACTGTGCTCGAAGAAGTTTATATGGAAGGCTTGTTGGACAGGAGTTCGACTCTCCTCACCTCCACCAACGACGTATCTGTTTGAACTTTTTATAGAACAGAGAGATACAAAAATCAATCAGAAAATAAAATCTGGTTGATTTTTTTGTTGCTTAAAAACAATATTAAAATCATCTAAAAGAAAGGAGGGGGCGAAAAATGAAGATAATTAAGCAAGAGCTATTGTTGCTCTAAAACTAGACAGAATAACCAGAAGTATATGTAACTGGGAAAAACTAATAACTTTTTTAGACGAAAATAATGCTTATCTTGACTGTGCAAATGATGAAATAAATACTACAACTGCAAATGAATACTATAAAAGGTCAAGCAGAGGAAAAAGTTTATAACAAATTAATTTTTATTTAGCTAAAAAATAAGATGACCACTATATGTAGTCATCTTATTTTTAGATAATTTCTAGAATATCTTTAACTATTTTTTCCTTATCTTTATTTAAAATGATAATCTTGTTTTCTAATTTATAAATTTCATTTTCATAACTATCAATTAAGGATATTATTTTATTTTGTTCATCAATCTTTGGTAAGGTGATTTCAAGATTTGAAACTCTATCTGTAGAAGCTCTATTAGTTCTAGAAAATCTTGCTTTTTCACCTTCTTTTTGAAGTGCAAATGCTAAATATTTAGGATTAATTTCATCGGAAAGTACCCTAATATATCCACAATGATCTGTAGGATAAAATTTTTTGTTAGCTTCAATGCATCTAACAAGCCAATCTCCATCGATTCCCCAAAGAATTGAAGGTGTAGCATAACTATCGAAATATTCTTTATTTATTTTTCCAAAAGACTCATATACATTAGCACTAATAACTTCTATATCTCCATCGCTTATAAGTTCAGATTTTAAAACACGGTTTCCTATTGATATTTCAAATTTAGCTGTATCATTCAATCTTACAACATTATTTGCTGATTGCTCCAAAGTCAAAAAAACTTGTTCTATTTTACTTTTATAATCTTCTATACTCATTCTAGATTTTCTATATTCAGTATCAATTTTAAAACATTTCTCAATAATTTCTTTTTGCACTGGTATAGGAGGCACTGGAATTTGTATATTATTCTTTAGAAAGTCACTATTTAAGCTTTTTCCAAATGCTTTATTTCCAACCGAAGAAGAATTGAGAATATTAGCATTAAATAAATAAAATAGATATCTATCAAGTAAAATTTCTTTATTTCTTGGAATTAATGCGGCAATAGCTTCATTAGTATATAAATCAGCACCAGCAATAGCTGTTTTTCCTATACTTAGTTTAAAACTTAATAAAGTTGTTCCTTTAGGAATAAGTTTAACATTTGAATCATTAACAGCATCATCTGTAATTTTTTCTTTTGTATCAGTAATTATTTGCCCATTCATTTCTTTAATTGATACCCATAAATTATTTCCTTGAAAATAATCTGAATTAGCTCTCGATGGCGTACCACCAATCAAAATATCACATAAACGACCTAAATAGTCAACTTTATATTTACTTTTTACTTTAATAGATGTTTCTAAATTCAAACTTATGGATTTATCAAAAGTAGATTTAGAAAAGTTAAGCATATCAATTAAGTTCATATAATTTATATTTTCGTAGTTATTTTCGACTTCAATGCCATTAAAGTTCTTTCGTATTAATGAATTGATTTTCTTATCATCTTCAAGATTTAATGGATTAAATAGTGGAGTATTTATTCGCTCTATTCCTTTATTTTTAGATAGAACATTTTCGGCATTTAGATTTGAACCTACATATTTAATTCCTTCATTACCTTTTCTTGCAGACCATTCATATCCTAAAAATTTCTTTATTTCTGATTTTTCTTTATTGGGTGCAGTAACAACCAATACATTATTCTTTTGGTTATATGCTAACATATAAAAATATAACTTTTCTTTTTCTATTTTTATTATATCATTGATATCTTTAATCTTTTTGTTATTTAAATATTGTTTAAAGATACTATTATGTTTAAGGTTGTTTGGTATAGTCCCATTTATAAATTCAATATAATCTTCATATGCAATTTCTTGCTTTTCTAAATATTCCAATAATATTTCCTTATCTTCAAATATTGAATCTTTATCAAAATCAGAATTAAACCATGCATTTACACGATTTTTGTAATGTTCAGCTAATGAAGGCTCATCATTCTTTTTTCTTAAGAACAATGTTATTGTATTTGTTCCTGTGGCACCAAATGTTCCACTTGGTAATTCTACTATGCTAATAATATCAAAATACATTAAAATAATTTCTCTAGCTTTTATATAAACTGCACTACCATTTGTTAATAATGATGAAGGTAGAATAATACCAGCAACACCATTCGCTTTTAATAACTGTTTAGTTTTTTCAACAAAGAATGTTTCAATAGAATTATTTGAAGAATAAGCATTTTTATTTATTAAATTAATTAATTCAAAATTTTCTCTTTCTTCTTCAGTTAATGTCTCTAAAAATCCTTTTACAGAGTAAGGAGGATTAGCTATAAGGATATCATAATTATTATTTTTGATATTCTTATTGTTAGCTAATGCATCACCATAAGTAATAGTAATATCATCTTGTCCATACATAAAAGCTGATACTTTAGAAACTTTTGATAGCCTATATTCTTTTTCTATTCCAGCGATAGAAGAATAATATTTATGTAATTGCGATTCTTCAACATATTTTTTTATTTGGCTAGCATATTCATTTAAAAAGTGACCTGCACCACAAGCATAGTCTATTACTTTTGGCGGTTCATCATTAGTTTCTATAATATCTTTTAAAGGTAAAGATGAAACTATAAATCTAGTAATAGGTAATGGTGTAAAGAATTGTCCTTCACTTTGTTTTATACCATCATCTAAAAATCCTTCAAATAAATCTCCTAAGAATTGATTTTGTTCATCTGTTTTCAACTTTATATCTTGAAACATTCTTATCATCTTAAGTAGAATTTCCGAATTTTGTTTAAATAGTTCTTCATTATGAACATCTATAAATGCAAAATCATTGTTGGTATAGAACTTCAATTCTCTAAAATAAGATAATACTGTTTCTTTAGTAGCATCAGGATCATTTTTAAAAAGTTTAAAAGCATCATTTAATTGTCTATTATCAATATATGTTACTTCCTCGTTTAAAAATTTTTGCATACCATCTTTATATAGTTTTTGAAGTCTATCTTGTAATTGATAATAATCATCATAAGCTATTCCTTTCCAGTTGAACTTTAAACTAGTAGGATGTTGAATTTCATCGACAATTTTTGCCAAAAATATATTAACTAATTTATCAAATGCATTTTCGTGACCTGATACATTATGCTGTCTTAAAATAGTTGCAAATTCATTATATTTCTTTTGAGTATCCTCAAATCCAATATTCTTTAAATCCATTAAAGAATATACTTTGTTAATTTCGTATGGAGAAACTGCTTCTTCAAATATTCCTGTTTCTTCAGCTTCTAAATTATAAATATCTTTCCAAACATTATACAACTCCTTAACATCGTTAGCTTCTTTAAATCTTTTTCTTTTAGTAGGCTTTAAAGTTTTTAGATATTCCTCATTATCTTGAAGTGTAATTATTTTATTGCTATATATCAAATTATCATCTTCAATATTAGAGGCGTATAGGCATAAATATTTAGTTCTTTTGATTTGTTGTGCATAACTAAAAAGTTGAGCTCCATCTGTTAATGTATCATTCCAAGCATTATCAAATTCATTTCCAAATGTTTTACATTCAATGATTAGATATTCATGTCCTTTATTATCCTTAACTAAAATATCTGCTTTTCCTCCAGATGTTCCACGACCAAGTTGCCATCTAGGTTCTAATTCCATATTTTTAGATAAATAACCTTTTGACAATAATCTGTTTACACATTCTAAAACAACAAAGTTTTCTTGGTGTTCAAAATTAGATGTAGTCCTATCATTTACTATTAAGTCATTTGGGTATATTATTTCTTGTTTATCTAAATCTACTAGTATGGTAGCATTATTGTTTTCATACTTTTTAACATAAATATTTTTATCTGGATTAGATAATTGAAATTTCATTAATTCCAGTAATTGTTTGACATTTTCTTTTTTTATCATTCATAAATACCTCTTATATAATAATAACATCATTATATTATCATACATTGAACTTTTTATCAACAAATAAAAAGAATGTTTTGAAAGTACTTGAAAATTTTAATGCATTATGTTAAAGCAATATTAACTTGATTGATTTTAATATCAATCGTCAAGATAGCTGACGAGTTATAAATGTCTATGTTGTTGGCACCACGTTGCAATCGACCATTAGACCGTTGCTCCTTATTTCGAGAAAAATTGTCACTTCGTCCAATTTTTCTCGAGGAAAGTAAAGAATAAATAACTAATAATGAATAATTTTTAATAAAGTGCTATAAGCACATTTGAACTATTCATTATTAATTCTTCATTTAAGATGTTTGTAAATTAACACTGAAACCTTTAATAGAGTATGGAAGAGATTTTAGTAAAAAGGTTATGGAGTTATAGTTATTGTTAAATTTTATACTTGATATGAATATTCAAGAGAGATTTGCTAAATTAAAAAAGCAAGGATTAAAACTGTAAATGAGAGTAGGTCAATAAAAAGAGCAAGAGCGCGATTGCTTTAATCCACAAATCACGCTCTATTATGACTTTTTACAACTTTTTTATATCCGCTAAGACTTTCTTCTTCATATCTTCATCTAATGAAGATACAATTGAATTAATCAATGGAGAAATGCCAATAACCGCTACGAAAGGCTGGTATAATGTGGCACAGTACTTAGGAATATTAGTGCGTGCCAATTCAGTAGCCACATAAGTCCTCGAAAGAACCTTGCCAGCATAAGTTACACCAACCACTTCAACATACCCATCATGTAGTAATTTCCTAAGCACAGCTATTACAGTGGACTGGCTAAGTTGCATATCGCCACTGTTTACAATATCCATGCTGGTCATTGGCTCACTGGAATTCAGCAGAATGTTAAGAATATCAACTTCCCGTGGATTAAAAGTAATTGTTGCATTTGTCATAATTATTTTCCTCCTATGCTATAAATGATTGTTTTATAACATTGCTACCATAATTGCTAATAGCAAGTATAATTTAATTATATACCACTTTACATAAAATGTCAAATTTTCAACTGGTTTTCTGTAAACTTCTAAAATATATATTAATATATGATAAAATGTTACAATAAAATTAAGTAAATGTAGAAAAAATAAATTTAGTATTTACAATTACTAAAAATGGTATTATAATACAAAAGATTTAAGTATTTGAAGTACGAAACAAGAACTTTTAAAGAAAAATTTTTTAAAAAGTGGAGGTTTTATTGTGAAAGAAGAAAAGCGGAGGAACAAAGTAAGACAATATAATGAGGAGGAAATTTTTAGGAAACTAAAGGATAAATATGGAATAACAAATTGTATACGCATAAAAGAATTTATTTATATAGTATATGAAAATAATACATATTATCTTATGTCAAAATCTGTCCCTGAAATATTTGATATATCTAAAGCTACAAAATTAACAAAATTAGTAGTAATCAAGGAAGATAGTGATGGCTCCATAAATGCAACAATAAGGGAAAAAAATAAAAATGTATTTGTAACGATGCTTAAATCTGACATAATCAATGAAATAAAACAGTGGGGATAACCTACAGTTATATTTTTTTAAAATTTATGTGCAAATTATTCAAAAAAAGCAAGAATAATACCCTTGCTTTTTTTTTATATATGTAGTATAATAGCAAATGTTAAATACCTTATACTTAGCCAAAGGATAATTACTCTACTTTTGCTCAGTTTAAGGAATATATTATATAGGAGGAGTCAGGATATGACAAAAGAAAGAAAAGAAGAAGTAATAAATACTTACAAAAGAGATGAAAAAGATACTGGTTCACCAGAAGTTCAAATAGCTCTTTTAACAGAAAGAATTACTGAATTAACAGAACATTTAAAAGTTCACGTTAAAGATAATCATTCAAGAAGAGGACTTTTAAAAATGGTTGGTAAAAGAAGAAATTTACTAAACTACTTAGCTAAAAAGGATGTTGAAAGATACAGACTTATAGTTGAAAAATTAGGATTACGTAAATAATTTGAGAATTTAGGGCGTTTAATAAATATTTAAACGTCCTATAATGCTATATAAGTGTATAAAGATAATATTAATTAGAAGTAGCTTGTATATTGTATACATAAATTGAAAATAATAGAATAGATTAATCAAGATGTAGGGGCGATTTTAATTGCCCATTCTCCAAAGAAATTGCTTATATATATGTATATAATATAGAGGTTACAGTCTAAGAAATGTTATCTATTATATAAATATAATAAAGGAGAAATGAAATATGTTTAAAACGTTTGAAACAGAACTTGCAGGAAGAAAATTAGTATTAGAGACAGGAAAAATGGCAGGACTTGCAAATGGCAGTGTACTTGTTAGATATGGAGAAACAGTTGTAATTGTTAATGTTACAGCTTCAAAAGAACCAAGAGATGGAATAGACTTTTTCCCATTATCAGTAGATTATGAAGAAAAATTATATTCCGTAGGAAAAATACCAGGAAGTTATTTAAAAAGAGAGGGAAAACCAGCAGATAAAGCAATACTTGTATCAAGAGCAATAGATAGACCACTTCGTCCATTGTTTCCAAAAGATTTTAGAAATGATGTATGTGTTGTAGCAACAGTATTATCAGTAGAGCCAGATAATTCACCAGAAGTTGCAGCAATGATTGGTGCATCAGCAGCACTTTCAATTTCAGATATTCCATTTGGAGGGCCAACAGCAGCAGTAAATGTTGGATATGTTGATGATTGCATTGTTATAAATCCAACACTTGAAGAAAGAGAAAAATCAAGATTAACTTTAACTGTTGCTGGAACAAAAGAAAAAATAGCGATGATAGAAGCAGGGGCAGATGAAATACCAGATGATATAATGTTAGCTAGCATTAAAGCAGCACATATAGAAATACAAAAACTATGTGATTTTATTTCTAATATGAAAGCAGAAGTTGGAAAAACAAAATTTGAATACAAATCTTTTGAAGTAGACCATAACGTATATGAAGAAATAGAAAAAGAATTTGGAAAAAGAATGTATAAAGACGTACAAGCAGTTGATAAAGAAGTAAGAGATGCTAATATGGATAAATTAAAAGAGGATGTTACAGCATATTTTGTAGAAAAATATGGTGAAGAAGTAGCTGAAGAAAAGAAAACTGATATAGGGGATAGCTTATACAAATTAGAGAAAAAATCAGTTAGAAAAATGATACTTGAAGAACAAAAAAGACCAGATGGAAGGAATATTGATGAAATAAGACCACTTTCTTGTGAAGTAGGGTTACTTCCAAGAGTACATGGTAGTGCATTATTTACAAGGGGGCAAACACAAGTATTGTCAGTTGCAACTTTAGGAATGGTTAGTGAAGAGCAAGAATTAGATGGAATTGATGAAGAAACATCTAAAAGATATATACACCACTATAATTTTCCATCATATAGTGTTGGAGAGGCAAGACCATCTCGTGGACCAGGTAGACGTGAAGTAGGACATGGTGCACTTGCTGAAAAAGCATTAGTACCAGTAATTCCAACTGCTGAAGAATTCCCATATGCAATAAGAGTTGTATCTGAAGTACTAAGCTCAAATGGTTCAACATCACAAGCAAGTATATGTGGAAGTACTTTAGCATTAATGGATGCAGGCGTTCCAATAAAAAGACCAGTTGCAGGTATTTCAACAGGACTTGTAACAGATGAAAATGATCCAAACCATTATATAATGTTAACAGATATTCAAGGATTAGAAGACTTCTTCGGAGACATGGACTTTAAAGTGGGGGGAACAGAAATTGGTATTACAGCAATACAAGTAGATATAAAAATTGATGGATTAACCTATGACATAATAAAAGAAGCATTTGAAAGAACAAGAGTTGCAAGAAAATATATACTAGAAGAAATAATGTTAAAACAAATAGATAAACCAAGAGAAAATATTTCTAAATATGCACCAAGCATTATAAATACTACAATAAACGTAGATAAAATAAGAGATGTAATAGGACCTGGTGGAAAAATGATTAACAAAATCATAGGAGAAACAGGTGTAAAAATCGATATAGAAGAAGATGGACGTGTATTTATCTATTCTAATGATACAGAAAATGGTAAAAAGGCATTAAAAATGATAGAAGATATAGCAAAAGATGTAGAGGTAGGAGAAATAGTAGAAGGAACAGTAACAAGAATTATGCCATTTGGAGCATTTGTTGAAGTTCCAGGAGGAAAAGAAGGATTACTTCATATATCAAAAATATCTAAAGAAAGAATAGAAAAAGTAGAAGATGTTTTAAAAGTTGGAGATGTAATTACAGTTAAAGTATACGAAATTGACGACCAAGAAAGAATCAATTTGACTAAAAAAGATTTAGAAGAACCAACAATTAATGACGAAGACTAGGATTAAAAATAGATAAAGTAGGGGCAGCTTCTAAAGTATGCTCCTTTTAATTAAAGGAATAAATTGTGATTATAATGATATCTTATGAATAATTAGATATATAAATTTGATAAAATATTTATAATACAAGGAGCGGACACAGGATCTGCTATTACAGAGTTGTCAAATTTTTAATTTATATAATTCTTTAAGATATTATTAATTCTAATTTATAAGTTGAAAAAATTTGTCCAAAATAGTATAATAATAAATGTAACTAAATACACTATTATTAGAAAAATAACAAAGGAGTAAAAAATGGTATATTTATATGTGCTTCAACAAGCATTAGTATGGATAGTAACAATATTTTGGTTATATCAATTAATTGTAAGCATATGTTCACTTGTAAAATTAAAAGACAAACCAATTTTAGAAGATAAACAAAATAGATTTATGGCAATTATTCCAGCCCATAACGAAGAATCAGTTATAGAAAATTTAATTGACAGTTTAAAAAAACAAAATTATCCTAGTGAATTAATAGATATATATGTAATAGCTGATAACTGTACAGATAAAACAGCAGAAATTGCAAGAAATGCTGGAGCGATAGTACTTGAAAGATTTGATAAAGAAAATAAAACCAAAGGACACGCATTAAAATGGTTTTTAAATAAGAAAATAGAAGAAAATGCACCATATGATGCTTTCTGCGTTTTTGATGCAGATAACATTGCACACGTTGATTTTATTAAAAATATGAATAAAAAACTTTGTCAGGGTGAAGATGTTGTACAGGGATATAGAGATATAAAAAATCCAACAGACAGCTGGATTTCAGCAGGATATGCAATATTTTACTGGACAATGAATAGATTTTATCATTTAGCAAGATATAATTTAGGGCTTTCTCCATTAATAAATGGAACAGGTTTTATGGTTAAATTTGATGTTGTAAAACCAACAGGTTGGGACACACAAACACTTACAGAGGATATAGAATTTTCTTTAAAAAGAATTATAGTAGGAAAAAAACTTGGTTGGGCAACAGATGCAATTGTATATGACGAACAACCAGTAGGGTTTAAACAAAGCTGGTCTCAAAGATCAAGATGGACTGTAGGACATATGCAATGTATACAAAATTATACAAAAGACTTAGCAACAGCAACTAAAGAGCATAAAACTTTAATGAACTTTGATGGATTATTATATATAGTTGGAAGTATACCAATGTTTGTTTTAACCTTAGTATTACTTGCAATAAACTTTATAATGTTTATTGGAAATGGAATAACAGAATGGGAATTATTTGAAAATATATTAAGATATCTAATACCTACATTTTTATTACCAATTGGTACAGCTATTCTTATAATGGTATTAGACAGAAAACCAATAAAACCAATGTGGAAAGGTTTAGTTTGTTATCCTTTATTCTTAGGTTCTTGGCTTTTAATTAACTTTAAATGTTTATTTAAAAGAGATACAAGCTGGGAAAAGATAGAGCACGTAAGAGATATAAAAATAAATGATGTTGCTTAGAAATAATTTATATGATAAATGTGGGCTGCATAAAATGCAGCCCATTTATATAAGAACAACAGTGGACTTTTTATAAATTGCAAAAGTTTATATTTATTGCAAAGTCCACGCCCATTGTTCGTCCGCGAAAAAATTCTTAAGAATTTTTTCTGTGGAATGTTAGCAAAGCTTTTTTATTGAATAGGAAAAATTTTCGATTTTTCCTATTCAATAAAAAATATGGATAGTTAAATACCATAAAATATATATTTAAAAGGGGAAATATATATGAAAGAATTTGTACTAAAAAACAAAGATAAAATTATACTTGGATTATTGATAATTACGATAATTTTACAAGTAGCACTAAGAATACAATATGGAAAAGAAAAACCTTATTTACATATTGATGAAGGATATTCATATGGGCTTATGAATTATGATAAAGTAGATATTATGAATAATGATGATTTTTATAACAATTGGCATCAAAATAAGTATTATGAAGACTATTTAACCATATCAAAAGAAGAAGCAAATGACTTTACACCCGTATATGAAAATCAAAAAAATGATGTTCATCCACCTTTATTTTATTTATTACTAAGATGTGCTGCATCTTTTACAATAGATAATTTTTCAAAATGGACAGGAATAGGATTAAATCTAATTATATTTATAATTACTAGTATTATGATATATTTAGTTGCAAATAAAATTTTTAAAAATAAACTATATGCAATTTTAGTAGTGTTAATTAATGGTTTTACTTTAGCATCAATAGATACTACAATATTTATTAGAATGTATGCACTAAATGCACTAAATTTGCTTATTATAAGCTATTTACATATTATAAATTTGAATAAACAAGAGTTAAAAATAAAAGATTTATTAATAATGTCAGTTTTCATTATATTAGGTTCGCTTACACATTACCATTATCTAGTATTTTTATTTATACTATATGTCATATATATCATAAAATTTATAAAAAGTAAAAATGTTAAAAATGCAGTAAAGTATACTAGTATGATGGTAGTATCAGCAATTATATCACTTTGTATTTTCCCATATTCTTTTGTACATATGTTTATGGGGTATAGAGGACAAGAGGCTATTTCAAGTTTAGAAAAAATTCCTCAAATGTGGAATTCATTAGGACAATATATAGTAATATTAAATAACCATGTTTTTAATGGAATATTAATACTAATATTAGCTATTATAGCAGTTATTGCAATAATGAAAATAGCAAAAAACAAAAAGATTACAATAGCGTTTACTAATAAAGAGTTTTTATTAATATTGATACCAACATTAATGTATTTTACAATAATTGCACTAATATCGCCATACCAAGAAACACGTTATATTATGCCAATTTGTCCGCTTCTAGTAATAACGGTAATATATGGATTAAAGGTAGTTTTAGAGAGTGTGTTATCTAAGAAAAGTACATTCATAATTTTAAATTGTTTATTTATAGTAATGTTATTTATACCACAAGTATTTAACATAGAATTAATGTACTTCTATAAAGATAAGACAGATATAGTAGAATATATAGAAGAAAAACACCATATTCCAGCTATATATATATTTAACAAAGAACAAAATAGATTTTTAGATGACATATATATGTTTACCAAATTAGATAATTCATATATATTAGATTCAAAACTATTTAGTAAAGAAAAGGTAAGAGAAGTATTTAGTGGAATAGATGTTAAAAATGGAATAATAGTATTTATAAATGGTGGATTAGAAAATGACGAATATTTACAAACCTTAAAAGAAGAGCTAAATTGTTCGTCATATAAATGGATAAAAGGAATGAATGCATGCAATATATATTTAGTTGAAAAGTAGAAAATATCAACACTACATATTGACAAATATTAATATGTGGTTTATAGTTGTAAGTGCCTTTCTCCAAAAGGTAGGAGGGAGGCACATTAATCTCTACTTTCAATTACAATTAAAATTCTTTCTTTGATTTCAATAGTTGCAACATCATTTACGACCTCATTACTAATTCCTAAACTTTCACCAATTTTTAAAGTATAATCTTGTAAAGGATATTTAAATCCTTTTAAAGTAACATTTAGAACCTTACTAGTAAGGGGAATAAGTGAAATGTATTTTCCATATATAGTTGATTTTTCTAAATTTATTTTAGAATCTATTAAATATATCTTATTATGAGGGTCGATAATTTCACAAGAAATCTTCTTTTCTAGACAATTACATAAAATATGTATGTTTGCAAGAGTATGATCTAGTCTTGTCCCAGTTGCCCCTATAATAGTTATATTAGTAGAATTTAAACTTATTGCTAATTTTATTGCTATATCTGTATCAGTATAATCTTTTTCTGGATTATATTTGTGAATAGTTATATCTTTATCAACATAAAAATTAATAATATCCTTATTTACAGAATCAAAATCACCTACAATATGGGTTGGCAAAATTTTAAGTAAATATAAAGTTTCTAAGCCTTTATCAACTGCAATAATATTATCATAAGAAAAATTAGTTAATGTTTTATTTAAAAATTCTATATCAATATTTCCACCAGAGATAATTATAGTATTCATTTTTTTACCTTTCTAATCAAAATTTACTTTTCAATTTAAGTGTATAGTGTTATAATAATTAAAACATAAGAATATAATAATTACAAGAAAAATAAAGGAGATTTATAATGCCATTAAGAGAGAAAATAGAAGTATATGCTTTTGTTGGACCATCACGGAACAGGTAAAAGTTATAGAGCAGGCTTAGTTGCAAGTGAATATGGAATTAATTATATTATAGATGATGGTTTGTTTATTAAAGAAAATGAAATTATAGCAGGGAATTCAGCAAAAAAAGCACCTACAAAAATAGAAACGGTAAAACATGCACTATTTATAGAGAATAGTGAAAAAGACGATGTTTTAAGAGCGATAAATAAATATGCACCAGATAAGATATTAATACTTGGAACATCTGATAATATGGTTAATAAGATTGCGAGTAACTTAGGCTTGCCACAGATTTCTAAATTTATTTATATAACAGATGTTGCAACAGAAGAAGAAATGCAAACAGCAAAAAGAATTCGTACAACAGAAGGAAAACATGTTATTCCAGTTCCAACATTTGAACTTAAAAAAGATTTTTCGGGATATTTATTAGATCCATTACAAATATTTAAATCTAAGGGAAGAGGAGAAAAACCGTATATATCAGAAAAATCAATTATAAGACCTACATTTAGTTATTTAGGAAATTTTACAATATCTGATAGTGTGTTTAGACAAATAATAGAATATATGGCAAATAAGCAAGAAGCGGTATATAAAGTTACTAAAACGAGAGTAGACACAGTAGGAGATGGAACATCAATTTATATGGAAGTAATTGTTTTATATGGATATAATATAGTAAAGTTGATAAATGACTTTAAAATAAAAGCAAAAAAAGAAATTGAAAGATTAACAGCTATGAATGTGGATAAAATAGATGTAGTAGTAAAAAGCATACAAATGCCAGAAAAGAAGGAGGATTAAAAATGTCATTTATAGTAGCGATAGATGGACCAGCAGGGGTTGGTAAAGGAACAATAGCAAAAGTGGTTGCAGAAAAGTTTAATTTAATTAACATAGATACAGGAGCAACATTTAGATGTGTTACTCTAGAAATGTTAAATAAAAACATTAAACTTGATGAAGAAGATAAAATTATTAGACTATTAACTGAAATTAATATTGAGATAAAAAAAGTAGAAGGTGAAGATATAGTTTTATTAAACGGAAAAGATGTTAGTTTAGAAATAAGAACACCAAAGGTAAATGAATTTGTTTCACCAGTAAGTACTTTAAAAATAGTTAGAGAAAATCTATTACATTTACAACGAAAAATGTCAGAAGGAAAAAATGTAATTGTAGAAGGAAGAGATATTGGAACAACAGTATTTCCAAATGCAGATGTAAAAATATATTTAGATGCAACACCTGAAGAAAGAGCAAGAAGAAGAGTTAAACAAAATATAGAAAAAGGTATAGAATGCTCATATGAAGAGGTGCTAGAAAGTGTAAAAAATAGAGATAAAATAGATTCATCTAGAGAAACAGCACCACTGAAAAGAGCAGAAGATGCTATATATATTGATTGTACGAAAATTTCATTAGAAGAGTTGTTAAATAGAGTATTTGAAATTATAGAAGAAAAAATGTAAAATAAGGAAGAGAATAATGAAGAATTTTTTAAAAACAGTATTAAGAGGAATTGTAAAAAGTGCAATATGGATTTTTTGTAAAATAGTTTATAGGTTCAAAGTAGTAGGAAAAGGAAACATACCAAAAGAAGGACCAATTATTATATGTGGAAATCATAGGAGTTTTTTAGATCCTCCTTTAATAGAAGTAACATGTGGTAGGTATACAAGGTTTTTAGCTAAAGAGGAATTAACTAAAAGTAAATTTTTAGCATTTTTAGGTATCGTTTTTGATGCAATTTTAGTAAAAAAAGATTCTAAAGAAGTTAAAGCACTTAAAGAATCCTTACAAACTTTAAAAAATGGCGATTGTTTAGCACTTTTTCCAGAAGGAACTAGAAATGGCATAGAAAAAGGAGAGAAAGTAAAAGATGGTGCTGCTTTTTTTGCATTAAGAACAGATACAGAAGTAATTCCTGTACGGAATTTCTGGAGGAGAAAAACTAACTAAAAGAGTTAAAATAGCTTATGGCGAGCCACTAGATTTATCTAACTACAAAGAAATGTACAAAAATAAAGAAACAGAAAAAGAAGCATTAGAAGAAGCAACAAAAGTTATAATGGATGCTATTATAGAGTTGACAAAATAATACATTTTAGTATATAATAATAAGGTTAAAAATGAGAAATAGAAGGTTGCAATTAATGCAACCTTTCAAAACTAGAAAAGGGGAAGAAAAATGAATAACGAAAAAATAAGAAATATAGCAATAATTGCACACGTTGACCATGGTAAAACTACATTAGTTGATGCTCTTTTAAGACAAAGCCATATATTTAGAGATAATGAACAAGTTGCTGAAAGAATTATGGATTCAAATGATATTGAAAAAGAAAGAGGCATTACAATTCTTTCTAAAAATACATCTGTAATGTATAAAGACATTAAAATAAATATTGTTGATACACCAGGTCATGCTGATTTTGGAGGAGAAGTTGAAAGAGTTTTAAAAACAGTTGATGGTGTTTTATTGTTAGTAGACGCTTTCGAAGGACCTATGCCACAAACAAGAGAAGTTTTAAAAAAGGCACTTGCACTAAACTTAAAACCTATTGTTGTAATTAATAAAATAGATAGACCAGGAGCAAATCCAGAAAAAGTAGTTGACCAAGTTATAGAACTATTTATAGAATTAGATGCAAGTGATGAGCAACTAGATTTCCCAGTTGTATATGCTTCAGCAAAAAATGGAATTGGAAAAATGAATTTAATAGATGAGGATACAGATTTAAATTGCTTATTTGAAACAATTATAAATGAAATAGAAGCACCAAAATGTGAAATAGAAGGACCAATGCAAATGCTTGTATCTAACATTGATTATGATGACTATGTTGGAAGAATTGCAGTAGGAAGGGTAGAAAGAGGACTAGTTAAAGCTGGAATGCCAGTAAGCATTTGTAAAAAAGATGATAAAGTTACAAATGGAAGAGTGGTAAAACTATATACACATATTGGATTAAAAAGAGAAGAGACCCAAGAGGTAAAAGCAGGAGATATAATTGCTATTTCTGGAATAGCAGATATAAATATAGGTGAAACAATATGTGACTATGAACATCCAGAAAAAATTGATTTTGTGGATATAGATGAACCAACAGTATCTATGACATTTAGTGTAAATAATGGACCATTTGCTGGAAAAGAAGGACAATTTATTACCTCTAGACATATTAGGGATAGATTATTTAAAGAGCTAGAAAGAAATGTAAGTTTACGTGTAAAAGAAACTGATTCACCAGATAGTTTTGAAGTATCAGGACGTGGAGAGTTACATTTATCAGTATTAATCGAAAATATGAGAAGAGAAGGTTTTGAACTTTTAGTATCTCGTCCAAAGGTTATATTTAAAGAAATAAATGGACAAAAATGTGAACCTATAGAAAGATTAATAGTTAATGTTCCAGATGAATCAATAGGTACAGTTATTGAAAAATTGGGACAAAGAAAAGCTGAAATGATAAATATGGAACCAGCAGAAGATGGACATACTAAAATAGAATTTAAAATTCCTGCAAGAGGATTAATAGGATATAGAACAGAATTCCTAACAGACACAAAAGGGATTGGAGTAATGAACCATGTATTTGATTCATATGAGCCATTTAAAGGAGAAGTATTATCAAGAGTGAGAGGAACAATTATAGCATTCGAGCCAGGAAAATCAGTAACATATGGATTATATAATGCACAAGATAAAGGAGACTTATTTATAGGTGCTGGTGTAGAAGTATATGAAGGAATGATAGTAGGATTAAACTCAAGAAATGAAGATTTAGCAATAAATGTATGTAAAGAAAAACATTTAACAAATACAAGAGCATCAGGTTCTGATGATGCATTAAGATTAGTTCCACCAATCCAGTTTTCTTTAGAAAAAGCAATTGAATTTATACAAGATGATGAATTAGTTGAAGTTACACCTAAGAGCATTCGTTTAAGAAAGAAAATATTAAACAGTAAAGAAAGAGAAATAGCTGCAAGAAGAAAATAAAAAAACAAACTACTTGTATATTTTGTTTTAATATGTTAATATAATATACATATAGAAACCATTTAAAAAGCAAAATAAATTGAGACCTTGTATTAAAGAGAATGTAGATATTTGCTGAAAATCTACAAATACTAGCAATTTATAATTTCACTTTTTAGGTTTTATCTTGAAATAGTAGTAGGGATAAACGTTAGTTACGTTATAACTATAATGAGGTTAATTATTTTAATTAATAAATTTAGGTGGTACCACGAATCCATTTCGTCCTATTATGTAGGATAGAAATGGATTTTTTGATAGAAAGGGGATAAATAAATATGAAAGAAAAAATAGAGAACATTAAAATTGCTGCAAAAGAAGAAATTAAAAATTCTTTAGACTTACAAAAATTAGATGAGGTTAGAGTTAAGTACTTAGGTAAAAAAGGAGAACTAACAGAGGTACTTAGGGGAATGGGAGCAATTCTTCCAGAAGAAAGACCGATTATAGGTGGTCTTGTAAATAGTGTAAAAGAGGAAATTGAAAATGCTATAAAAGAAAAAATGGAAGAGCTAGAAGTTATCGAACTTAATAAAAAATTAGAAAGTGAAAAAATTGATATTACACTTCCTAGTCTAAAAGTAAAAAGAGGAAGTAAACATCCAATTAATCGTATTATAGAGGAACTTGAAGACTTGTTTGTATCTATGGGATATGATGTAGTTGATGGACCAGAACTAGAGACAGATGAATATTGTTTTGAAAGATTAAATCTTCCAAAAGGACATCCAGCAAGAGATATGCAAGATACCTTTTATGTAACAACAGAATACTTATTAAGAACACAAACATCAGCTGTTCAAGCAAGAGTAATGATGGAAAATAAAGAAAAAACACCAATTCGTGTTATTTGTCCTGGAAAAACATATCGTAGAGATGATGATGCAACACATTCTCATCAATTTGGTCAAATAGAAGGATTAGTAATTGATGAAGGAATAAGCCTTGCACATTTAAAAGGTACATTAGAAGTATTTGTAAAACATATGTTAGGAAAAGATTCTAAACTTCGTTTTAGACCAAGTTATTTCCCATTTACAGAACCATCTTATGAAGTAGATGTTAGTTGCTTTAAATGTGGTGGAAAAGGATGTAATTTATGCAAACAAACTGGATGGATTGAAATTTTAGGCTCAGGAATGGTGCATCCAAATGTACTAGAAATGAATGGATATGATCCTAAAAAATATTCGGGATTTGCATTTGGAACAGGACTTGACCGTTTAGCTATGTTTAAATATGGAATTACTGATATTCGTTTACTTTATGCAAATGATGTTAGATTTTTAAATCAATTCGACAGAAAGGATTAAAGATAAAACAAATAATTTTACTAATAATAAAAATATAAGGGAGGAAAGATATAAATGAAACTAAGTACAAATTTTGTAAAAGACTATGTGGATATAGACGTACCTATAAAAACACTTGCAGAAGATATGACAAGTGTTGGAAATGAATATGATTCAGCACAAAAGTTAATAAATGCTACAAAGCTAATAATAGGAGAGGTAAAAGAATGTGATATGCATCCAGATTCTGACCATCTGCATATATGTAAAGTAGATATTGGGGAAGAAATATTAGATATAGTATGTGGTGCACCAAATGTAAGAAAGGGGCTAAAAGTAATTGTAGCTCAAGTGGGAGCAGAATTACCAGGAGATTTTAAAATAAAAAAAGGAATGATAAGAGGCTGTGAATCAAATGGAATGCTTTGTTCAATGCAAGAATTAGGATTTGAAAACAAATTCTTAACAGATGAGGACAAAAATGGAATTCATGAATTACCAGATACAGCGATAATTGGAGAAGATCCAATAAAATTTTTGGGATTAGATGATGAAGTTATAGATTTTGAATTAACTGCAAACCGTGGGGATTTGTTAAGTATACTTGGAATGGCATATGAAGTTGGAGCAATTTATGATAAACCAGTTAAAGAAATAGATGTTACATATAAAGAAAATAGTGAAAATATAAACGATACTTTCAAACTAAATATTTTAACAGATAATTGTAGTATTTTTTTATCTAAAAAAGTAAAAAATGTAACAATTAAAGAAAGTCCTGCATTTATTAAAAATAGATTAATAGCATCTGGGATAAGACCAATTAATAATGTTGTAGATATTAGTAACTACGTAATGTTAGAAACAGGGCAACCGTTACATTTTTATGATGCAGACACCTTAAAAGGAATGCTAGAAGTAAGGATGGCAAAGAACGGAGAAAAACTAACTACTTTAGATGGTATCGAAAGAGAATTAACAAGTGACGATATAGTTATTTCAGATGGAGAAAGACCAATAGGGCTTGCTGGTGTTATGGGAGGACTAGATACAGAAATAGAAAAAAACACAAAAAATATTGTAATAGAAGCGGCAATTTTTGATGCTGTAAAAGTAAGATACACCTCTAAAAAAATATTAAGAAGTGAAGCAAGTAGCCGTTTTGAAAAAGGATTAGACCCAAATAGAACATATATGGCAATAAATCGTGCATGTAATTTGCTAGAGAAATATGCAGATGCTGAAATTGTGGGTGGAATTTCGGTATATGATACTACAAATAAAGAAGATAAAAAAATAGATATAACCCTAAAAAAGATTACAGATATTTTAGGATTAGAAATACCTAAAGAAAGTATATTAGATGCTTTTAGAAGACTTGGATTTAAATATGAAGTAAAAGAAGATGTTGTTATGGTATCTGTTCCAACAAGAAGAATTGATATTGAAATTGAAGAAGACTTAATTGAAGAAGTGGGACGTATTTATGGAGTAGATAATATTGAAGGCAAACTTCCAGTATTACCATTAAAAACAGGAAATTATGATAAAACTACAAGACAAATTAGAAATAAAATGGTAGATTTAGGACTAAATGAGACATTATCTTATATATTAGTAGGAGATAAAGAAGCAAAACAATTTATTAAAGATGATAGTATTGAAACACCAAAACTATTAGCGCCATTAACAGAAGAAAGAAATACATTAAGAGCAAGTATATTACCGTCACTTTATAAGATTTATGAATATAACGTCGCTAGAAATGTAAAAAATGTATCTATTTTTGAAATTGGAAAAAGCTTTTATAAAAAAGGCGAAGAATACGGAGAAGAGAGAAAACTTGCAGCATTAATTAGTGGAACTTTTTATGAAGGCATAGGAAATACAAAAAAAGTGGATTTTTATATTGCTAAAGGTATAGTAGAAGAACTATTAGATTATTTGGGATTTGGAGGAAGATATAGCTTTGTAGAAACAGACGATATACCTAAAGAGTTCCATCCATATCAAACAGCTATTATTTCTTTAAATAATGATAGAGTAGGAATAATAGGAAAAGTACATCCTAAAAAATCTAAAGAACCAGTATTTGTATTTGAAATAAATTTAGATAAACTACTTTCAAAAAAAGTTGGAAGTATGAAATATAAAGAAATATCAAAATATCCTGAAATAAATAAAGATTTATCAATGCTTGTTGATAAAAATATAACTTCAAATGAAATAAAAATGGCAATTAAGAAATTAGGAGGAAGTTTATTAACAAATGTAGAAATATTTGATGTATATACAGGAAAAAATATAGATGAAAATAAGAAAAGTTTAGCATATTCTTTAACATTTGCAGCAAAAGATAAAACTTTAACAGATGAAGAAATTAATCCTATAATGGATAAAATAATTTCAGGACTTGAAAAACAAATAGGAGCAGAGCTTAGAAAGTAAGAGGGGAAATTGTAATATGAATTCAAGACCAATTGGTATATTTGACTCTGGAGTTGGAGGAATGACAGTACTTGCAGAAATTGCAAAAGAACTTCCAAATGAAGAATTAATTTATTTGGGGGACACAAAGAACTTTCCATATGGAGATAAATCTAAAGAAAATATTATAAAAATATCAAAAAAATGTGTGGAATTTTTAATTAGTAAAAACGTGAAATTAATTATAATTGCATGTGGAACAGCTACAAGCCAAGCTTTAGAAGAATTAAGAAAAGAATTCAACATACCTATTTTAGGAATAATTTCACCCACCATTGAGAGTATTAAAAAAAGTGTTAAAGAAAATTCTAAATCTATTGTAGGAGTAATTGCAACAGAAGGAACTATTAGAAGTAATAAATGGGAACAAGAATTAAAAGAAAAAATAGAAGATATTACAGTAATTAATAAGGCGTGTCCACTTCTTGCACCTATGGCAGAACAAGGTTGGACTGTAAATAAAGTTGCTAAAGAAACTATTAAAGAATATATGTCAGTATTTAAAGATAAAAATATAGATAAGTTAATTTTAGGTTGTACACATTATCCATTATTTAAAGGATTAATAGAAAAAGAATTAGGTAATGGAGTTGAAATTATAAATACAGGAGAAAAAATTGCGAAATATGTAACAGATTATCTAAATGAACAAAATGCAAATAATGATAAAACAAATAATGCAGATTGTAAAATCTATTTAACAGATACAGAATGCAATTTTATAAATGTAGCAGAAAAGTTATTAAAAGATAAAAGTGTAAAAGATAAAATTAATAAAGTAAATGTAGAATAAATATATAGTTTAATACAAGAGAATTGCAAATAAAAAAGAGTTATAATGATAAAATTAATGTCATTATAACTTTTTTTAAACATATATATTAACAACTTAAAATTTAAGAGGAGGAGTTACATATATATGAAAAAATTATTGTCATTTGTTATAATTTTTGCAATTGTATTTTGTAGTGTAAGTGTAGTTTTTGCACAAGATGAATATAGCTTTGATTTACAATATACTGGTACAATTGTTAAAAATGTAGAAAAAGATGCAGTTGTTCTATTAACAGGAGTAAATGGAACACCACATACTAGTGTACAAATTAAAGTGGATGTTACAGGACCTGCAACACCTAAAATACTTGCAACAGATGCTACAGGTACAGAATATGATATTGCACAACTTGGCTATTGGGGACCACCATCAGGATTTCAAGTAGGAGGAGATTTTGTAAATAAAACAGAGGTAAAAACAACATTTACAGAAGAAGGATCATATACAATTAAATTAAGTTTGGTCGACCTTGCAAATGGAAATGCGGTAATTACTACAAAAACATTTGATATTGAAGTATACGAAGATGTTCCAGGGCAAAATACAATAACTAATACGGTTACGAATGAAATAGAAAACACATTAGAAGAATTACCTAAAACAGGAACTAGTGTTATAGAATATGTAATGTATACTATAGCAATTGTATTAATAATCAGTATAATTGGAGCGTATCTTAATAGAAAAAAATAAATGGGTAATTTTAATAAATATGTATGGGCGGACCTTAAAGACCGCCCAAAAGAGGCGAAATATGAAAGCAAATTTTGTGTGTTTTAAAATATCTAAAACTATTATAATACTTTTACTAGTTATATTAACAGAGTTAATATTTATTTTTATAGGAATAAATGAAATGAAAGAAGAAAATAGTTTTGAAGATATAAAGGAAAAGATAACTAAAAATGAAATTACACAAGATAGCACCATAAATAAGAATTCCATAGATAATTATACAAACAATGTAGAAAATAAAACTGAAAATAATTCATTAAAAGAAGAGAAAGAAGTATTAGAAGAATATAAAAATATGCCAAAAGAACTAAAAGGGTATAAAGTAATACGGAAAAATAACAATTCCAAAGCTAAAATTAGATAGTTTCATTTTAGAAGAAACAAATAAAAAATCGCTTAAGGTTTCTGTCACAAAGCTGTTTGGACCTAACATTAATGAAGTAGGTAATTTTTGTATTGCTGGGCACAACTACAGAAACAATAAAATGTTTGGGGGAATTAAAAAGTTAGAACAAGGTGATGAAATTATACTAACAGATATATTTGATAGATCAACAAAATATAAAGTGTATGAGAATTATCAAACAGATCCTAAAAATGTAGAGTGTTTAAACCAAAATACAGGTGGAGAAAGAGAAGTTACTCTAATTACTTGTACAGCTCGGAGCAATTAAAAGAGTAATTGTAAAGGCAGTAGAAGAATATGATTAAAATAATTCATAAATCCTTTAAAATATGCATATAAATTAACTAGCATATTTTAGGAGGATTTTTTTATGTTCTTAGTATTTAACAAACAAAAAATCATATCATATTTAGTAGCATTTTCTACTGTGGCTATTTTATTTTGTGGAGCAGGATTTTTTATGCCAAATTTAGATGAAACCGTTCAAACTTCAGTAAGTACTAAAAAATTATTACCTATTTATTCAGTAGACATAGAAGAAAAGAAAATTTCACTTACAATTAACTGTGCATGGAATGCAGATGATATAGACAAGATTTTAGATACTCTAAGTAAATACAAAGTTCAAGTTACATTTTTTATGGTAGGAGATTGGGTAGACAGATTTCCAGAAGCAGTAAAGAAAATAAGTGATGCAGGACACGAAATTGGTAATCATTCAAATACGCATCCTCATGTTAATAATTTGAGTTATGAAAAAAATTTGGCTGAAATAAAGACCTGTGCTGATAAAATAGAAAAATTGACTGGAAAAAGAAGCACATTATATAGAGGACCATACGGGGAATATAATGATGTAGTAATTAAATCAGCTGAGAGTGAAAATCACAAAGTAATACAATGGTCATTAGACACATTAGATTATAAAGGATTAACTGAAAGTGAAATGTGGAATAGATTAAAGGATAAATTAACAAATGGAAGTATTATTTTAATGCATAATGGAACAGAACATACAGCAGAGGCACTAGATAAACTTATATATAATATACAAGAAAAAGGGTATAGTATAGTAAAAGTATCAGATTTAATTTATAACGAAAACTATACTATAGACAATAATGGTATGCAAAAACTGGTAAAAAAATAGAATAAGTAAAAAAATAACGGACATAATAGAATATATAATCTTGTAAGGAGAATTTTAAATGTCTTTTATTGGAGTTATATGCGATTCTAAAAATGAAAATTACATAAATCAAATATTGAGAGAAAATTTAAAAAAGGAAACAGTAATTATATTAAAAGAAGATAGTATCGAAAATTTTAAAAATATAAAGTTTGAAACTGTTGTTATAATGTCTAATGAAAAGACAACAAATTTAAATGAATTGAAATTGAGTGATAAAAAAGTTATAAAAAAAATAATCAATAGTGCAAAATATTTAGTGGTTAATGCAGACGAAGAAATTAACTTAAATTTACTACAAGAAACAAGTGGAAAAGTAATAACATATGGATTTAACAGTAAAAGTACTGTAACAGCTTCTAGTGTTAAAGAAGATGGAGTTTTACTTTGTGTGCAAAGGAACATAGAAAATTTAGAGGGTAACAATATAGAGTTGCAAGAATTTAACATAAATAAATTAAATGCAAAAACTCCTACCAATATAGTTATGGGGCTAGCTACAATACTACTGATGTATGGAATAGAAGAATTGAACATATAGTAAAAAAGCCATAATATCAATGAAAAATGGTTCCATAAAATAAATAATTGGAAAAATTAAACTTTTTATGTAGACAAAACCAAAAAAACGTAGTATAATTAACTTATGCAGTTAAAAAGTATTCTAAAATACAGGCATTATGAATAATATACAATAGAAAAAATTAAAAATAGGGAGGAAAAAAATGAATATAAACTATGCAGATAATAACCATTTAGTATTAATGGGGAAAGTAACAAGTGAAAAAAGATTTAGTCACGAAATTTATGGAGAGAGCTTTTACATATTTGATATGGAGGTTCCACGTTTAAGTGATGCACAAGATATTATACCAGTAACAATTTCAGAAAGATTAATTCCAGAGGGAACATTAGAAATAGGAAAAAGAGTTCTAATTAAAGGTCAATTTAGATCTTATAATAGTTTCGAAAATGAAAAAAATAAGTTAATACTAACAGTATTCGCAAAAGATATCTTTTTTGAAGATGAAATTGAAAATGAAGTAAATAATGAAGAAAATAAAGAAATAGTATCAAATGAAGTAATATTAACAGGATATATATGTAAAAAACCAATTTACCGTCAAACACCATTTGGACGTGAAATTGCAGACTTACTACTTGCAGTAAATAGGGCATACAATAAATCAGACTATATTCCAGCGATTGCTTGGGGAAGAACTGCAAGATTTTGCCAAAACTTAGAAGTTGGTACAGAAGTTAGAGTAACAGGAAGAGTTCAATCAAGAACATATGAAAAGAAGTTTGAAGATGGAACTAGTCAAACAAGAGTTGCTTATGAAGTATCAATTGGTAGCTTAGAAGTAATAAGTGAAAAAGAAAATTCTATGGAAGAGAAACAAGAAGAGGCAATGTAAAAGATATATAAGAAATTCCAGTAGGCAAAGCCTACTGGAATTTCTTATTGAAAATATTCACAAAAAATCTCATAGGACATATAATAAATATCATATAATTAAGAGGGAGGTAGTTTATGTTTGATGGAAAGTATAGTTCTTCATTAAATACCCCAATGGGTGCTATTAATGGAACAATAACTCTTATGAGTAATGGGAATAATGTACAAGGGATAATTGAAACAATGGGGATGAGAAACAATTTTATTGGTGTAAAAACAAAAGAAAATGAAGCAAGTTTTAAGGGGAATTTTAATACACCACTTGGTAATATACAATATACTGCAACTTGTGTAGTTATGAATGGAAACCTAGAGTTAATGGCGAATACAAATAAGGGGAATTTTAAATTAATGGGAAAACGAATGTAAAGAAAAAATATTTAAAATAATAAATTGGGCAAACACAGGGCTTGCCCCTACAATTTCTTAATGTAGGGGTGAGCCCTAAACTATATCCAATATAAAAATTTAACATTTCCTTAAAACTTATTAAGAAATTATTAAAAGTCTAGTAAAATAGAAAAAAACATATATAATTGTATTAATAGAAAAATAGGATGGAAAGGAAGAATTGTAAAAAATGGAAATTTTAAAAGTAGAAAATTTATCAAAAACTTATGGAAAAGGAGAAACTACTGTAAAGGCAATTGATAATATAAGTTTTTCAGTACAAGAAGGAGAATTTGTAGCAATTATAGGACCATCAGGTTCAGGAAAATCTACAATGCTTCATATTTTAGGAGGAGTAGATAGGCCAAGTTCACGGAAAGGTTTACATTCAAGATAAAGACATATATTCATTAAATAATAATGACTTAGCAATATTTAGAAGAAGAAATGTTGGTTTAATTTATCAATTTTATAACTTAATACCAATTTTAAATGTGGAAGAAAACATTGCACTTCCAGTTAAATTAGATGGTAAGAAAGTTGATGAAAAAAGGCTTAAGGAAATTATCAAAACATTAGGATTAGTTGGAAGAGAAAAGCATTTACCAAACGAATTATCTGGAGGGCAACAACAACGTGTATCTATTGGAAGAAGTTTAATGAATGATCCTAGCATAATTTTAGCAGATGAACCAACAGGAAATTTAGATAGTAAAAATGGAAAAGAAATTTTGGAACTCCTTAAATTTTCAAATAGAGAGTTTAATCAAACACTAATTATGATTACACATGACCCTAGTATAGCAAAAGAAGCGGACAGAATTATTAAAATAGAGGATGGAAAAATTGTTAGTGATGAGAAAATAAAGTAAGGAGGAATGATTAAATTGAATATATTAAATAAGCTTACAGCAAATTACCTAAAGATGAACAAAAAGAGAACAATAGTAACTATTATAGGTATAATACTGTCAGGAGCAATGATTACTGCTGTTGCTACCCTTGCTGTTTCTTTCCAAAGATTTATGCTAGATGTAGAAATTGGTTATGATGGGGCATGGGATGCGTGTTTTTTAGAGGTAAAAAAAGAAGATATAAATAAAATAAAGGATGATAATCGTTTCAGTGATATTATGATAATGTCTAAAGTAGGAATGGCCAAAAACAAGTATTCAAATGACGAATTTTTATATATAAAAGCATATGATAATAAAGCATTAAAAAATATGAAAATTAGACTAATAGAAGGAAGATTACCAAAAAACGAAAATGAAATTGTACTTAGCCAAACATTTTTTGATGGTAAAGAAAATGAACCTAAAATTGGTGATACTATAACACTTGATATAGGAAAAAGAATGAGTGATGGATATGAGCTAATTAATCAAGCAAAAGAAGATAATGAAACCTTTGTAAAGGAAAGTAAAAAGACCTATTTAGTATGTGGAAAGATAGACAGACCAGATTTTGAAAAAGGAACTGATAATTATACAGCAGGTGTAACTTTTTTAGATAATGAAAATATGATAACATCTAGTACAGTTGATATTGGTATTATTTCAAAAAAGGCTAAGAATATTTATAATGATACTGAAGAAATTGCTGAAGAATTAGGAATGTATGAAATAAATAGACTTGGAGAAAAGGTATATAATGTAAAATACAATACATATGTACTTGCATATAAAGGAGTAAATAACCATAGTGGATTTAATGAAATGTTATATACAGTATGTGGAATTTTAATGGCTGTTATAATGGTAGGTTCTATATTAGTTATATATAATAGTTTTGCAATTTCAGTATCAGAGAGAAAAAGGCAATTTGGAATGTTAGCATCAATAGGGGCAACTAAAAAACAGATTAAAAAATCTGTTATATGTGAGGGTGCAATATTAGGGGCAATAGGAATTCCAATTGGTATACTTTCTGGAATTGGTGGAATAGGAATAACTTTAAATGTAGTTAATAGTTTACTAAAACCTATGATAACAGAAGAAGCAGTCAATTGGTCTTTACATTTAGTAGTATCTTGGCAAGCGATACTAATTGCAGTGGTACTAATTGCATTAACAATATATCTATCTGTTGTAATACCAGCAAAACGAGCAAGTAAGATTTCGCCAATAGAAGCAATTCGTGGAAATAAAGAAATAAAAATAAAACCTAAAAAATTAAAAACACCAAAATTTATTAATAAAATATTTGGCATACAAGGCGAAATGGCATTAAAAAATTTAAAAAGAAGTAGAAAAAAATATAGAACAACAGTTATTTCACTTATGATAAGTATTGTATTATTCATTTCGGTAAGTGGATTTGTAGGATATATGTATGGTGGATTTGATTCCATGTATGAAAGTGTAGATTACGATTATTCTATTTTTATTTATACAAATAATAACGAAGAAAGTAAGCAAGTAGCAAAAAAAGCGAAAGAGAGAATAGAAAGTTCTGCAAATATTGATAAACTAACGATATATGATATTGGATATGCAAACAGCATTATTCCTAAAAATAAGTTAGATAGTAGAATGGAAAAAGCAAAAGAAGAAAAAAGTTATATTAAAGATTATATAGATGATTATGAAGATAAATATCATATAGGAATTAGTGTGATTTCATTAAGTGATAAGCAAATGAAAGAATATTTAAGAAAAGTTGGAGTAGATAAATTAGAAAATAATGAAGCTATATTAATAAACTATGTAGATTTATTAAAAACAGCACAAATTGAAGGAAATGTTACAAATTATAAAGAAAATGAAATGTTTGAGATTGAAGCATATGGTATGGCAAGTAATGATAATAATGAAGCAACAGTTGTAGAAAAATCAAATAAGGTTCAATATAATCTAGTAAAAGTAACAAATGAAATGCCTTTTGGAATTAAGAATACAGATTACTTAAAATTAGTATTAGTAGTTAATGAAAATGCAATAAATAATCTAGGAGACGATATATATACTAGAATGGTATTTACTGCAAAAAATGATAAAGAATTGAAAGAAGAACTAGATAATTTAGAAAAAGAAGTAGGAGATATGTCATTAAATATACAAAATGTAAAAGAAGAGATGCAATCACAACGTAATTTAAAAATGATTATAAATATTTTCTTATATGGATTTATTGCATTAATATCAGCAATAGGAATTGCAAATATTTTTAATACAATTTCAACTAATTTAAATTTAAGAAGAAGAGAATTTGCAATGTTAAAATCAATAGGAATGACTGATAAAGAATTTAAGAAAATGCTAAATTTAGAGTGTTTCTTCTATGGAACAAAAGCTCTGCTTTTTGGATTACCAATAGGAATTGGAATATGCTATCTAATAAATAAAGGATTTGGTAATTTAATCGAATTTGCATTTAGCTTACCATGGAATAGTATAATAATTTCCATAGTAGCAGTATATTTAGTAGTATTTATTACAATGCTATATTCTAGTAGCAAGATAAAAAAAGAAAATATTATTGATGTTTTAAGAGATGAAAATATTTAGAAACTTGAATAAAACATAAAAAATAGTACACCTTATAAATAAAAAAGTTTATGAGGTGTATTTTTATGGATAATAAAAAAGATAAAGAAGAACAGTTAAGAAAAAGAGAAAAACATATTAAAGAGGAAAGAGATGAATTTGGTGTAGAAGTAGGAGACGATGCTACAAAATATGGAGAATTTGTATGTTCATATTTTGCTTGGATTTCTTTACCAGAACAAAAAGAAAAGGCAGAAGAATTGCAAAATATAACGAAAAAGAATAGTTAATGTTCAGCTTATGTATTGTAAAATCCGTTCCATCTTGCTGGAGGTAGGGCATTTTTATTTTTCTCGAGAGGTTTCGAAAAATAAAAAGCACTACCTCCACGTGGAACTACATAGAAATAAATTAAAGTTTAAACAGTAACAGGAAATAAAAAATCCTTATAAATAAGTCTTGCAATATTAAAAAAAAGTGATATAATATAAGGGCTAATTTAAAAAGCAAGAAAGGATTTGAGTTTTAGAAATGAGTATAAAAGTAGAAAATACAGAAAACAAAAATGAAGTAAAATTAGAATTTACAATTGAAGCTAGCAAATTTGATGAAGCAATCAAAAAAGTATATTTAAAAAGTGCAAAATATTTTAATATACCAGGATTTAGAAAAGGTAAAGCTCCAATGAATATTGTTGAAAAATATTATGGAGATGAAATTTTTTATGAAGATGCTTTTAATGAAGTAGTGCCAGAGGTGTACGAAAAAGAATTAAAAGAAAACAATATTGAAGCTGTAAGTCATCCTGATATAGATGTTAAACAAATAGGAAAAGGACAAGACTTAATATTTACAGCAGTAGTTCAAACTAAGCCAGAAGTAAAACTTGGTAAATATAAAGGTATAGAATTGAAAAAAGTAGAGTATAATGTAACTGACCACGATATCGAACACGAACTTGGACATATGCAAGAAAAAAATGCAAGACTAATTTCAGTAGAAGATAGAGCTGCAGAAAGTGGAGATATTACAGTAATAGATTTTGAGGGTTTTGTTGATGGTGTAGCTTTTGAAGGTGGAAAAGCAGAGAATCACGAATTAACAATAGGAAGCAATACATTCATACCAGGATTTGAAGATCAAATTATTGGAATGAAAATTGATGAAGAAAAAGATATTAATGTAAAATTTCCAGAAGAATATTTTTCAGAAGAGTTAAAAGGAAAAGACGCAACATTTAAAGTAAAATTACATGAAATTAAAAAGAAAGAATTACCAGAACTTAATGACGAATTTGCAAAAGATGTTAGTGAATTTGACACATTAGATGAACTAAAAAATAGTATCAAAGAAAAAATAGAAGAAGAAAACAAAAATAAAGCAAAATATGAAACAGAAGATGCAGCAGTAAAAGCTGTATGCGATAATGTTACTATTGATATTCCATCAGGAATGATTGAAACAGAAATAGATAATATGACAAAAGAAATTGAACAAAGACTTTCATACCAAGGAATGAAATTAGATAACTATTTGCAAATGATTGGAAAAACAAAAGAAGAATTTAGAAAAGAATATGAAAAACAAGCAAGAACATCTGTAAAAAATAGATTAGTATTAGAAGCAATAATAAAAGAAGAAAAAATTGAAGCAGATGATGATAAAATTCAAGAAAAAGTAAAACAAATGGCTGAAATGTATGGACAAAAAGAAGAACAGCTTAAAGAAAATGAAGGATTCATAAATTACATAAAAGAATCATTAAAAAATGAAAAAGTAGTAGAATTTATAGTAGAAAATGCAAAAATAAAATAGGTAGAAAAAGTCGGAGGTATAAAGTATTAAATGTAAATAGATTTTATATTATACCTCTGGCTTTTGCGGTATAATGTGTGAAAGAAGATAGATAACCCTGAGACATAAGGGTATAAATATATGTAGGGGTTGCATGATATGCAATCCAGACAGCATACCATGTAGCCCTACATATAAAGATAAATAAAATTAAGGAGGAAACAATATGTTACAAGATAGTTTAGTTCCATATGTAATTGAACAAACAAATAAAGGAGAAAGATCATATGATATATTCTCTAGGCTTTTGAAAGATAGGATTATTTTCTTAGGTGAGGATGTTAATCCAACAACTGCAAGTTTAGTAATTGCACAACTTTTATTCTTAGAATCAGAAGATCCAGATAAAGAAATAAGTTTATACATTAATTCACCGGGGGGATCTATAACAGATGGAATGGGAATAGTAGATACAATGAATTATATAAAATGTCCAGTTTCTACAATATGTATAGGAATGGCTGCAAGTATGGGAGCAGTACTTTTAGCATCAGGTGAAAAAGGAAAAAGATTTGCTACACCAAATGCTGAAATATTAATCCATCAACCATTAATAGGAGGACATGGAATTTCTGGTCAAGCAACAGAAATAAAAATTCACGCAGATCATATGGTAAAAACAAGAGAAAAATTAAATAAATTATTAAGCGATAGAACAGGTCAAAGCTTAGAAACTATTATGAAAGATACAGAAAGAGATAATTATATGACAGCAGAAGAAGCACTGAAATATGGATTAATAGATGGAATTATGGATAAAAGAGCCTAATAATAAAAATATTGAATTGAGGAGTAGTTATCTGTGAATTATAAATGTGGGTTTGACAAATATATTTACTATGTTTATAATTGAATTATTATTAAATGGGAGTGTAGATAAAAGAATGGCTAAAAAGCAAAGTGAAAAAAATGTTAAATGTTCTTTTTGTGGAAAACCGCAAGATGTAGTAAAAAAGATTGTAGCAGGACCAGGTGTATATATTTGTGATGAATGTATTTCTTTATGTAAAAATATCATTGAAGAAGACTATGTAGAAGATGATGATATTGGATATACAATAGAGGAAGCAAGTGATTTACCAAAACCAGAGGAAATTAAAAAGATACTTGATCAATATGTGATAGGGCAAGAAGAAGCCAAAAAGACACTTGCTGTTGCAGTATATAACCATTATAAAAGAATTAATAGTGAAGAAGAAATAAATGATGTAGAAATTGGTAAAAGTAATGTGTTATTATTAGGACCAACAGGATGTGGTAAAACTCTACTTGCACAAACATTGGCAAAAATTTTAAAAGTGCCATTTGCAATTGCAGATGCTACAACATTAACAGAAGCAGGATATGTAGGAGAAGATGTTGAGAACATTTTACTTAAATTAATTCAAGCAGCAGATTATGATGTAGAACTTGCACAAAAGGGAATTATATATATAGATGAAATAGATAAAATAACAAGAAAATCTGAAAATCCGTCTATTACGAGAGATGTTAGCGGAGAAGGTGTACAGCAAGCATTATTAAAAATAGTTGAAGGAACTGTTGCATCTGTTCCTCCACAAGGAGGAAGAAAACATCCACATCAAGAATTTATACAAGTAAATACATCGAATATATTATTTATTTGTGGGGGAGCATTTGAAGGATTAGATAAAATTATTGATGAAAGAATTGGAAAAAAAGTAATAGGCTTTGGAGCAAAAATTGAAAGTAAAAAAGAGGTAGACAAATCAGCTATATATGGAGAATTGTTACCACAAGACTTACTAAAATTTGGATTAATTCCAGAATTTGTAGGAAGACTTCCAATTGTAGCAACTCTAAAAGAATTAGATAGAGAAGCTTTAATTCAAATTGTAACAGAACCAAAAAATGCTTTAGTAAAACAATATAAAAAGCTATTAGAATTGGATAATGTAGAATTAGAATTTGAAAAAGAAGCTTTAAATGTTATTGTAGATAAAGCAATTGAAAGAAATACAGGAGCAAGGGGTCTTCGTTCAATAATTGAGGATATTATGAGAGATATTATGTTTGAAATACCATCAAATCCTAAAATTGAAAAATGTATTGTAACTAAGGAAACTGTACAAGATGGAAAAGAACCAAAGATTATTTTAAATGAAAATAAACAAGTAAAAAAGCATATTAAAAAAAGAAAAGTAATACAAAAAAATACAGAAACAGCATAAAAATAAAGTCATATGACTTTATTTTTATGCTGTTTTATGATAAAATACGATAAGTAAAAATGTAAGAAGGAAAGAAGTAAATATGTTAGAAATAAAAGATATATGCTTTGAAAGAGATAATAAAAAAATATTAGATCATATTAATATGAAGTTAGATTTAAATAAATTTATAGTAATTACAGGTCCAAATGGCTCTGGAAAATCGACTCTTGCTAAAATTATTATGGGAATAGAAACACCAGATTCAGGTAATATTATTTTTAATGGGCAAGATATAACGAATTTAAAGATAGATGAAAGAGCAAGACTTGGAATAGGATTTGCATTTCAACAACCAGTTAAATTTAAGGGAATTACAGTATATGATTTATTGAAAATTGCCTCAAAAAAAGAGATTAATAAAATAGAAGCCTGTAAAATATTATCTAAAGTAGGTCTTTGTGCAAAAGAATATGTAGATAGGGAAGTAAATTCTTCATTATCAGGAGGAGAACTTAAAAGAATAGAAATAGCTACAGTAGTAGCTCGTGAATCTATTTTAGCTATTTTTGATGAGCCAGAAGCAGGAATAGATTTATGGAGTTTTAATAATCTTATTGAGATTTTTGAAGATATGAGAAAAATAATAAAAGGAACTACACTTATTATTTCGCATCAAGAAAGAATCTTAAATATTGCAGATGAAGTAATATTAATGAAAAATGGTAAAATAGAAAAAATAGGAAAAAGTAGTGACATATTAAAAGAAGACTTATGCAGAAATTCTTGTTGCACATTAAAGAAATGGTAGAAAAATATAGAAATGTAGGGGCAGACCCTGTGTTTGCCCCAATTATTGAAAAGGGAAATAATGATGTTGTGGCAGTATGTTATACTGCTTAAAGGGTCGCATAATATGCGACCCATACAAAATAAAAATACAACATTCTTTGAATTTTTAGGAGGGAAAATGGATAATATAGATGAAGAATTACTAAAAGAAATATCTAATGAACTTGGCGAAATTAGAAATGGAGCATATAATATTAGAAAAAACGGAGAAGGAATTGAAAGAAAAATAACAGAAAATATAAATATTGTAACTAAAAAAGATAAATCAGGAATAGATATAATTGTTAAAGAAAATACTAAATTTGAATTTGTACATATTCCAGTAATTATAACAGAAAGTGGACTTAAAGATATAGTATATAATGATTTTTATATAGGAAAAAATGCAAATGTTGTAATTGTAGCAGGATGTGGAATTCATAATGACCATCACAAAGACTCTACACATAATGGAATTCATAGATTTTTCTTAGAAGAAGGTGCAAAAGTAAAATATATAGAAAAGCATTATGGAGAAGGTAATGGTGATGGAAAAAGAATTCTAAACCCTATAACAGAAGTAGAATTAAAAGATGGGGCAAATATGGAAATGGAAACAGTTCAAATAAAAGGGGTTGACTCTACTATTAGAGAAACTAAAGCAAAACTTGCTTGTAATACAAATCTTACTATAAGTGAAAAAATAATGACACATGGAAATCAATTTGCAAAAACAGAATTCTATGTAGAATTAAATGGAGAAAAATCAAGTACACACGTAACATCAAGAAGTGTAGCCCAAGATAAATCTAAGCAAGAGTTTATTTCTAAAATATTAGGTAATACAAAATGTTATGCACATATAGAGTGTGATGCAATAATAAAAGACCAAGGAAAAGTAGTAGCTATACCAGAAATAGATGCGAATAATGTAGATGCAAATTTAATACACGAAGCAGCAATAGGTAAAATTGCAGGGGAACAGCTTACAAAATTAATGACTATTGGATTAACTGAAAAGGAAGCAGAAGAACAGATTATAAATGGATTTTTGAGATAAATGTATATAATTAAAAAAAATAACCACCCTATTATTTAGTATTATATAAATGATGTAAGTGTTTTATATATTAATATTTCAACCCAAGGTGAGACAACCTACAATTATAACATTTCATATGTAGGTTGCTCCAATTCGCCCTACGCTTACGCTCCGGTTGGTCGCTTACGCGGTTTTTTATATTAATATATAAAACACTTACATCATTAAAAAAACTATAGGTGGTTATATGTTTGTAAGAAAATCAAAATTTGAAAAATTAATGAAAAATATAGATGAGTTAAACTTTGTATTAACTAAAAATAATTTAATAGATTTAGCTGAAATTTTAGGAAATAGGAAGGAAATGCTAATAAGAAATATACTTGCAGGAATTGCAAAAGGAGTAGGAATAGGTATAGGCTTTTCTATATTAACAGCAGTATTAATTATTATTTTACAAAAGATAGTTACTCTAAATATACCAGTAATAGGTGACTATATAACAGATATAATTGAAATAGTTGAAGGAAATAGGAGATAGTAAGTAATAAAAAGAAGAATGGCTCGCCATTCTTCTTTTTATTACTTACTATTACTTACTTCAGCATATTTTTTTAATTTATAATAAACCATATAATTTACTGTACCTGCAGGAAAGTGACCGAATTTATCTTTTTTACCAGCTGGAACACCTGTTAAAACTTCAATTCCATCTTCAATAGAAGAAACAGCATATATGTGAAAATGACCTTTTTTAACAGCTTCCACAATTTCATCTGATAAGCTTAAATTTTCTATATTTTGTACTGGTATCATTACTCCATGTGAACCATCAAGTCCACGCATTTTACAAATTTGATAAAAACCCTCTATTTTTTCATTAACTCCACCTATAGGTTGAATTTCTCCTTTCTGGTTTACAGATCCAGTAACAGCAATTCCTTGATTAATTGGAACACCAGATAAACTAGAAAGTAAGGCATATAATTCAGTACTTGAAGCACTATCACCATCAACACCATTATATAACTGTTCAAAACAAATACTTGCTGTTAATGATAAAGGTATATCCTGTGCAAACATTTCACCTAAATAGCCACTTAAAATGTAAATGCCTTTAGAATGTGATGAACCAGAAAGTTCAACTTCTCTTTCTATATTTATAATACCAGATTTACCAGTATAAGTATTAACTGTTATTTTTGATGGCTTTCCAAAGGAATAGTCACCAATAGTCATAACCGTTAAACCATTAATTTGTCCAACTTTAAAACCAGATGTGCTAATTAAAAGTGTATTATCACGTATCATTTCAGTATATTTAGAATCGTATTTTTTAATTCTATCAATTCTTTCATCTAAAGTTTTTTGAACATATTCTGCAGTTACTACTTTTGATTTTCCAAGCTTTGCCCAAGTGCAAGCTTCAGCAATTATTTCCGAAAGGTCATTAAACCTAGTAGATAATTTCTTTTTATCATTTGCAAGTTTAGAAGAATATTCTACAATTTTTGCTACTGCACTTTTATCTAGTGGTAGAAGTTCTTCTTGTTCACAAAAACCATGTATAAAACGAGCAAGTTTCATAACATTATCTTCATTTTTTGGTGCATCATCTTCAAATTCTACTTTAATTTTGAAAAGTTTCTTAAAATCTGGCTCCATCGCAAGTAATGTATGGTAAATATTTGAACTTCCTATTAAAATTACTTTTAAATCTAATGGAATAGGTTGTGGTTTTAAAGAAACCATTACCATAGAAGTACGTTGGTCTACTGCGTTTTCTATATTTAATTCTTTAATTCTTAACGCTTTTTTTAGAGCATCATAACATAAAGAATTAGCAAGTAAATCTTTTGCTTGTAAAATAATATAACCACCATTTGCTTTATGAAGCAATCCTGGTTGAAGCATAGTATAATCTGTTTTTAAAGCACCATAGTAGTTTTCATATTCTAGTTTTCCAAATAAATTATGGTATGAGTAGTTTGAGTCCATAATTACAGGAGAACCTTCAGCTTCACTATTATCTATAAATAAATTTACACGATAGTTTAACCAAGGTTGTTTTGGCTCTTGTCTTGGTGCTACTGGTTGTCCAGCATTTACATTTTGACTTGCAGGTTGCTCAATAAATAATTGCACATTTTTTAACACATCTTTTTTTACATTATCTAAGAACTTATTAATTATTTTATTTCTCTTATATTTTGCTTTAATATAGTTAATATGTGCATTAATTGTAAGAAGGGCAACATTTGCTTGCCATTCTTCTATTTTTTTATCTGAAGCTCTTTCAATAGCTTTAATTTCTGAAATGGCAGAAATTATTTGTTCTTGCACAATATTAGATTTGCTTTCAAATTCCTTTTTTATATTTTCATCTAATTTTTCAAATTCTTCTTCTTCAATAGTTTTTCCATCAATAACAGGCATCATATAAATACCATTTTGAGCAGTTTTTACTTGAAAACCATATTTCATAGATTCTTTATTTAATTTCTCTAATAAAACAGAACGTTTTTGTTCAAATTCTTGTTTAATTAAAGTTTTTTCTTTTTCAAAATCTTCATTGCTAAAGGTTTTATTTATATCTGCTTTTACATCTTTAACAAATTGTTCCATATCTTCTTTAAATTCTTTTCCAAGTCCGTGCAGTAAGGGGAAGAGCTATTGGCTCATTTGGATTATCAAAGTTATAGATGTAACACCAATCAGAAGGAATTTTTTTCTTCTTTGATATTTTATTTAAATAGTTTTTTGTGTACATTGTTTTTCCAACGCCATCAGGACCTTCTAGATATAAGTTATATCCTTTAACATCAACACTTAATCCAAATTCTAAAGCTTTAATTCCACGGTCTTGACCAATACCTGTATCTATACCAGATATAGTAGATGTGTCATCAAATTTAAAAATATCTGGATTGCAATAATCCTTTAATTGTTTATAGTTTAATTCATTTTTTTTCATTTGTTTTTCTCCTTCATTCTTTATTTATGTATTTTATGAATTTTTTCTTTTAAGTCTATAATACAAAAATTATTCTATTAATGTAGGGGCAAGCGATTTTAATCTGTCCTTTTTATATTATAGGAAAGTCCCTTGTTTTAAGTTAAATGTAGGGGCGAGCATTGCTCGTCCGAGTGGCGGAGCCACTTTTGTTCTTAAATAGGAAAAAATCAAATATTTTTTCTATTCAGCAAAAATATTTAATAAATATAAAATTATATTGTATTATATATGTATTTCTAATTTAAAAACAATGTCATTATAATTGCGTTTTTATTTTGTCCATAATAGTTCTTTCTTAAACCAACTTTTTTGAAATTAAATTTTTCATAAAGTTTTATAGCATTTGTATTTGTTTCGTCAACTTCTAAAGTAAGTAAACTCACTTTTTCAACTTTTGCAGTTTTTATTAGTTCTTCTAAAAGTTTACTTGCAATTCCCATATGTCTTTTTGAAATTTTGGTTACAATATTAGTAATGTGTGTTTCATCTAATACTTTCCAAATACCAGCAAATCCAACAATTTCTTCATTTATCAGTGCGACAAAGTATTTAGAATTTGGATTTTCTAATTCTTTTTCAAAAATTGAATAGGTCCAAAAATCATCAAATTCAGTAACAAGTTCATCTTTTATTTTTAGCAAATGGGAAAAAGTCATTTTATTTATTGCTATTTCCATTTTTGTTTCTCCTCTTGTTCGCGTTCTGCACTTGATTTTTTTAAATAAGTAGGGGTTATACTGTATTCAACTTCTGTGTATTTATTATTAGTATAGACATCAAATGCAGCAATACCAACACTTACAGCGCTTAAATTGTTATATGTATTATTATTAGGGAAAATGGCTCTTTCTTTCAAAGTAGATTGTAACATATCTTTATAAAGTATGCTACCGTTTCCAACAAAAAATATTGGTTTATCATATTTTTTTAATATTTCTGTAACATAATTGATATTTTCAGCCAAATAATCAATTTCTTTTATATGATTATTTGTAGAATTATCATATAGACCAAAATAAACATTATCATTTTTGGCATCAATTAAAGAGCAAATATAGCCATTAAAATTAACATTATAAGCAAGTGCCATAAGAGAAGTTATTCCGAATAGTTTTAATATTTGTAACATCAAAAAAAGCTTTTACAGTAGCAATACCAATTCTTATACCAGTAAAAGAACCAGGACCTTTGTCACAAGCAATTAAATCCATATCATTTAAGGTTAAATTTGTTTCTTTAAAAATTTGTTCAACTTGTGGCATCAATTTTACAGAATGGGTATTGGTATCATCATTTGATAATTCTTTTATAACTTTATTATCTTCTAAAATTGCAACAGAGCAAATAGAAGAGGCTGTGTCAATACTTAAAATTTTCATTATATATTCCTCCTAGTAGTTATTGCGTCATAAATTCATTAATTAAATCAATATATTTATTTCCAATGGCAGATACTTTTAAAATTCTTGTATTTTCATGTTTGAAATCTCTTTCAAAATCTATTTTTATATAATTTTGAGGTAGTGCATCTTCTATAATTTCACCCCATTCGATAATACATATACCATTATCAAAATATACATCTCCACCAATTGCATAAAATTCATCTACAGAAGAAATCCTATAAACATCAAAGTGATATATATTTATATTGTTTTTATTATATTCATTAACAATAGTGAAAGTAGGGCTAGAAATGTCTTCGCTAAGTCCAAAATAAGATAAAAAACCCTCAGTAAACTTTGTTTTTCCAGAACCTAAATCACCAGATAAAACTACAACATCTTTAGGGCTTAATTTGCTTGCAAATTTTTTTGCAAAATACATTGTTTCTAGTTCAGAATGAGAAATAAAATTATACATAAAAATACCTCCTTTTGTAGAATATATAAGTATTCTACCTTATTATAAAGAATTTGTAAATTAATATCTAAAAAAAGGTTAAAGTTTTTTTTAAAAAACTATTGACAAAAAAAAATATAACCTTTATAATTTATAATTGTCGATAGAAAGAAAAAACTATGTGCAGGTGTAGTTCAATGGTAGAATTCCAGCCTTCCAAGCTGGCTATGCGGGTTCGATTCCCGCTACCTGCTCCACCGCCCTTAGCTCAGTTGGTCAGAGCAACCGGCTCATAACCGGTGGGTCCAAGGTTCGAATCCTTGAGGGCGGACCACTTTTTTTATAATTTAATATGGACAGGTGGCCGAGTGGCTAAAGGCGGCAGACTGTAAATCTGTTCTCATACGAGTACGAAGGTTCGAATCCTTCCCTGTCCACCAAAATGCGATACTAACGTATCGCATTTTTATATAGATTGAACATAATGAAAAAAGCAAAACAAATTTTCGTAAAACTATTAAAATTTATTTGAAATTGTAATAAAATAGCAATGAAAGAAATGGAGATGATTTCAAATGAATAAACTAGATAAAAACGAAAATTATAATAATCAAACTTTTGAAGATATTAAGCATATTGATGAAAACGGAATTGAATATTGGTATGCAAGAGAACTACAAGTAGTTTTAAATTATAAAGAATGGCGAAAATTTGAAAATGTAATAAGTAAAGCAAAGGAATCTTGTAAAAATAGTGATATTAGTGCATTTGAACATTTTGTCGACGTCGACAAAACGATAAAAATGCCTAAAGGTGCAACAAAAAATATTAGAGATTATAAATTAACACGTTATGCTTGTTATTTAATAGCACAAAATGGAGATTCAAGAAAAAAAGTTATTGCTCTTGCACAAACATATTTTGCAATTCAAACTAGAAACAAGAAATTAGCGAAAAAGAATATAGTTCATTAACAGAAGATGAAAAGAGATTTTATCAAAGAAATTTAACTAAAAAGGGAAATTATTCACTTAATCAAACTGCTAAAAATGCAGGAATTAGAAATTTTGATAAATTTCATAATGCTGGATATAAAGGTTTATACAATGGAGAAACAGCTGATGATATTGCAAAAAGAAAAGGCTTAAGATATAGAGAAGATATTTTAGATAATATGGGAAGTGAAGAACTTGCAGCTAATTTATTTCGCATTACGCAAACAGAATCAAGATTAAAAAGAGATAAAGTTGATAATGAAAAGAAAGCTTGTGATACTCATAATAAAATTGGAAAAATAGTTAGAAAAGCAATTAAACAAGCAGGGCGGAACTATGCCAGAAGAGTTGCCAACGCCGAATAAAAGTTTAAAACAGTTAGAAAAAGAAAATAAGAAGAGCATAAAGAAAAAGTAAAATAAATATCAGTATATTTTCCAAGAAACTTCATAAAATATAAGTATGAGGTGGAAGTGCCATATGTTATATGGACTTTATTTGCAACATATTTAAATTTAGGTATATATTTGTTAAATGGATAAAGAGTAAGAGGTATCTTACTCTTTATTTATGTAGAAAGGACAGGAAACATAAAATATTGACAAATATGTAAATAAACAGTATAATAAAAAGGTATTAATAATATGAAATGAGGTAGTAATATGTATAAAATGCTACTACTTGATTTAGATGGAACTTTGTTAAATGATGAGAAAAATATACCAGAGGAAAATGTAGAAGCACTAGAAAATGAAGAATTAACAAATTTAATGGATCTTAAAGTTTTTGTAGATACAGATGCAGATATAAGATTAACAAGATTATTTGAAAGGGATAGAAAAGAAAGGGGATTAGACTTAGAATATATTATTTCTAAATATAAGGATACATTAAAACCAATGCATGAAAAATATGTAGAACCTTGCAAGAAAAAAGCAGATATTATAATTCCAGCTAGTAGAAATAATAATGATGTGGGTTTTGAGCTTGTAATAGATAAAATTAGAAATATTATAAAGAATAAAGAGTAATATATAGGTGTTTTAAATGATAGAGAAATTAAGTAGATGTAATTTGTGTCCACATAATTGTAATGTAAATAGATTAGAAGAAAAAATAGGAAGATGTAAGTGTAATGCTAAGGTTAAAATTGCCTTAGCATCACTTCATTATTACGAAGAACCATGTATTAGTGGAAAAAGTGGCTCAGGAACAGTATTTTTTAGTAATTGTAACCTACAATGTAAATATTGCCAAAATTATAAGATAAGCCAAGCAGGAAAAGGACATGAAATAAAGGTAGAGGAATTAGCTAATATATTTTTAATTGAACAAGAAAAAGGAGCGAATAATATTAATCTAGTTACTCCAACATCATATGTATACCACATAATAGAAGCATTAGATATAGCAAAGAAAAATGGGTTAAATATACCCATCATATATAATACAAATGGATATGAAAATGTAGAAACAATAGAATTATTAAAAGGATACATAGATGTATACTTACCAGATTTAAAGTATTATAGTAACAAAATTGCAAAAAAATATTCAGGAATAGATAATTACTTTGAAATAGCAACAAAAGCAATACAAGTGATGTATGAACAAGTTGGAGTACCTATATTTAATGAAGATGGAGTTATAAAAAAAGGTGTAATAATAAGACATTTAGTATTACCAAACCATATATTAAATTCAAAACATATATTACATTGGATTAAAGAAAATATGCCAAGTAATATATATGTTAGTGTAATGGCACAATATTTTCCAACTTATAAAGCAAAACAAGATGAATTAATAAATAGGAAATTAACAAGGAAAGAATATAGGCAAATAGAGGAATATTTGTATTCTTTAGATTTAAAAAATGGGTATATACAAGAATTAGGAGAACACGAAGAAGAGTATGTTCCAAATTTCTAAAATTATGTAAAATTGATTGACTATTTTACATAAAAGTGATAAAATAATCAACATATGCTTATAAAAAAAGTGTTATTTTACATTATGAATAATACGAGAAAGGAGCGAAAAAGACGAATAAGCATATGAAACAACTAGAGGGAGTATTAATATGCGAAAAAGTATAGCAGTATTATCAACAGTACTTATGCTTAATTGTTGTAACCTAACTGCATTAGCTGAAGAAACAACGAATTATAATGAGGGTGAAGAAGCAGGTAAAAGGGTGATAAACAATATTGAGCAGGCAAGCAATCTTGTAAATGGAGACTGGGATGCAATTGAGATAAGTGGCTTATATATTAGGCTTTATGACTCGGTTGTGGAAATGGTAGAAGCAGAAGGAGAAATAAAAGGCTATCAAATTGTAGAGATAAATTATTCAGGTGATGGAAAATATTTTTCTATAAAAGTGAAACCTACAGTCTACCATGTAAAAAAAGGGGATACCCTTACAAAGATTGCTAAAGAAAAAGACCTCACAGTAGATAAGCTACTGGAAATGAATTCAGAAATAACAAATCCAAACCTTATTTATGAGGGAGATACTCTAAAGTTTTAAATGACACGTCTTTTTTATTCTAAAAAAGCAGGGAAAATTAAATTTCCCTGCTTATCTTAAACATCTAATTTATGAAATACTTTTTTACCCTTTTTTAAAATTGCATATCCATTAGTAAAATCAGTATCAGTTAAGATATAATTTATATCTTCTATTTTATTATCATTTAAAGTGATTCCCCCTTGGGCTATTAAAGTTCTTGCTTGACCTTTTGAAGGAGCAATACCAGTTATTATTATTGCATCAACAATAGAAATATTTTTATTATCAATTTTTGTTGTTGGCATATTTTCAGTACTTCCATTACCATTAAATAAGGCTTTTGCAGCTTCTTCAGCCTTAATTGCTTCATCTTCACCATGAATAAGTTTCGTAATTTCGAAAGCAGCAATTTTTTTTGCTTCATTTATTTTTTCATTTTTTAAGCTAGCAAGTTTTCTAACTTCTTCCATAGGAAGATATGTAAGCATTCTTAGAACATCATATACTTCAGTATCTCCAATGTTTCTCCAGTATTGGTAAAATTCATATGGAGAAGTTTTATTAGCATCTAACCACAAAGCTCCATTCACAGTTTTACCCATTTTTTTACCCTCTGCATTAAGAAGTAGAGGACAAGTTACGCAAAAACTTCCATTTTGATGGATTTTACGTATTAAATCAACACCAGCAAGCATATTAGACCATTGGTCATCTCCACCAATTTGAACTTTACATCCTTTTTCTTCAAAAAGATGTAGGAAATCATAGCTTTGCATAAGCATATAATTTAATTCAAAAAATGTTAATCCTTTTTCCATACGTTGTTTAAAACATTCGGCATCAAGCATTCTATTTACATTAAAGTGGATACCATATGTACGAATAAAATCCATATAATTTAAGTCTAATATCCAATCACCATTATTTACTATAATAGCAGCATTATCACCCTCGAAAGAAATAAATTTACTTACTTGTTTTATAATGTTGTCTACATTTTTTGAAATTTCTTCGTGAGTTAACATTTTTCTCATATCTGTTTTTCCACTTGGATCGCCAATAAATGCAGTACCTCCACCTACTAAAATTATAGGAGTATGACCACATTTTTGGAAATATGACATCATCATTAGAGGAATAAAATGACCAATATGTATGCTATCAGCAGTAGGATCTATTCCTAAATATACTTTTGTTTTTTCTTTTTTTACCATTTCTTTAAATTCATGTTCAAAAGGAATCTGTTTAATTAAATCTCTATCTTTTAACACATCGTAAATAGATATATTACTTAAATCTTCATTTTGCATTTTTTACCTCCTTGTTAGAAGCCTAAGTTTAAATGTTATATATAAATAACTTTAAGATTTTTAACTTCTAATTTTTTATACTTCTTGTTAAATAAAAAGCACAGTACTGTGCTTTTTATTTAACAAATATTAGTACCTATATTAATTTACTAGATATTTTAGAAAAATCCTTGTTTTCAAAATATCTATTTAAATTTTTTACAGATATTCCAGTATCAACTGAAATAGAATCTATTGAATTAGAATAGTTTTCATTTTCTAAATAACTTTTTAATTTAGACATTTCGAAAGTATCTTTTGGGCTACAGTTATAACAAACATTACTATCAGCTAGAAAAAAACATCCACAACGATCACATTTTTTAAATTCCATAATAATCCTCCTAAAACATATTCTTTTGTTTCTCGACATACATTTTATCACTTAAATGCAAAAAAAGGAAGATAAAATCGAAAAATAATTTAATTTTGACATTTTTTTAAAAACAGAGTATAATTAAAGTAATTAGGCAATAAAGCCATGTAAAAATACAATAAAAGGAGATATGAATATGGAACAGCAAAGGACATTAAAAACAATTGACGAGATATTTGAGGTAATTGTTGCCGCATATAAGTCATCTGACAATGTGCGGGTATATATTCCAAGAGAAATTGTTGTCTCTACCAATACTATGGAACATAAGAGTATATTTTTAGAGACGAAAAGAAGTAGTAATCCTGAATTTTCCTTAATATCAGGTATTGTAATTCCAGGAAAAGAAAAAATGACATTTGACACTGAAAATAAGCCAAATAAAATTTTGACACTTTTATGGGATACAAGTGAGGAAACCGATTACTGCGGAATGTATTAAGTTAAAACCCCCGAGCCAGACAGTTTTGGCACGGGGGGGTTGCTATTTACAGTTATTGTTTTTATTATTTTGTTTTTGATTATTCATTTCTTCTCTATTTTGATTTTCTATTCTTTCGTTATTTTTGTTTTGATTTTTATTTTGATTTTTTGAATTCTTTGCCATTAAAAGCACCTCCATTTCTTTTACAATAATATTTTTTACGAAAATGGAAAAAATATTCATTAAAAAATAAAATGAGTTAAAAAATTAACAATATGTAGAAAATTGTGATATAATAGTAATCGAAGTATTTTAGAATTTAGGAGAATTATTAAATGAATAATGTAGTAATTGGAATAGAAGGATTAGTTGGAGCTGGTAAAACTTCTATATGTAGGAAACTTATAGAAATTATGCCACAAACAGTTTTATTAAATGGGGGGAACTTATATAGAACTATTGTATATGCAATGATGCAAAGTGGAAAAAGATTAGAAAATTTAAAAATTGAAACAAACAATATTGATATTAAAGCTGTTATGGATTATTTTAATATTGAAATAAAGATAGAAAATAATGAAACTAACTTTTATATAAATGGCAAATTAGCTAAAGAAGAAGATTTACAATCAAAAGAAGCATCTCTTGCAGTATCAGTAGTTGGTGGAAAAGCTGATAATACAGCACTGTTTGTGTTTGCAAGGGATTTAATTGAAAATTTAAACAAAAATTATAATGTTATAATATCTGGAAGAAACATAATGCAAATTTATCCTAATATAGATTATCATTTTTTTATAACAGCTAGTTTAGATGAACGCATAAGAAGAAAATGCATACAATATAAGGGTGAAGTAAGAGAGGACGAAGTACAACAAAATATAATTAAGAGAGATGAATTGCAAGAAAAAGCAGGATTTTATAAATTACATAATAAAACAATTAAAATAGATGTTACAGAATGTAAAACAGTAGAAGAATCAACAAATAAGGTGTTAGAAAAAATAAAATTACCAGAATTACTTCATGGGAGCGAAATGTAATAGTTAATAATACAAAATTTGCTTTGCAAGTTTTGAAGGAGGAAATCATTTTGAGTTATATTAATGAAAAATTAGTAGAATTTAATAACTATTTAAAAAATAGGAAAGTAGCAATAATTGGACTAGGAGTAAGTAATATACCATTAATAGATTATTTATATAACTTGCAAGCTAAAGTTACTGTGTTTGATGATAGAAATATTGAGGATATACCAAAAGATATATTGGATAAAATTACAAAATATACTTTTGAATTTTCTTTTGGAGAGAACTGTTTATTAAAACTTGTAGGATTTGATATAATATTTCGTTCTCCAAGTTGTATGCCTACTTTAAAAGAATTAGTAGAAGAAGAAAAAAGAGGGGCAATAGTAACCACTGAAATAGAAATGCTTATGGAAATGGCTCCATGTAAAATTATAGGTATAACAGGTAGTGATGGAAAAACTACTACTACAAGTCTTATCTATTCTATTTTAAAAGAAGCAGGGTATAATGCACACTTAGGAGGAAATATTGGAACACCATTATTTACAAAACTTGAAAACATTAAGCCAGAAGATATAATTGTATTAGAATTAAGCAGTTTTCAATTGATGAATATGAATGTAAGTCCAGATATTGCAGTAATAACAAATGTAACTCCAAATCATTTAAATATACATAGTTCATATGAAGAATATATAGATGCAAAGAAAAATATATTTAAAAATCAAAAAGAAGATGGAATAGTAGTACTAAACTATGACAATCAAATTACAAGAAACTGTAAAAATGAAGCAAATGGAAAGGTAGTATTATTTAGTAGTAAAGAAAAATTAGATAATGGAATTATTGTTGATATTGATGTTATAAAAGAGTGTGAAGATAAATTAAGGAAACATATAGTAAATACGAAAGATGTTAAATTAAGAGGAATACATAATTATGAAAACATTGCAGCAGCAATTGCAGCAACGAAATTTCTAGTAGATACAGAAGTTATAACAAAAGCAATTAAAGAGTTTAATGGAGTTGCTCATAGACTAGAATTTATAAGAGAACTTAATGGAGTAAAATGGTATAATGATTCTATAGGAACAAGTCCAACAAGAACAATTGCAGGGTTAAACTCATTTGATGAAGAGATTATACTAATCGCAGGTGGATATGATAAACATTTAGATTATGAGCCAATAGCAAAACCAATAGTAGATAATGTAAAAGGTTTAATTTTAATAGGAGAGACAGCAAAAAAGATTTATAATGCAGTAGAAAAAGAATTAAAAATACAAGGCAAAGATTTAGATATTTATATGTGTAAAGAATTTAATCAAACAGTACAAATAGCAAATGAGATTTCAAAACCAGGTCAAATAGTTTTATTTTCACCAGCAAGTGCAAGCTTTGATTTATTTAAAAACTTTGCTGAAAGAGGAGAAAAGTTTAAAGAATTGGTAAATAATTTGTAAATTTGTAAAAATATTTCTTTAGATTTAATTGACATAGTAAATAAAATTTAGTATAATGAATATATTAAGATAGGCAACATTAGTTATCTATCTTTAAAAGAGGAGTACCACTGCCAATAAGTGTGGAGCTTTAAAAGAGGAGTACCACTGCCAATAAGTGTGGAGCTTTAAAAGAGGAGTACCACTGCCAATAAGTGTGGAGCTTTAAAAGTTTAAATGGGGGTTAGCTTATAAGGGCTTACCCTCTTTTTGTATTAAAATAAAGAAAGGAATAACATAAAATGGAAAATAACAATTTGTATTTTTATGAAGTAAATGATGAATATGTAGAATATATGAGTAGATATGATGAAAAAATTATGTATACAAAAATAGAAAATAGGAAATTTAAAAGGAAATATATAGGAATACTATTTGAAATTAATAATAAATATTATATTTCACCATTATCAAGTTATAAAACTAAGCATAATCAAATGGAAGAGGGGTTAGATTTTATAAAAATTGGACACAAAGCTGTTATAAATTTGAATAATATGTTTCCTGTAAAAATGGAAAATATTCGAAAAGTAGATATAGAAAAGGAAAATGACAATAATTATAAACAATTGCTGAGAAATGAGTATAATTTATGTGTACCTAAGTTCAAGAGAATAATAAAAAATGCAAAAGCATTATATGAACAAGTTGTTATATATGAAATGCCAATAAAGAATAGATGTTGTGATTTTAAATTATTAGAGAAAAAATGTGAAGAATATAGTAACCAAAAATAAAAAATATACATATACTACTATAAAAAATAGTAGGAGGGATAGTATGTATAATAATACATCATATGAAGAATATATGAGAAATGTATTAGGTTACACGCCAAGTTGTATGCAAGATACATTTGCTACAAATGATTATTACATAATGCAAAATAGTAATGAATGTATGGAAAACTGTAATTTAACTGAATTGTTTCCAGATATGTACAGAAAGGTTTATCCATTAGTATGCAAAGAATGCAGTATGAATACAATGCCAGTAACTAATGAAATCCTAGAGAAAATGACAGATAACGTTCTAAATCAAATAGATATTGATTTAAAAATCCAAACAAATGTAAAGATAGAAACACGAAAAGAAGATTTGAAAAATGGTAGAATGCAAGAAATGAATTCTAGGAAGGAAGATAGGGCACCACAAAATAATGTATTACGAGATTTAATTAAAATTTTAATACTAAGAGAATTGTTAGATAGATTTCCAAATAGACCACCACATTCACCAAGGCCACCAATGCCAGGACCAGGACCACGTCCACCATTCCCAGGTGGAAGACCACCATTTCCAAGAGATTTTTAAGTATAAAATGAAAAAAATTCCAAAATTATTTCCAAAATATTCATATTAAACTAAGAAATTTATAAATTTTGTCTTACATACTTTTTTTAAAAATGCACAAAATAAATTTGTACAAAATTTTGAAAGGAAGTATGTAAAATGAATGTTAAAGATTGTATGAGTACAAAAGTATGTTATTGTACACCTGAAAATAGTGTAAAAGATGTTGCAAAATTAATGTGTGATAACCACGTGGGATGTATACCAGTTTGTAATGATGACAATTGTGTTGTAGGAGTAATTACAGATAGAGATGTTATTTTAAGAAGTATAGCTTGTGATAAAGACGTATGTAATACAAAAGTTACAGATATAATGACATGTAATCCGTGTTGTTGCACACCTGATATGGCAGTAGATGAAGCAACAAATTTAATGTCTAAGTTTCAAATAAGAAGAATACCTGTATGTGATGCAAGTAACAAAATAGTAGGTATTTTATCTTTAGGAGATTTAGCACATCATGATGGTGAAGTTGGAAAAGGTGAAGTGTGTGCTACTTTAGAAAATATATGCAAATGTAATGGAAATACTAAAAATGCAGAATAATTATAATAAAAAATAATATAATAATAGAAGTAGGAAACTACTTCTATTATTATACTTACTAACATACTGTGGTTACTGTTCAACCTAAAGGTTCATAACTAGCGTAAGTGTAGTAATATATTTATTTTGCCAAGTGTAGTACGCTTAAGTCTACAGAGGCATTGGCTAGTGTCGAAACTTTTCAAAATAAATATATTACTTTCGTGGGAGCGGATTGCAAACGGTATAGTCTAAACAGTAACATACTGTGAAATAGTTTAATTATATGCTTGGGAGCGGATTAGCTAAGCAAAAAAGGAATGAAATATATGGTTATAGATATGAGTTATTGGACTAAAGTTTCTAAAAGAATTTTTGTACTAATATTAACAATTATAGGAATCTTTTTAGCATTTAAACTAGCAATATTTTATATGCCTTTTTTAGTTGCGTTTATTATATCTTTGCTAATTGAACCACTTATAAAATTTGTAAGTAAAAAGACAAGCCTAACAAGAAAAACAAGTGCAATTATAGTATTAATAGTAGTTTCATTAATTCTTATTGGCTTGATTGCCTGGGGAATTACATCAATTATTTCTGAAGCAACAAATCTTTTACAAGGATTGAATACTTATATAGAATCAGCATATAACCAAGTCCAAAATATTATATCTAACATAGATTTTAATAAACTAAAAATACCAGAAGAAGTAACAAAAGTAATACAAAATTCACTTTGGGACTTAATTGGAACAGTATCAAATTGGGTTAAAGAATTTCTTACTTCATTAATGGGATTTTTAACAGAGATTCCAACCATAGCAATATATATTGGAATATGCTTTGTAGCAATTTATTTTATGTGTACAGATAAATTATATATGATAGATCAAATAGAACACCATTTGCCAAAAGAATGGGTAAAAAGAATTTCAAGGCATACAAGAGACTTGATAAGTAGTTTGGGGCATTACTTAAAAGCGGAAGCTACTCTTATTTTAATTTCATTTTTTGTATCTTTAATAGGTTTATATGTATTCAAATTTATAGGATTAAATATAAAATATCCACTTCTTGCGGCATTAGGGATAGGATTTGTAGATGCACTTCCAATACTTGGCTCTGGAACTGCAATGATACCTTGGGCTGTCATTTCTGCAGTAAATGGAGATATAAAATTAGCACTTTCAATAATTATACTATGGGTAATTATGTCTGTAATAAGGCAATTTGCAGAACCAAGAGTAGTAAGTAAACATATAGGAATACATCCAATATTTACATTAATTGCAATGTATACAGGGTTTAAAGCAATAGGAGTTCTTGGTATGTTTGTTGGACCAATTGTACTTATAATATTAAAAAATATTTTTGCAACAATGATAGATAAAGGAGTAGGAAAAGCAATTTTTGATAGGTAATATAAAATAGTTAAGATGCTCACCCAAAAATACAAGGTGAGCATCTTGCTGGCTTAAATAAATCCAGCTTTTTTCAGTGCACTGGCTAAAGTCGTAGTCAAATGTTTGGAAGAAGAAAATGCGTTTCTTCTTTCAGCTGCCATTCTGGCATAAGCTTCTTCGGGACTTTCCAATCCACAACAACCTATAAAATTTTCATCTTTCCAACCGTTACATTCTCTGGTTGAGGGTGTTAAAGCCTTTTCTGCCCGAGGACATGGAATACCACATTCGTAACATATTTTGTTAATTGCCATAAAAATCCTCCTTTGCTACATCAAACAATGTTTACATAAGCAATTATACCATATTAACATAAACAAGTCAAATATAAGACTTACTCTAGTAACCCCTTAAAAAAATTTTCTGTTGAAATATTGCTAGGACGATTATTCCTTTTTAAGCAATACAAACAATTTATGTTTTTAGTTATATGGTTAACACCGCTTTCACAAGAAAGGCTTGCTTTAAAACCTAATTTTTTTATGATATCAATAGAATCTTTACTAATTGCTCCAAAAGGGTATGTAAAAGTATTGGGAGTATAATTTGTATTTTTAATAAATTCTTCTTGTAGTTTTTGTAAATCATTAGTTAAAAGTGTTTCATAATCTTCTTTTGTTTCAAATTTCTTTTTCATACAGCCTTTACGAGTGCCTATAGAATGTAAGTTATATGTATGATTTTGAAATTCTATATTTCCATTACAAATTAGTTCATTTATATCTTTCCAACGTAAATATCCATAATTTGGATTTGCTTCATCAGTATCTGTAAAAGTATCAGTGTATTTACCAACTATAGAGATAACAGCTTTCATATTATATTTTTTGAGCATTGGTACAGCATAACTTAAATTATTATAATGACCATCATCAAAAGTAATAATAATTGGTTTTTCAGGAAGTGGAGAATTTTCATATACATATGATATTAAATCTTGCATTGTTATAGAGGTATAACCTCTTTCTTTAATATATACTAAATCTCTTTCTAAGGTATTTGGATGTACGGTATAATCACCGCTTTTAGATTTTAATATACTATGATACATAATAATAGGTACTTTAATATAATCTTGATCACTTGCAGCATCTGCATTAACAGTTGTGTAGATATATACACAAGAAAAAGATAGAATAATTACTAGCAAACTTGCTATTAAATGATAATTTAATTTAAAAATAATAAATTTTATCACAGTACACACCTACTCACTAACAACAGGATCTATAATATCATATTTTCTTGTATAATCTTTTGTATCATTATTTTCTCTTACTACTTCACTTTTATTTTTTCTTAAAAATTCAATAATTTGATAAACATCTATCCAAATTTGATTTACACCATCTTTTTGACATTCATCAAAAATTAATTGCATTCCAAAATGTAAGTGGGGAATATTAATGTTATTTACATTTTCTTTTGTACTATATCCAGTCATACCAAGATAGCCGATAACATCTCCAGCTTTAACAGTTTTACCCTCATACATATCAGTATTATAAGGGTGGTCTTTTCTAAGATGTGCATAGTAATAGTACCTTTTTTTATCCATACTTCTAATACCAATTCTCCAACCACCATACTGGTTCCAACCAAGAGCTTCAACAGTACCACTTTCTACTGCAATAATAGGAGTACCAATACTTCCCATAAGGTCATTTCCAAGATGTACTCTTTTAAAGCCATATGAACGAGCATTACCAAAATCATCATAATGATTAAAACTATAATTTTTAGCAATAGGTAAGAATGCTTTTACTCCATATTTTTTGGTAAAAGTTTTAGCTTCAGTTCCAGCATCACTTGGGAGTTCTACTTCATATTCACCAACAAATTCATGTAAAATTGCATCATAGCTTTCATAGTAATAATTATAGTTTTTTAAATCTTTAGTTAATTCTTCCATTGTAGCTCCATTTTTTAATTTGTCTGTTAAAGAAATTAAATCATTTTGCTTAAATTTTTTAAAATTGCCACCATATTTACAAGCAAGATATGAAAGAAGTTCAATCCAATTATATTTCACAGGTTCATTATTATTATGAGAATTTATATCAAATTTAGAGGTTTTATCTAATACATCATATGTAACATTAAAATCTACCCATTTAATATATTTTTTCTTTTCTTCTTGTATCTCATTATTATTCCAGATTAAATTGTTAGAGTTAGCAGGAAGACTAAAAGGGTATATAAATGAAACTAAAACAATAGATGCAATTATAATAATACATACACTTACAAAAATTATATATGATTTATTTATTTTAATAGATTTTATAAACAACTAAAATTCACCTCGTAATATATATATTAAAAAAATAGGTATATATTCTTTTTTGTTTACAAATGTAAACTGATATGATACTATTTTTATGAAAATTAAAAATATGGGGTATTAATATGGAAGAAAAAATATTAGAATTTTATAGAAAAACAAGTACTTATACAGATTTAGGATATTACAAAGAATTTGCACAAAAATTACCTGATGATATTGAAGAATTATGTTTTTTACAAAGAATGCAAATAATTCATCCAGTAGCATTTATTGATAAAACTATTAGAACAAAAAATAATTGCTTTTGGGGAGATATGACAAAAGTGCCAGATACAAGACTTGAATATGAAGACGATATTTATCCAACTGCACAAAGTGTGATTGCTGAATTATTAAGAAAAAATCCTAATTATGATATAAAAAGGGAAGCAAAAGATAAAGTACATATTACTTGTAGAGGACAAGCAATACTACTTGCAAGTATACTAAAAGCAAAAGGAATTCCTGCAAGGGCAAGAAGCGGATATGCAGAATATATACATTATGACGGAATTTATTATGACCATTGGATTACGGAATATTTTGATAAAAAAGAATATAGATGGAAATTAGTAGATGCAGATGAACATTGTCCAGATCACGAAATGGGATTTGATTTAAATGATATTCCATATGATAAATTCTTATTTGGTGCAGAGGCGTATTTAGGAATAAGAGAAAATAGATATAAAGAAGAAACGATTTGGTATGCTTCTGATCCGGTTACTTTAGGATTAAAAGCTAGTATAAGAGGATTGTTTTTTGATTTTCATTCATTAATGAATGATGAAATAATATTTTTACATATGCCTAAATATATAAGAAATAAAAATTTTGAACTGACAGAAGAAGAATATAAAGAATTAGATGATTTGGCAATATTAATGTTAAAGCCAAATGAAAATTTTGATAAATTATATGAAATTTGGGAAAATACACCTAAATATAGAATTATGTCTGGGGCACTAAATTAGATTCTAAATAAAAAAGTTTTATTTTTGAAATAAATGTGCTATACTATTTATAGTATGAGGAGGAATTCTAAATGGAAAAAAAATTAAATAATTTGCCATATTCTTTTCAGGAGGACATAAAAAAAGCAACTAAGATATTGAAGGAAAATGGTGCAAAAGAAGTATTTATTTTTGGTTCTATTGCTAATGGAAAATTTAATGAAAATTCAGATATAGATATTGCAGTTAAAGGATTAAAAGAGAATGATTTTTATAGGATTGCAAGTATATTAATGTTTGAATTGGAAAATGAATTTGATCTTATAGATTTAGATGATAAAGAAAACCGTTTTTCGCAAATGCTACTAAAAATTGGAGGGCTATTAAAAATTGGATAATTTAATTAAAGAACAAATCAAATTTAAAATAAATGATATTGATAAATTATTTTTAGAATATGATTTAATATTTAAAAAGATAGAGGCACAAAAACCAGATTTATTTGATATGACTATATTAGGTAGTGTTTTACATTCCTTTTATAATGGTTTAGAAAATGTTTTTGAAATAATTGCAAAGAATATAGATAATAATGTACCTATAGGAAATAAGACACATCAAGAATTGTTACATCAAATGGCAAGTGAAAATGGTACAAGAAGCGAAATTATTAACAAAGAACTATATTTAAAATTAAGAGAATATGCAACATTTAGGCATTTTTATAGACATGCATATTCTTTTCAATTAAATTGGGAAAAAATGAAACCATTGGTAGATAATATACAGGATGTTTGGGATGAAGTTAGAAAAACACTATTAGACTTTTTGAGTTATAATTAGTACTTAAATGTGATAATACTACAGCTATTTACAAATATATTTAGCTGTGGTATTCTTTTTATGTAATAATGTTACAATTCACAGTTATTTCTTAAAATCCGCTTCATCTTGCAGGAGGTAGGGCATTTTTATTTTTCTCTCAGGTTTCGAAAAATAAAAAGCACTACCTCCACGTGAAGCTACTTTGTACTATAAATAACTGTAAATAGTAACATAACAATAAAAAAGGAGATAATTAAGTGGTAGATTTAAACCAAGATGTAAAGTATGTAAAAGGTGTTGGACCTAATAGAGTTGTATTACTAAATAGATTAGGTATTTATACATTAAAAGATTTAATTACATATTATCCAAGAGAACATGAAGATAGGAGTAAACCTATTAATATAGAAGATACTTGTGATGGAGAAGAGGTTTTAATAGAAGCAGTTTGCACATCAAGAGTTAATGAAATTCGTACACGAAAAAAGAATATGACTATATATAAACTAATTGTAAGAGATGATACAGGTTCAATGGTTATAACTTGGTATAACCAAAAATATTTAAGACAAAGATTTAAGCTAGGTGAAAAATACAGTTTCTATGGAAAAATTGTAAAAAAGAATGGTGTAACTGAAATGGTTTCACCTACATTTGATGAAGCAGGTAAAACAAAAAATACTGGAAAAATTATACCTATATATCCATTAACATATAGTTTATCACAAAACAGTATTAGGCAAATAATTGAAAATGGTTTAAATCTTGCAAAAAATACTTTAGAGGAAAAGTTACCATCTTATTTATTAGAAGAATATAAACTAAGAGATATAAATTCAAGTATAAATAGTATACATTTTCCAAATGATTTTAAAGATTTTGAAGAAGCAAGAAAAAGATTAGTTTTTGAAGAATTACTTAGTATGCAACTAGCATTACTTAGCATAAAAAATATGAATATACAAGAAGAAACAGGAATTAAGTTTGATGAACAGGTAAAAATGTCTTCAGTAATAAATACGCTTCCATTTAGGCTAACAAAAGCACAATTACGTGTTTTAGAAGAAATAGATAGAGATATGGAATCTTCTAAACCAATGAATAGATTACTACAAGGAGATGTTGGATCACGGAAAAACAGTTGTTGCAATAATTGCAGCATATAAAGCAGTAAAAAGTGGGTATCAAATGGCTATTATGGCACCAACTGCAATTTTGGCTAATCAACATATGGAGGAATTTAGCAAAATCTTAAATGAATTTGGAATTAAATGTGAATTATTAATTAGTGGAATAACTAAAAAGAAAAAAGAAGATATTTTACAAAGACTAGAAAATGGAGAAATTGATGTATTAATTGGAACTCATGCAATATTAGAAGAAAATGTTGTATTTAAAAATCTAGGTTTAGTTGTAACAGATGAGCAACATAGGTTTGGAGTAAGGCAAAGAAAAATTATATCTAAAAAAGGAAACAATCCAGATGTATTAGTAATGACAGCAACACCAATTCCACGTACACTTGCACTTATATTATATGGAGACCTAGATATATCTATTATTGATGAACTTCCACCAAATAGAAAAAAGATAGATACCATAGCAGTTACAAAAGGATTAACCGATAGGGTAAATAATTTTATAAAAAAACAAATAGATGAAGGAAGACAATGCTATATTGTGTGCCCACTTGTAGAAGAAAATGAAGAAATGGACTTAAAATCTGTAATAGAACTTGCAGAACTTTATAAAAATGAAGTGTTTAGTGATTATAAAGTAGAATATTTACATGGAAAAATGAGACCAAAAGAAAAAGATGCTATAATGGAGGAATTTAAACAAGGAAATATAGATATTTTAATATCTACAACTGTAATAGAAGTAGGAGTTAATGTTCCAAATGCAAGTATTATGGTAGTTGAAAATGCAGAAAGGTTTGGTCTTGCACAGTTACACCAATTAAGAGGAAGAGTTGGAAGAGGGGAATATAAATCATATTGTATTTTGAAATATCAAGGAAATTCTGAAACTATAAGAGAACGTATGAAAGTAATGCAAGATACAAATGATGGTTTTGTAATTTCAGAAAAGGATTTAGAGTTAAGAGGTTCAGGAGAATTTTTTGGAACAAAACAGCATGGACTACCAGAATTTAAAATAGCAAATCTATTTCAAGATATGCCAATGTTAAAACAAGTACAAAGTGTAGCATATAAAATTCTACAAAAAGACCCAAAACTAGAGACGAAAGAGAACGAAAAACTACGAAAAATGACGAAAGAAAAGTTTGAAAATAGGCTAGAAATATAAGGAAAAATATTGCATTTATTTACATATTGTGGTAATATTTATTATGTTCACTATAAACAATTGTATAAAAAAGTAGCCTCAAATATTTTGGACTACAGAGAGGAGAATTATATGCGGAAAAGGACACAAAAAGAAGTAATAGCATTGGGACGAGTTGAGAGTATATTTAGGGAGTTGAATCTTGACAAAAATAATGAAGGATATGTTCCGCTTTTAGATGTAATCATTTATGCTTGTGCATTTCCTGAAGAAGAACTTGTAAAAGTAGTAGAAACTTTGTCAATTGAAAATTACTACCTTGGAATTAGGTTTTTAGACAGTAAAACTGGAAATAAAACTGAAGCTCTGTATGCGGCAATGGTTCATACCATTAAAGCTACAATCGAATCGGGAGATGATGAAGATTTAAAAAATCTTGAACTTGACAAAATGAAAGTCATTTTGGAAGGAAAAAGAGGAGAAGATCTTGAAAAAGCATTACTAGCTGAAATTGGCGAGAAATATCACCAATATTCAAATGATGAAAAGATTACATTATTTTTCGTAAAAAAAATTCTTAAAGTTATTAAAGACGAGACGTGGCCATAGATGCTGCGTCTTTTTCTTATAAATAGGACAGTAACTTTAGTGGTGAAATTTATTGCAAACGATGTAGGGGCGAGGCTTGCTTTTGGCAAGAATGAAAAATGAATAGTGAATAATGAATAATATAATCATGTATGGGAGGACTTCGTGTCCGCCCAATTTTATAAAGTAAAATATTATTATATAACACAAAAGTATATAAGTATGATATAATCATAGGCAAAAGAGAAAAACAAGGAGTAAATAAATGAAAATAAATGAACAACAAAAAAGAGCAAAAGAATTTGTAGAATATTGGAAAGATAAAGGATATGAAAAAGGAGAAAGCCAAAAATTTTGGCTACAATTATTAAATGAAGTATTGGGAATAGAAAAACCAACAGAATTTATAGAATTTGAAGACCAAGTACATATAGATAAAAGTACAGGATTTATAGACGGATATATACCAAGTACAAAAATATTAATAGAACAAAAAAGTATAGATAAAGATTTGAAAAAAGGAATAAGACAAGCAGATGGAAACTTACTTACTCCATTTCAACAAGCTAAAAAATACATTACAGAACTACCACTTTCAAAGCATCCAAAATATGTAATAACTTGTAATTTTAAATCATTTTTAATATATAATATGGAAAACCCAAATGGAGAGCCAGAAGAAATATTGTTAAAAGACTTAGAAAAAGAATATTATAGGTTACAATTTATAGTAGATAGTAAAAGTGAAAACCTAAAAAAAGAGATGGAAGTATCAATACAAGCAGGGGAAATAGTAGGAAAACTATATGAAGAAATATTGCCATTATATAAAGACCCAAATAATGAAAATTCCTTAAAAAGTTTAAATATGTTATGTGTAAGGTTAGTATTTTGTTTATATGCAGAAGACGCAGGAATATTTGGAAAACGAAATATGTTCCATGACTATTTAAAAAATTATAATACAGAAGATATAAGAGAAGCATTAATAAAGTTATTTAAAGTATTAGATACAAAAATAGAAGAAAGAGATGTATATCTAAAAAGTGACTTAACGGAGTTTCCATATGTAAATGGTGGATTGTTTGCGGAAGAAAATATAGAAATACCAAGGTTAAATGAAAAAGTAAAAGAACTATTACTAACAAAAGCAAGCGAAAATTTTGATTGGAGCGAGATAAGCCCAACGATATTTGGGGCAGTATTTGAAAGCACGCTAAACCCAGAAACAAGGCGAAGTGGAGGAATGCACTATACCTCAATAGAAAACATACATAAAGTAATAGACCCATTATTTTTGGATGAATTAAAGGAAGAACTAGAAGAAATAAAGGAAATAACAGTAATAAAAACAAAAAAGAAAAAGCTTAGTGAGTTTCAACAAAAAATAGCAAACTTAAAATTCCTAGACCCAGCGTGTGGAAGTGGGAACTTTTTAACAGAGACATATATATCATTAAGAAAATTAGAAAATGAAGTAATAGAAACCCTAAATAAAGGACAAATAGGAATAGGAGAAGAAAACATATCGCCAATACAAGTATCAATAGGTCAATTTTACGGAATAGAAATAAACGATTTTGCAGTAACAGTTGCAAAAACTGCATTATGGATAGCAGAAAGCCAAATGATGAAAGAAACAGAGAAACTATTACATATAAACCTAGATTTTTTACCATTAAAAACATATGCAAACATAATAGAAGAAAATGCTTTAAGAATAGACTGGAACGAAGTAGTAAAAAAAGAAGAGCTAAACTATATAATGGGAAATCCACCTTTTGTAGGTGCAAGGTTAATGAACAAAAATCAAAAAGAAGATATTATAAATATTTTCAAAGGAACGAAAGGGGCTAATAATTTAGATTATGTAAGTTGTTGGTATAAAAAAGCAACAAACTATATAGAAAATACAAAAATTGAAGTAGCCTTTGTGTCAACAAATTCAATAACACAAGGAGAGCAAGTTGCGATACTTTGGAAAGGCATATTGGAAAAAGGAATAAATATAAACTTTGCATATAGAAGTTTTATATGGGATAGTGAAGCAAGCCTAAAAGCACACGTATATTGTGTTATTATAGGTTTTGGATATATTTCAAGAAATGAAAAATTACTTTTTTTAAATGATAATACGTTAAAAAAAGTAAAAAATATAAATGGTTATTTAGTAGAAGCACCGAATATTTTTATTGGAAGTAGAAATAAACCAATTTGTAATGTCCAAAAAATGGATTGTGGCAGTATGCCAAATGATAGAGGATATTTAAGCAATTATACTAAAAAACAAAAAGAGGAAATATGTAATAAATATCCAAATTCAAATAAATTATTTAAAAGAATAATTGGTGCAGAGGAATTTATAAATAATAAAGAAAGATATTGCATATGGCTTAAAGATGTTGAACCGTCATCATATAAAAATAATCTAATAATTATGGAAGCAATAAAAAATGTTAAACAATTAAGAGAAAGTAGTACAAGAGAAGCAACAAAAAAATTAGCAGAAATACCATATTTATTTGGAGAAATAAGACAACCTGAAACAGATTATCTATTAGTACCTAGTACTTCATCTGAAAAAAGAAGATATATACCAATAGGATTTTTAAATAAAGATTATATTGCAACAGATGCAACTCAAATAATACCAAATGCAGACTTATATCATTTTGGTATATTAACATCAAATGTACATATGGGTTGGGTGCGAGTAATAGCAGGAAGATTAGAAATGCGATATAGATATTCAGCTAAAATAGTATATAATAATTTTCCATTTCCCAATCCAACAAAAGAGCAAAAAGAAAAAATAGAAAAAACAGCAAAAGGAATACTTGATGCAAGGGAATTATATCCTAACAGTAGTTTAGCAGATTTATATAATGAGCTAACAATGCCAAAAGAATTAAGAAAGGCACATCAAGAAAATGATAAGGCAGTAATGGAAAGCTATGGTTTTGATTGGAAAAATATGACAGAAAGTGACTGTGTAGCAGAACTTATGAAAGTGTATCAAGAAAAAGTAAAAGAATTATCTAATAATGCTTAACGACATATACATTTGATTACTAGATAAAATTTTTGTACTAAAATCTATTGCAAACGATGTAGGGGCGAGCAATGCTCGTCCGCAACATCGAAGAAATCACCCTAGAATGAAGTTTACTTTTCTTGACAAAATCATAATAAAATTATATTATATAAACATAAGTATAATTATAAGGATGTTGAATTATATGTTAAAAATGATATTAATAATAATTGGAACAATAATTGCATTAATAGGAACAATAATGGTATTTGATGCACGATATTTAACAAAAAAGCTATTTGGTTTTGGTGACCAAAATGAGGGAACAAAAGGTTTAAAGATTGTAGGCTTTTTTATTGCTATTATTGGAGCATTGCTTATATATTTTAGTATTTAATATTGACAATGAATAATTCATACTATATAATACATATATATTAAAAAACGAGGAAAAAGAGGAGTAGTTTGTACATTTAGTATTAGGGAGTAGAAACCATAGACTGAAAGTTTCTATTATTAAAAGCAAATGAAAGTAGCTTTGGAGTTAATATGTTGAAATACAGTAAACATATTCGTATAAGCCACGTTATAGGCTATTAAAGATATTATAGAAATATAATAAATTAAGGTGGTATCGTGAATTAAACTTCGCCCTTATTATGGGACGGAGTTTTTTTGATAATACTATAATTAAAAAATAATTGGCATTGGATTGTTAAATTGCCTAGCCTAATATTTAATTATTAATAAAGGATTGATGATAATGACAAATAATTCGAGAGAAGTAGAAGAATATCTTAAAACAGATGCTTTTCTTAGAAAAGAAGGAAAAACGAAAAAACATTTTAGAGTTGAAATACAAGAACCAAATAGAAAAATCCCTATTGATGAAAGAGATAGAATATTAAATAAGGTAAGACAGTTTCTTGAAACTGGAAAAGGAGAATATTTAAATGAAGAAGAGGAAGATATATTAAAAGAAATTGCAGGCGTATACTTTTCGGCATATAAAAATGCAATAGAAGTTTTAAATAATAATAAACAAGGAGGAATTGAAAATGAGAGATAATCATAAATTGCAAGATAAATATAATCCAAAAGATTTTGAAGAAAAATTATATAAGAAATGGGAAGAAAAAGAGTATTTTAAACCAAGTATGGATACTAAAAAGGAAAGCTATTGTATAATGATGCCACCGCCAAACGTAACAGGAAAGCTACATATGGGTCATGCATTAGATGATACAATACAAGATATACTAATTCGTTTTAAAAGAATGCAAGGATATAATACATTATGGCTTCCAGGAACTGACCATGCATCAATTTCAACAGAGATGAAAGTAGTAGAAAAATTAAAAAATGAAGGAAAAACAAAACAAGAATTAGGAAGAGAAAAGTTTTTAGAAGAAGCGTGGGATTGGACTAGGATTTATGGGGGAACTATTGAGGAACAACAAAAAAAATTAGGTTGTTCTTGTGATTGGGGAAGACGTAGATTCACTTTAGATGAAAGTTTATCTAATGCAGTTTTAGAACAATTTGTTAGTTTATACAAAAAAGGATTAATTTATAAAGGTACAAGAATGATAAATTATTGTCCAAATTGCAAGACATCTATATCAGATGCGGAAGTTGAATATAAAGAAGAAACAGGCCATTTATGGCATATTAGATATAAAATAGCAGGAACAGAAAATAGATATATAATTGTAGCAACAACAAGACCAGAAACAATGTTAGGAGACACAGCAGTAGCAGTTCATCCAAGTGATGAAAGATATAAAGATTTGGTAGGTAAAAAGTGTATATTACCAATAATGAACAAAGAAATACCAATAATACAAGATGAGTTTGTAGAAAAAGAATTTGGAACAGGTTGTGTAAAAATCACACCAGCACATGATATGAATGATTATCAAGCAGGATTAAGACATAAGTTAGAAATTATAGAAGTATTTGATGAAAATAATAAAATGGGTGATTTAGTTCCTGAATATAAGGGAATGGATTTAATAGAAGCAAGAAAAGAAATTGTTAAAAAATTAAAAGAAATTGGAGCATTAGTAAAAGAAGAAGAATACACACATAATGTTGCAAAATGTGAAAGGTGTAAAAATACTATTGAACCAAAAATATCAGAGCAATGGTTTGTTTCTATGAAGGAATTAGCAAAAAAAGCAGCATACTCTGTAAGAAATGATGAAGCAAGATTTATACCAAAAAAATATGAAAAACAATACTTTAACTGGTTAGATAATATACAAGATTGGTGTATATCAAGACAATTATGGTGGGGACATAGGATACCAGCATATTATTGTGAAGAATGTGGACATATTAACGTAGAAAAAAATATGCCAGAGAAATGTGAAAAATGTGGAAATACACATTTACATCAAGATGAAGACACATTGGATACTTGGTTTAGTTCAGCACTATGGCCATTTTCAACATTAGGTTGGCCAAATAAAGAAACAGAGGATTATAAAACCTTTTACCCAACTAATGTACTAGTAACAGGTTTTGACATTATTACTTTCTGGGTATCAAGAATGATGTCACAAGGATTAGAATTTACTGGTAAAGCACCATTTAAAGACATACTAATTCATGGAATGGTACGAGATTCTATGGGAAGAAAAATGTCTAAAACATTAGGAAATGGTATAGATCCTATAGAAATAATAGATGAATATGGAGCAGACTCATTAAGATTTTCAGTACTTTCTGGAACTACAATGGGTAATGACATAAGATATATGCCAGAAAAATTAGAGCAAGCATCAAACTTTGCAAATAAAATTTGGAATGCTGCAAAATTTATAACAATGAATTTAGCAGATGACGAAAAGATTATAGAATTTGGAAAGAACAATAAAGACGAGAATGGATTATACAAAAAAGAGGCATTAAGAGTTGAAGATAGATGGATTATGAATAAGCTAGATAATTTAATAGAATCAGTTACAGAAAATATAGAAAAATATGATTTAGGAGTAGCATTAGATAAAATATATAATTTCATATGGAATGAATTTTGCGATTGGTATATAGAAATGGCAAAATCAAGATTATATAGCGAGAATGAGGAAGAAAAAGTACAAGTAAGCTTTGTGTTAAACTATGTTTTTGGAGATAGCTTAAAACTATTACATCCATTTATGCCATTTGTTACAGAAGAGATTTATGGAAAATTAGTAAATTATAATGATAAAGACTTAATAATATCAAGCTGGCCAAAAACAAAGAAAAGAGTACAATATGATACAGAACATGATTTTATAGAAAGTATAAAAGAAATAATTATAGGAATACGTAATATAAGAGCAAATATGAATGTTCATCCATCAAAGAAAGCAAATCTAATTTTTGTTACAAAGAGTTATCAAAATGAAATAGAAGCATCAAAAGAATTTATTGAAAAATTAGGATTTGGAAACCAAATACAAATTAAAGAAGAAAAGACTGGTATTCCACAAAATGCAATTTCTGTGCAAAGTTATGGAATAGAAGTATTTATGCCATTTGAAGAATTAGTAGATATAAAAGAAGAAGTAACAAGGCTTGAAAAAGAAAAAGAAAGATTAGAAAGTGAAGTAGCAAGAGCAACTAAGATGTTATCAAATCCTGGATTTGTAGAAAAAGCACCTGAAAATAAGATTAAGGAAGAAAAAGAAAAACTAGCAAAATATCAAGAAATGCTAAAAACAACTAAAGAAAGAATAGAAAAGTTAAAATAGGAGGAAACAATGAATATACCTAATAAACTTACTGTATTTAGAATGATTTTGGTTATAATAATGATGATTATTCCAATAGTTGATAGCTTATTTGGAATAACTGGAGAATTTTTAGAAATACCAGTTTCATTTTGGATAATGAATATAATTTTTATAATAGCATCAATTACAGATAAATTAGATGGAACTCTTGCAAGAAAATGGAATCAAGTTACTACTTTTGGAAAGTTTTTAGATCCAATAGCTGATAAAATATTAGTACTTGCTGCACTAACTATATTAGTAGAATATTCAAAAATTCCATCTTGGATACCTATAATTATATTAATAAGAGAATTTATGGTATCTGGATATAGATTAATTGCGGTAGAAAATGGTGGAAAAGTAATACCCGCATCAATTTGGGGTAAAATAAAAACTGTAACACAAATGCTTGCAATAATTTGTTGTTTTGCTGATAAATTTGAGTTTGGAAATTTTATTTTTAGAGTTTCAAGCAAACAACAAATGTTAGAAAATAGTGTAGGTATATATATGACTAATTTGCAATTTGGAATTAATATACTATCAACATCACTTTTAGTAATATGTGTAATTGCAACAATTTTTTCGGGTTGGAATTATTTAAAAGGTGGAAAAGAGTTATTTAAGTAGAAGTTGGAAGCTAGAAATTAAGAAAATTCTTCAGGAGAAAATTACTTAAATCCAACCTCCAACCTCAAACTTCTAACTTCAAAAATAATAAAGGAATGAAGGTATATATGAACATTACTGAAGCAAAAAAGAAAATAGAAGAATTACGTAAAACCATAGTGTACCATAATAAAAAATACTATGATGATGATGCACCAGAAATTAGCGATTTTGAATATGATATGCTAAATAATGAATTAAAAAATTTGGAAAAGCAATTTCCAGAGCTAGTTACTAAAGAATCAAACACACAAAAAGTTGGAGGAACAGTAAGAAAAGGCTTTAAAGAGGTTACTCATGAAGTACCTCTATTAAGCTTACAAGATGTTTTTTCATTTGAAGAAGTGTATGAATTTGATAAAAGAATAAAAAAACAAGCAGAAGAATTTGGAGAAACTACTAACTATGTTGTAGAAACAAAAATTGATGGTTTATCTGCAAGTCTTAAATATGTACAGGGGAAATTTGTACAAGGTGCAACACGTGGAAACGGACAAGTTGGAGAAGATGTAACTAATAATTTAGCCACAGTAAAAACAATACCAAAAGAATTAAAGGAAAAAATAGATATAACAGTACGTGGAGAAGTTTTTATTGGTAAAAAAGAATTTGAAAAAATGAACGAAGAAATAGGTTATGAGGATGGAAACCTATTTGCAAATGCTAGAAATGCGGCAGCACGGTTCTCTAAGACAATTAGATAGTAGTGTGACAAAAAAACGTCCATTAGATATCTATATTTTTAATGTGCAAAAAATAGAAGCAAAAGAATTCAACTCACATTTTGAAGAATTAGAATACCTTGCAGAACTTGGATTTAATGTAAATCCTGTTAGGATACCTTGTAAAAATATTGATGAAGTAATAGAAGCTATTAAAGAAATTGGTAAAAAAAGAGAAGCTTTATCTTTTGGTATAGATGGAGCAGTTGTAAAAGTAGATAATTTAAGATTAAGAGAAGAGTTGGGTGCTACTTCTAAAACTCCAAGATGGGCAGTTGCATATAAATATCCACCAGAAAGAAAAGAAACCATTTTAAAAGATATAATATGCCAAGTAGGAAGAACAGGAGCAATTACTCCAATGGCAATTTTAGAACCAGTTTCAGTTGCAGGTTCTACTATTTCTAAAACTACATTGCATAATGAAGATTTTATAAAAGAAAAGGATTTAAAAATAGGAGATACGGTTGTTATACAAAAAGCAGGTGATGTTATTCCTGAAATTGTAGAAGTAAAAAAAGAAAAAAGAAACGGTAATGAAAAAGAATTTATTATGCCCAAAGTTTGCCCAGTATGTGGTGCAAATGCTGTAAGAGAAGAAGGGGAAGCGGCTATTCGTTGCACAGGAATAGAATGCCCTGCAAAACTTGTAAGAAATATTATCCATTTTGTATCAAAAGAAGGAATGGATATAGATGGTCTTGGAGAAAATTTAGTAGAGCAATTTATAGAAAAAGGATTAATAGAAAATATAGCTGATTTATATACATTAACATTTGAAGATATTGCGAGCCTAAAAAAGAATGGAACTAAATTTGCTGAGAACCTAATAAATGCTATTAGTGATAGTAAAACAAGACCATTTTACAAATTAATTACAGCTTTAGGAATTAGACATATAGGAGCAAAATCTGCAAAAACAATTGCAAAGTATTTCAAGAATATTGAAAATTTAATGAATGCAGAAGTAGAAGAAATAGCAGTATTAGAAGATGTAGGACAAATTATGGCCAAGAGTATTTATGAATTTTTCAAAGAAGAGCAGACAATAGACTTAATTAAAAAATTGCGTAATGCAGGAGTAAATATGGAAGATGAGGAACAAACTCAAACTGATTTAAAGTTTGAAGGATTAACCTTTGTTCTAACTGGTAGCCTTGATAATTACACAAGAGAAGAAGCAGGAGATATAATAGAAAAACTTGGTGGAAAAGTATCATCATCAGTATCAAAAAAAACAAGCTATGTATTAGCAGGAGAAGACGCTGGAAGTAAGCTAACAAAAGCTCAAAACTTGGGTGTTACTATAATAACAGAAAAAGAATTTGAAGAAATGATTAAATAGGAGTAAATATGGATTTAAAAAAAGAATATAATAATTTAACAAATAAATCATCAGTAGGAGAAATGCAAGCATATGTGCATAATATGATACTAGAGAGAGGATTTGAAAAAGAAGATGTAAAAGATGTAATGATTTTACTAACAGAAGAAATAGGAGAATTAGCAAAAGCTATTAGAAAAACCACAGGCTTAAAAATGGATATTTCAAAAGATAATGACAAGTACGATATAAAGGAAGAAGTTGCAGATGTATTTAATTATTTATTAAGTATGTGTGATGTATTAGATATAGATTTATTTGAGTGTTGGAAACAGAAAGAACAAAAAAACTTTGAAAGGATTTGGAAGTAAAATATGGAAGAAAAATATACTTTTGATAGATTTGATAATGAATTAGAGAATGGTTTTCAAATATACTTTACCTATGTAAATAATAGGTACTTAGTTTTTAAAACTACTGAAAATTGTTATATACAAATGTTAATATCTGTACACGATAAAAATCCACAACCAAGAATGCTTATGATTACTAAAAAAAGACTAAAAGAACTATTTCCATATATGACAGATATTGAGTATAAGGTAGGAAATGGCTTAAATATCAATACTTAATGATGAAAACATGTTGGTTTGTCAACGATTTGTCAACCAAAATTTTATGTAGTTGACAAAACAAAATAGAGGAGAAAAAATCTCCTCTATTTTGTTTTTGAAATTTGCTCAAATAAATCCGCTGTATTTTTGGAACTATTTTCTGTAGAATGGGTATAAGTGTCTAATGTGGTTTTTATATTTGAGTGTCCTAATCTAGTTTGAACGTCTTTTATATTAGCACCATTTTGTATTAATAAAGTAGCATGTGTATGCCTTAAACTATGAAATTTAAAATCAATGTTAAGTTCGTAATTAACAATTTTTGACACATATTTCATTCCATTTGTTGTAAGCAAATTACCATCTATTCTAGAACATACAACGTTTTGCTGTTTTAAATCTCCACTAGGAATATTTGCATTTAAAACACATAGCCTTTGCAATAATTTATTATTTATAAGTTCTTCTTTTGAATATACTATTTTATAATATTCTCCATATTTAAGTTTATTTTCCATTTGTTTTTTCTTAAATTTTTTTAATATATTGATTAAAGTATTTCCAATTTTAATAGTTCGATTACTTGTAAAAGTTTTAGTAGGACCAAAGTACCATTGTTTATTTTTATCATTAAAAATTAGAGCTTTATTTATTGATATTGTTTTATTTTTAAAATCTATATCATCCCAAGTCATTGCTAAAATTTCGCCAATTCTACAACCAGTATGAAAACCAATCATTAATGGCAAATAATAATCAGTTGTTTCTGGAAACCTATCAATTATATTATCAAAATCTTTTAAAGTTATTATTTTTATATCTTCTTCAATATTTTTTTCATATCTAGGCATAGAGAGATATTGCATTGGATTTTCTTTAATAAATTTAGAAGGATAAACTGCATATTTCAATGATAAACTTAATATACTAAATATCTTCTTTAAAGTACTTTTACCAATCCCATTTATATATTTCTTATTTATATAATCTTGCAATATATTAGGAGTTAAAGATTTTAGTTTGTATTTTCCTAAATTGGGTTTTAAATAATTTTCTATAATTCTGGTGTAATTTATGATAGTATTTGTCCTTAAATTTAGTTCTACATAGTTTTTATACCAATAATCGAGATAATCTGCTACAGATATTTCAGAAGGCTCAAAATGTAGCCCAGAATTATTATATTCAGCAAGTGCTTTTACGCCTGCATCGAGAGCCTCCTTTTTAGTATTAAAACCAGATTTTGTGATTTGTTTTCTTTTTCCTTCAACTTTTGCAGCCTCAAATTGATACTGCCACTTTTTACCTCTTTTTCTAACATTAATTTCTGACATAAAAAATACCTCCATTTTTCTTTTTATTTATTTTCATAAACACTTGAAAAATAAGGTACATTTATATATAATACAAATGTAGCCACTTTTTAAAGTGTCTATGCTCTGGATAATGTGTGGTTGTCGCAAACATATATACACATTATCCTTTTTTATCTATAATTCTATTGTAGTATTTACATTAGAACTATTTTTCTTAAATTCATTTACAAATTTATGTGCAGATAGCGAATTAGTTGCATTAAATGAAATATACTGTACTTCATTATCTTTTAAATATGTAAATATTAAATAAGTTTTTACAGTAGTATCTGTTTTCTTTTTTGTTCTACCACCTATCATAGCTCCTAATGGTCCAAATAGAACAGCTCCTCCAACAGCACTACCAATGCTAGAAGTGTAATACTTTTGAATTTCTGTATCAGTCTTTAAAGAAATGTCTTGTATTTTGCTTTTATTTAGTTTAAAAGTAGTATTATTCAAATTAAATTCATAGTATGTAGGACAAGACCAAATATCACATAAAGTATTTTCTGGTATAGGTAGTCCTTGAAAAAGTGGTAGCTTTAAGAATAAACTAGCATCTTTAGTTTTCTTTTTTCCATTAATAATTTTCTTATCTTTATTCCTTTTATCAATAGAATAAGCTATAAAAATAATTAATATCAATGAAATAATAACCAATAAAGGTTCCATAAAAACCTCCTCCTTTTTAATTATTTAAAAGCACTTTTATTTTCAGCTTTTATAACTCTACCAATAACTTTAAAATCTTCATTTGTTAATTTCATGATAGGATAATATGGATTCATAGCATGTAGTTCGATAACATCTTCTTTTAGTGATATTTTTCTAATGCAAACTAAATTATCATTAATCATAAGTAAATACGTTTTTCCATATTCATAATCATTTTGTTTATATATAATTGCAATATCTCCGATATCAAGTAAAGGTAACATTGAATTATCAGGTATTTGATAGGCAAAGTAATTTTCAATATTATCATCAACAGTAAAGGGAATGTAATCAATGATGTAATCTTCATTATATAAGTCAGGTTTTGAATAATCAAAATCATATAATAAAGGTATACAATTAACTGTTTTATCTATAGGATGCATATAAAGTTCAGTTAAATCTAAATATCCACAAACCGCCATTAAATTATCATAAGTTATAGTTCCTTTAGAAGCTTCTGCAATACCTTTTAAAATTTTAGGAGAGGGAGGAGTATCTAATTTTAAATTCATATATTGGGATAAATAAGTTCTATTGACACCAGAAGCATTAGCAAAATAGGTTTGATTTTCATAAAGCGAATTAATCTTTTTTAACATATTAGCAAAATCTATTTTTTTAAACATAGTAAAAAACCTCCTAAACATAGAATAGCACAAGAACAAAAAAAAATCAATAAAATTGTTAAAAAATTTAACAAAAGTATTGACATTTTTTTAAACCAAATATATAATGGCTTTGTTAAAAAAATTAACAAAACATGAAAGGAGGAAAAGTATTTTGAAAGTAAATGTATTAGCAGTACAAGAATTAATAAATGAACAATTTAGAGGTAATCAGACATGGTTTGCAGAGGAAATTAATGTAGCACCAGCATATGTTTGTAGGATTTTGAACAGCAAAATAGATAGCAATAGCGATAAGGTATGTAATGGTATAATTAAATACTGCGAACTACATAATTTAGACTTCAGAAAGTATATTATTTTGGTCTAAAATGTTAAAAAAATTAACAAAAAGGAAAGGGAACAGTATATGAAAGTTTTAAAAAATGCGACAACCACACAATTATAAAAGGAGGGAAAATAAATGGAAGATGTTTTATATACAGTTGCTGAAACAGCAAAATTATTAAAAACAAATTCTAATTATGTATATGAACTCATAAAAAGAGGATTTTTACCAGCACTTAAACTAGGAAGTTTTAAAATCAGGAAAATATCTTTATTAGAATTTTTAGCAAAATATGAGGGACAAGATTTAACAGATTTAAACAATATAAAGGAGTTGGAAGGAGTGAATAGATAATGTTATGTTTTATTAGTTTTATATTTGTATTTGTAATTGTAGTACAGTTAGAATCAAATACAATTACAGTAGGACAAGCAATATTTTACGGTGCTTATGGGGTATTAATGTTTTATCATACAAGCAAACCATATTGGACAGAAAATCAAAATAAGAAAGGATAAGAAAATGGAATACTACGAAAAATTAGCAAACGAATGTAGTTATTTACAAATAGATTATGAAAGACTTGAAAAGATGAAGAAAACATTAAGCATAATGAAATTAAAATTACAACAATTAACAAGGATCCAATAAATATTTACATATATGGATTAAATTATTGAAAGGAGAGTGAAAGAATATGTCAGATGAACAAAGAAGAATATTAGATACAGAAAATGCAGCAAAAGACAGATATGACTTATGTAAAAGAATATTAGCAGAAATAAACACTAACAACATTGACGAAGCTAAAGCTATTATTAAAAAAGATATGAAAATTTATGAAGATGAATATTTATATGTTCGTAATGATAGTGAAAGCAATGTAATAGAGTTACCCAACCGTCGCCAAACAAATTAGATAACTCTATTAAAAAACTATTTTACAAGTGTTTCTGTTGTTATTGTACCACAATTTTTCAACAGAGGCAAGAGGGGAGGAAAAATGGAAAAGTGTCCTAAATGTGGTAAAAGATATCCAAAAGGAAAAGGAGCATTATTAAGAAGAGATAACAAAACAGATATATGTGCAGAATGTGGATATAAAGAGGCAATGGAAGACGCACAGAAAATAATTGAAATGAATAGGAGGAAATAAATTATGCAAACAACAAATTATATTTGTGATATATGCAAAACAAGTAAAAGTAAAGAAGACTTATGCAAAATAAAAGTAAGAACGGAAGGACTTAAAATACAAGGAAAAGGCAGTTATTATAATGATTTAGAAATAGACATTTGTAAGAATTGTTTAGAAAAAAAAGGATTCATAATAAACCCAAAACCAGAGGAAACAGAAGAGGACATACAAAGGAAAAACAGTCAAACACTAGAGAATAAAATTATAGATATTTTATATGATTTGGGAGTGCAGTTCGATGAATAGAGAAGAATGGCTAAAAGAAAGAAAATTTGGAATTGGTGGTAGTGATGCAGCAGCAGTTTTAGGAGTAAGTAAGTGGAAAACTAGAGCCGAATTATGGGAAGAGAAAACAGGTAGAAGAACCCCACCAGATATATCTGGAAAGCCCTGTGTACAATATGGAATTTATGCAGAGGAGCCAATACGACAATTATTTGCATTAAATTATCCAGAGTATGAAGTAAAGCATCAAGAAAATACAATAATAAAACATCCCAAATATCCATTTTTAATAGCAAGTCTTGATGGAATATTGATAGATAAAGAAACAGGAGAGATGGGAGTTTTGGAGATAAAGACTACAGAAATAATAAATAGTATGCAATATGAAAATTGGAAGGGCGATAAAATACCAGATACTTATTATTGTCAAGTCTTACATTACTTAAATGTTACTGGATATTCATTTGTGAAGTTAGTTGCAGAATTAAAACACGAACAAGATTATCAAGCTAGAAAAACATATACGATACAACGTGAAGAAGTAATTGATGAAATTAAATATTTAGAGCAAGAAGAAATAAAATTTTGGAATGAATATGTAGTAAAAGATATAAGACCACCATGTAATTTGCCAGAAGTATAAAGGAAAGGGAAGAATTATGGAAATAAAACAATTAAATGAAAGGTTGGTATGGTTAGCCAATAGTAATAGCTTTAATGGAAACAGAGGAGATATAGCAGTTAGTATATATAAGTCTTATATTGATGAAGTTTTAAGTTGGGATATACCAGAGGCTAGAAAACAAAAAATTTTAGATCAAGTATATACAAAACGTTCAAAAATATTAAATTATGAATCACAGCATGTTAGTGTAATGTATGCAGGACCAGCAAAATATAACGCAAAGAAACTGGATAAAAGCGACCAAATAATGAAATATACAAAAGAGTTTTGCGACTGGTTTGATGATTTAAAAAAGCAAATAGAAAAAGCAAAAAAGGAAGATAACCAGGAAGAAAAAGCAAAAGAAATTATAGCAGGTATAAAAAGATATAGTGAATTAGGCTTTGATCCAAGAAAAGAACTGATGTGTTTAGCTAATGTTGATAATAAAAAATTTATAGAACTATATGAAAAATTACAACCAAAGTATAAATGGAGAAAAAACAGTAATATCTTTAAATTATATACGGCATCCCTTAATGGAGAAGTAAAAGAAATAAAAAATGAAGTATTTTTTGAAGATGAAAATTTAACAGCTTATATTAGGGGAGATAGGGCATATATAAAATTTATTTTAAGAATAAAACCACAATTAAAATACGCATTAAAAAGCCGTAAATGGTGGTGGAATTCATACGAAGAGGCATGGAGTACATATTCTAATAGAGTAGATAAAGAGTGGGTAAGTAGTATTAGCGAGAAATATTCAAAATATTTATAGGAGGTATTATGGAAAAGCTAGAAATACTAGAAAAAGAAGTAGAGAATTTAACAAATAAAATTATAGAACATCAAGAAGAGGCTATGAGATTAGACGTTATTAGAGATGTTTTGCAAAAGGAAATAGAATATCAAAAACCAAAAAATACAAGCAATGATGAATTGCCATTTTAGGAGGGATAACATGAGTTACTTTGATGACTATATTGCAGATGGTTTATGTTGCCAAGTGTGTAGGGCATATATTGATGATGACGAACCAGGATATCCACGAACCTGTGAAGACTGTCTACAAGAAGAACAAAGAAGAAACCAAAAGAAAAAGCAAAAAATGCAAGGTGCAAGAAAAATAGAACAGACAAAGAAAGTATTAGATGATAACAATATTAGTTATGAATTGAAAAACATTACTACAGGACATTTTCATACAAGAAGAAAGTATGATAATCAGCTAATAGAATTCTACGCATATACAGGAAAAATAACAATAGTAGGTAAAGTTCAAAATGCAAGAGGAATTAAGGCATTAATACAAATATTATCAGAGGAGGTAAATATCAATGAAAATACAGGTAAATCAAACAACAATAAAAGTTCTTGAAGGTAAGGAACAATTAAAGAAAAAAAAGATTACAGGTACAAGGTTGGCCACGATTTTAGGGTTAAATAAATTCAATACTCCATTTAGTGCATGGGCAGAAATGACAGGACTATATAAACCAGTAATACCAGATAAATATTTAAAAGTAGGACAAGTGTTAGAAAAGCCAATTATTAAATCTATTGAAGATATGTACGATTTCAATATAAAAACATTCGATAAAAACGAGATAAAATTCGATAACTTTAAGGATAATCCTATTTTTGGAGGCATGGTAGATGGTATTGATGAGGAAAAGAAAACACTTGTCGAAATAAAAACAACTAATGTAAAGAATAAAAGATTTTGGGATAAACAAATACCTATTGAATATTGGTACCAGGCACAGTTATATTGCGAATTAGCAAAATTAGATGAGATATTATTTGGAGTATGTTTTGTAGAAGAACAAGATTATGCAGATCCTAACAACATACCAATAGATGATAGAGATATAAGAATATATCCTGTTGAAAAGGCTGACATTAAAAAAGAAATGCAAAAAGCTATTGAATGGTATAAAAAATGTATTTTAAGTTATGAAAGCCCAAAGTTTAATCCATATAACGATAGAGATATGGGAATTGTAAACGAAATTAAAAGGAATTGGAGGAATTATATATGCAGTTAGAAGTTGAAGAAATAAAGGCATTAGAGCCTGTAAAATTTAATTATGAAGAATTAAAAACAATATTAACAACTAAAGTTGAGAACTATAAAAGCATTGTATATACAGAAGAAACAATGAAAGAGGCAAAAGCAGATAGAGCCAATTTCAATAAATTAGCAAAGGCATTAAATGATGAGAAAACAAGAGTAAAAAATATAGTTTTAGAGCCATTTACACCATTTGAAAAGCAATGCAATGAACTTATTGAATTAGCAAAAGATGCAAGTACACATATAGATACACAAGTAAAAGATTATGAAAAACAATTAAAAGATGAAAAGTTAAAAGAAATAATGAACTTCTTTATTGAAAATATAGGAGATTATAAAGATCTAATTGATTTTGACAAAATATTTAATGAAAGATGGCTAAATGTTACTTATAAAATGGACCAAATCGAAAAGGATATATTACATATTATCACAAAAACAAAAACAGACATGAATGTAATAGATACACAATTTGCAGATGAGAGTATTAACAAACAAGTAAAAATGGAGTATTTTGCACAAATTAGTAACCCAAGTGTTCTAACATTAGCAATACTAAAGGGAAATACCATTATAGAAAACAATAAAAAACTAGAAGAATTAAAACAAAAAGAAGAAAGTACACAAAAACCAACAGAAAGTGAAGAAAAAATAACAAATTGTCCACAAAATATAACCAATAATGTGGAAAATGTAACAAAAAGTGAAGAATTACAAATATTAGATTTTAGGGTACATGTAACACAAAGACAAAAGTTCGCATTAAGAGAGTTTTTACAAGAGAATAACATAAAATTTGAGCCAGTACCTAAAAATAACTAAAATAGGAGGAATTAGTGATGGAAATAAAACAAGGAAATGAGGAAAAAGCCTTACAACATAGAATTGGAAAAGTACATATAACTGCAGGAGATAATGGAGCAGCAATAGATGGAAACACAGAAGAGGTTATAAAGTCATTTATTCATGTATGTGAAACTATGGCAATTATAAATGTACCAGAAGAAATGTTAATTGATATTGTAAAAGCAACACAAAAGAAAATGAAGGACAAGCCGAAGGTTTGTCCTAGATGTGAAAATGTAGAAATTGGTACACACGACAACTTCTGTAAAATATGTGGATATAAATTTTAAAATAGAAGGGAGAAAAGAAATATGGCAGTAAGTAATAGTTTAACAAAAACAAAAGAACAAAAGACATTTAGTAATTTTTTAATGGGAGATGCAATAAAAAGAAAGATTAATGAAACAGTTGGAGGTGCAAACGGTCAAAGATTTATTACAAGCATATTAAGTGCAGTAAGTACAAACCCAACATTACAAGAATGTGAACATAGTTCAATAATATCTGCAGCATTTTTAGGAGAGGCATTAAAATTAAGCCCAAGTCCTCAATTAGGACAATATTATATGGTCCCATTTAATAAAAAATCCTATGATGCAAACGGAAAGGAAATTGTAATAAAAGTAGCACAATTTCAAATAGGATACAAAGGATATATTCAATTAGCAGAAAGAACAGGAGTGTATAAAACAATAAATGTATTAGCAATAAAAGAAGGCGAACTAATTAAGTATGATCCATTAAATGAAACAATACAAGTAAATTTAATAGAAGATGACGAAGTAAGAGAGGAAACACAAACAGTTGGATATTATGCAATGTTTGAATACCTAAATGGGTTTAGGAAAACTATGTATTGGACTAAGAAAAAAATGTTACTACATGCAGATAAATATTCAAAAGCATTTAGTAAGGAATCTTACGAAAAACTACAAGCAGGAAAAATACCACAAAAAGACTTATGGAAATATAGTAGCTTTTGGTACAAAGATTTTGACGGTATGGCCTACAAAACAATGTTAAGACAATTAATAAGTAAATGGGGAATTATGAGTATTGAAATGCAAGAGGCATTTGAAAAAGATATGGCAGAAATTAAAGAGGATGGAAACTATAATTACATAGAAACAAGCGAAGAGGCAGATATAAGTAATAATGAAACACAACAACCAGAAGAAAATAATCAAGAAAGTCAAGAAGAAATTACTACAAATGATAAAAGTGTACCAGAGCCAGAACAACAACCAGAAGAAACAAATATATATGATGACAACAATAATGATGTAGACGATTTCTTTAAACAATAAGAGGTATAAATATATGGAAATTGTAGTATGCCAAAGATGTGGAAGAAAGCTAAAAAATAAGAAAAGCATAAAAAAAGGATATGGACCAACTTGTGAACAAAAACTACTACAAGATTTCTATAAAAAAAGACAAATAACAATAGATGATATTTTAAAGGGAAAGGAGAGTGTTAAAAATGAAAGACAATACGAAAAAAAGTAAAGATACATATTACTTTAGCCATGATTCAAACGCACTCTCTGATCCTAAAATATTATCAATGAGATGCGACTATGAACTAGAACGGATACGGTTTATATTGGGCAATAATAGAAATGTTAAGAAATGAAACAACATATAAGTTATCACTAGACAAAACAACATATAGAGCAATACAGATGCAGACACATACAAAAATAGATGTGCAAAAGTTTATTGATGACTGTATTAATGAGTATAGAGAAAGTTCACAAGGGAACGGACTATTTAATACAGATGGAACATATTTCTGGTCTGAAAGTTTACTAAACAGAATGTATAAGATGGAAAATGTTAGAGAAAAAAGAAGTGAGGCAGGAAAGAAAAGTGCTGAAAAAAGATGGGGCAAAAAAGAAGAAAAAAAAAGAGTAATTAGAAAACCAAAAATCGACAGAAATAACAAAAATATAACAAGTGTTAAAAAATTTATAACAAGTGTTACAAAAAATAATAACAATGTTATGCGTTTGTTAAGAAAAAACGTAACAAAAAATAACAAAATAAAAGAAAATAAAATAAAAGAAAATAAAGTAAATAATATTATTAAAACTAAACTAAACAAAACTAAATTAAACAATTTATTTATATATATGATAAATGGGCAAAAAAATGACGAAAACATTTCTGATACAGATAGAGCAGCAATAATAACTAGATTACAAGCATTAGAATTATATACAACTTCAATAGGATGCATTCCAGAAAAAATGTTATTTGAACTTAAATTACAATACTGGACTATTAAGGAACTATATTTTAGTCCATATAAAGTATATTTGAATGCAATGACAAGAACAAAATTCTTATTGAAGTTCTTACAGACACAAAAATATATAACAATAGACAATGAAGATAAACTAACGGATTTCATTAGTTATTTTATAAAGATATTAAGAGAAGATTTTGAAAAAGGAGAGAATAACAATGCAAAAAGTATGTAGAAACTGTTGTAAAATATTTTGTCCACGAAGAAATGAAGTAACAACGTGTAACAACCAGATAACATTTGTTACACGTATGTTACAAGAAATAGACGAAAAGGTAAAAACAGAAAACTTGACACAAACTTCCATACTTGCAAATCCAGAAAACAAACACGAACGGAAGTTAAAAATACATAAGAAGGGAGTAGAAAAATGATAGTTGATGATATGGAACAGTCATTAGTATTATTACAAAATATAGATGATTTTGTTATAGCAATAGATGATACCGAAAAGAAGTTGAGAACAGCATTATATAACAAAGAAGGCGAAAGGGACGATTTATTACATGAAATAGAACTAAGTAAATTGAACATTGGAGAAAGAGCAAAAGTATATTAAATGTTAGAAAAAGTGTTACAAGAAAGAAGAATATTGAAAGATAAAATAGACTTTATAAATACAATAAAACCTTATGTAAATAAATTTATAACAAAAGGAATGAGTGCAGAAACAAAGCAGACTATTGAAAACATAAATAGGCTAAAGAATAACCAAGAAACAAGAGTATATACACCAAGAGTAATAAAAAATCTAAAATGTGTAAGAAAGAATAAGGGGGAAGAAAATGCAAGATAAAGAAGAAATAGAAAATGTAATATTCGTAATGGCATATTATCATCAAGAAATTTTGTATGAAATATTTACAGATGATGAAAGGAGCAATGATTACGAAAAGTATAGAAAAGTAAAAGAATTAGCAAAAGAATTTTTGGATGGCAATTGGGATAATGAAGATGAAGATTTAGAAGATACTACAAGAGAATTTTTAATAAGTAAAGAAAGTAAGGAATAAATATGCAAGAACATTGGAGCATTGAACAATACAGAGAATATCAGCAAAAGGGAAAAAAACAAAGTAAATATGGAGCAGTAAAAACACAAATAGACGGACATACATTTGATTCAAAAAAAGAGGCAGATTATTACATAGAATTGAAAATGAGATTACTAGCAGGAGAAATAAGGGGATATTGTTTACAGCCTATATTTATATTAGCAGCAAACTTAAAATACAAAGCAGATTTTATTGTATTCAATAATGATGGAACAACAGACATAATAGACGTAAAGGGATTTAAAACAAAAGAATATATTGCAAAGAAAAAAGTATTAGAAGATAAATACAAACTAAAAATATTGGAGGTGTGAACATTGGAAAATTTACAAGATACGAAAAAATGGATAAATAAAAGATTAAATTATATTGGTGCAAATTGTGATTTAACAGAAAAAGAAAACAAGAGAGCATTTGACAGTTTAGAAACAACATTGAATTGTGTCATAAAAGTAGAAAATGAGGAGAAAAAAGCGAATGATAGTAATACCAAAGTATAATGGGAGGCTATTGAAGGAGATTAAAAGATACCCTAATTTTATACTATTTGAGGATCTAAAAACAAGAGCAAAAATAAGTTATACATATTATGAATTAGGGTATAAGAAATCTCCACAAATAGAGCAAAAGAAAGTGCATTTGAAGGGAGAATAAGAAAAATGCAAACAATAATGGAAAAACAATTGAGCATATTTGATATACCAATAATGAAAGTAGCCAAAAAAGGAATTATAGCAGAATTGAACGAATTATCAAGCCAATATTTAATAGATAGCCATTACAAAAAAATAACATTTGGAAGAACTCTAACACTTCATGAGATAGAAGAAAAATTGATGAGATTTAAAAGATTTCCAGAGTACATAGATAAGGTATATGAGATATTAAAAAAATATTATGATGAACTAAAAGAATTTGAAGATATTATAGGTTCTGAAATAATAGGAATAGCAAAAAGAGAAAATTGCATAAGAATCTATCAGCCAAGATGTCAATATTGTATTTGGTGTATTTCAATGATAGATAATGAATTTTATCAATATGCGAGGGGAGAACATGAATGATATACAGTTATTAGAAGGCGAATGTATTGAATTAATGAGTAGTATAAAAGAAAATATGGTCGATTTAATATTAACAGATTTGCCGTATGGAATAACTAACTGCAGATGGGACAAACAAATAGATTTTAAATTATTATGGCAACAATATACCAGGATAATAAAAGAAAATGGAGCAATATTATTATTCGCAATAGAGCCATTTGCAAGTGAATTAAGGTTATCTAATAAAAAAATGTATAAATACGACTTGATATGGAAAAAAACACAACCAACAGGACATTTAAACGCAAATAGACAACCATTGAGAACTTACGAAAACATATTAGTATTTTATAAAAAACAACCAACTTATAACCCACAAAAAAGTCAAAATCATAAACCTATGCACAGTTATACCAAATACATAAAAACGCAAAACAACACACAAATATACGGAAAAGCCAGTAAAGAATTAACAGGAGGAGGAACGACTGAACGTTTTCCAACGAATATTATTACATTTGCAAGCGATAAACAGAAAAGCAAACTGCATCCTACACAAAAGCCAGTTGCATTGTTGGAATATCTAATAAATACATATACAAGACAAAATGAAGTTGTATTAGATAGTTGCATGGGAAGTGGAAGTACAGGAATAGCTTGTATAAATACTAATAGGCATTTTATACGGAATTGAAATTGATGCAAAATATTATGAAATATCTAAAAGAAGGATAGAAGAAAGGAGAAAATAAAGTGAATACAAAAAGTAATCATGATTTAGAAATACCAGATTTTCCAGATGATAATACAATGAATATATGGGCTCATCCAGGAACAAAGATAAAAGTTACAGAACAAACGGTACAAAATGGATATACAGGAGATCAAGAGGTTGTTAAAAAATGGTTAGAAATTGGAAAAGTATATACAGTAGCATATACAGAAGTAGGACAAAGTCGTACATCAGTTGTATTACAAGAACTACCAGAAAGAAAATTTAATAGTGTAAATTTTGTAGAAGTATAAAAATTGAAAAGGAGATGATGAAAATGTATAAATATCCACCTATAACAGGGGTATGCGTTACATGTGCAGGTTGCAATTTACTAGAAGATATAAACTTCAATGGAAAACAACAATGTGAAAATCATCTCCGTTTAATTTCTCCAAAAGCACAAGAGGCAATAAAACAAATACATAAAACTTTAGGAATGACAGGTGAACAATTAAAATTGTAGAAAGGAAGATGAAAAGTGATAGTTTTAGGTTTTATATTAGTATTTTTTATAGGACTAATTGTAGGAGCAGGAATAATATGTTTAGTGCAAACAGCAAAAAAGACAGATATTGAAATAATGCTATTACAATTAATGGACCAATTAAAGAGGGATAGAAAAGCAGCACAATTAGAAATGGCAAGAGGAGAAAATCACAGTATAAATTATGGAAAATATGACCAAGCCAACAGAACAATAGAATTAATTAAAAAATTATATGGAGGTATATGTTGATATGTATAATGATGTTTCGCCTTATTTTAGGTTTAATTTTAATGATAAATACATAGCACAACAATTAATGAAAAGAGAAGAAACACCAGAGGCAATAAAGTATTTTAGTGAGAATTGCGACAAATTGACGCATTATGGATATTGGTTTTTATTATCTACATTGTGGGTAAGTTATACAGGTTTTTCTGATATTGAATTATGGAAAAAGCTATTCTCATCAGATAGACCACAAAGATTAAAAAGTATAATGAAACCATCAGAAGTAAAAGAATTTGAATATCTACCATATTTTATAACTGTATATAGAGCAAAAAGACCAGGAGAGAAACAATGGATAGCTTATACGTTAGACTTAGAGATAGCCAAAAGATTTGCAAAAGAAAGAAATGTAAATATTATAACAAAATATGAAGTAAAGAAAAGAGATGTACTTGCATTATTCTTACGAAGAGGAGAAAAAGAAATAATTGTACTAGATGAAACAAAACCAAAATTTATTGAGGAAATAGAGGTGTGAAGATGAAAAGATATTTTATAGAATGGATATTATTTATTTTACTTATGATTCTTATGTTTTTTAAAAGCATAACAATTGCAGAATCTATAATTATATATTCAATAGCAATAGGCTTAGAATACATATTAGAAGAATTACAGAAAATAAGAAGGTTATTAGAATGTTTAAATTCTCCACCATTTCATATTAACTGCAGACATCAAATAATAAAAAATAATGAAAATGAATTATATTTTGATACAAATAGTTTTGTAGAAACAGTTAAAATAAATTATTGCCCTATGTGTGGGAGATTAGTAAATAAACAGGTATTAGAGGATATAAAAAAATCAATAGAGGATCCAACGTGTGGAATAAATGCAGCAATACCTGTATGTAATGAAATAAAATTAGATATGCAAGAAGAAATAAACAAAGCAATTGAAAAATCAATATTTGATAGACGGAAACTTTATGCAAGGGGGATTATAATATGAGCAAAGAAGAATTTATAAAAATAATTGAAAATGTAGAAATAAGCAAAATAAAATCTTTTACAATAACTTATGAAGATTACGAAACTATGAGCCAAGATAAAACAATTTCATTTTCAGATGGGAGGTAATATGGAAGAGCAAGACTATATTGAATTAAATACATTACTAGCAAAATTAAGAGTAGTATGTTTAAAAAATATAGTTGAGATAGATAAACAAATATGTGAAAATAATATGATAATATCAAGAAAAGAAAGAGAAAGAAATGTAAACTTAGTTAGGAATATAGACAATATTAGAAGGCAAATACCTTTAAAAGTAGGCGAAGGAACAATATCATTAATAAAATAGGGAGGAAAATGTTATATGATAATAACAGAGGTAAATAACAAAGAAGAGGCTGAAAAAGCTATGATAGCAGTTGGTCAAGAAATTATAAAAAGAGCAAAAGAAACGTGTATTAATGTTGATAGAGTTACATCAATAAAAATAGATGCTGAAATAATACCATTTCCAGATGGAGCAATAACTGTCAATATAAATAAAAATTATGTGGCAGAATTTAGTGAAAAGGAGGATACAGAAAATGAAAGTAATGATAAGCCAACCAATGAAAAATAGAAGTAATGAGGAAATTTTTGAGGAAAGAAAAGAGTTAATTAGAAGAATTGAGGAGAACGGAGATACAGTATTAGCAACTGTTCTTACAGAGGAAGACGTCGAAAAAGATGATCCTATTTATTATTTAGCAGAATCATTAAAATTTATTGCACAAGCCGATAAGATAATATTTATGAAAGGTTGGGAAAAAGCACGAGGATGTAAAATAGAACATCAAGTAGCAGTAGAATATGGAAAAGAAATAATGTATTGTAATTAGGAGGAATTATGAAAAATTTAAGAATATTTACAAAAAATGTAGAACAGGAGGCAATAGAACAAATTGATTTATTATTAAAGCAAGAGCCTTTTAAGAATTGTAAAGTTAGAATAATGCCAGATGTACATGCTGGAAAAGGTTGTGTAATTGGTTTTACAGCAGATTTAGGAAACAAAGTAATACCTAACATAGTTGGTGTAGATATTGGCTGTGGTATGTTATGTGTTGAATTAGGCAAGATAGATTTAGACTTGCAAAAGTTAGATGAAGTAATAAATAATTGCATACCAGCAGGAAGAAATATAAGAGAACATAAACTATTAGATTTTGAACCAATAAACGAATTATATTGTTTGAGAGAATTAAAAGAAACAAAAAAATTTAATAGAGCAATAGGAACACTAGGTCGGAGGAAATCACTTTATAGAAATAGATGTAGATGATGAAGGCAACAAGTATTTAGTTATTCATACAGGTAGTAGAAATTTAGGAAAACAAGTAGCAGACTATTATCAAAACTTAGCAATAGAATTATGCTCTGGAAAAGAAGAAATGTATCAGAAGAAAGAGGAAATAATCAAAACATATAAAGAGCAAGGAAGAAAGCATGAAATACAAAAAGCATTAAAAGAATTAGAAAAACAATATAAGGAAAATAAACCTAATCTACCAAATGAATTATGCTATTTAGAAGGTAAATATAGAGAAATGTATTTACATGATATGAAAATATGTCAAGAATATGCAACAAAGAATAGAGAGGCAATAGCTTGTACTATATTAATGAACAAGGTAGATAATTTAAAATATGGATTTAATCAATTTCATACAATACACAATTATATATCATTTGAAGATAATATAGTTCGTAAAGGTGCAATATCAGCTCAACAAGGAGAAAAAGTTTTAATTCCGATAAATATGAGAGATGGAAGTATAATAGCGGTAGGAAAAGGTAATGAAGATTGGAATAATTCAGCTCCTCATGGAGCAGGAAGGATAATGTCAAGAAATAAAGCAAAAGAAGTATTTAACCTAAAGGAATTTAAAGAAAGTATGGAAGGCATATATTCAAGTAGTATTGTAGAAGAAACAATAGATGAGGCACCATTTGTTTATAAACCTATGCAAGAAATAATAGACAACATACAAGATACAGTAGAAATACAAAAAATAATAAAGCCAATATATAATTTTAAAGCAAAAAACTAATAGAAAATAAGGGATAAACTTATGAAATTAAAAAACATTGTTACTATGGATGATGAATTGACATTCACGGATATAGAAGTTTTAAATATAAAAAACGAGAAACAATTGGATAAAGCAATAGCAAAAAATAAGGTACTAAAAATTAGAGAAAAACGGAACAATTTACAAATTAAACTCGTCATATATTATTTTTTATCAGCCATAAATACAAGAGTAGAAAGGAGATAAAAAAATGCAAAAAAATGATGAAGTAAAAAAGATAGTATTCGATAAAGAAAACTTAGAGATATATAAACAGTTAGTAGCAGAGGCAACAGAAAACGCAGTAAAACAAATAGAAAAAGAGAAACAAGATAAAATTAAAAATAGATATGATACAAGATTAAGAAATACAGAAATGTTATTGAGAAATTATAACAGTTTCAAAAAACATGCACAGGATGCAACGTATTCAGAAATAGAACAAAACGGACTAGATGAAGATTTAGACTATGACAAAGAAATTGATAATTTATTTATTAATTCAATATTAAAAACTAAAAAAAGAACGGAAATAATGTTAAAACATATTGATAATTGTATTGAATACTATACTTATAAATGTTTAGCATCTGGCAAAGATGATGTACAAAGAAGAATACAAGTAATAAAAATGTTATACATAAATGAAGAAACAATGACCTATGAGGAAATATCAGAAGAACTAGACTGCAGTACCAAAACAATTAATAATACAAAGAAAGTAGCAATAAGAGAATTATCAGTATTATTATTTGGAATAGATGGAGTAAAATTATATTGAGTTCAAAATTGTTTCCAAAATACTTCCTTGACGTTTCCTTGTAAAGAAATTATAATTGTAGTATGTAAAATTGTTTTTCACAGTTATTCTTCCTTTTATTTTTGAAAGCTCACTAGAAATAGTGGGCTTTTTTGGTATATATAGGGATAATAAATGTAATGTAAAATGTAGTAATGTATGATTTTATAAATAGGAATTATAAGTGTCAAACAATAGAAAAGGGGGGTAAAATGATTATTCAAGAAATAGAAATACAGAAGTTGAAACCATACGAAAAAAATCCTAGAAATAATGATGAGGCAGTTCCTTATGTTGCAGAATCAATAAAAAAATTTGGTTTTAAAGTTCCAATTATAATTGACAAGAATTATGTTATTGTTACAGGGCATACAAGATACAAAGCAAGTCAATTATTAGGACTTAAAAAAGTACCTTGCATTATTGCAGATGACCTAACAGAAGAACAAATAAAGGCTTTTAGATTAGTAGATAATAAAGTTACAGAAAATGCAGAATGGGATTTTGATTTATTATCACAAGAACTAGAGGACATATCAAGTATAGACATGAGAATATTCAATTTTAATATGAATGATATGCTGGATGAAGATTTTTTTGAGGACATAAACGATAATGAATATGCAGATACTACAAGATTTGAACATAAACTAAAAATAGACAGGCAACAAATAATAATGACAGAAGAGGAATACCAAAAATTAATAGACAAACTTAATAAATATGTTGACAAGAACGGAGTAAGTTTCGGTTTTGTCAATTATTTAATAGGTGGTGCCAATGATTAAATATGTTGATATAGATAAAATAAGACCAGCAGAATATAACCCTAGAAAAATTGAAAATAAGCAAATAGAAGAATTGAAAAAGTCTATTAATGATATTGGATTTATTTTACCTATTTTAGTAAATAGCAAAAATAATATAATTATTGCAGGACACCAAAGAACGAAAACAGCAAAATTATGTGGACTAAAAAAAGTACCAGTAATGTATGTTGATGAAATTGTATTGGGAGATGAAATTAAATTTAATCAGATCCATAATGGAATTGACAAATCGTTAAATAATTCGCCAGTATTATTAAAAGAATACCCCAAAGAACAATTTATTCAAATTGATAATAAAGACTTTTCAGAGAAAACAGCATTTGCAACAATAGTCAATGAAATATGTAAATTGATATTGAAATATGGCAATGTATTGTCATGTGTTATAGCAAAAAGTAAGGTAATATATGGATGCGAATATATAAAAGCATGTAAAATACTAAATATAAAAATAAATGCCTATATTGTGAATGATGATAAATTTGATAAGGTAATTTATTACTTAAATCAGCAATATGGTCAATACTATTATGGAGATATTGAAAGAAAAACTTATGTTCAAGGACTAGCACAATTAAATAGAAGTGTAGAAAAAAGGGAGAACTTAAAGCAAAACAAAAGTGTTCTATATACATACTTAGTAAACGAATATCTAAAAACACAAAAAGATGATATATCTATTTTAGATTTTGGATGTGGTAAAGGTGCTTATATTAATTCATTATCAAAGAAATATGAAAATGCTTTAGGGTTAGAATTCTATAATAATAATTTTAAGTCAATTAATATAACTAAGGGAAATAAACAAATAGATAGATTAATTGAATACTTAAAAAACAACAAAGATTTTGACGTTGTAGTATGTGATAGTGTTTTAAATAGTGTTGATAGTGTTGAGGCAGAAAAAAGTGTAATTACATGCTTAAATTTGTTTACTAATAACAGATTATTTATATCTGGTAGAACATTAGAAGGTGTGAGAATGGGAAAAACAAAAAACGGAAATGCACTAAAGAACAGGCTTACTTTCTTAGATGAGAATAACTTTACATCTACATACCGAGAACGGACAATGGTATTTCCAACATTTTCACGACAAAAAGCAGTTAGTAAATATGTTAGAAGAAAAAGGTTTTAAGATTATTAGAATTAATTGGAATAAATACGGTGCTACATTTCAAGTTGAGGCACAGAAGATAAAGGCATTGAGTAAAGACGATTATGTAAAAGCTATTGATTTTGAGTTTAATTTGCCATTGCCTAATAATAAAAGATATAACAGACACAATGAAATGAAAAAAGTTCTAAAATTAACATGAAAAGAAATGAGGTGGGTGATATGTATTGACAGGCGAACAACTAGAAAAAATAAAAAAAGATTATATGGCAGGATCTACATACAAAGAATTGCAAAATAAGTACAATATAACACCTAACGAACTTAAATGGAATATTCAAAAAAATAAATGGAAAAGAAAAAGTAACAGAAGAAAAGCACAGAAGGGAAACAAAAACGCAAAAAATAATAAAGGTGGGGGAGCAAAACAAGGCAATAAAAATGCAGTAACTACTCGGAGAATATGAAACAATATTGTTAAATGAATTGAGCGAAGAAGAAAGATTACTGTATAATTCTTGCGATATTTTAGACAAAAAAACAGAATTAAAAAAGCAATATAAAATGTTATTTGTAAGAGAATTTAGAATAACTAAAAAGATAGAAAGTTTAACACAAAAAAATAAAGAAATGACAGTAGAAACAATTACTAAACATGATAACTTAGATGGAACAGGAACATCTACACATGCTACAAATACTATAAACTTAATACAAAAACTAGATGATTCGCTATCTAGGATACAAGAACAAAAAAGAAAGTGTATAGATAGCTTACACAAAATAGAAACAGACGATAGAAGACTTGAAATAGAATTGATTAGATTAGAAAGAGAAGCGGAAAAAGATGGAGCATCAGAAAATGACAACATAACAGATAATAGTTTTATTGAGGCACTTGAAAATAGTGTTGAGAGTACATGGGATGATTACGATGAGCAAGAAGAAACAGAAAACGAATAATATAACTATTGATGAAAGAATTTCTAATCTAAAAAAACTCGTAATGAAAAATGCTATCACATTACGAAAAAAAATTATAAATGGTACTGTATTCAAATTTCAAAAATTTAGTAAAAAGCAGAAAAAAGTATTAAACTGGTGGTGTGATAATAGCCCTGTAAAAAATATGGATGGTATTATTGCAGATGGTGCAATACGTTCTGGAAAAACTGTGTCAATGTCATTATCATTTGTAATATGGGCAATGACACGATTTAACGGACAGAATTTTATTATGGCAGGAAAAACTGTAGGAGCATTCAGAAGGAATGTTCTTTTTTGGTTGAAATTAATGTTAAAAGCACAAGGCTACAAAATAAAGGAAAGAAGAACAGATAACTTAGTAGAAATAAGTATAGGCGAAAAAATAAATTACTTTTATATTTTTGGAGGTAAAGATGAAAGATCACAAGACTTAGTACAAGGTATTACAGCAGCAGGAGTATTCTTAGATGAAGTTGCACTTATGCCAGAAAGCTTTGTAAACCAAGCTATTGCACGTTGTTCTGTTGCAGGAAGTAAATATTGGTTTAACTGTAACCCAGAACGGACCAAATCATTGGTTTAAAGTTAATTGGATAGATAAATGCGTAGGATATTTAACAAAAGAAGAACAACAAGAATTACTAAAAAAAGGAGAAACACTAAAAAAATTAATATATTTGCACTTTACTATGGATGACAATTTAAGTTTATCAGCAGAGGTAAAAGAAAGATACAAAACTAATTTTATTGGTGTATTTTTTCAAAGATATATCCTGGGCTTATGGGTACTTGCCGAAGGTGTTATATATCATAATTTTAATCGAGAAAGACATTGTATAAATAAAGAAGACATACCAAGTAATTTTGATTATTATTATGTGTCAAGCGACTATGGTATTACTAATCCACAAGTATTTTTACTTTGTGGAGTAAAATACATAAGGAATAAACCTCATGTATGGATATTAAAAGAATACTACAATAAAGGTGCAAATAACAAAAAGAAAAAGCAAAAACTAAAAACGGATACAATATTTTTAAAAGATTACATAGAGTTTATAGGAGAACTAGACATTAAGAAAACAATTATAGATCCTAGTGCTGTTTCACTTATAAATCTATTCAAGCAACATAATATAAAAGTTAAAGAGGCAGATAATGCTGTTATAGATGGTATCAATTTGGTACTATCTTTTTTAGACCAAAACAGAATTCATATAGTGGAAGAAAATTGCCCAGAATTACTTAGAGAATTTGCAAGTTATATTTGGGATGTTAAGGCACAAGAAAAAGGCGAAGACAAGCCAGTAAAGACAAACGATCATGCTATGGATGCTTTAAGATACTTATTACAAACATTATTCCCAATTAAGAAAAAGGGGGTTCACTTCTATAAGGAAGGAGTAAATTTACAATGATTACAGAATTAGAAAAAATAGACTATGAATTAAAGAAAAATGCAACAAATGGAATAAAATTATCAGAATTTATTTACAGAGAGAAAAAAGAGTTTGAAGAATCTACAAGATATAATGAAATGAAAATAGGAGATAGATATTTTGCAAATGATACAGATATACAAAAAAAGCTAAGAAAATATATTGAATTAGATGGAACAGAGAAAATTGCAAATCATGCAAAGAATTTCAAACTAGAACATTCAATAATCTATAAATTAGTAATGCAAAAAGCTAGTTTCTTATTAAAGCAAGAGCCAACAATACAACAAAGAGATGAAGAACACAAAAGCGATACATATTCAAAGGAAATAGGAAAGATTTTTAATAAGAAAATGCACAAAAGATTAAAAAGAACAGTAATAGAGGCTGTAAATAAAGGTTTAAATTGGTGGTATGTATATATAGATGAACAGGGAGATTTAAAGGTACGATTAAAATATGCAACTAAAATAGTACCACTATGGGCTGATGATGAACATGAAATATTAGATGCAATTATAATGGTATATAAACTAGAGAATTATACAGAATTAGGAAAAGAAGATGTAATAAAAATAGAATACTGTAATTTAGAAGGGGTAAGATATTACGTTATAAATGGAGATCATTTAATAGAAGACGTAGAAGAGGCAGAAAAACACAAAGAGGCATACTTGCGATTAGATGAAGAAGGAATATCAATATTTGGTCACTTTGTATTAAATGGTGTGCCAATGGTTTGGAAAAAGATACCTTATGTTTATTGGAAATACAATTGTAATGAATTGTCATTGATACATTATTTGAAAAGTTTAGTAGACTGTTATAATGAAATGACAAGTAGGAAAGCAGACAATATTTTTGAGGCACCAGATGGAGTAAATGTTGTAAAGAATTATAATGATGATGAAGAGAAATTTCAAAATAAATTACAAACTATAAATACAATATTTGTTGATACAGACGGAGATTATAAAAGAGAGGCTATAATAACAGATATAGAGGCTTACAAGGTATTTATGGATCAATTAAGAAAAGATATTTACGAGGCAGGTTTTGGAGTTGATACACAAAGTGATAAATTCGGAAATCAAAAAAGTGGAATAGCAATTCAAGAATTATATGCTGATTTAGATTTAGACTGCAGTAACATTGAAACAGAGTTTCAGGCAAGTTTAGAGTATTTTAAATTCTTTATAGATAATTGGTTATTAATAAAAACTGGTAAAGATTATTCAAGTATAGAGTTAGATTTTTCTTTCAATAAAACTATGACAGTAAATGAGCAAGAATTAATCGAAAATTGTAAAAACTCTGTTGGTATTATTAGTAATAGAACAATAAGAGCAAAGCATCCATTTGTTACTGATTTAGACAAAGAAGAAAAACAAATTAAGAAAGAAGAAAAAGAGGCTAACGAATACTTACAGGCATTTGAGAACATACAAGATACAGATGATGAAGGAATAAAAGACAATGAGTAATAGTGAGTATTGGGAAAAAAGGGCTTTATTAATAGAAAATGAAAACTATAAAAATACAATGTATCATGTTCAAAAGATGCAAGAGCAATACGAAACAGCAAAAGAAAATATACAGAAAGAAATTGACAAGTTTTATAAAGAGTTTGCTATTAATAACCAAATACAATTATCTGAGGCAAAAAGAATTTTAAACAATAATGAATTAAAAGAATTTAAAACAACATTAAGACAATATGAAAAAATGATAGAAAACGACATTGAAGGTAAGCTAAAGGGAAAAATAGTCAATATTAGTATAAAACAAAGAATAACACGTCTGCAGTCATTACAAGCAAAAATAGATATTATTTTGGATCAATTACAAAATAATTCTAATGTAGAGATTAATAATACTTTTTTTGAAACATTGGAAAATACATATTATAAAAATATATATGAAGTTGAAAAAAACGAACATATACACACAGATTTTACATTAATGAATGAAAAGACAACTGATAGTATTCTTACATATAATTGGTCTGGGGTAACATATTCCGACAGGATATGGAGAAATCAAATTGAATTAAGGCAAAAGCTAAAAGATAGTTTGAATAAGAATTTTATTCAAGGAAATAGTATAAGAGAATTAGCAGCAGAAATTAGCAAGGCAATAGATACAGATTATAAAAACTGTGTTAGACTAATGCGAACAGAAGTAAATTATATTAATAATAAGGCTAGTATTCAAGCATATAAAGAAAAAGGAATAAAGCAATATATTTTTGTTGCTGTGTTAGATTTAAGAACTTCAAAGATTTGTTCTGAAATGGATGGGGAAATAATAAATATAGATGACCTAGTTGTTGGGGTTAATTGTCCTCCATTACATCCAAATTGTCGTAGCACAGTAATACCATATATAGAAGGACTTGAAAGAAACAGAGTAGCAAGAAATGTTGAAACAAGAGAAATTGAAGAAATTGGCAATATGAATTATAAAGAATGGTATCAAAAATATGTTGAGAATAAATACAACAAAGAAGAAATACAAACATTAAGAAAAAAGTTTTTAAATTATTCATCAGATAAAGAACAATATTCAAGATATAAAGAAGTGCTAAAAACACACATAGAAACAGTTAGGTTTGACAAATTTCAAGAAATAAAATACAATAATAAAACAGAATGGAAACAGATTAAAGCAGAGTATTTAGAAAGTTTAGGAATAAAGACAACAGAAACAGCAAAGCAATATATTAATAATATAAATAAAACTATCAATATGGGAAGACAAGAAAAACATATATTAGGCAGTAATAATTATGTGGAAGGAAAAAGCTATTTAACTATATCAAGTGAAGAGGCACAAGAACTTGTTAATAAATATGCTGGTCAAGGACAAATAAACTTTAATAGAAAAGGTGTATGGGACAAACGAGAAATAATTGATACAGATAAAAAAATAGGAATAGTTGTTAGCAAAAATGGAAAATTTGATACTAATAGTTTTAAGATACATTATAGTAAAACTGGAACACATATAGTTCCATATAGGAAAGGTGGAAAACAAAATGAAGGGTAAGAACTTAGAAGACTTATTGAATAAAAAAGTCAAAGTTACTACGTTTGAGCAAGAAGAATTTATTGGTAAAGTTGAAGGTTATGTACCAGCACAAGATAATGAACCAGAAGTTGAAGAAATAGACATTTTAAATGAAAAAGACAATAAAAATTATTCACTTTTTGAAAATGAAATAAAAGAATTAGAAATCATCAATTAATATGATTCAATAATATAGTTTTTAATATTAGACATCTTAAAAGGATGTCTTTTTTATTATAAAAAAATTGGTCAAGTAGTAGACCTGAATAATTGCTACTATGATAATGAAATGATAATAAGATATAGGGAGATGGCGACTTCCTTAACAAGCCTAGTATCATATTGTTATGATGAATTATTATAAAACGAAAGGAGTACTTATGAAAACAGACGACTTAAAAGCACAGGGATTATCTGATGAACAAATAAATTTTGTAATGGGCGAAAATGGAAAAGACTTAAAAACATTACAAGATGAAAATGCACAATTAAAAACAGATAAGGCACAGTTAGAAACTGATAAACAAGCATTAGAAACAGAAAAAGAGGACAAAGACAAAATAATTAAACAACTACAAGAGGGAACAATTACAAAAGAACAATACGACCAAAAAGTGAAAGAACTAGAGGCTAGTATTGAAAAAACGAAAGATGACGGTATCAAAAAAGGCATCATTGATAAGTATTACAAAGATTTTAAAATTATTGATACAGAGGAAAATAAACTTGCAATATCAGCTATTTTAAAATTAGATGAATTACAACTAAATAAAGAAAAGACAGATATTACAGGTTTAAAAGAAGGTTTTGAAGGGTTACAAAAAAGTAATCCTCATTTTTTTGGCAATAAACTAAATGGGTTTGAACCAGGGGACAAAGGCGATAACAACGAAGGAACTGAAACAAACGATGCTAGTAATATTGCTAAAGAAAGAAACAAATTAAGTTCTGAAATAACAGAAAGTAAATTTTTTAATTAATAGGAGGTAAAAATTATGTTTGTAACAGGAAAAAAGGTGGAACAACCACAATTCTTAAAATCAGCAAAATTTCAAAATTTCACAAAACAAATTGATGACACAGGAGTAACAGTAAATAGCGAAGGTAAAAAAATTGTACCAGCAGGAACAGTTTACAAGGAAAATGAAAAAGCAATAGGTTTAACTTTTCATGATGTAGATGTTACTTATGGATCACAGCCAGTAGCTGTAATGGTAGAGGGATATGTAACAGAAGACAGACTACCAGAAGTTGTAGCTGAGGCAGACAAGGCAACAATGCCAGGAATTAAATTTATGTAAAATAAAAAATATAAAAGAAAAGGAGAAAAAATAATATGGATGGAGTATTAGAAATATTTGACCAAAAAGGAATTATTGATTATTTAAAAGATAGAGTGTACCCAACATACATGGGTACAGAATTATTCCCAGAAGAAAAAAGGGATGAGTTAAAATTTGATGAGTTATCAGAAGGAAGTAATATACCAGTTATTGCAAGCGTACATGCTTTTGATGCAGAGGCTGAAATTGGTACAAGAGAGGCACAAGAAAGAAGTATGGAACTTGCATTAATTAAAAGAAAAATGCAACTTAAAGAAGAGGAAATCATAAAATTATTACACCCAAGAACAAATGTAGAGAAAAAGCAATTAATTAATAGAGTTTATGCAGATGTTGACAACTTAGTAATGAGTATTATTGCAAGAATCGAATTAATGAGAATGGAAATTGTATCAAAAGGAACAGTAACTTTAGCAGAGAATGATTTGACAGCAGTTTTAGATTATGGTGTACCAGAAGAACACAAAGCAGCAAATGTTGACTGGGATAAAGCCGACAGTGATCCAATTAGTGATATTATGGCATGGTATAACAAATTAGGCACGAAACCAACTAGAATAATCACTTCAAATACTGTATTAGCAAAAATGACAAGACATCAAAATATAGTAGCAGCATTATATGGAAATGGAGCCAAAAGAATTGCAACAGCAGGAGAATTAAACAACTACTTAGAAAGTTTAGGACTACCAAAAATCTATACTAATGATGATACTTATAGAAAGCAATTAAAGAATGGAAAATTTGAAACAAAAAGATTTTTCCCAGAAAATAGTTTTTCTATGATACCAGGAGAAACTTTAGGAAAGACAATTTATGGACCAACACCAGAAGAGGTAAGACTTTCTACAAGACCAGATATTGATATTGAGGCAGTAGGTAAAATTCTTGCTATGATGTATGAAGAAAGTACAGATCCAGTATCTACATGGATAAAAGCTGTTGCAACATCATTGCCAAGTTTAGGCTGTGCTGATAAGATATTCCAAGCAGAAATAAAATTAGCATAAGAAGAGGGGAGAAATCCCCTCTAAAATAAATTTTAGGAGGTTTTTTATGTTAGAAGTAAAAGTAAAAGGTCCAGCTATAAAGCTACAAGGACAATGGAAATTTAAAGGAGAAACATCAATAATTACACAAGAAGAGTACAAAGAAAACGAAAAATATTTAGAAGTAGTAAAGGGAAAAGTAGAAAGACCACAAGGAAATACTAAACCAGAGAATCCAGAAAAGCCACAAGGAAATAATGGCGAAAATGGAGAAGATAAAGAACTAAAAGAACTAAGAGAAAAAGCAAAGGATTTAGGAATAAAAGGAGCACACAACATGAGAAAAGAAAATCTTATTGCAAAAATTGAAGAGGTTGAAAAAGCAGATAATCCAGATGAAAACGAAATTGAAGGCGAAGGAACAGACGAAGGCGAAACAGAAGGAGAACAACCTCAAGAATAAAAGAAAGGTTGTGTAATTTATGGCTATTTTAGATAAGATAAAGGGACAGTCAAGAATTAATGTAAATGAAGTTATAGACATATTAAAAAGTCAATTAAAAATAACAGAAGATACACTAGAAAAATTACACTATTCATTATATGCTACATTACAACTTATTTTAAATAAAACTAATAGAAATTATATAATTGAAGATATGTTTACTTTATGGGTAGATATGACAAAAGATTATTGGTTTCTAAATGGATATGATAAAACGTATAATTCCTCAGAAGATGAAGAACAAACAGATAAACAAGATGATGAAGGACTAAAAGTAAAGAGAATTGAAAGAGGAGATACAAATATTGAATTTAGAGATTCAAATAATGAAACTACTATAAATGGAGTTACATATAAAACAGGTACAATAGAATACGATGATGATTTATTGCTTAATAAATACCTAAAACGATTATACAAATTTAGATTATTAGGAAATAAAAGAAGGTGGTAATATGTTTAATATTAATAAATTAGTTGATATTGAAAGAAAAGCATTAGAAACTACCTATTGTGATACTATAACAGTTACTAGAAATGAAGAAGTAACAGAAGGAAATATAACAAAAAATAAAAAAATAGAGGTTTTAAAAGATGAACCTTGTGCTTTATCAATAACTAATAATATTTCTCCAAAAGTGGAAGATACAAACGGAACAACAGAACTAAAAGGAAACTATGTTTTATTTATGTCAAAGAAAATAAATAAAGGCGATAAACTATTTATAACAAGAGAAAATGGAGAAAACATAATTGCAGTAGCTGGCAAGCCATCATTCCATATTACACATTATGAAATTTCTTTATTAATACAGGAAAGGGCATAATATGGCAGGAAGTAATCAAATAAGAAATAAAGCCATTATGGATAAATTTATTAAAGAATTAAAGGCAATACTAGGAGAATTTGACAGAGTAGCACCAAAAATACTAGATGAAACTGTTTTGGTAGCTGAAACTTACGCAAAAGATTTAACACCAGCAGTTACAGGAGATGCAAAAGCAAAGTGGCAAACAACAAAATCATATAAAGTAACCAATGGCTTTAAAGCTAGATTATTCAATAATTCGGCATATATTGGTTATATTAATAATGGGCATAGAATGGAGCCACACTTTGTACCAGGAGAATGGGTTGGAGATAAATTTGAGTATGATCCATTTTCAAAAGAAGGTGTTTTAATGGGAAGTAAAACAAAATATGTCAAAGGGAAATTTATGCTTGAAAAAGCAACTGGGAGGGCTGAAAAGTTTTTAGTAAATAAAGCTAATAAAGAAATTGAAGAAATTAAAAAGAGGTATGAGAAATGAAAGAAATTACAATGGAAGATATAATACAAGCTATTGCACAAGAATTAAAAACATTGTTTCCAAAGGCAAAAGTATATGATGAAGGACTAGAGCAAGGTTATGAAGAGCCTTGTTTTTTTATTGATTTCATACGAGAAAGTACAAAAAAGATGGTAGGCAATAGATATGATGATACAGTGAGTTTAAGAACTGTTTATTTTCAAGACTTCCATGAAGATGAGGCAAGATATAAAGCATATAGGGTAAGAGATACTTTAAATGAAGGTTTTAATATCATTACATACAAGAATATGCACTTTAGAATAAAAGAAAAAGATATTGAAATGCAAGACAAAGATTTAATATTTACTTTTAAAATTCAATTTTATACAAAAAAGAAAATTGAAGATGAGCCAAAACTTGATAGTATTGAAAAAATAACAGAAAAGGAGAAAGAAAATGCCTAAACAAATAAAAGAAAAAATTGAAAGAAAATTCATAAAGGATCAAGTCCAACAAATGAATTTAAAACCTATTGAAAAAGATATTTTAATTAGTAGGTGGGGAGATGCACTTTTTAAGACAGAAAGTGAAATAAAAGAAATATTAGGAAAGGAGATTTTGTAATATGGCAGGAGGTACATTTAATAAACAAAACAAAATTAGACCAGGAGTATATCAAAATATTAAGACTAACAAAATGAGAATGACAGAAAATGATATAAACGGTGTAGTTGCAATTGCTTTAGAATTAGACTTTGGAAAAGAACAAGCAATAACAAGAATAGAAGATGAAACAGAAATTTACGAAAAATTAGGTTATAACTTAGATGACGAAAAAGTATTACTACTAAAAGAAATTTTGAAAGAAACAAGTAAAATATTAGTTTATAGATTAAATGGTGGTGAAAAAGCAAAAGCAACAGTAGAAGAAGATAAAACTATAATGGCCAAATATGCAGGAACAAAAGGAAATGAAATCACAATTATAATAGCAAATAATGTTGAAGATACAACCAAATATGATGTTATTACTTATTTAGAAGGAACGAAAATTGATAGTCAAACAATATCTAACTATGAAGAATTTGAAGAAAACGACTATATAACAATAACAGGCAATGGAAAAATAACCAAAGCTACTACGATAAACCTTGAAGGAGGAACAACAACAAATGCAACAGAATCAAATGCTTATCCAAAGTTTTTAGAGGCTTTAGAGTTAGAAAATTATAATTATATTGCATATTGTGGAACTGATGATGCAACAAAGGCTTTAATTGTAACATTTGTTAAAAGAATGAATGACCAAGAAGGAATTAGAGTAAAAGCAGTTATGGGAGGTTATGTAGCAGACTATGAGAAAGTAACAACTATAAAAAATGGTGTTGTATTAGAAGATGGTACAGAATTAACAAACGCACAATGTGCAGCATATTTTGCAGCATTAAGTGCTGTTTCTGATATAAATAAAAGTAATACATATACACAATATAAAGGTGCAGTAGATGCTAACCCTAGACTAAATAATAGAGATACAGAGAAAGCATTGAAATCAGGAAAAATCATATTTACTAGACGAAATGATGAAACAGTTGTAATTGAGCAAGATATAAATTCCTTAGTTACATTTACAGTAGAAAAAAATTCTGACTTTTCAAAAAATAGAGTAGTTAGAGCATTAGACGGTTTAGCAAGTGATATAAAACATATTTTTGAACAAAGCTATATAGGCAAGATAAGTAATAATGTAGATGGAAGAAATATTTTAAGAGCAGCTATAATTGATAACATTAAGGAAAAACAAAATAGAGGAGCATTCCAAAATTTTGTTGAAGATGACGTTAGTGTTGTAGAAGGAAATAATATTGATAGTGTATTGATTAATATATCAGTACAACCAGTAGATTCTATTGAAAAAATTTATATGAATGTGGAGGTGCAATAATTTATGTTAAAAGTTGAAAACACTTTAAATAGTAACGAAGGTAAAGGATTTGTTACAATTAATAGAAAAACAAGAGAATTGTTTGAACTTACAAAATTAGAGGCAAATATTGAACTAATAGTTTCTGAAAGAAAAATATTAGGGCATAGAATGGTTGCACATAAAGTATGTGGAGCAAAAGGTTCTGGAAGTATTACAATGTTCTTTAATAATTCTGATATATTAAAAGAAATGATTAATTACATTAAAACAGGGAAATCTCCTAAAATTTCAATTCAAATGTATAATGATGATCCTACATCTGATATTGGAAGACAAGAGATGGTGCTTAAAGATGTAATTATATCGAAGTTATTAGCAGGTAAAATTGATGTTGATAGTGAAGATGGACTAACACAAGAGGCAGACTTTACATTTGATGATATTGACGGATTAGAATATTTTAAAACAACAGAAAATTAATATAGGAGGATTTATAATATGGATGAAAACAATAATGAAATGGATTTACAAGCATTTTTACAAGGAAATGCAAAACCAATTGAAAATATAAAAATGGTAGTTAGTACAAGGTTTACAGATAAAGACGGAAACCCTATACCATGGATATTAAAACAACTTACAGGAAAAGAAAGTAATAATTTAAGAAAGAAGCATACAAAAAAGATAAAAAATAAGTTAGGAAGAATAGAAGAACAATTTGGTAGTGAGGCTTATCAAGAGGAGTTTATTACAAGTTCTGTTATTTTTCCGGATTTGACTGATACAAAATTACAAAATAGTTATGGTGCATTAGGTGCATATGATTTACTACAAAAAATGTTGTCTGCAGATGAACTAGCAAACTTACAAATTAAAGTTTCTGGATTTGCAGAAGAAGAAATAATTGAAAATTCAATGGATAATTTGGTGGAAGAGGCAAAAAACTAATAAATGGCAAAAATGCAGAGGCAAATTTAGCACATTACATATTACAAGAATTGCATATTTTGCCACATCAATTATTTAGTTTGAGTAGACGAGAAAGAGCCTTTGTATATGCTTCCAGTGAGTTATGGTGCAAAGCTAAGAAAAAAGAAGTTGATAAAATGAAGAAATAGGAGGCAAAAAATATGGCTAAAAAAATTGAAACTATTTTCTCTATTCAAGACAAATATACTAGAACAATGAATAAAATCATCAATTCTACAACGACAGCAGAAAAGAAAATTAATAAAGTAAGTTATGCTACAGATAAATTTAATGAAAAGATGAAAAAATTAAAAGAGCCACCTTCTAATAAACTTAGTCAATATTTTGACAAAGTTAAGAATAAAGCCGATAAAGCCACCTCATCTGTAGGTGGCTTAATTAGAACTTTATTATCATTGGCCACAGCAAAAATAGCAATAAATGCAATAGATACTACTACATTAACAAATTCAAGATTAAGTATGATTAATGATGGAAATCAAACAGACAAACAGCTACAAAATAAAATTATGCAGTCAGCAAATAACAGTAGAAGTTCATACTCTACAACAGCAGCTAACGTATCAAAATTAGGACTACTTGCAGGAGATGCCTTCAAAAATAATGATGAAATAATTAGATTTTCTGAATTATTGAATAAATCTTTTAAAGTTGGTGGAGCAAGTACACAAGAACAAGAATCAGGAACATATCAGTTGACACAGGCTATGGCAGCAGGAAAATTACAAGGTGATGAATTCCGTAGTGTCATGGAAAATGCTCCATTGGTAGCAGATGCAATTGCCAAATATACAGGAAAGACAAAACGGCGATTTAAAAGAAATGTCATCACAGGGAACAATTACAGCAGATATAATAAAAAATGCAATGTTTAAAGCAGCAGATGATATTGAAGGTCGATATAGCAAGATGCCAAAAACAATAGGAGATTATTGGACTTTAATTAAAAATAAGACAATACAAGCATTTACACCAGTAATAGAAAAGATTAGCCAACTTATTAATACCCCAGAATTTCAAGAGTTTTTTGAAAATTTATGTATAGGCATACAATTAGCAGCAGAGGCTGTAAATTTTCTGGTGGAAAGTTTTGTATGGCTATGTAACGTAATGGAGCCATTTACTCCAATTATATGGGGAATAATAGGAGCATTAATAGCATACAAAGTTTATACTATGTTAGCAGCAGTAGGACAAGCAATATTAAATGCAGCAATGATGGCTAACCCAGCAGGACTAATTATAGCAGCAATAGTAGCACTTATTATTATATTAATGTATTTCTATTTTACTAACGACCAAGTGGCTTATGGAATAATTTATTTATGGGATATGCTGGTAATTGGAGCAATGACACTATGGTTAGGCTTAAAAACAGTATTTTATGGATTAATATTAATAGGTCAGTTTTTCTTACTAGGTATGGTTGGTGTTGCTTATGGTGTTTTGTGGGCATGGTATATGTTTCAAAATGGATTAGAGGCTGTTGGAGTTGGAATTTTATATATTTTCCAAGGACTGTATAACGGTGTACTTTGGATAGTAAACGGAATTATTGATATTTTAAATAAAATACCAGGAGTAAAAATAGAAAAAGCAGAATATGCAGATTTTGCTGATAAAGCAATGGAAGGCATGATGGATAACGTTGTAAAAAGAAATGAAGATTTACAAGGTATGTTAGACGATATGACAGAAATTAATAATTCTATTAATGAAAATAAAGCAAAATTTGCAACAGATTTAAGTAAATCAGCAACAGATATACAGAATAAAGTAATTGAATCAGAAAATACAAGACAAAGTAGAGTAGATAACAGAAATAACTGGATGGGAGATTTACAAAATAAGATAAATGGAGCATTAGATACAGGAAATAATGCAACAGCAAAAGTAACAGCAGGTAGTATTCCAGTAAAAGCAGATGGTGGAAAATTAGATACAGCAGGAGAGGTAAATATATCTGATGAAGATTTAAAATACATGAAAGATTTTGCAGAGCAAGAATGGGTAAATAAATTTACTACGGCAACATTAGCACCAAACGTTACAATGCAGTTTGGCGATATTCACGAAACAGCAGATGCAGAAAAAGTAAAGGATAGAATAAAACAAATACTTGAAGAGGAACTTGCCGAAGTAGCAGAGGGGGTATATGATTAATGAATTATGGATTTTTCTTTGATTATAATAATGACACAATAAGACTACCAGTAAACCCAGAAAAGTTTAGCATAGGCATTGAGCAAGAAGGAACAAAAAAGAATGTAGTAGGTCTAGGAGCAATAAATATTATAGGAAATGTTAAATTACAAAAAATAGAATTTGAGGCAGAATTTCCATGTCAACCTTTATCATATATAACTACCAAAAATCAATTTAAAGGTCCATACTTCTACTTAGATAAATTTCAAAAATATATGGAAGATAAAAGCCCCATAAGATTTATTTTAACAAGGGAATATTCGGAGGCTAAAGACTTAAAGAATATATCAATATTAGTAACTATTGATTCATTAGATATTGACGAAGAGGCACTAGAAGAGGGAGATTTAAAGATTAATTTTAGCCTTTTAGAATATAGACCTTTTACTTCTAAAACTGTAAATATAGTTATACAAAAGAAAATTCATGTTGTAAAAGAAAGTACCCCAGCAAGACCAGCAAGTACCCCAGCAGTTGCACAAACAAGAACATATACAGTAAAAAAAGGCGACTGTTTATGGAATATTGCAAAGAAATATTATCGGAAATGGTAATCAGTACATGAAAATATATAATGCCAATAAAGATAAAATCAAAAAACCATCTTTAATATATCCAGGACAAGTTTTTGTTATTCCATAGGAGGTAGATACATGAAAAACTTTGAAATATTAGTACAAGACATAGTTAGTAATCAAACATTCGATATAAAAGATATAGTGATAAAACCACAGATACAACAAAAATTAAATGATGGCTGTAGTAAATTAACCTTTGATATGGCTAAAGATAAAGTGGCAAAGTTTAGTAATGGATCTGTTATAAGATTTAAGTATAATAATGTTGGAATGTTTTTTGGTTATATATTTAAAAAGCAACAAAAAGATGAAAAGACGATAAGTGTTACAGCCTATGACCAATTGAGATATTTAAAAGCAAAAGATAGTATGACATTAACAGGGCTAAATATAGCTGGAATTATCAGAAAAATAGCAAATCAATGTAGTTTACAAGTAGGAAATTTGGAAGTATCGGATATACTCCCAGAAAGAGTAGAAGATAACAAAACTTTTTTAGATATAATTTATAATGCTATTTCCGAAAATTTAAAAATTAGTGGAGATAAATATTGCTTTTATGATGATTTTGGAAAACTAACATTAGAAGATATTTATAATATGAGAACTAATATTTTAATAGGAGATACAAGTAATTGTACTGGTTATGACTTTACACAAAGTATAGATGATGATACATATAACCAAATCAAATTAGTACATGATAATAAAGACACAAAAAAAAGGGAGGTATATGTTGCAAAAGATACTTCGACAATAGGAAAATGGGGGGTATTACAATATTATGAAAAAGTTAGTAATAACATGAATTATTCACAAATTGTAGACAAAGCTAATACTTTATTGAAAACAAAGAATAGAGAACAATTAAAATTAAAATTAGATAGTATAGGGATAGAAACAATAAAAGCAGGAAGTGGAGTATTTGTTAAGTTACAAGATATAAACGATGTAAACATTAATAATTTTTTTGTTATAGAAAAGGCCACACATACATTTGATAAGGCTTATACAATGAGTTTAGATTTATTAATGCCATCTTCGGAGGTGTTAAAATAATGATAGATATAATAAAACAAGTTGTAAGAAATTATATGAGTAATGCAGATTTAACCACTATTCAATATGGAACTGTTGTACAAGCTAATCCTATACAAATACAAATAGAAAAATTAATAATACCTAGTTCAAAAATAGTTGTGCCAAGTGTGTTTAAAAAAGTAGATATATCCCTAAAAGTAGGCGATAAAGTTCTTCTTTTAAGACAACATGGAGGGCAACTATTTTTTGTACTAGATAAGGTATAGAAATGGAGGTAAAAATGCAAATAACTCCAGAAACTTACGACTTTAATGCAGAATTTCAAACAGAACAATTTACAAATAAAACATATAAAATCAATTTTGAAGAAAAACGTATAATAGGAGAAATTGACGATTTAGAGGCTGTAAAACAAGCATCATATAAAATATTACATACAGAAAGATTTAATAGTTTAGTATATTCATGGGATTATGGAGTAGAATTTGAAAATTTAATCGGCAAAGACTATGATTTTATTTTGGGAGATTTGCAAAGAAGAATAGAAGAGGCACTATTGCAAGATGACAGAATTGAAAGAATCGAAAATGTAAAAGTAGATAAAAAACAAAATGATAGTATAGATGTTTCTTTTATAGTAATTAGTAAATATGGAAATGTAACAATGGGGGTGAATATAAATGTATAGTGAAGAAAATAATTTTGATAATATTATGATTAGGGCATTAGAGAGGGTTAGTGGTGACATAGATAAAAGGGAAGGATCCGTTATCTATGATGCTTTATCTCCAATGGCAGCAGAACTAGCACAAGCCTACATTGTTATAGATGGAATAATTGATTTAGTATTTCCAGATACTTCTGTTGGAGAATATCTTGGTAGATTAGTTGAACAAATAGGATTAGAAAGAGGAAAAGCAACAAAGGCAATTAGAAAAGGTGTATTTTATGACGAAGAACAAAACAAAATGAATGTAGATATAGGGGCTGTTTTTGGAATTGACGAATTATATTATACAGTAATAGAACAACTTTCAACAGGCGAATACAAATTAGAATGTAATACACCAGGAAAAATTGGAAATAACCCTTTAGGGGTATTGCTACCAATAGATTACAATATTAAGAATTTAGGTTTAGCACAGATTACAGATATTCTTATTCCAGGAGAAGATGAAGAAACAGATGAACAACTTCGTACAAGATATTTTGAAACTATTAATGAAAAATCATTTGCTGGAAATGTTGCGGATTATAAAAAGAAAACTAAAGAAATTGCAGGAATAGGAGCGGTGAAAGTAATTCCTTGCTGGAATGGTGGAGGAACTGTAAAATTAATTATTCTTG
>CAPIEU010000003.1 GCA_948630815.1 uncultured Clostridia bacterium
AACATCTAATACTGGAACTTTATTTTTCATTTGTTCATGTTGTATAGATTTCATAATATCCATTTAAAAAACTTCCTCCTATCTTTATTATTTTTATGGACTATTTGTAATTTCTAATTACTAATATTTTTCAATTCTTCAATATATTTAATATCTTCTTTAGTTAAATCTACATTTTTTAAAAGATGTGGTCTTTTTAAATATGTATTTTTTATTGATTCATTTCTTCTCCATTTGCGAATATTTTCGTGATGACCACTCAAAAGCACTTCTGGAACTCTTCTTCCTTTAAAAATTTCTGGTCTTGTGTATTGCGGATATTCTAAAAGTCCATTCGAAAATGATTCCTCATCAATAGATTCTTCATTTAAAACACCTTCCACATATCTTGATACGCTATCAATTAGCACCATCGCTGGAATTTCTCCACCAGTTAGCACATAATCTCCAATAGAAATTTCTTCTGGCTTAATTTCCTCTATTACTCTTTGGTCTATTCCTTCATAATGTCCACAAAGAAGAATAATATGACTTTCTTTGCTTAAATTTTCTACTTTCTTTTGATCCAATACATTTCCTTGTGGAGACATATATATAAACTTTGCATCATCTCTTTTTAAAGATGAAACAGCATCATATACAACATCTGGTTTTATAACCATTCCTGCTCCACCACCATATGGAGTATCATCTACTTTTTTATGTTTATCCTTAGAAAAATTTCTAATATCTATAATATTTATATTTATTATTTCTTTTTCTACAGCTTTTCCTATAACACTTTTAAATAATGGTTCAAACATTTCTGGAAAAAGAGTTAAAATATCAAATTTCATATTTCCTCCTATACAAGTCCTTCTATTAAATGCACTATCATTTTTTTGTTTTTGATATCCACATCTTTAATAACTTCACCTATAGCAGGAAGTAAGACTTGTTTTCCTAGTTCATTTTTAACAACATATATATCATTAGCACCAGTAGAATATACATCTACAATATTACCTAATTCTTTATGGCTATCTGTATATACAGTAATTCCGATTAAATCTATAATAAAGTATGAATCTTCTGGTAAATCAACTGTATCTTTTCTATCTATTTTTAGATAACAATTTTTATAAATTTCAGCAGCATTTATATCATCAATTCCATTTAATTTTAGCAATACTAAATTTTTACTGTACTTAACATCTTCAATAATAAACGTTTTTAAAGAATTCTTAATTTCTATATATACTGATTTTAAATCTTCAAATCTTGTTATATCATCTGTATAAGGAACAACTTTTAAAAAACCTTTTATACCATATGTATTAACTATTTGACCAATTTCCATTAACTGTTCCATAAGTTTATCCTACAAATTCGATATTTACTTTTTTATCTTCTTTTGTAGCAATTGCTTTTGCAACAATTCTTATTGATTTAGCAATTCGTCCTTGTCTTCCAATTACTTTTCCCATATCAGCTTCTGCCACTTTTACTTCATAAGTAATAGCATTTCCTTTAGAACTTTCAGTAATTTGAACTTCGTTTGGATTTTCTACTAAATTCTTAATCATAATTTCAAGCATTTCTTTCATATATATGAACCTCCTAGTTAGCTTTTTCAATTAAAGCTTTTACTGTATCTGTTGGTTTTGCACCATTTTTTATCCATTTTTCAACTTTTTCTTTATCTACAACTATTGTTGATGGTTCTGTCATTGGGTTATATGTTCCAATTTGTTCAATTATTTTTCCATCTCTTGGTGATTTAGAATCAGCTACTACTATGTGATAAAATGGAGCTTTTTTAGCACCAAATCTTTGTAATCTTATTTTTACCATTTATCTTCACCTCCTAAAAATTTGATTATATATAAAATTTAAAAATTTAATAACATATTTTGTAGGAGCGGGCTCTATGTCCGCCCTTATTAATTATATTTTATCTTTTTTTGTGGGCAGACACAAGACCTCCCCCTACATTTTTCTTTATTTTTAATCTATATTTTAAACCCTTTCAAATCTTCTGGATTTATTCCTTTTAACATATTTTTTATACTCTTATCATTTTGCATTTTCTTCATCATTTTCTGTGTCATTTCAAATGAATTCATAAATTTGTTAATATCTTGTACAGTAACTCCTGCACCATCTGCTATTCTTTTTCTTCTACTTGCATTTAATAATTTTGTATTTCTTTTTTCTTTTTTGGTCATAGAACAAATAATAGCTTCTATTTTTACAAATTCCTTGTCATCTACATTAATATCTTTTAATTTGTTCATTCCTGGTATCATTTTTAATATAGATGAAAATGAACCCATTTTCCTTACTTGTCTTAATTGCGTTAAATAATCGTCTAAATCGAATTCTTGTTTTCTTAATTTCTGTTCTAGCTTTAAAGCTTCCTCTTCACTAAAGGCTTCTTCTGCCTTTTCTATAATTGATAAAACATCACCCATGCCTAATATTCTTCCAGCCATTCTTTCAGGATGAAACACTTCTATATCGCTCAATTTCTCACCAGTTGCTGCAAATTTTATTGGACGGTTTGTAACTTTTTTTACTGATAAAGCAGCACCACCTCTAGTATCACCATCAAGTTTTGTAAGTACAACACCATCTATTCCGTACTGTGTCATTAAATGAAGTAGCAACATTTACTGCATCTTGACCTGTCATTGCATCTACAACTAATAATATTTCGTGAGGCTTTACATTTGCTTTTAGAGTTTTCAATTCTTCCATAAGTTCTTCATCAATATGAAGTCTACCTGCAGTATCTATAATAACAACATCATTTAGTTTTGATATAGCTATATTCATTGCTTGTTTTGCAATATGTGAAACATCTTTTGATTCTTCATTTGCAAAAACTGGAATGTTTAGTTGCTTTCCAACTACTTGTAATTGTTTTATAGCAGCTGGTCTATATACATCACATGCAACAAGTAATGGATTTTTACCTTGTTTTCTTAAAAGATTTGCAAGTTTTCCAGCAGTTGTTGTTTTTCCTGAACCTTGAAGACCTACAAGCATTATAACTGTTGGTGGATTTGGTGTAAAATTAATCTTACTTTCCGTTCCTCCAAGTAACTCTACAAGTTCATCTTTAACAATCTTTACAATTTGTTGTCCTGGTGTTAAAGATTTAAGCACATCTTGACCTAAAGCCTTTTCTTGTATAACAGCTATAAAATCTTTTACAATTTTATAGTTTACATCCGCTTCTAGAAGTGCAAGTTTAACTTCTCTTAGCATATCTTTTAAGTCTTGTTCGGTAACTCTTACTTTTCCACCAAATTTTCTTGTTATGCTTTGTAATCTTGAAGATAATCCCTCAAAAGCCATATCTTCCTCCTAATCTTAAACTAAACAATTTAATTCTTTTTTTACATTTTCTAAAATACTAGCAATTTGTTCATCTGAAAACTTATTTTGTATTTTTGTTAATTCTGAAAGTATTTTTACTATTTGTTGTTCTTGATTTAAAGTCTTTTTCATGATTCCTAGCTTTTCTTCGTATTCGAAAAGTTTATTTTCCCCCTTCACAATATTATCTCTAGCTGCTTGCCTTGTAATTCCATAATTCTCAGCAATCTCAGATAAAGAATAATCATTATTATAGTAATCATCTAAGAAACTATATTGTTTTTCAGTTAAAAGTTTACCATATATTTGGCATAACATACTTACTTTAACATTCTTTTCCATACTAATTACCTCTTTTAGTGTAATGCTAATATACTTTACACCATTTTTTATGCTTTGTCAAGCCTTTTTAAAAGATTTTTATTAGATTTTGTTAAATTTCTCTATATACTCTACATCTTCTATTTTAGAAATTGCAAAGCACTTCTTTCCTAAATCTTTTAGTGATGCTCCTAAATGATATAATTCTTTATTATCAATTACTATAAATCTATCGTGAAACTTGTTTGTATATGAAATTTTTAATGTTGGATATTGTTTATTAAACTTTAAGATATCTAATTTATTAAGATTACAATTTTGTGATGTTAAAATAAATACTTCTACATTTTGATTTTTCTTTGATAACATTTTCAAAATACTGTCATCTATATAATTGTCTATAATTAAAATTTTACTTTTTGCTCTTTTTATAATATCTATTATTAAACTATAACTATCATAAATCTGTCCATTAAAGAAAATCTTCTGTTTAAATTCTGTTTCTTTTTTATTTTGTAATTCATCAAATACTATATCAAATTTTCTGTCATATTCTAAAAATTTATTTTCAATTTTAGTTGATACATTAAATATATTAGCATTATTTGCTATAAATTTTCGCATTTCTACAAATGCATCCATTATCTTTATACTTACTCCTATTGCTACTTCATTTCTTAATAATCCAGAAAGCATTGCAATTCCTTGTTCTGTAAAAACTAATGGTAACTTTCTTCTTCCTCCATATAAGTTTTCATTCTTCAAACTTGAAGTCACAAATTGTGATTTCAAGTTTTCAAATTCTTGTTCCAGCAATTTAAAGCAAAATTTTTCTGGAAATCTTTCTATATTTCTTTTTACTGTTTGATTAATTTTCCTAGTTTCTGTCTTGTATAACATAGCTACATCACTATCTAGCATCACTTGTTTTTCTCGTATTGTAAAAATTAAATCTTTTATATTCTCTACACTATCTGTTACTACTTCTAACGCTTCATCTATTGATACTATACCATTATTTTCATTTTTCATTAATATCACTATCCTCGTTATAATAACATTATAGAACATATGTTTTATAGTGTCAAGTAGTATTTAATGAATTTTTAAGATATAAACTTGAGGTCGCAAATTGCGAACTCAAGTTTAATTTCTATTTATTCTTCTTTTCTATTTCTAACAACTTACTTTTTACATCTAATCCGCAAGCATAACCTACTAAATCACCATTTTTCCCAATAACTCTATGGCAAGGAACAACTATTATAATAGAATTTTTATTATTTGCTCCCCCTACTGCTCTACACGCTTTTTCATTTCCAATATTAATAGCAATATCTTTATAGGTACACGTTTCGCCATAAGGAATCTTTAATAGCTCTTTCCATACTTTCTTTTGAAACTCAGTTCCATTTAGTTTTAATGGTATATTAAAAGTTTTTCTTTTTCCATTAAAATACTCCATTAATTGCTCATAAGTCTTTTTTATTAATTTTGTTTCTTTTTCTTCAATATGGTTTTCTTCACTTGTTGTATCAATCTTTGTTATAAACTCATTGTCTTCTTCAATGCATATCCTTCCTATAGGTGTTTCATAATAATATTTATACATATCTCACCTCATAAATTACGATACGCTTTCCTTTAGTTTTACTAATGTATTAAGCGCTTCTATTGGAGTTAATTCATTTAAATTAATTTTATCTATTTCGTGTGCAAGTTCTGCAAGTTTATAATTGTACATATCTAACTGTCCTGCATTTTGATTTTTATCACCTACTTTATCGCTATTTTGAATTATACTACTTTTTCTTTCTAGGCTCTTTAATATCTCATTTGCTTTTTTAACTACTGGTGCTGGAACACCTGCTAATTTTGCAACATGTATACCATAAGATTCGTCTGTTCCACCTTCTACAATCTTCCTTAAAAAGATTATATCTTCACCTTTTTCTTTAACTGCTATAGAATAATTTTTTATACCCTCTTCTTTATCTTCAAGTCCGAGTAAGTTCATGATAATGTGTTGCAAATAAAGTTTTAGCACCACATTTTTCCTTATCTGCAATATATGATGCAACAGCCCATGCAATTGATAATCCATCATAGGTTGATGTTCCTCTCCCTATTTCATCTAATATAACTAAACTATTAGATGTTGCTTCTTTTAAGATATTTGCAACCTCCATCATCTCAACCATAAATGTACTTTGTCCCATACTTAAATCGTCTGATGCACCTACTCTTGTAAATATTTTATCTACAATTCCAATACTTGCACTGGTTGCAGGTACAAAACTTCCTACTTGAGCCATAAGTGTTATTAATGCAACTTGTCTCATATATGTTGATTTACCAGCCATATTAGGTCCTGTTATTATAGATAATCTATCATGTTCTTTATCTAAATATGTATCATTATCAACAAAAGCACCACTTGGTAGCATTTTTTCTATCACAGGATGTCTTCCACCTTTTATATCTATTACTCCATCTTCTGTAATCTCTGGTTTTACATAGTTTAAGTCTTCAGCAACAGTTGCAAATGATGTTAATACATCTAAAGTAGATATAATATTTGCTGTTTTTTGAATTCTAGCAATTTCACAAGCAAGTTTACATCTTATTTCTAAGAATAGATTATATTCTAAATCTATAAGTTTTTCTTGTGAACCTAATATTTTATCTTCTAACTCTTTTAATTCTTCTGTAATAAATCTCTCTGCATTAGTTAAGGTTTGCTTTCTTATAAACCTATCTGGAACTTGGTTTAAATTTGATTTTGTCACTTCTATAAAATAACCAAACACTTTATTAAATCCTACTTTTAAATTTTTAATTCCTGTCTTTTCTTTTTCATCAACTTCTAACTGCATAAGCCATTTTTTCCCATCTGTTGTTGCAGATTTTAGCTCATCTACTTCACTATTATATCCTTTTTTTATCATTCCGCCTTCTTTAACAGATATAGGGGGTTCTTCTATTATTGCATTTTCTATTAAGCCATATACATCTTTTAATTCATCTAAATCTTTATATAATTTCTTTAACATACTAGAATTAGTAGTTGATAATATTTTTTTAATTTCAGGCAATTCTTTTACTGAAGCTTTTAACGATATCATATCTCTTGCATTTGCATTCCCATATGAAATCTTACCAATTAATCTTTCTATATCATAAACTTTTTTTAGATTTTCGATAATATCTCCTCTTAGCATTACATTATTTTTTAGTTCTTCTACTGCATCAAGTCTTCCTGTAATTTCATATTTATCTATTAATGGATCATTTAACCACCTTCTTAGCATTCTTCCACCCATAGAAGTTGAAGTCTTATCTAATACCCATAAAAGAGTTCCTTTTTTTGCCTTATCTCTCATTTTCTCAGTTATTTCAAGATTACGTCTGGCACTTATATCAAGTGCCATATATCTATTTGTACTATATACTTGGATTTTGTTTATATGTTCTAGTTTAATTTTTTGTGTTTGGTTTAAATATGCTAAAAGACCATTTGCAGCTGAAACCATAAATAAGTTATTATGAAGGTCTTCTATTTTTTCACCATAATCCGTTATTACTTCATAATTATTTTTAATGTTCTCTACATCTTCACTAAATACTTCGTCTTCAACTTGTGAAACATATAAGTTAAATCTTTCTTTTATTTTGTCTATTTCTGTATTTGCCAAATATAATAAGCTATTTACTACTATTTCTGATGGAGCAAAACGTGACATTTCATCTAATAATCTTTCAAAATTATTTGATTCATTAATACTAGTAGCATAGAATTCTCCTGTTGATATATCACAAATAGCTACTCCAAAATATATTCCTTTTTTAAATATACTCATTATATAATTGTTTTTCTTTTCTTCTAATAGATTAGATTCTATAACTGTGCCAGGCGTTACAACTCTTATAACATCTCTTTTTACAATTCCTTTTGTATTTTTAGGATCCTCTAATTGTTCACATATTGCTACTTTATATCCTTTAGAAATTAATCTTGCAATATACATTTCAGCAGCATGAAATGGAACACCACACATTGGTGCTCTTTCTGCTTGTCCACAGTCTTTACCTGTTAGGGTGATTTCAAGCTCTCTTGAAGTGGTAAGTGCATCTTCAAAGAACATTTCGTAAAAATCTCCTAATCTATAAAATAAAATACAATCTTTATATTGTTCCTTTGTTTCTAAATAGTGTTGCATCATTGGAGAAAATTCTGCCATAATTATTACCTCTCTTCTAAATTTTGTTCTTTTTTTAACTCATCTACAATTTTAGTTTCTTCATCTATTCTTTCAAAAGCTTCTTGTAATTCACTTATACTTTTCTTAGAAGTAAGCTCTTTATGAACTAATCTATTAAGCTCTTCACCCTCAATCTTTCTATCGCTTTCACTGATAATCAGTTTTCTTAATTCTTTATACTTTTCCTTAATTAACTCCACTTTTTTATCCAAATTATTCCTGTATATATTTTGAGTTTCCATAGATACATTTTTTAATTTATGATTTTTAATTCTTTCAACAAATGCTTTAAAATTTTCATCTTCCATATTATATAATTTCCCCTTTTAAATACCACATATGTTCTGATACTATTTTTAAATCTATTATTGAATGTATTAGACCTTTTGTTCCTTCAAAAATTACTACTTTATTTACATCTGTTCTTCCTGTTAACATATTAGGGTTATTCTTGCTTTCGCCTTCCACTAATACTTTTTGTATAGTATCAATATATTTTTGGTTATTTTCGCTTATACCACTTTCTACTAGTGCTTTTAATCTATCAAATCTTTTATGTTTTATTTCTTCTGGTATTTGATTTTCCATTTTATCACCAGGAGTTCCAACTCTTCTTGAATATATAAACATATATACTTGTTCAAAATTTACTTTTTTCACTACATCTAGAGTATCTTCAAAATCTTCTTCTGTTTCACCTGGAAACCCAACAATTATATCTGTTGAAAATACTACATTAGGAATACGTTCTTTCATTTTCTCTACTAAATTTATAAATTGTTCTTTTGTATACTTTCTATTCATTGATTTTAACACTTTACTACTTCCAGATTGAAGCGGTAAATGTATTATTTTACATACTTTATCACATTTTTTGATAGCCTCTATTACATCTTCTGTAAAATCTTTAGGATGTGGAGATACAAAACGTATTCTTTCTATTCCATCTATTTTATTTACATCATATAATAAGTTTGAAAACTTATAATTTTCTCCACCATCATAAGAATTAACATTCTGACCTAGTAAGGTAATTTCTTTATATCCATTTTTTGCTAAATTTCTTACTTCGTTTAATATATCTTCATAGTCTCTACTTCTTTCTCTTCCTCTTACATATGGAACAATACAATAGCTACAGAAGTTATTGCAACCATACATTATTGTTACAGATGCTTTTATATTATCATCTCTTTTTATTGGTAATCCTTCATATACTTCTCCGTCAATATCAATAACATCATCTATTCTTTTTCTTTCTTCTAGTACCTTATATATATCTTCTGGCAATTTATGAAGTGTATGTGTACCAAAAATAATATCTATGTATGGATAACTTGAATGTAATTTTTCCACAATATGTTTTTCTTGCATCATACAGCCACCTATAGTTATAATTGTACCTTTTTGCTCTTTTTGTCTTTTCATTTCGCCAATTTTACCAAATAACTTATCTTCTGCATTTTCTCTAACACAACAAGTATTGAAAACAACTATATCTGCCTTAGTAGTATCATCTACTCTAGAATATCCCATTTTTTCAAGCATACCACATATTTTTTCAGAATCGTTCTCATTTAACTGACACCCCATTGTAAAAATGCTATATTTTAATTCTTTACCTGAATTTAGTTCATTAACTTTATTCATAAATCTATATTGTTCTTCTATTTCATTTTTCAATATCTTTTCCACCTACATTTTTCTATTTATTCTTACATATTTTATCATAATAATTTATCTGTCGCAAGAAATTTTAGAATTTCTAACTTATAGTTGTTAATAAATAATGATTTTATTAATAAATTTCCTTGCAAACGTTGTAAGGGCAGGTCTTGTACCTGCCCAAAAACATATTGTTTTTTATTTATTTTAGACTATTCTTCGAAGAGGGGTAGGCACAAGACCTACCCCTACATTATAAATTAAATTTTTGGGTTTTAGTGCCTAAATATTTAATATGGAATCTATAAATACAATCCATTTATTCTTATATAATCAAATACATTTGCATCCATCATAGTATTTGTACTATTGTTTTTTTGCAATTCTTCTCTTGCTTTAGTAGAGCTAGTTTCTCTGTGTTTTACATTATCCATAATTATAAAATTCTGTTCATTTTTTCTAAGTTTTGAATTAGAATTAATTAATTCTTTACAATTTACTATATCACGTTCAATTATAATATATTTATAATTTTTAGCTAGTATTTCAAAATCACTTGATAACATCATTTTGCTTAAATTGTCTGCACCCATAATATAAAATTTTTCTACATTAGGATATTTTTCTTCAATCATATTAAATGCTTCAAGTGTAGTTAAATTCTTTTCTTTATTTAATTCAATGTTTGAAACTTCTAAATTATCATATTTGGATATAGCAATTTTTAACATATTATATCTATGTGTTTCACTTACCAATCCAATTTTATTATATTTATTACTAATAGGAACAAATATAATTTTATCAAAACCATATTTATTTCTTATTTCTTCTGCAAGCTCTATATGTGCTTTTGTTACTGGATTAAAACTTCCTCCAAAAAAACCATATTTTCCCATTTCTTCTTCCTCTTTAATAATGCTATTATTTATATAGTAATTATATATATTTCTTTATTTCATCAAATATTTCTTCGTGAATTTCCTCTATTGTTCTTATATTGCCATCTTTTATACAGTTTACTTCACACCAGTCATATTTATCTACTACACTACAAGCTGCATTATAACTATCTACTATATGGCTTTTATCTCTCTCATGTATATCTTTTTTAGCATCATGTGTAAATTTATTCTCTCTGTTTTCCATTAAATGCATAGCATAATCTGGTGGCATATTTAAGAAAAATGTTTTTGTTGGCACTGGTAGCCCATATAGATTAAATTCAAAATCCCATAACCAGTCTAAAAATTTCTCTCTTTCCAAAGAATCAGTGATCTTTCCTGCTTGATGTACCATATTTGCAGTTGTATATCTATCTGCAAGAATTATTCCACCCTCGTTATAATAATCTTCAAAATATTTTTTATATGTAGCATATCTATCAGCAGCATAAAATGTTGAAGCAATATATGGGCTTACATCTTTTGCGTGTTCACCAAACTCTCCAGATAAATACATTTTTACAAGTGATGCTGATGGACTATCATAGTTTGGAAAACTTACAACTCTATATTTTATATTTTCTTCATTAAATCTTTGTTGTAATTTCTTAAATTGTGTTTGTTTTCCACTTCCATCTGTTCCATCTATTACAAATAATTTTCCCATATTTATTGCTCCTTATTTTATTATATTTTATCCTAATGGGCGGACACTGGATCCACCCCTACATTGTTTGCATTTAATTCTTCTTCATGAGTTGCATTCCATACAACCTCTATATTATTTTTTAATTCCTAACATATTTTATTGTTTCATTCCTTCTTTAATATATTCTACTTCTTTCTCTACTTCTAAACGCATAAATAAAGGTTCACCTTTTTCTATAACTTTTGTTCCTTCTGGTATTAAGTTATAATCATAGATGCTTTCCCAATTCTTTAAATCTTCACTATTTATTCCAATTTGTCTTAATATATTATTTGCAGTTTCTGGCATAAATGGTATTAGCATTATTCCAACTTTCCTTAAGTTTTCTATTAGATGATAGATAGCTGCTTGTAATTTTTCTTTCTCCACATTTTTTTCTAATGTCCAAGGAGTAGTTTCATCTATATATTTATTTGTTCTTGCAATTAATAACCAAATCTCTTGTAAAGCACTTGCAAATTCAAATTTTTCTATCAAATTTTCCGTTTTTTCTACTTGTGTTTTTGCAAATTCTTCTAATTCACTGTCTACCTCATTTTTATGTCCATTATATACTGGAGCAATTCCACCAAAATATTTATTAACCATAGAAACAGTTCTGTTTAATAGATTTCCCAAATCGTTACATAAGTCAAAATTAAATCTTTCAACAAATTCTTCTGGAGAAAATATTCCATCTTGAACAACTGGCATTTCTCTTAACAAGAAATATCTAAGAGCATCTAATCCATATCTATCTATTAATAATTCTGGATACACCACATTACCTTTTGATTTACTCATTTTTCCATCTTTCATCATTATCCAATTATGAACAAGGATTTTTTTAGGAAGCGGTAAGTTTAATGCCATTAAGAAAATTGGCCAATATATTAGGTGAAATCTTGCTATATCTTTTCCAATAATTTGTACATCTGCTGGCCAGTATTTTTTAAATAGTGTATCATCATCTGTCATATATCCTAATGCTGTTATATAGTTTGTTAGTGCATCTAACCATACATATATAACGTGGCTTGGGTCAGTATTTACTTTTATTCCCCAATCAAAGCTTGTACGAGTAATACATAAATCTTCCAGTCCTGGTTTTATAAAATTATTAATCATTTCTGTCTTTCTAAATTCAGGTGTGATAAAGTCTGTTTCCTCATATAATTTTAATAATCTATCAGCATATTTTTTCATATTAAAAAAATATGCTTCTTCTTTCATAAGTTTAACCTCACGCCCACAGTCTGGACACTTTCCATCTACCAATTGTGTCTTTGTAAAATATGTTTCACAAGGTACACAATACATTCCTTCATATGCTCCTTTATATATATCGCCTTGAGCAAGAAATTTTTCAAATATTGCTTGTACAATTTTACAGTGTCTTTCATCTGTTGTCCTTATAAAATCATCATACTTAATTTCCATTTTAGTCCATAATTCTTTTGCAAGCTTTGCCATTTCATCTACATATTTTTGAGGTTCCATTCCTTTATTTTGAGCTACTGTTTGTATTTTTTGGCCATGCTCATCTGCACCAGTAAGAAGATATGTATCATATCCTCTTAAAGTTTTATATCTTTTTATTGTATCTGCTACCACTGTTGTATATGCAGTTCCAATATGAAATTTTCCACTTGGATAATATATTGGGGTAGTTATATAATATTTGTCCATATTGTTTCTTCCTTTCTAAAACTAAAGGTTTTTATTCTTTCTTTTATAAATATTTAGTATTCCTTGCAGTTTGTAGACGAACGTTGCTTGCCCCTACATCCTACCTACCTTAACTTAAAGTGTTAAAATGAATTTTTATATTTTTTTGCAGTCTATTCTAGAATATATAATTATAACAATTTCTCTTCAATTAATGTTGCTAGTTCCTTTGCTTTTTTTGCTATATATTCTTTGTTTTCTCCTTCTATCATAACCCTTACTAATGGTTCTGTTCCAGAAAGTCGTATAAGAACCCTTCCATTTCCTGAAAATTCAGTTTCAAGCTCTTCTATTTTTGATTTTATTTCTTCATCTTTTTCATAATCATATTTTTTATCATTTGATATTTTTGCATTAACAAGTACTTGTGGATATATATTTATTATGTTACAAGCTTCAGATGCTAAAACACTTTTTTCTAATAATATTTTAATCATCATTAATGATGTTAAGATACCATCACCTGTTGGATTATAATCCATGAAAATTATATGTCCTGATTTTTCTCCTCCTAAGTTGTATCCATTTTTTAACATTTCTTCTAAAACATATCTATCTCCAACTTTTGTTTGTTTTAAAGATAATTCATTTGATTCACAATACTTATTTAAACCAAGATTACTCATAACAGTTGCAACAACAGTATTGTTTTTTAAGGTGTTTTTTTCTTTCATATATTTTGATACTACTGCTAAAGTTATATCTCCGTCAATTTCATTCCCTTTTTCATCTATAAGAAGGCATCTATCACCATCTCCATCATATGCTATTCCTAAATTCATTTTATTATCTATTACATATTTTTTTAGTCCATCCAAATGTGTAGAACCACAATTCGCATTTATATTTATTCCATTAGGTATATTGTTTATAATATTATAATTTATTCCTAATCTTTTAAATACTTCTTCTGCAATTTTATAAGTTGCTCCATTAGCTGTATCTATTGCAACTTTAAAATTTGGTTTTATATACTTTTCTATATCATTTTTAAATGTATCTACAAACAAATTTGTATATTCAATAATCAAATCTTCTCTTACTTCAGATACTCCTATTTTTTCATGTGGTGCATTTAATTCTGCAATTTTACCAGAATCCATAATTTCTTCTATTTCCTCTTCAATACAATCGTCAATTTTAGTTCCTTTATTACTAAAGTATTTAACACCATTAAATTCAAATGTATTATGAGATGCAGAAATAACAACACTTGCATCTGCATTCAATTTTCTTGTCAAATACGCTACTGCTGGTGTTGGCATTACTCCTAATAATTTTACATTTGCACCATAACTTAAAAATCCTGCTGTCATTGCACTTTCTATCAATGTTCCTGATATACGCGTATCTCTTCCTATTAATATGGTTGGAGTATGATTTGTGTGTTTTGATAACACATATGCTCCTGCTTTTGCAACCTTATATACAAGTTCTGGTGTAAGTTCTGTATTTGCAATTCTTCTAATTCCATCTGTTCCAAAATATTTTCTCATTTTAAGTTTCCTCTCTTTATTTAATTATTGAAAAACCCCATTTTTATCTCTAATGGTTTTGATATTTCAAATTCTTCATTCTTAATTATATGACCTGGATTTAGTTCGGTCAATTCTTTTAACTTTGCTTTACCTATAATCTTTTCTAATTCTTTTATAATATCAGTCATTTTAGTATATATGTCGTTCTTTCTGTGGCTATCTGTTCCTAAAAAATGTATCATATTTGCTTTTAATAGTTTCTTTATAGTATTTTTTGCTTGATTTCCATATTTTCCAATTATACTTCCAAAGTTTCCTTGAAATAAAACGCCCTGTTTTATTAAATTTAGTAATATATTTGGTTTTTCTTGTACAAACGTATATCTTTCTGGATGTGCAATAACAGGTATCATTCCCAATGATTTTATTTCAAATACTATTTCATCCAGATACATTACATTATTATTCATTGGTAATTCAAATAATATATATTTGCTATTAGCAAGTGTTGAGGCTTTCTTTTCTTTTATTAAATTTATAAGATTTTGTGTTATATATATTTCATTTCCACAATATAGTTTTAAATTAATGTTATTTTCTTTTAATACTTTATTCATGGCTTCAATCCATGCTTTTCTCTTTATGTAATCTAATTCATAATAATCTTCAATATAATGTGAAGTAGAAATAATGTCTGTAAAACCTGCTTTTACTGCTTCAATAAACATTGAATATGATTCTTCAAAACTGTTAGAACCATCATCAATTTTGGGTATAATATGTGAATGTACATCAATCATCTTTATTCATCCTTTAAATCATTAATTTCATTTGTATTTTTAATTTTATTCATTTCTTCTTCAATTTCTCTATCTAATTGTTTTGCTAATTTTTCTATTTCTTCATCATTATTTTCTATATCATTATTACTAATTTCAACTTGGTCATTTGTATTATCTTCATTTAAGTTTGTTTTTACTGCTCTAGTTTCTATAGTATTTATTTTATCATCTTCTATTTTGTCAATCTTTTCGATAGTATCAATTTCTTGTACTTCTCTTATAGCTTCTATATGTTCTTTTTTTGAACTTATTTCTTTATGCCCATAATAATATGAATTTTCATATTTCTTAGCAGATATTGGTATTTTATTTATTACAATTCCTGCTATTTTTCCTCCTACTTTTTCGATATGCTTTTTTATTTTTTCAATATCACCCATTTTGGTTGTTTTATATGCTGTAACAATTAATGTTGCATCTACTTGCCTTGCAAGTATTACTGCATCTGTAACAATTAAAGATGGGGTGCCATCAAATATAACCATATCAAATATGCCTTTTAAAGTCTCTACTAATTTTGTTGTTCTTTCAGAAAGTAAGAGTTCAGATGGATTTGGTGGAACATCTCCTGTTGGCATAATATATAAATTTTCTATATTTGTACGTTTTATATAATTAAATACATTATCTTTATCCTCTTTATCAATAATACCTGATAAGTAATTAGAAAGTCCTGGTTTTTTATCTATATTAAAGACTTTATGCATTCTTCCTTTTCTCATATCTGCATCAACTATTAGAACTTTCTTCCCTTCTTTAGCAAATGCTAATATTAAATTTGCACTAACCCAACTTTTCCCTTCTCCTGGCATACTGCTTGTAACAAGTAAAGTTTTAAGTGCCTTGTTTGATGCCATAGACTGAATATTTGTTCTTAAAGTTCTAAAGATTTCAGCTATTGGTGATTTTGGATCATTATACGTTATTAATTCTTCCTTTTCTGTTATTTTATTTTTATTTTCAAGATTGTAGTTTGGAATTTGTGCAAGTACATTAAGTTCTAAACGTTTTTCTGCTTCATCTTGTGATTTTATTGAAGTATCTAACATAGATACTAAAAATACATATGCAATTGATACTGCAATACCAATAATTGTAAATATTGATATGTTTTTAATATAATTAATATTATATGGTTTATTATTAATTTTAGGTTCATCAAATATACTTATATTATCCATTTTGTATATTTCTTTTATTTTATCTATAAAAACATTACTTATTTCTTTAGCTAGCAATTGTGCAGTTTCTGGCTTTTCATTTTTTACTGATATTTCTATAAATTGTGTGCTTGTTACCATATTAACTGAAATACTATTTCTTAATGTATTTAAATCGATTTGTGAATTTAAGTTTTCTATAACTTTAGCAAGTACAATATCACTTCTTACTAATTGTGTATAAGTTGCAACTAATTTTTGGTTTAGTGTAAGTTCTGTTTGTGTAATAGTTTTATCATCCGTTGATTTTTTTGTTAATACCAAAGTGGCAACAGATTTATAGTCTGGTTTAATCATAAATTTTGTATATACTGTTCCCATCCCAATAAATATTAAGATAATTAGAAAAATTATAATTTTTCTACTCCAAAACATATCAAATAATTGTTTTAAATCAATTTCTTCCATAACTTTTTCTCCTAAGTTCCTTATTTACTAATATATTTATTTAAATATTTAATTCTTTTGTTTCATTTATGTATATTACTATATCATAAACAATTTTTATTGTTATTATTATATATATAATATGATTTATTTGCAATACATTTATATGTAAATTTTAGTATATTTTTTACTCAAATTTTGCCTAAAATTTTTTTATTAATTTAGATTGAATTTATATTAAATTGGTGTTATATTGTTTTATATATTAAGTAAGCAAACTATAGGAACGAGTAAATACATATTGAAATCTTAGAAGAAAAAGCTTTATAATTCAAAATAAGCTAAAACATTACATTTTAGCTTATCTATATACATTACATTTTTTCTAATAGAAAAATCATATAATTCAAAATTAATAGTTTACTTTCTTAATTTACATTTCATACATATATTTTATAAAGTCCCTTTTTGCTTTAGCAGAATCTGTTACATATAAATATGCTCCATTTTCATATATTTCTTTACTATAATCTAGTGATGGTAACATTACTGATGTTATATTATTTAAATATGCATCTTTATTAGATATAAATTCTGGAAGCATTGTAGTATATTTTGCTACATCAATATTTGTTGTAACTTGTGATAATATTAAATCTATTATTCTAGATATTTCTCCCATATCTTTACTTGCTATTTTATTTAACATCGAAATAAATACTTCTCTTTGCCTTACAGTTCTTCCATAATCTCCATGACTCTCAGTTGCACTTGCAGAACCTGCCATTCTTTCTTTTACATGGGCTGCTGCTTGTTCTCCTGTTAAAGTAACTTTTCCATAGTTTGTTACTTTTTTTGTAGGTTTACCTGAAAATTTATAAAACATTTCTACATATTCATTTATCCATTTCATCTCATCTTTTGTTATATTAACTTCTACTCCACCTAATTCATTTATTATATCATACATAGAAGAAATATTTATAGTTACATATTCTTTTAAATTTAAATCGAATGTTTGATTAATAGTTTTTAGTGCTAATTGTTCTCTTCCTCTTGCAAATGCAGCATTAATTTTATACCTGTTTTTTTCTCCATCGATATAAGCTGCAGTATCACGTGGTATACTAATTAGCTTGATAGATTTATATTTAGGATTAACTGATATAATCATAATAGCATCACTACTACCACTATATGCATTCTCCATATTTTTAGAATCTGAACCTAATAAAACAATATTAATTATTTGGTCATATTCTTTTTGAGTAAGCACTCCTATTTCAGTAAATAAATTTTCATTTATTCCTAAATCTTTTTCATCTAAATGTTTAAAATTAATTTTTCCTAGCTTTCCTCCAATAAATATACTTGCAAAAATAGTAATAGATAAAACAATAACTACAAGCAGTATTAATACTACTTTTAGCCATTTATTCATTTTAAAATTTAAAATCTTTTCTTTTAGAATTTTTGGTATTTTTTTTGCTTTTTCTTTTAGAGTTTTTAGTATCTTTTTTGTTCTTTCATTTAGAGTTTTTAGTATTTTTTTTGCTTTTTCTTCTAAATTCTTTTTAATCATTTCAATTCTTTCACCCATATATAACTCCCTATTATTCAGCTTTATTTACAACAACACCTGAAACTTTACCATTTACATCTGTTATTATATGTTTTGCTTTTACAATATCTTCTATTCTTGTTTTTGCATATTCAGCAACAATTACTGTAGCATTAACAGAACTTGCCCATCCATATGAAGTAATTTGTTTTAATATTGGTTCTCCATCTATTATTACAACATCAAATTGATCAGTTACTATTTTTATAATTTCACTTACTTTTTCTGAAATTAAAAGTTCTTCATCAATAGCTTCTTCTCCAGATGGTAACACATATATATTATTAATTGGTGATTGTTTTATTACTTTTGCTATACTTTCCATATTAATTTGTTTAGAAGCAACTAAATCTGTTAACCCTTTTTCTGTTTTTATATTAAATATTTTATTTAGTATTCCTTTTTCAAAATTAGAGTCTATTACTAAAACTTTCTTTCCAATTTTAGAATATCTTATAGCTAAATTAGATACTAAATATGTACTTCCAACTTCATAATTTGTTCCTGTAACTAATATAGATTTTGGTCTTGTTAATCTCTTATTTAATTCTATACTTGTCATTATTCTTTTTACTTGAGCTATTGTTATTTCATTTTTTGATATATAAGATTTTACTTTAGTTTTTGCTTTTTCTTCTTTATCTACTTTGCCTAAAAAAGTTGTTTTACTATTTTCTATTGCAGAATATATATTATCACCTGAAAACATTACTAAATATATACTATATACACCACATACAACTACTCCTCCTACTAAAAACATTAGTAAATCTTTCATATATGTTACATTATATGCACTATTTGAAACTTGAGCCTGTTCAATTGGTGTATATACTTTTACTCCATATGTAGTTTCTAATTTAGATTTTAAAACTTCATTATATTTCATTATAATATCATATGCTTCTTGATTACTTGTTGATGATGAAGTTATTGTTATAACCATAGTTTTTGCATCAAATTCTGCTATTACTGCTCCTTGAACACGATTTTTTGAAATATTTAGCCCTATTGCAACTTCTGTAATAATATCATTACTATTTACATATTCTGCAATAGATGCAGCATTTTTATCTATTAATATTTTAGAAGTTGATTGATATTTTGGTCTATTTATAATAAATGTATATATTACTCCCAAAATTAAGCTTGCTATCATTATATATAGTAATATAGTTCTTCTTTTTATCATTGTCTTTATAATTTGTCTTATATCTAACTCTTGCTCATTGTTCATTCTTTAAAAAAACTCCTTTTATCTAAACAGTGCATATTCACCTTATATTTTATCATATGTATCTATTTTATAACTATATTCTTATTTTTTTATTCTCATTACAATTACTTATATAGCTCCTTCTTTTTTCACTACTTTTGCAAATGTTTTTAACAATATTTTTATATCTTTTCTATTTCCTCTTCTATCACAATATTCTTTATCTAATTCTAATCTATCTTTAAATTCTAATTTATTTCTTCCAGCAACTTGCCAAGGTCCAGTTACTCCTGGTTTCATTTGAACAATATAATTATAATATTCTCCCATATCTTCTCTTTCTATTGGTAAATATGGTCGTGGTCCAACTAAACTCATTTGTCCTTTTATTACATTTAAGAATTGAGGAAATTCATCTAAGCTTGTTGCCCTTAAAAATCTTCCAATCTTTGTAATTCTTGGGTCATTCTTTATTTTTTTATGTTCTATATATTCCTTTCCAATTTCTGTTTTCTCATCTATATGTTTTTTTAATATATCTTCTGCACCAATTACCATAGTTCTAAATTTGTACATTTTAAATATTTTTCCATTTTTGCCTATACGGTTTTGTGTAAAAAAAATCGTTCCATTATCCTTAAAAATTACATTGCTAATAACAACAAAAACAGTTATTGGAATAAGAAACAAACAGCCTACAATTCCTGAAATCAAATCAATTCCCCTTTTAATTATCCCACTAATAGTGTTTCTTATTTTTGTTTTTGTTAATTTATTATTTATATTAATCTCATTTTTAATTATTTCTTTATCAAGTGTTGTAATATTATTACTTACTACTGATAGATTACTCATAATTATACACTTCCCTTATATTTTCTTTCTATCTACTATATTTTTAATTATTTTCTTTACAGCCAAATATATAGCAATTCCAGTAAATATTCCTATAGAATCTATTATAATATCTTGTACTTTTCCACTTCTTCCTTTAACACATAATTGATGTATTTCATCACTTATTGCATATAATATGCCAATAAGTAAACTATATATTACAATTCTTTTATCTTCATTTATATATGTATTTACACTAATAATTATTAACATTCCACCTAACATATATAAATTATAATGTGCTAACTTTCTTATAATGGGTTCTATAGTTTTTACTATTTCTTCTTTTTGTTCTTCTGGTATCTTGTTCTTTATATCTATCATATTTACTATTGTCTTAGATACCTTTTTACTTGTTCTACTTGAGCCTGTTCCCTGTTGGTTTGAAAAGTAAAATATTGTAACCATCCATAGTATTACTAATATTGTAGATAGCACCTTCCTTATGTTCATTTTAAAACTCCTATTTTCTATTATACAAATTTCATTATAATATGACAAGTCTTTTCAATTAAGTTTATTATATTATATTAATTTTCATTGTTCAACCTTTTTTGATAAAATGTCATTTAGTTGTAATAATTGCAACATATATGATAACATAACTTTATACTAGTACTTTATATATTTATTGGTTAATGGTAAAATTTACTTGTTGTTTAAATGAAAAATCATCAGTAAATTTCATAAAAACAGTGCTGATTTTTACAGCACTGTTTTTACGAAATTTACAAATAATAACTATACATATAAATCATTATTTGTAAACTTTAATAGGCTTTTCTATTAACTAATGTAGAGCACCCCTTTAATATATAATTATAAAAAATTGAAATTATTATACTTAAAATTATAGCAATAATCGAATTTATATATTGTGGCATTGATATAAATTTAAATACACACATATAAATCAAATAATGTACTAAATATAATTCATATGAAATTTTTCCCAGATATTTAATACCTTTTTTTATAAATTTTATTTTATATAGTATTATACATAATGTAATAAAAGAAATCGCGGAAAATACATCATTAAAGTTTTTTAAAATTCCACCATTAAAAGACATTAATGCAAAAATAGTAAAAGTTATTATAAATATTATAATATACCAAATAACATTTATATTCCTTTCTATTATTTTATTATTTTTGTGAAATTTTTCTGCTATCAACATTCCTAAAACAAATTCCCATAAATACTGTATAAAAAAACTACTCCAAATTCTTTCAACATATAACTCTGAAAAACTTATAAATATTGCATATATAAAACTTATAAATATTGAAAAAACAAACACCTTTTTTAATTCAATTTTATTTACTATCTTTAATAGTATTGGATATATGAAATAGAATTGAATAATAGTTGATATATACCACATTTGAATTCCAAAACTATCTTCGTATTCTGGCATAAACATTTTAAATAAAAAAATATGACTAAGCAATGCCATTATCCTATTTTCACCCTCAAACATAAACGGTACTAAAAAAGATATAAAAATCACAAAGATATAAGGAATATATACTCTTTTTATTCTCTTACTTATATAGCTCCTTTTCATACTTAATCCATTTTTTAAATATGATAAATATAGTCCAAATCCTGAACAAATAAAAAATGCATGAACACCAGCACCACCAAAGCAAGAAGCCAATTTTATTATTTGTGGAACATTAAGAAAATTGTATATCAAATGATATAATAATATCATCATAATTGAAAATCCCTTTAAATATGAAATTAACTCACTTTCATTGTTTTTACTCATCCTTAATATTCCTTTCACTACTAATTTTATCGTCTTATGCTTTAAAATTTAATATATGAATAACTTTAATTATAGTTATTATAGCTATATTAGACTAGAAAGTTGTTTTTTAATTTCGGATGAACATATTCCAGGAGTTCTTTGTAATCTTACTACTTTTTTTCCGTTTTTTTTACACCAATCTTCAACAATTGCAAAACGTCCTCCTACATGATCTTCCCCAAGTGCTAAAATATCAAAATCAATCTCTTTTAAAGTTTCTGGTGTTACACTATTATATATAATAACTTCATCTACTATTCTAAGTCCTTTTAATATTTCAACACGTTCTTGTGTTGAATATAATATTTCTGCATCTGGTTTATATTTTAAAATATAATCGCCATCTTGCACTGCAACAATAAGATAATTGGCATATTCTTTACATTGTTTAAAAAGTTTTAAATGACCTATATGAAAATAATCATATACACCAAAAGTTAAAATTTTACTCATCTTCATACTCCTTTTTTAATATTTTTATTGCATTCATAAGTGGATCATATACATTTTTACATGTTATGTGTTCAATATATTTTGACCACAATATAGGTAGCTCTGTGCATCCTAGTATACAAGCATCATATCTATTAATCAAATCTAAAAAAATATCTTTAACACTTTCTGAATACTTATTTTGTTTTACTGCTTCAATACATTCTCTTAAAAGAGAATATTCTTCTTTATCTGGCACAATACATTTTATACCTTTTTCAAAAAGGGCATTTTGATATATTTGAGAATCAATCGTTCCTTCAGAAGCTAAAATATAAATTTCTTTTATACCATCTTTTTCAACTTTGTCAACACAATTATATATAATATTAACTATCTTATTTTTTGCTTCTGGTAGTATTTTAAAAACTTCTGGTAAGAAGAGATGTGAAGTATTACATGCTAAAACAATTCTTGTACAGCCAGATTCAATTAGATGTTTTATTGAATCTGCCATTTCTAAAACCAATTGATTAAAATTCTCATTAAATAGAAATGCCCTCACTCTACTTGGCATTGTGCATCTATTATCTATAATAATACGTGGTCTATCCCATTCCTTTTCTGCTTTAAATTCTTTAGCATATTGTTGAAACAAATGAATAGTTGCATATGTTCCCATTCCACCTAAAACACCTATTGTAAATTGTTTTTTGTCCATTTATCTCTTCCTCCTAATCTAAATATCCATTTTTAACCCATTCTATCGTTCTTTCATAATCTTCTGGAGTATCAATTTCTCTTGCTCTTACATTTATTACTTTCATTGGTAGTAATGGCTCTATCATTTCAAATACATATCCTTTTTCTATTTGCATTCGTTCTTTTTTCAGTTTTGCCAATCCTGGCCACTCAAAATTACTATCTTCTCTAAAAAAAGAGGTTGCTTTTTCATCCTTAACAGTTAACAAAGCTGGCTCAGCAGAAGTTATAGTTGTTTTTGCCAAACATTCTCCTTTATAATCTAAAAAATATTTAAAGTCATCTGGATTCACTAATACATCTCCATCGATATATACAATATACTTTCTAGCACCTATTAATCCCTTACATAAGCTAGCTGCAGGTCCTGTTGATTTGTAATCATAATTAAATCCAAACATAATATCTTCTCGATATTTTTTTACAATTTCTATTACATTTTCAGCTTGAAAACCAACTATAATTCTAATATCATCATATTTTTTTAGTTGTTCTAATTGATGTATAATTAATGGTTTCCCACAAATATTAACTAGTGCTTTTGTACTTCCAATACCTAATCTAGTTCCCATTCCTGCACAACAAATAATAATTGTAATGTCATTTGGATTCATAGTCAAACTTCCTTTCTTAATTTATAATAAAGATTTTAAAAATCTCACACAAATTTCATCATTATAAAATGCATAATCAATATTTTTCAGTAAAGATGGTGCAATATTTCTTACTCCACCATATCCAATTGCTATGTCTGCATATTTAGCTATACCTGAATCATTGTCACCATCGCCAACAACTACTATAGGTTGTACAAATTGTTTACCAATTAATTCTTTATCAGCAACACTTATAACTTGAAAAATTTTATCATTCTTAATATGTGCCTTTGAACAATAGACATGACTATGCATATTTAATTTGTTCATCAAACCTTTTATCCATACATCAAGATTTCCTGTAACAATATAACAACGCTCAGAATTATCAATTATAAAATTAGCAATTGCTTCGTTAAGAGGAATATTAGCTATAATATCATTAACTTCTGAAACACTTTCATTACTTAAAATTTTAACTCTACTTAAAAAACTTGTTTTAAAAGGTATCTCTCCACGCATTGTAGCTTCTGTTAATTCTCTCATCTCTTTTGTTTTACCAATTCGTTCAGAAATTGTTGGTAATATTTCTTGTTTTGTTATTGTTGAATCTAAATCAAATAGAAATATATAATTCGACATATTTAAACATCTCCCTAATAATTTTATCACTTTTTAGTTAGAAATGTAAAGCCCCATTAATCTAATTAATCTTTCAGATGAATTTCCATCATGATATTTATATATATGGTTTCTTAATTTTTCTCTATTTTCTATATATATATCATTGTTATCAACAACATCTCTTATAAAATTTCTTAAATCTTCTATTGTATATATTTCATGTCCTGCCATTAATTGATGGATATCCTCAACAACAAATCCATTTTTATATTCCTTCATATCATCTAAAACATATCCTAATGGACGATTTAATTGAAGATATTCGTATGCAGCTCCTGAATAATCACTAATAAGTGCATCAGCACATTTCATTAATTTATAATTATCTATTTCTAGATCTTTAACACTACTTCCTGTTAATATTTTAATATTTGACATATCAGTAACACCCAAATTTGATAAATCCTGCTTTGGATGAATCTTAATAATTAAAAAAACATTCATTCTTTTTAGTTCTTCATTAAAAAAATTATACTCTTCTACTGTATTAATTAATGGTATTCCTAATTTCTGTTCTTTTAAACTATCATTACGATTAATCCCTCCGCCTTTTCTAAATGTAGGCATCCATAAAATTATTTTTTCATATGTTTTATTTGTAATTTTAAGAAGTTCTGTTCTATCATCTATAAAAAAAGTATCTTGAGCTGGAAAACCTATATAAACAATTCTTTCATCGTTAGGATTTAATGACCACTGCTTTGCTTGAATTTGTGCATATTTTTCTGATTGCATTAAAATATAATCAACACTATCAGGAATAACTACTTTTCCCCTAGTACTTTTTAATCCACCTGCACCATGTGAACAATATACTACTATTTGGTCATTTCTCACTTTTTTTCCACCCTCACAATCATATGTAAAATATTTTGCAGTACACATATGATATGCTTTTTTTAAACTAGGGCCAAATAAAGGAACTACTACAACATTTTCAGGTAACTTACTTTTAATTTTTTTTCGTACTAGCCATACAATTTTATATTTCTTATTATATCCTTGTTCTATCAAATAGTTATAAAAAGCACCTCCATTGCAATCAAAATCATTATGGCTTTCTATTACAATTTTATCTTTTAGTGTCTTATTTTTTGTAAAAAGATATACTACTTTTTCTAATAATATTTCTATTTTATATTCCCACAGCACTTTTATTAATTGTTTAAAGCCTTTCTCTTTTACATACATAGTTAAATTCATATATCATTTTCCCTTCAAAATTTAATCTTTTTTTAATAATTTAACACTACTAATTATTAAATTCTTTTTTAAAATTGCAAAAATAACAATAAGGATAATTGTTACATATCTAATTAATATAAATCTATATATTATTGACATCAAAATCATCATTACTAAAACAAATATTCCAACTATTACCATTAACTTTACATCATATATATCTTTCAACTTATCAAATTTCTCATTTACTATTTTTTTATAAAAAATATAGTGACATATCGCTAGACAAATATAACAAATTAAAGTAGTATATCCTGCTGCATAATATCCAAATATTTTAATTCCAAAATAGTTTAAAATCAAATTTAAAATTGCACTAATTGTAGTAGCAATTGCAATTAATCCCGTTTTTTGATAATAGTATTCAACATTGCTATACATTGAATATATAAATATAAAATAAACAGACGCTGTAATTGGAGGTATTACATAAATAGCATCTAAATAACTGCTTCCAGCAAAAATTGAAATAACTTCTGGTGCAAAAATCATTACTATAATTGATAATAATCCTATCAATATAACAATAGGGTTAATTTTATTCTTTATTTTTTCTGGATGATTATCATTAATTGTTTTATATATATAAGGGGTTAAAGCATTGTTTATCGCTAACACTAAAAGCATCATAACATTAGAAATAGTATTAGATACGCTATAATATGCAGTTTGCACATTTCCTACCATTTTACTGATCATCAATCTGTCGGATTGATTTAAAATATAGTTTGATAAATAATGTGGTATTAATGGTAAATTAAATTTTAATGCGTATTTCCAATATTCTCTATTATATAACTTTTTTCCTTTAATAAAAATACCAATAAACAGTGTACCTGCAAATAAAAATTTTACAAGTACTTCTGAAAAAACACGTGCTTCAACTTTATAATCTATATTTAATACTGCTAAAATACTTAATATCAAAGAAATAACATTCATACTTATTGATATTATAATAACTTTTTTATACTCATAATCAAATCTCTTTTTTGCAATCCAGAATTCAAATGCAGGCATTACAAGTAGTTCTAAAAACATTATAATTATTAGTAGTGGAGAAAGTTCAAATATTTTAGTCCAAAAATCAATATTAATTACATATACAATAAAAAAAATTAGTGTAATACATGTTGTTAAAGAAAGTTGAGATGATGTAAAACCATCTTTATCATCTTTATATAAAATCAAACCTTTAATATATCCACTCATAAAAATATTTAAAGAAGTAAAAATAATTAATATATTAAACCAAGATTGGAAAATAGAGAATGTTCCATACTGTTCTTCAGTCAAAATTCTAGTAAAAATAGGTGTTGTTAAAAGTGCAATCCCTTTATTTATAAAATTACAAATTGCATACCATAGAGCTGCTTTTACAGGTTTAGACATTTCACTATATTTGTTTATAATCGTTTTTGTAATCATTCTTTCTTTTTCCTTCCTAATAATATATTTTTTAATGAAATTTTTTTTCTTCTTTTAGTTTATAATAATGTTCCTTATTCCTATATTTAAATGTTTTAGCAGGATGCCCACCAGCTATTGCACACTCAGGCACATCCATGCAAACTACGCTTCCAGCTTGAATTATTGCACCTTCCCCAATTGTAACTCCTCCAAGAACAATAACATTATTCCCTAGCCAAACATTATCTCCAATTGATACATCTTTATCTAAAAATGTATCATCATAAGGAATTTGATTTCCTTCATAATTATGAAAAGATGTAATTATTTGGCAACCAGGTCCAGAATGAAAATTGTCTCCTATAGTAACAATTCCATTTCCGGATATTTCCATTCCATTAAAACAAACATTACTTCCTAAATGTGTATTATTAGTTACATAGCTTTTACCTCCAACATATACTCTACCTTTATATGTTGCTACAGTTTTTTTAATTTTATATGGATAATATATTTTTGCTAATTCAAATTTTATTTTATTAACAAGACTCATTAATAAATTCTCCTTTTTCTTTATTTTTAATTATATCTGGCAAAACATAAATAATCGCAAAACAAATAAACATATAACAGTATGATGTTGTACTTTCAAATATCATTATAAATAAAAAAGTAATTAAAATAACATTTACAAGTACTTTATATTTTGAATTAGCAATATTTTTAGTATTCTTACAAAAAGTAATAAGCATAAATAAAAATGCTATAGAAACTATTATTCCTCCATCTAAAAAATTCTGAATAATCTGGTTATGGGCATAATTAAACCCTGTTGTATTAACCCATTTGTTCCAAAAAACATTTAACAAAACCCCCTCAATACCATATCCAAATATTACATTTGTTTTAATTTTTGATAAAGCATCAAGCCAAACAAAGCTACGACCTGAAAAATCCAGCCAAGTAATAGCATTGTTATATTTTACATTATTTATAATCGATATACAAACTATTATCATGCTAAAAATGATTCCAATAATTACATATACTTTAGAATCGTAAACTAAAAATTTATAAATTTTTAATTTATATAAAATTCCAAATATACATAGAATAATACATGATATTTGTGCTGATGCAGCATCAGTAGTTATCATTGTAAATAAAGAAAGTATAACTATTATTATAGTTCTATTTTTATTTTCATGAAACATTATCCAAAATATTAATGCACAAAAAATTGCTAGAGTACCTATCTGTGAAACCATTTGAACATGTCCCAAAAATGTTATATGATATTGTTTTGAAAAGAAATCAGCTAGTATAACTTGGTTTAAAATAAATAAAACTAAAAAAACATTATTTATCGCATTTAAAAAACTTTTTGGATCTTTTTTAAAATTGTATATAGTAAAAAGACATATTGAAGGATAAGTAAGTAATTTTTGATATCCATTAATTGAAAAACCTCTTATTAAACATGTTATTATAATAGTTATCACAAAATAATTTATAATGAATAATGAATCCCTTTTTATTGTCATCTTTTTTAAATAGAAAAGAGAAAATTGAATCCATATTATTATTGTTGAAATCCATATACAATAATTAAAAATGTGATTATATATCAAATTAAACTCTGCATATCCTCTTGGCAATAAAAAAGAAATAATTATAAAGTAATTAATCAATTTAGTTAATGAAAAATTCAATTTAAGTTTAGTATTATTCATTTTTAAAAAACCCTTTCAACATATTTATTTTATCTTGACCTATTATATTTATAAGTTTACGTTTTAGTTTATTTCTATTATTTGTCCATAATGCACTATAGTGATGAATTGAAATAGTATCATCACATAACAAATTAGCATAAGTGCCAGGAGATATGGGATCAAAATATTGGGGTGGATATACAATACAATTATCAATTTTTTGAATTTCATTAGTTGCACTAAACCCAACACTTTTTATAGCACGAGTATTTAGATATGGACATGCTATTGATTCCTTATTCATAGAATTAAAAGAAATACTATCATATTCTTCTAACATTTTTTTTACAATATAATTGTTTTTAACTGCACCAAATCCAAGTCCAGTAGCATATAATTTTTCACACTGTTGTGTTCCAATAAAAAAATCATATTCTAATAGAAAATCTAAATTTTTTATTAGTTCAACATCAGTATCAAGATAAATTCCACCATTTTCATAAATAATTTTTAATCTAGCATAATCAGAAAGAAAAGCCCATGCCTTATGGTTGTATGTATCTTTAACAAATTCATTACAGTTAATATCAAAATTTGTTTCATCCCATCTTATAATTTCATAATCAGGACATTTTTCTTTCCATGATTTTATACATTTCTTTACATCGTTTGATAATTTTTTTCCCCCAAACCAGCAATAGTGTATTTGCTTAGCTATCATAATTTCCACCACCATTAATATCTTTTATTTTTTTTGCAGGAACACCTCCCCAAATTTCATTATCTGGTACATTTGAATTTACAACTGCACCAGCTGCAATAATAGAATTATTACCTATTTTTGTTCCCTTCAAAATAACAACATTAGCACCACACCAAACATTATTACCAATAGTAACTGGTTCAGTAATATAATCATTTTTCGAAATTTTATTATTAACAACATTATGATTATGATCTATAATTGTAACATTATTAGCAAACATACAATCATTTCCAATACTAATTGAATTCATAGATATAATGCAACAATTATGATTAAAAAAACAATTATCTCCTATAATTATTTTTGAATTATCAATGCCTTTCATATATACAGGACCATTTATCATTAAAAATTTACCTATTGAACATCTACTGCCTTTTTTCATCTCCAATTTAAACTTTCCTGAAAAAGAATTAAAAAAATGTATACTAATTCTCTTTTTAAAAAGAATTTTATATTTCAAATAATAATAAATACTGGTAATACCTTTTTTAATTTTATTATAAATATGTATCTCCCCCTAAATTCATTTATTTAAATATATGTTATTGTAAATCACTATAAATTTTTATATACTTATCTATAAAAGCAGCATAACTAAATTTTTCATTAAATGTTTTCTTTGCATTTTGTGCTAATATATTTCTTTTTTCTATATTATCAATTAACATATTCATCTTGTCTTTAAGGTCGTTGACATTGTTTTTTTCAAATAATAATCCATTATACTCATCTATAACTATTTCACTATTTCCATCTATATTAGAAACAATAATTGTTTTTCCAACCGAAAAAGTTTCAATAGGAGTTAAAGGAAATCCTTCCCATCTTGAAGCTAAAACAATAAAATCCATTTGTGAGATTAGTTCAAGCACATCACTTCTATATCCTAAAAAATTCACATTATCTTCTATATTTAAACTTTGTGATAATTTTTTTAATTCTTCATTTAATTCTCCATCACCTATTATAATAGCAAAAACATTTTTATTTTTATAAATTAACTTTGCTATTGCTGAAATAAAAACATCTATACCTTTTTGTACAGAAAGTCTTCCAACTGTACCAATTAAAATCTTATTACTTTTGTTCTTTAAGAAATCATCTGTAGGTTTGGTAATTTCTTTTAATTCTTCTACTGAATTGTAAATTACTTTTATTTTTTCTTCTTCAATCTCATAAAATTGAGTTAAATTTTTTTTCACACCATCTCCAACAGCAACAATTGTTGAACCGTTTAATGCGTATTTTAATAACATTTTTTTATTATAAAAAATATTATGAGCTGTATAAATTCTTTTAATTTTTTTATTAAATATAGTTAAAATTTTACTATAGAATGCTGCCATTCTATGGTGTGAATGAATTATAGTTATTTCTTCTTTTTTGATTATCTTTCTTAATTTTAATATTGTTTTTATCAAAATTATCGGCTTTTTACTGTCTATATCTGGTATAGCATAATGTTTTACACCCATTTTTTGTAATTCTTCCTCATAAATTCCTCCAGTTGAAGCAATTACCATTTCAATACCTTTTACATCCTTACATATTTGATAAACTACTTTTTCTGCTCCACCTTGTCCCATTGTTCTTGAAATATGTAGTACTTTCATAAATTCTCCTCTAATATATCTACTATTCTTTTACAAGCCAACCCATCACCATATGGATTGCTTGCCTTACTCATTTTTTCATATTCATTCTTATTTTCTAGTAGTAGCTTAAAATTATTATAAATTTCTTCCTCACTTGTACCCACTAATTTGAGAGTTCCAGCTTTTATTCCTTCTGGTCTTTCTGTTGTATCTCTCATAACCAAGACTGGTTTTCCTAATGATGGTGCCTCTTCTTGAATCCCCCCTGAATCTGTTAAAATCATATAACTTTCATTTAAAAAATTATGAAAATCAATAACTTCAAGCGGTTCAATAATTCTAATCCTATCATCATCACCAAAAATTTTTTTTGCAGTATCCCTAACAATTGGATTCATATGTATTGGATAAATTGCTTTTACATCTTCATGTTCATCAATAACTCTTTTTATTGCTTTAAACATATTATTCATTGGTTCACCTAAATTTTCTCTTCTATGTGCTGTGATCATAATCAATCTGCTATCATTAGCCCATTTTAAATCTGGATGAGAATAGTTCGTTTTTACTGTCGTTTTTAGTGCATCTATTGCAGTGTTTCCTGTAACATATATTGTAGCTGGATTCTTTCCTTCTTTTATTAAATTTTCTTTTGATAGTTCTGTTGGTGCAAAATTAAATTTACTTACAATACCAACAGCTTGTCTATTAAATTCCTCTGGATAAGGACTATAAATATTATACGTTCTTAATCCTGCTTCTATATGCCCTACTGGAATTTTTAAATAAAAACATACAAGTGCTGTAACAAATGTTGTACTTGTGTCGCCATGTACTAATACAATATCTGGATTTTCTTTTTCTAGTACTTCTCTTATTTTTTCTAAAATATTTATTGTAATATCGAAAAGGTCTTGTTTTTCTTTCATAATATTTAAATCATAATCTGGTTGTATATTAAAAACATCCAAAACTTGATTTAGCATTTGTCTATGTTGTCCAGTTACACAAACTAAAGTTTCTATTGTTTCTCTTGTTTTTAATTCATTAACTAATGGACACATCTTTATTGCTTCAGGTCTTGTTCCAAATACCACCATAACTTTCTTCATATTAAACATTCTCCCTTTTTTGCTGCTTTTTCTCTTTGATTACTGCTTTAATAAAAACTATATTTCCAACAAAATATCTTTTGAATAGTCTTTTTGGTTCACACATAACTCTAAAAAGCCATTCTAGATTTGCTCTTTGCATCCATTTTGGTGCTCTAGGTATATTTCCTGATATAACATCAAAACTTCCACCAACTCCCATAAACACACAATTATTTCCGTCATTTTGTAAATATTCTATTAAGTATTCTTTTATTGGCGATGTTATTCCTACAAATACAAAATCAGGTTTCCTATTTTTTATTTCATTTGATATATTTTTCCAATCTTCTTCTTTAAAATATCCATTATGTATTCCACAAATTATCAAATTAGGAAATTTTTTTTCTAATACATCTTTTGTTGTATTTACAACTTCTTCTTTAGCTCCTAATAAATAAATACGATATGATTTCTTTTCACTAATTTTAATAATTTTCATCATCAAGTTAATTCCAGCTACTCTTTCTGGTAATGGCTTTTCTAAATATTTACTTGCTAATACCACTGATGCACCATCAGCATTAATTATCCCACAACTGTTTACTATCTCCTTCATTTTTTCATTTTGATTAACCTCATTAATTTTATCTGCATTAACTCCCATAAGATGTAATGGTGTTTTTGTATTTACATATTTTTCTACTAATTCTATTGTTTCATTTATATTTAATACATCTATTGTAGTATTTAATATAGTAATTCTTTTATTATCTCCCAATATCATTTCTTGATTAATAGGTTTATATCCCAAAACATTTTCACTTCCTCTAACATCTTATAGTGTATTTTTAACATTGTTTTGCTATATATTATACAAATTATAAGTTTCAATCATTAATATAGCCATATTATTATAAGTTTTTATTTATATTTTATAAAAGTTCACAGTCAATTAATTGTAATTATATATTTTTATAATAATAAAATCAACCTTTTTTCGCATTTTTTCGCATTTTTTAGTTATATCCCGTCTTTTTTACTATCTTTGCACTAATTTCTTTTACTTTTTGGCTTGGTTCATATCCTGTTTGCCCATATACTTTTTCATGTAATTCTTTTACATTAGATTCTAATGTAATTGGTGGTCCATACCATACACCATTTATTGTTGCTCCTTTTGTGTTATATGGCCAACCTGTCGAATCTGTTATTTTATATCCTACAAGTTGTGGTATTAGTGAAATTATTTCTCCTGAATTTATGTTTGTATATATTTTTGGAAGTAATGTATCTGCAAGTTTATTTAACTGTCCTACACTCATTCTTTTTGCTTTATTTACTACTGCCATCATTACATCTCTCATTCTCTCTGTACGTTTATAGTCTCCCCCAGCTGTATAACGAATTCTTCCATATGCTAATGCTTGAACTCCATTTAGCGTTTGTGTCCCAGCTTTTGTAATATGACTTGCACTATTTTTAGTTACATTATTTATTTCATCAATATATCCATTTATATACTTTAGTTCTTCATTTGTTATGTTTATGCTTATCCCACCAACTGCATTTACTATATCTACAACTGATTCAAAGTTAACTGTAACAAACTCAGTTATGTTTAAATCTAAATTAGTATTTAATGTGCTCATCGCTAATGCTGCTCCACCATATGCGTATGCGTGTGTTACTTTATCTAGACTTCTTCCTGTTAATTCCAAATATGTATCTCTATATACTGATGCTAATTTTACTTCTTTACTTTTTTCATTTATTACAGCAAGTATTATGCAATCACTTCTTGTTCCTGTTACTAGTTCATTACTTCTACTATCTACACCAAATATTGCTATGGTTCTATATCCTGCCATTTTCTCTTTTACGCCCTCTGTTACTTCTATTTCACTAGATGCTATTTCCACATAATTTACTTTGCCTAATTTATCGTTTACATACCAAATACCAATTCCTACACATATCCCTATTATAATTATTAATATCAAAAGTATTACTAATAATACTTTTCCAAATGTTTTTGTTCCTTTTAATTTAATTTTTCCCATAAATCGTTTCCTTTCCTGTTTTTATTTCTACATCTTTTCAGGCATATTTATCCCAAGTAATTTAGCTCCATTTTTTAGCACCAAATTTGTAGCATATGTTAAATATATACGTGCATTTTGAAGTGCTTCGTCTTCTACAATTATTTTATTTTCGTTATAAAAACTGCTAAATACTTTTGATAGATCTATTAAATATTTTGCAATAATTGATGGTTCATTTTTTATACTAGCTTGTTCTATTACATTAGTAAATGAATAGATTAATTTTAATATACTAATTTCAGCTTCATTTAGAAGTTTTGTAAAATCTACTTCTTCTATTTTAGGTATTTCTTGTGTTTTCTTTAATATGCTATTTGTACGTACATATGTATATTGTATGTATGGTCCTGTTTCTCCAGTAAAGTTTAGCATTGTATCCCAATCAAATATTTCGTCTTTTATTCTTGCTCCAGATAAATCGTTAAATATTACTGCTCCAATTCCTACTTTTTTAGCTATATCTTGTTTTTCCTCTTTTGTAAAATCTGGATTTTTCTTTTCTATTATGTCTTTAACTCTTGAAATTGATTCTTTTAGTAAATCTTCTACTTTTATTACATTTCCTTCTCTTGTAGACATTTTACCTTCTTTTAAGTGTACCATTCCATAAGAAATATGTTCTAACCCTTTTTGGCATTTTTCGCTTATTCCTAAAAGCTTGGCTACTTCAAATACTTGTTTAAAATGCAAATTCTGTTCATATGCTACTACATATAGGCATTTATCGAAATTATAAGTTCTTGCTCTATATAATATTGCAGCAAGGTCACGTGTAGCATATATTGTAGAGCCATTTGATTTACATACTATACAAGGGGGCATTTTTCGCTCTTCTAAATCTATTATCCTTGCTCCCTCAGATTCCACTAACTTGCCTGTTTTTTCTAATATATCTATAACTTCATCTGTTTTATCTTGATAAAATGCTTCTCCATTTAAAGAATCAAATTTTATATCTAGTAAATCATATATTCTATAAAATTCTTTTAAACTAACTTCTCTAAATTTTTCCCAAAGTTCTTTACAATACTTATCGCCTTCTTCTAGCTTTTTAAAGTTATCTCTACAAACTTCTAATACATCTTCATCTTCTTTACAAAGAGCATTTATTCTTACATATATTTTTGTTAATTCTTCTATAGGATTTTCTTCTATATTATACTCTTTCCCCCATCTTTTATAACCCTCTATCATCTTTCCAAATTGTGTTCCATAATCTCCTAAATGATTTATTCCTATTGTGTTATATCCTAAATATTTGTAGATATTATATAAAGCTCTACCAATTAATGTTGTTCTTAAATGTCCTATATGAAAAGGTTTTGCAATATTAGGAGATGAATATTCTACAATTATAGTTTTACCATTACCTAAACTTGATTTTCCATAATCATCTTTTTTATTATCTATTTCTTCTAAAGTAACTTTAACTAATTCTAGTTTTGAAATAGTAAAGTTTAAATATCCTCCTAAAATATCTACTTTTTCTATATTTGTTCCTGTAATATCTATCTTTTCTTTTATTTCTTCTGCAATAATATTTGGTGCTTTTTTTAGCTCTTTTGCAAATCTAAAACATGGAAACGCATAATCACCCATATTAGAATCTTTTGGTACTTCTATATAAGTTACTAATTCGTGTTCATCAATATTAGTTACTTTGCTTATAATACTTGCTATTTCTTGTTTAAAATCTTTCATTTGTTTCACCCTTTATCTAATTTTCTAAACTATTTTTACATTATATCAAAAAGAGTAAAAAAACAAAAGTGTTTTTTTACTCTTTTTAAAGAAATTAGTTAATGTTTGGTCTATATGGTTTGCAATCCGTTCTCATATAGTAATATATTTATTTTCCTAGATATATATTCCTAAATAATACACCACTAATGATATTACATAATAAGCGCCATACATTATGACAAATTTTTTAATAAATTTAGAATTTTGTTCTTCTCCACATAATGCTTTAGATGAAAAATATACAAGTATTATACTTACAACTGAACAAAAACTTGAAAATCTACTTGTTACTGGTGTTGCATTAGAACTTATTAATGTAATTAAACTTACAACAGCTGCAAGTATAACTGGTATTTTAGCAATAGACATAGAACTAATAGTAGTTATTAATGATTTCTTATTTTCTTTATTCATAAAATATACAATTCCTGATAAAACCAATACATTTACTACTGGTGCAATTGTATATTTTATTATTCTAAATATTCTTTCTACTGCTAAACTTCCTGTCCAATATCTACTTGTTACAATTGGTACTATTACATCTACAAATTCTGCTATCATCCATATTGCTACAAATATTATAGCTATTTTAAATACTTTGTTTGTACTATCCTCTGCAATAGTTTTAATTGTTGCAAATGGATCTTTAAACATTGATTTAACAAAACCTGTTGCTTCTTTTGCATCATTTTTAATGTCTACATTTTTAATTGTGTCTTTTACTTGATTAACTGCTTCTACTGTCTCCTTTTTTAATTCTTCTGTGTTAACTGTTTGTTCTTGATTTTTGTTTTCTTCCATAACTCATTCCCCTTTTATTTTTATATTTTATTATATGTTTATAATAAACCAAATATTATAATGTTTTTTTATTACAATTTAGCATTCTATTATCCTCATTAGCATGAGGTATTAATACGTTACAGTTCAGCCTTAAATTAGTATCGAAATAGTGACACATGAATGTAGCACTTTTTGTTTTTTGAACATTGAGAGAAAAACAAAAACGTCCTACATTCAGCAAGATGGAGCGGACTTTATAATTACAAACTGAACATTAATCCCCTAAACAAATCCCTATACTTCTTGCAGTTTTAACTAAATCATGATCCATTGTTACTCTTCTTATATTACTTTCTTTAGTATTTCCAGAAACTGCTCCTATTTCTTTATTATCGCCAACAACATCTTCTAGTGAAACTGAATCAAGCTTTCCATCTTTTAATACAGCAAGAACCCCAAATTTTTCTTCTATTGCAAGCTGCATTGCTTTTGCACCATATTTTGTAGATAAAACTCTATCAAATGCTGTTGGTGTTCCTCCCCTTTGCATATATCCTAAAGTTGTATTTCTAGCTTCTAATCCAGTTAGTGCTTCTAATTCTTTTGCAACACGTACTCCTGCGCCACCAAGTTTGGTATTATCAACGCCTTTACCATTATCACGTACACTTTCTACAGATATTTCTCCATCTTTAGGTGCTGCACCTTCTGCAACAACAACAACACTAAATCTTTTTCCTTTATTAACTCTATCTTTTATTTTATCAGCAGCTTTGTTTATATCATATGGTATTTCTGGAATTAATGCAACATCTCCACCACCTGCAATAGCAGATTCAAGAGCAATCCAACCAGCATATCTTCCCATAACTTCTAAAACCATTATTCTATGATGTGTTTCTCCTGTTGTGTGAAGTCTATCTATTGCTTCTGCTGCAACAGATACAGCAGTATTATATCCAAATGTAATATCTGTACACGAAACATCATTATCTATTGTTTTTGGAACACCTATAACATTTATTCCTTTTAATGATAAATCTCTTGCTGATTTCTGTGTTCCATCTCCACCAAGTGTAAATACACAATCAAACCCATCATCTTTTACATTTTGTACACATTTATCAGACAAATCTTTATATACAACTTGTCCATTTTCTTCTACTTTATAGTTAAATACATTTGAATTAGTTGATGAACCTATAATAGAACCACCTTTATGAAGAATTCCTGATGCAGTATTATATGTGTCTAATCGTACATAATCATTATTTAATAACCCCTTATATCCTTCTATAAATCCATAACATTCTACTCCATTTTGTTCTGCTGTTTTAACTATTGCACGTATTACAGCATTAAAGCCTGAAACATCTCCACCATTTGCTAGTATTGCTACTTTTTTTACCATAGTTTAACATCTCCTTTTTTAACTTAACATACTTATTATATCAATAATATTAACTTTTACAATAGTTTTTTTAATTTTTTACATTTTTTTCGTTACAAGATAATAAGTATAATAAAATTGCAAACGTTGTAGGGCAATCAATTTATTTATAACAAACCATTATCTAATACTTTTCTCTAAATGTTGTCAATTCCTCCATCTAACTCATACACATTTGTATAACCCATTTTCTTTAAACTACTTATAGCTTTTTTACTTCTTCCTCCACTTTGGCAATATACAATAATAAGCTGTTGTTTATCTTCAATTATTTTAGAAATTCTATTTTCTAATTCATAATATGGTATGCAAATAGCTCCATTCAAATGATATTCATTATATTCCCCAAAACTTCTTACATCTATTAAAATTCCATTGTAAACATTTCTTAATAATTCTTTTGCTTCAACATATGTGACTAAATCATCACTCCTAAAAAACTTCATTTTTAAAACATTTCTTAATGCTGTTTTAACTGTATTAAGTTTCATAATTATCCTTCCTTTTATTTTTCTAATTAAATTACTTTATATATAATATTAAACTACTGCATATTTTGTTAATATTCACCTTATAAGATTATAACTAGTTTTATAGTATTAATTTATATATAGATTTAGTTATAGTTTTAACTATAATACTTAAGTTTTTCACATTATCATTACTGTTTTGCTGTAATGTTACAAAACTTTCGTTTTGTTTCAATTTGATTACATTTTTTATTCGATTTTATGTCAAAGTCGTAATGTTATGTTTACATTATTGTTTACATTATTATTTTTTTGTCTAAAAATAGTTGATGTGGATAATGTGGATAACTCTGTGAATAACTATTTTAAGCCACTTTTTAGTCACAATTTATTCACATTGTCTAGTAGTGAATTTTTCTATAAATTTATTTACATTTTTTTCTAAAAATTATGTTACATATTTTTTGGTTTAAAAAAACAAAAGCAGATTTTTATAAATTGCAAAAGTTTATGTTTATTGTAAATCTTATCTCACGGACGAGCAATGCTCACCCTACATTTTGGGCAATTTCTTAGAAGAGTTATAATCGATTTTTTCTAATCAAATAAGAAGTAGCCTTAATAATAAAGGCTACTTCTTATTTGATCATTTCTAGTATTTCTTCTTTACTTTTTACTCCAACTGTTTGATTAACTAATTTACCATTATTAATTACTACAAGAGTTGGTATACTCATTATACTAAAAGACTTTGCTAATTCTTGTTCTTCATCTACATTTATCTTTCCTACTTTTACTCTTCCTTCAACCTCTTGTGCAACAGCATCTATAATTGGTGATACCATTTTACAAGGTCCACACCAACTTGCCCAGAAATCTAATAATACTGGTACATTTGATTTTGAAACCTCTTCTTCAAAATTTTTACTTGTAATTTTTATCACTGACATCTTCATTTCTCCTTTCATATTATACTATTTATATTTTTTTGTAAAGTTTCTAAATTAATCATACCTTGATGTATACGACTAATTTGAAAATCTTTATTTATAAACATAGTTATTGGATAACCTGTTATTTTATAGGTAGTTATAGCACTTCCATTTATATCATAATATATAGAAAATGTATATCCTTGCTCAGTTATATATTTATTAGCTACATCTTTATCATCCTCTATTGTTGAATTTACCATTAAAAATACAACTTCATCTTTATATTGATTATACAATTCCTCAAAATATTTCATTTCTACTTTACAATATCCACACCAAGTGGTCCAAAAATTTATTACTATTGGTTTTCCTTTAAATGCTGATAGCTTTACCACTTCACCTTTATCATTATATACACTAAAATCCTTTGCTTGATTTGAAATAGTTTCTTGTGATTTTATATTTTCTTTTTGTATTTCCTCATTTTGTATTTTAGCATTTAAAATTGTATATACTCTACTTATACCAATCATTACTAAAATAAAAATTATAACAATTATTATATATTTTAGCTTCTTATCCATATATTAATTCTCCTATATACTTAGTAAAGATAAAAAATATCTAATATACCCTATTATCATTAATATTCCAATTACTATCAAGATTATTCCACATATTTTATTAATTATCTCATAATGTGCTTTTATAAAGTCAAAAGCTGTTTTTAATTTATGAATTAAAAGTGCACTTATCAAAAATGGAATAGCAAGACCTAATGAAAAACATAATAACATAAAAGTTCCTTCTATCACATGGTTTGCAGTAGCAGCTAACATTAAAGCACTTCCAAGAAATGTTCCTACACATGGTGTCCATGTTATTGAAAAAATAATGCCTAATACTAAAGAGCTTATAAAATTTAGATCTTTTGTTTTTGCTTTCATTCCACTTTTTGTATTGTTTAGTATTTTTATATTTAAAATCCCCATAAAATTTAATCCAAATAATATCATAATACTTCCAAAAACCATTTGAAGAATTTGATTATATTGTTTTAACATAACACCAATACTACTTGCAAATATTCCTAACAAAACAAAAACAATTGTAAAACCTAATATAAACCCTATTGCATTTTTTATTGTCTGCCCTTTGTTGTTTGCAATTTCTCCACCTGCAAAATAAGATATGTATATTGGTAACATTGGTAATAAACAAGGAGAAATAAAAGTAATAATCCCCTCCAAAAAAGACATAATATATTCCATATTTTCCTTCTTTCATAACAATTTATTTTTTTACATAGCACGTAAATGCTTTATTACACTTAATCCTGCAATTGCTCCTTCATACACTGCTTTAGAAATTTGTAAAAGTCCGCCTATACAGTCTCCACAAGCAAATATACCGTGGTACATTTGTTGCCATATTTTCATCTACAATAATATTATTCTCTTTTATTATAACTCCTAATTTTCTTGCTAAATCTGTACTAGATGCTACACCTACTGCTACAAATAATCCTTCTGTATCTATTATTTTCCCATCTTTAAACTTTATTCCTGTTACTTTATCTTCTCCTATAATTTCTTCTATTTTTTCTTCCTTGATAGAAAAATCGTCATAATTAATGCCTCTATTCTCTACAAGAGTTTCTCCATTAGTTAATATTGATACAGATTTTACAACTGGAAGTAATGTATTCGCCTCCTCTAACGCATAATCTCCGCTTCCTAGTATACTTACATCTCTATTTCTATAAAAGAAAGCGTCACAAACTGCACAATAACTTACACCTTTACCTTCAAATTCTTTTATACCTCTTATATTTGGTGTTTTCCTACTTGCACCTGTTGCAAGTATAATACATTTTGCTTCAAACTTATTATTTCTTGTTTTAACTATATAATTATTATCTCCAAACTCTAGCCCAACAACCTCGTCTGTTTCTACATTTATTCCAAGTCTTTTAGCTTGATTAATCCCATTTAGTAAAAGTTCTTTTCCTAATATAGTATTCGTAAAACCATAATAATTATCAATACTTTTAGTCTTTTCTAATGCACCACCATCTTTACCTATAATAAGTACATTAAAACCAGCTCTTTTAACATATAGACCAGCTGATATTCCTGCTGGTCCTTTTCCTATAATAATAGAATCATATAACATACTTTCCTCCAACCTCTTCATAAAGCCATAATTACTGACATTAAAATTTAAAAAAATATTTGTTTGATAGAAAATAAACTGTTTTCTATATATAATTTATATCGCAATAAATATTACTCCTAAAACTATAAGACATACTCCACATATTTTCTTTTTTGATATCTTTTCGTTTAGTAATTTATGGCTAATAATTAATGTCCATATATACGTAACAGCTGTCAATGGTAACACAACTGAATAATCTAAATATTTTAATATATATATATTAAGTAATGCTGCTATTAAATATAGTAATCCACCAATATAAATATTCCTATCTTTTAAAAGTTTTATTATACTTCCTGCAGCAGATGCTTTCTTTAAAAATAAGGACGCGAAAGCTCCCATAAGGGTCATAATTAATAGTATTCCATAATATATCATTTCTCATCACCACCACCAATTAAAAATACTCCAACTGTTACAATAATTATTCCAATTATTTTAGGTATTGTTATAGTTTCCTTTAACACTACACCCGCTATTATAATGGTTAAGACATAGTTTAAACTTAATACTGGTTGTAATACTGATAGTTCTCCAAATCGATATGCATAAATCATTACCAATGCTCCTATTCCATATAGTGCAAAACCAATAAATAGATAAACTAAATTTTCAATTCCAGATAGTTTCCAAAATAGCTGTCCTAAACATGCACATATTGAAGATATAACCATCAATATAATACCTTTTTTATTTTTCCTTAACGATTCTATCACTTTCTTTCACCTCTACATTCTTTGTGTTTTCATATATTGTTATACAGATTATCAAGAACCCTATAATATATTCTGGGAAATAATACATAAAGTAACTTGCTGGTGCTGTTAAAAATACTAGTCCAGATTTTGCAATCAATGATATACACATTATTGCAACTAACCAATTTCTCTTAAACAAATTCATTATTCCAATAAATAATATTATAAGTAGCACTGGTATAAAATTCCAAAATACCACCTTCATGAATTGATTTTGTTCTCCAGTTCTTACATTTTCTCCATTCAAAAATGATTCTATATTTATTTTTAAATTTTTAAATATAGGCTTCATACCATTATGTTTACTGCAAAATTCTTCTATAAAATTATTATTTTCTTTTCCTGCTATGTGATTTAAAAATCTATTTTCAACTTGTGGAATAACTTTACCATCCATTCCTGAACTCGCAAAAAAAGTTGCAAATCTGGCTTTTATAAAACTTATAGGATTTTTCAATATGATTTTTATATAGCTTTTTGTTGTATTTGATAAATTATCTTTATAATCATCTCGTATTAATCTTCCATTCCAATACGATGGAGTCTCAGTGTAACTTGGATTTTGTTTTATTAACTCAATATCCATCACTTTGTCTATCGCTTCTAAATCTTTATCAGTAACATTTATGTCCTCTTGTAACATATTCGATAAAGGATTTACATATACTAATAACGAATAGCTTTTGTCTTCATTTTCTTTAAATACTTTATTAAATCCAATATATGATACTATCATTGAGATAAAAAAGATTCCAGCAATTTTTAATGCAATATTCAGTTTTTTATAGCCAAATCCTATAATTAATGGTGCAAAAATTATAAATACTAATCCTTCACTTCGCCATAAAACCATAATTACTGATGTCAAAATTAAAAGCAATATTTGTTTTATAGAAAATGAATTGTTTTCTATATGTTTAAATAATATCATAGCAAAAAATAGTAATGTAATATACGAATACATTGGCAATCGTAATATATACAAATTGTTTGCTATTACTGATGGTATAAGTAGCAGAACATAAAAAATTATATTAAACGTTCTTTTATTATAAATGGTTTCTATTTTCATTTGTATATATGCAACTATTAAACTTATAAATATTATTTGTAATACTACAATACTTATAACACTTGGAAATATTAGTAGTGCTATCCCATAATAAAGTTGTGTAATAACAGATTGCCACATAAATATACTATAATTCTCAGTATACTCTATAACATACATTTCATCCCAAACTATGTGTCCTGGCCACATTACTAATAGCACTATAAACATAACCAAAAAGTATATACAAAAATGTTTAATAAAAATTAAAGCATTTTTGTCTTTGTTTTTCAATTTTATAATAAATTCTATAATAGCATTCCATATTAGTAGTAAAAATATTGTGTATACTACAAAAATTATTATAAAAAGTTTATTATTTAATTTATCTTGTAAGCTCATCCCATTATTAAAAGCAATTGGTTCGCAAATACTATATGATATTATTAATGAAATCAATGTTAAACCTAAAACAATGCTTAGTTTTTTTATTATATCTTTTCTCATATACTTCCTCTTTTTAATTATATATTCACAAGTCTTTATATCATTTAAAACTTATTTACTGTAAAAACAATAGCACCACTTGCTCTTGCTGCCTCTATTCCTACTGGCGAATCTTCAAATATAAGAGTATTTCTTGCTTCTACGTTAAAGTATTTCATTGCCTTTATAAAACCCTCTGGATCTGGTTTCAATTTAGTAGTATCTTCTTTAGTGATTATTAAATCAAACAGTTGCATTTTTTCAAAATATTTAAGTATCTGGATAGTATTTTTCTTGCTTGCGGTTGTAACTAAAACAATTATATATTCGTTTTTTACATTTTCTATAATTGTAAATAGATGTTCGTTAATTTTTGATTTATTTAAATTGAGTTCATAAAGTTCTATTTTTTTATTATGAATTTTTTCAATCAATTCTTTATCACTAATAAAGTTTGGTAAAAACTCTTTATATGATCTTCCATTCCACTCCTTAAAATCTTCATAGTCAAACTTTATATCTAAGCCACAACTTTGTATTGCCATTTTATAAGAGTAATAATTTACAAGATTTGTATCAAAAAGAGTACCGTCCAAATCAAATATTGCTAATTTTTTATTCATTCTTACTTCTCCATATTTTTTATCATTCTTCATATTTTCCTATAATATCATTTAATATAATTATTAAGCCACAATAAAATAGAACAGCCATTCTATCATCTTTTTTTATTTTATATGGCAATAATCTAAGCCAATGCACAATTTCGTGAAAATATATACTTTTAGTTTGTTCTTTTGTAAATTTATTATCTAAATATTCGCTATATTTAGCATATATATTTTTGTAAGATAGCGATTGAGTATTTAAATAGTTTATTATATTGTTAGTTATATCTATATCCTTTATGTTCATTAAAAATTCGTAACAGCCATGTAAACTTTGTAGCAATTTTGCATAATCTAAGTTTGCTGAATCGTGTATATTTCCAGTATTAGGATCTATCAAATAATATTTACTATTAGGCATACAAATTATATTTTCAATTGTTAAATCCCCATGTATATCTGAATATGTATCATTTTTAAATACTCCATATAAATATTCATATGTTAAATATTTTTTAAAGTGTTGTATATTTTTATATTCTTTTCCATTAATAATAAGAGTATCATATTTTAATAATTCTCTAATGCATTTTGATTTTTCTATTATTTTCAAATTCCCGTATTACTTTAGTTTCAATATATCTATCTAATAGTTCTTTTGAAGCAGATTTAACATTAGTAGTATACAATTTTTTTGATAAATCTTCCAAAACACTTTCTAATATCTTCCAGCTTTCATTAATTGGTTTAGAATGAATATAGTTAAAATATGTAATTGCTTCTGGTATATATTCCATATCGTAATAACAAGCATCGTCTTCATATAAATATTTAATAATATTGGTTAAAGGCAAGAGGTTTCTATGATTATTAATCCATAAAATTTGTTCATATAATTTCTTTGCATCCTCACCAATTGAATATTTTCTAAAAATATTATTACCTTTATATTGACATAACATAGTAGTAGCATTACTACCAGCTGAAAAATCTTTAAGAATTATTACATCCCTATTTATTTTTATGTAATTTCTAAAATATTCTTTTTTTTCACCAGAAAAATATGTTTCTAAAAAAGTTAACCTATCCTTTGGATTAATATGTGGTAGCAGCTCTATAACATTTTCTACCTCTTTAGTTGTTACTTCTCTGCTTTTTAATTTAGATATTACAAATGCTACAATAAGTAATATTACAATTGGTAATATTATATAAATTAGAGTTATTATTGTATAACTGCTTATATAACTTTGTATCGCTGTATATGTTGTAAGGTCTAAATTATTTTTTGAAAAGAACGACATAAATACATCTAATGTACTTACATTGTTTCCTGTTTTATTAATAGAAAATGCATACAAAGCATATGATAACAAATAAAATCCCCACATTAAAATGGTTGAAACCATTACTTTAATCTTATTAGAATTATGTAACAAATCTTTTAAGCTTTGTATAAAAGACCACGTAAGCTTTAAAAGACTTAGTTCTATTTTTTCATTAAAAATTCCTGCTATTTTTTTAATAGCCATTTTAATATATTTATTATATCTTAAAGATATTGTAAGAGATATTATTAATAGTATAGCAAATATTATATAAAAGGTCATTGAATCTCTTAACACTTGAGTATTATATCCTATTAGATAAAATACAATAAATAAAATAGCAACTACTATAACATCCATTATTCTATCTAAAATTATAGTTGCAAACGAAAATGAAATACCATTTTTCATTTTCTTACCAGATAATATGGCTCTTACAATATCTCCTATTCTATATGGTAATATATAGTTTATAAGATATCCAATTGATAAAGCATCAATTAAATTTTCATCATTTGTTTTTTCATATGTTTCTATTAATTGTTTCCATCTATATACTTTAAACAAATGTCCTAATACTATTGATATAATCGATAAAAAAAGTAGTAAACCTACCATTACTCTAGCTCCTTAAAAAAAGTAGAATTTTTTGCAATTTCATATTCCGCTGGTGTACCATACGGAATATGTTTGTCCACTTCAAATGTTATTATTTTCTTTCCTTGCTCTAACATTACATTATAAAGACCACTTACAAATAGTTCGCTATAGTTACAGTTTTTTATGTAAGTATCTAAAGTATTTTTAAAAGTTTCTGTATTTTTAAAATAATAAGCTCCACATATTGCTTGATTACTAACAACCACTTTTTCAACTGTTTTTATTACATTTCCATTTTCATCAAATTGTACATAGCTGAATTTATGTGAATCTGAGTTAAAAGTTAATAATGCTGCATCACAAGCATCAAAATTTCCTTTATTACAATAATCATTTAATTTGCTACACTTAAACATTTGATCACAATCATTAAAAATTATTGGTAATTCATCATTTATATCCTTTATACCTTCTTTGCAAGTTAAAACTGGTCCTTCTTTAAACATTTCTGGTATAACGACAAGTTTTGCATTAGGAAAATATTCTTTTATCGCTTTATCTATTTCAAATTCTTCAATATGTTGTTTTAATACCACAAATGTAATATCTACTAAATCTATAAATTTACTTATAGATTTAGTAGCCCAATAAAAAAATGGTTTATCATTAATTTTTATTAATGGCTTTGGTAAGTTAAATCCTTCTTTTGCAAATCTAGAACCTGCTCCTCCCATTGGCATAATTAAATGAACTTTCTTCTTTTCCATATTATTATTTTCCTCTCTATAGTTTACTAGTTTTCATATACTAGTTGATGTGTATATTCTTCATATATTTTATCTCTATGTTCACTTTGTAAATATTTTTTTCTTTGGAAGAAATATTTTAATACTAGTTTTAATGTATTTATTGCTTGGCTAAACATTTTTACATTAGATACTTGATCCTCTTCTCTCCAAGAAATAGGAAAAAATTTGATATTTTGTTTATATGCCTTTGCTGCAAGCAGCATATAGCAATTAAAAGTAAGGTTGTCCTTAAATTTAAAATAAAATTTACTCTCTAACATTTTTGTACTATATATATTTAATCCTGCACCTAAATCCGTTATTTTTTTACAAAGCAAAGTAGAAAATACCATATTAAATACCATATTACCAAAAATTCTAAATTTTGAATAGCCGATCAATTTAGATTTAATAGAAAATCTTGCTCCTAACATACAATCATAGTTTTTATATTCTTTATTTTTTAATATTGTAACTAAATCTTCAATATTAGCTTGATCATCACCATGTAATACTATCACATAATCAAATTCATTTGTAGTAGCATAATCAAATGCAACCTTATGAGAGCCACCAAGTCCATAATTATAATCATTTCTTAATAAACTAACTTTTACATTAACTTCATTATTGTTTAGATAATCTATCACTACTTGTTCTCCATTATCTGTACTTCTATTGTTTACGATTATTATTTGTGATATAAATCTAGCACTTTCTTTATTTAATTTATCAAGAACACGAGTTATTTGCTTTTCGCAATTATACATTGGTATAAAAAGTAATATTTTCTCTTCCATTAACTATATCCTCCATTTAAAACTTCTACTTATACTATTTATAAATACAATAATTATTATACCCAAAAATTCTAATTAACCTCTTCCTAAAAGATGTTTCACTGCTTGTATTATTCCAAGCTTTTGTAAAAGTTTAATAAACCCTCTCCATAATGGTATAGTCCATAATCTTTCTTTTACAATAGACCTTTTTGTATGTGATGCATCTGGATAAAAGGTTCTATTATATTCATCACATAGCCAAAAATATTCCTTTTCGTTTGCCATAAAACTTAAATTTATTAATTCTTTTGTTATTTCAATATTATTTTTTAGTCTTTCCCCATTTTGTATTTTTTCTTCATTTGGTGATTTTGCCATATTTTCAAATATATTAGACATTTTATGTATCATATGATTAATTGTAAATCCCTCTAGTATCTTTTTCCTACAATTTGATTTATAAAAATCTAAATTTCCTAATACTTTGTTAATAGCTTGAACATAGTTTTGTACTTCTTCTGGTTTATATTTAAAATTCTTTATTTCAGTTTCTTTTTGTAAGCAAGGCACAATTACCCCTACGTCATTAGAAATTAATTCTTTTTGTCCTCCAACATCACTTGATATAACAGGTATTCCCATAGCAAGTGATTCATATGACGTAAGTGCTACCCCTTCTTTAATAGAACAATTTAGAGTTAAATCGCTTATAGCATAAATGTTTTTTGTTTTAGTAATATTTCCTAAAAACATTATATTGTCCATTAATTGTAATTTCTTAGCCTCTGCCTTTATACTAGAAAACATATTACCATCACCAACAACTAAAACCAGAAAATCATTTCTTTCTTGTTTTAACTTTTTTACTATTTGCATTAGCAGATGTGGTCTTTTTTGGTCTGCAATTCTACAAATATAACTTATAATATATCTTTTATTTTGGTTAATGTTATACTCTTTCAAAAGTTCTTCTTTATTATAATTTTTAGGATTAAACTCTTTTTCATCTACTCCAATATAAACAGTTTCTACGTCTTTTTTATTTCTTTTAAAATGATCTATTAATATATTCTCACTATTCTTATTACATAATAATGTTTTGTCTATAACAGATTCTACCATACTAGAGTCTCTAGAATATCCTCCATTTCTATTGTACCATTCCTCCATATGAATATAATCCACAATCGGAATTTTAGGATATTTCGCTTTTATATATGGAAGCATTGAATATCCAAACTTACAATTTGTATTGAAGATTAAATTGATATTATTTTTATTTATAATATAATTAATAAAGCTTGTCCAATACTTTTTATCCAAGAAAGTAGTTAAATCATATACAGTAGCATTCTTTTCAAATTCTTGCCTATAAGTATTTATTGTTGGTTCTGTTGTAATAATTGTAATATCAAATTTTTCTTTATCAAGACCTGTTAATAAATCTAAATTAAATTTATCTGCTCCACCTGTAACCATCCAAGGAATCATCATTAATATATTTATTTTTTTATTTGAAGTGTAGGTTACCTCTTTAATATTTTCTACATTTTCTACAATTCCATCCCAATTATAATCTTGTTTTGGATATTGTATTGCTTCAACCCTTTTAGTTATAGTTTCTGCTGTGTTTCTAATTATTTCTAGTGCTCTTTCTTTATTTTCTCTTGATTTTGCAAGTTCACCCTGTTCTTTTCTTCTATACCAAATTCCATAATAGTTCATATGAACAGGAAAATTCCCTTTCGCAATTTGTTTTAGCCAAAAATTCCAATCTTCATTTACTGCCTTTTCTCTTAATTCATATCCATTTACTTGGAAAAATGCTTCTTTTCTTATTATACATGCCTCAACTAAATTGTTTTCTTTTTTTAACTTTTCAGAATCAAACCATGTATTCCAAGTATATTCTATACTATCAAATCCGATTGAATCTGAATATGCCCATGATGCTTTTTTATTCGTCTCTAAGGTCCAATATCCACATTCTATAAAGGTTTTATCTAATAAGTCATCTGAATCACAAAATACTAGATATTTTGTACTTTCATTTGCTTGTTTTGCTCCGTAATCTCTAGTTTGAGATAATCCTTCATTTTCCTTATGAAACACTTTTATTCTTTCATCTTTTTTTGCAACTTCTTCAAGTTTAGCTAGACTTTCCTCATCTTTTGATCCATCATCTATAATTAATAATTCAAAAAGTGGAAATGTTTGATCTAGTATCGCATTTACTGATTGCTCAATATAGTCTTTATCATTATAAAAAGGTATAATAACAGAAACTACTGGCTCTTTTCTTTCATATTCTTTTTTTTGTAGTACTTTACCTGGTTCTTGTGAATAGTCAAAATTTTTCATTTTACACATCCTTTTTTAATTTATATTTCCCTTTTTACCTATTTTTGTTATAAATAACATTACAATTCTTCTGCAAATCCTTTTTGTAATTTGTTAAATATTATATATCCTATTACACATATAACAATCATTACAAGTGCTACTATTAATAAAGCCTTAACATCTGGTGCTACTTGGTTATAAAATATATCTCTATAAGCATTAATTACATATGTCATTGGATTTAAGTTTAATACCCATTTAAAGTTTTCAGGTATAGTATTTGCATTATAAACTATTGGTGTTGCATAGAAAAGTAATTGTAATGCCACACTAATTAAATGCTGTAAATCTCTTACATATACTGTTATACTAGATACAATAAAAGATATTCCTAATATCAGTATATATTGAACTATAAATATTATTGGATAATATAGCATAAATCTAGTAATTCCAACACCATATACTAATACAAATGCAATAATAATCAATGTAGATATTAAAAAGTTTATTGCTTCACTAGTTACAATTGATATTGGTAATATTTCTCGTGGAAAATAGACCTTTTTAATTATATTTCCATTCTCTATCATTGTAAATGCTGCTCTTGTCATCGCTGTTGAAAAGAATGTCCATGGAATTAATCCGCAACATAGGAATATAACATAGTTTTTCTCATTATTCTTTAATATTAAAGGAAATACTATTGCATATACAAGTATTTGTAGTAATGGATTTAAAAATGACCATAACACACCTAAAAATGAATTTTTATATTTCCCTCTTATTTCTTTTTTTACACTTGTTTTTAATAATTCTCTATAATCATATAAATTTTTAAATATTTTCATTTTATTCTCCTAATTTCTATTACTATTTATAGTTTACTTCTTATAATCCGCATCATCTTGCTAAACAAAAGAACATTTTGTTTTTCTTGCAAAGTCTCGAAAAACAAAAAGTGTTCTCGTTTATGTGAAGCTACTACAGTACACTTAAATAGCTGTGAGTAGTAAATAACCATTGCTACGTAGTAACCTTTATATATTCATTTACTACTTCTTCTGTATTTCCATCCATTCTAATTTTACCCTCATATAACCATACTGCTCTGTCACATAAGTTCTTTACAGATTCCATACTATGTGTTACAAATACCATGGTTTTTCCTTGCTCCTTTAGTTCTTTCATTTTATTAAAACATTTTTCCTGGAAATGTTGATCTCCTACTGATAATATTTCATCTATTAAAAGAATATCTGCATTTACATTTATTGCAACTGAAAACGCAAGTCTCATATACATACCAGATGAATATGTTCTAACAGGATTATCTATATAACTTCCTAATTCTGAAAATTCTATTATATTATCTAGTCTTTCATCTATTTCTTTTTTAGTAAGTCCAAATATTGAAGCATTAAAATATATGTTTTCTCTACCTGAAAAATCTGGATGAAATCCTGCTCCTAATTCTAGTAATGATGTTAGCTTTCCATTTGTAATAATTTTTCCTTTGTTTGGATATATAATTTTTGTCATTAATTTAAGTAAAGTTGATTTTCCGCTTCCATTTACCCCAATTAATGCAACCGCTTCCCCTTGTTTTATTTGTAAATTTATTCCTTTTAATACTTGTCTTTTTTCTTTTTTATTTCTTTTAAAGAACATTAGCTTTTCCTTTATAGTATTAGCCTTGTCCATATATACATTAAATGTTTTATATACATCTTCAACAATTATTGTATCTTTGCTATTTTCCTGCATTTTTATCCTCCTAATCAAAATCAAGTCACATTATATCATATTAATAAAAATTTGAAAACTAAAATCATAATTTCTTTTAGATTTAAGGTTAATGTTCAATCTTTAACCAGCAACCTCATTTATTAAAATTTTTTCTTGGTAATAATCATTCCTGGACCATACATAATAACAAATAAAACTTTGTTAAATAAACTTTTTATATTATTTATGCTTTCTTTAAAACTTCTTTTCGTTAAATATGAAAATAAAATATAATGCTTTAGTATATATATTCTATTTTTTAAGTATATCCCACTAAAATCCATATCAAACATTTCCTTAAAATACTCATAATACCCATATGGATATTTTTTAAACATTTCTATAATATTGTTTGAATATCCTTCTTGTTGATATTCACATATCATAATTGGTTCATTAAAGCACTTCATTTTATATTTTAAATCCATTTTATGATACATTCTTGCTTCTGTAATAAACTTTTCATCTTTTTCTAATTCGTAATTATACTGTTTTCTTATGTTAGCATTATATACTAATGCCTTTTCACCATTTTCTCCTTGTTTAAAATATAAATCCCACATAGTAGTTTCTTTTTCTTTAAACAAATTACCTATGTTACATTCATTGTGATCATATTTTAAGTAGCAAAGTGCATATGTATTTTCACCTAATTCATTACAAGTATTTTTTATTGTCAAAAACGCATTTTGTTTAAAATAATCATCTGAATCGCATTCTATAATTAATTCTCCTGTTGCATATGGTACTAGATTATTTATAGCTTCCATCTTCCCTTTATTTTCTTGACTATAATATTGAATATCAAATTTGTTTTCATTAATATATTTTTCTATTAATTTTTCAGTACCATCAGTAGAACCATCATCCATAATAAGCCATTCTACTTCAAACCCATAATTTAGATTTTTTAGTATGCTATTATATAATCTCTCTAATAGTTTTTGTCTGTTGTATGTTGGTGTTAAGATTGATATCTTCATATTTTACTCCTTCTTTTGGTCATTTTAGTGATAAACTATACTCTTCCTACAATAACCTCTTTATTTCATCTAATATCTCCATATTATCATAAACATTACCATTGTTACTTACTTCATATTTAACTTTCCCCTCTATAATATCTTTTAAACCATTATATATTGCTTCTTCATTATTATCTACAATAATACTATTTTTGTAATTTTGTACTGCCTCTCTTGCTGCTGTATTAGTTATTATAATAAACTTATCCAAAATTTTTGCTTCTTCTAATACCATTCCATACCCCTCATACATTGATAACAAACAGAATATATCTGCATTTTTTATGTATGGATATGGATTATCTCTTTTTCCTAATAACTTAAAACTATCTTGAACATTATTATATTTTACAATTTGTTCTAAAACTTCACTCTCTGGTCCATCTCCTACAATATAAATATTATGAATAAATCCATTTTTAAGTAAATCTATATGTATTTTAAGCAACCTATCTATTGCCTTTTGCTTAGTTAATCTTGCAACTGTTACAAAATTAATTTTATCTTTTTCAAAACTAGTATCTATATTTAAAGTTGATTTTTCTTTTACGTTTTCTGCATCTATATAGTTATATATTAATTTAAGTTTTTCTTTATTTATACTTTGATATAAGTCTATAAATTTTTCTAAATTATCTTTACTTACAAATACAATTTTATCATATTTACTATATATCTTTCTATCATATCTTTTCTTTATTATAGCTTTTATACTATTTCCAAAAACCTTTGAAATATCATTGTGTACCCAAGCTATCTTTTTTGTTTTAGTATTTTTATTTGCAAATAGTCTTGTTATTGGTCCTTCTAAAAATGCTATTTCTGTATCATAATTTCCTTGTTTTACTTTACTTTGATATATGCTTTTTCCTCTAAATAACAAATTTAGCGAAACTTGTATTTTTTCTAGTTTTGTCATTTCTTTATATTGCTTTTTATATAAACTATCTATTTTAATATTATTAGATACTATTTTTTCAAATTCTCCATTAGGATATAGTGTAAATATAGTAATATCGTAGTTAGCTTGTAAGTTATTTACTATATCAACTAATACTCTTTCTGCTCCTCCTAATGTTAAACTTGTTATTCCAAATAATATCTTTTTCAATATCTTACCTCCTATTTTATTGTTGTTCCTGTTTTACTTTATTTACTAATAATGTAGCAATAACTATAATTACCATTGATGTAGACATATTGAAAAATGTATATCCAGATAAAAATGCAAGTGCAAAACTAAACCATAATCCAAATAGTAACATTACATATTCTGTGTCTATCTTATCTTTATTTTTTAATCCTACTAGTGTTATATAGCAAGCAATTCCTAACAATGGAATAAAGTATAATGTAAGTCCTATTATTCCAAAGTTAAATAAAAATGCTGGTATTTCCATTTCTAATACAAGTTCTCTATAATTTGCCATATATCCATTTCCAAATAGCATATACAAAGGATTTGCTTGATTTTTTACTAAATAGAAGTTATACACTAACTGTTGTGTTCTCATATCATTATTTACTACATTGTGCTTATTTGCAAAATTATATAGGTCTAAAATAGATTTTTTTGATGCCTCACTCATATATTCATCTTCAAGTTCCTTTTTATCTATCTTCTCTTTTATTTCTAACAAAGAACCAGAAATATGAGACTTCTCATCATTTGTTTCATCTATTATATTTCCTTCTATATCTGCTAAGTGTTTTCTTCTTTGTAATGTTGTAGATCCCACTATTCCCACTATCACTACTACCACTATAATTGCACACATACTGCCTATTAATACCTTTTTATTAAGTTTAGCTTTATGAATTATTGCTACAAATATTTCTGCTGCAACATATAAAAATAATGTTAAAACAAATCCAAATAGCCCTACTCTTGTTCCTATTAATGTTGTTAAATAAATTCCAACAAGCACAATAACAGCTATTGCCCAATATCTATATTTCTTTTCTTTTATTAAACTTAGTATAATAAACATAGATAATATAAGAATTGCACTAATACTATTTCCAGATTCAAACCAACCTTTATATCCCATTTTTTCTATATATGTAGATGATGAAGTTTTTGTTATAATTGCTATATATATAGACACTATATATATAGTAGTAGCTACTAATACACTCAATTTTAATTTTTTTGTATTATTCTTTTTAAATGCATACATATATATAAATAGATTTAGTATCATAAATGAGTAATTTACTAAATACTGTAATTCATGTGTAATTCCACTATATGAACTGCTTGTCTTTACCATATTAAAAATAACTAAATGTACTAATCCATATATTGTATATATACTTGCAATAGCTACTAATTTTAATTTTATCTTATCTTTAAAGAATATGTACATAATTATACATATTGGTATAATTGGTCTTATAAATGTAGATGGTGATAACTTAGTATTAAATATATTTCTAAATATAAAACTTGTCATATCAAGTATTGGGGATATTATTATAAATAGATATAATAAATTTTCTATTGTTATTTTTTCTTTTATTTTTCTTAATACTTTTTTCATTATTCCCCCTTTTAATATTTGCTAATATTTAGGCTATATCTTTTTATTACCGCTTTAGTCTTGCTGAATGTAGTACCTTTTTGTTTTTCTCGAAAACGTCAAAAAACAAAAAGTGCTCTCGTTTATGTATCACTACTAAGATATTAGTTAAAGACTAAGCAAATATCTTAGCATATATCCTATAAGTAAACCTATTTACACTTTTCATATATCTCTTTTTTGAATTCAAGTTTGTGTTTAAAATTTGGTTTTCTTTCCAGTTTGGAAATGTTTTATTTAGGTTTACCCAAGTTTCGTTTAGTAAATCAATTTTTACATCTTTCTTTTTTATCTTTGTTATTCTTTTCAATGAACTGCATAAAAGTAAACGAGTATATGTATATTCTAATTCTTCTTTATATTTATCATAAAAGTTTTTCTTTTTATAAAAAGAAATCACATTATCTAAAACTGTAAATATATCTTTTGTCTTTTCATTTTTAGAATTTGATATAGAACCATTTCTTTGTACATAATATATTAATGGTTCTTTTACAAAAGATACTTTTTCTATATATGGCACTAATTTATAAAAAAATTCTACATCTTCATATTGTAATCCTTTTGGAAATTCTATTTTTGCTTCTTCCAGCATTTCTCTTTTATATAGCTTATTCCATGCAACTACTCTTGCCTTTTCTATAATTTCACTCTTTGCTTCATACTGCTTTCCTATATCTTTTTTCTTTCTTCTACCATATACCCAATAGAAATTGCATTCAACAATATCGCTATCTTCCTTTTTCGCTTTTTCATACATTTTTTCATATGCTTTTTTATCTATATAATCATCTCCATCTAAAAAAGCAATATATTCCCCTGTTGCATATTTCATTCCAAAGTTTCTTGCATCTGATAATCCACCATTTTCTTTTTTATAATATTTTACATTATTGTATGTTTCTACATACTCTTTTACGATATTTTTACCCAAATCTCTTGAGCCATCATCTACAACAATAATTTCTATATCATCCAAAGTTTGATTCACAAGTGATTCTAAACATTTTCTTATATAATTTTCCACATTATACATAGGCACAATTACGCTAATTTTTGTCATCTTAACACCCCTATTATTTTAATTTTAAATATATTTTTACATTCATTTTTAATATGATTTTCTTTATAAATTGCTTTATGCTATTTACTTGTATGTTATTTATCATATCTCTTTTTTTTATCTTTTTTATATAAATATCTAAATCCTGTTTCTTTAGTCCTTTTAATTTTAAAATAATTGCATTAGTATAATACGTTTTTAAATTTTTTTGTGTAGCTTCGGTTAAATCTTCTTTATTTATAAATTCTAACATATTATCATAATGTAGTAATGTGTCATTCATCTTTTTTAATGTTTTTTGATAATTTTCATTCCTTGTAATGCTTCCCTCTGTTTGTAAATAGCAATACCCATATAAATTCAGTGATACCACAGTTTTCGCTTTTAATATTACAAGTGGAATTAACCCAAAGTCTTCATGCTCTGTATTTATCTTAAATTTAAAATTATTTGCTTCAAATAGTTCTTTTTTAAATACATATATACATGGTGAATCTAGTAAAACATCTGTAAAACATAACATATTAAAGGCTGTTTGTCCATCGCATTTATCAAATACAGCTCCATCAACTTTTTTTAGTATATCGCCTGCCTCATTAACTCTCTCAAGTTTAAATTTTATAATATCTATATCTTGTTCTAAGTATTCATGTACTTCATTAATCAATCCTTGCTTAATATAGTCATCTGCATCAACAAATAAGATATACTTCCCTTTAGCTTTAGAAATACCAAAGTTTCTAGTATCTGCAACTCCTGTGTTTTCTTTTTCATAATAAGTTATTTTTTCAGGATTTTTCTTTACATATTCTTTTATTATTTGGCTAGAATTATCTGTTGAGCCATCATCAATGGCTAATATTTCTACATTTTTTAAATTTTGAGTAAGTATTGATTCTATACATTTTTTTAAATTGCTACCAGCATTATATATTGGTACAATTATACTTAATTCACACATTTTATCACCTTTACTGTTTAGTTATAATTATAAAATCCGCTAAATCCTAATCATTAATCAATGTATCTAATTTTACTTCAATTTCTTTATTATATTCTTCTGGATTAAAGCTAGATTTTATATCATATCCTTGTTGTATAAATTGTTTCATAGCTTTGTATAAATCCTGGGTTGTTTTTTCTACTACTTTTCCAAATTTGTCTTGTATATCCTCTAAAGCATCGGCTACATTTGTTGTAATAATTGGCTTATTTAGTATTAATGATTCTAAAAATACAACAGGGTATCCCTCATAATTAGAACTTAATATTATGGAATCTGCTTTCTTCATATATGGATATGGATTTTTCTTTAAGCCTATAAATTTAATTTGTTCATTTAATTTGTAGTCTTGAACTATTTTTTTGTATGTATCTGTATCTTTTCCATTTCCTACAAACCAAACTTGAAACTTATAATTATCTTTTTTTAACATTTTAGCCGATTCAATAATTCTTGTTAGCTTTTTTTGTAATTCGTCATGCCTTCCTACATTTACAAATGTATATGTTTGTTTTTTTTCTTTAATATTTTGGTTTGATAAATTTTCTATTTTTTTATAGTCTATTAGATTATTGCAAAATATTACTTTGTCTTTTGCATCTGGTAATACTTTAATAAAACTTTCGCACGCTTTTTTAGAAACAAATACTATTTTCTTAAATTTATTATAGTTAAGTTCGCTAAAAAATTGCTTTACTTTTTCATTATCTCCATTATATAGTTCTAAATAGTCTGCATGTCCCCATAAAGCACTATTTTTTGATGCTACTCCTACTACAAATGATGCTACTTTAGAATATGTAGCAAAAGAAGCGGAAAAATCAAATTTGTTTTTATATTTTACTATAAAATTTATTCTATTTACTAAATTAATACTTTTTCTTATAAATACATTTTTACATTTACTCGGATTATATTGTACTATATGTATTCTATTGTCTAAATCTTGTAAAAATATGCCTTTCTTTTCTTCTAACACTAGAGTTACATTATAATCCTTTTTTACTAAATAATTAAGTAAAGTTACTAGTGCATTTTCTATTCCACCGTGCCTCCATATTAGCAGCAGCAAATAGTATTTTTTTCATATTACACTCTCATTTCTTTAAATTTATTATAACATTAACTATCACATTGTTATATTAGATGTGATAATTATATCATAATATATAGTTTTGTACTATAAAAAAGTAAAAAAAATAGAGCTTTTAACTCTACTTTCTTATATACCTTATGCAATTCCATATTTTTTCTTAAATTTATCTGCTCTACCACCTGTTGTATTTAATTTTAAGTTTCCTGTCCAAAATGGATGACATTTTGAACAAACGTCTACTTTTATATCTTTTTTTGTTGATTTTGTTTTAAAAACATTTCCACATGCACATGTTATTGTTGCTTCTGTAAATTCTGGATGTAATCCTTCTTTCATTTTGCTTTCACCTCTTTTTCTTTTTTGTTAAATTTACTAACTAATATCTTAACACAAATTTTATATGATTTCAACAAAAAGTTGAAAATTTTACCTTTTTAATTAATATTTCTTAGTTACTATTTTAATTTACTTTTATCTTCTCTGTTCTTATCAACCATATATTGTGCTGATGTTCTTAACTCTTCAAAAAATGGTAATTTGTTTACTAATTTTATCATTATATTAAACAAACAAGCAACAATTAAAATAAAAAGTCCTACTTTTTTCCATATTTTAGCTGCCATATTTATTATCATTCCTTTCTCAAGGCACAAATTGGTTGGAAAAGAATTAATTTTAAACGAAGTTTAACAACTCAAAAATTGTAATTCTTTTTCAACCTTTTCCTCCGTTTCTATACTCTACTTTATTATTATACTATATTTTAAAATTTTGTCAATATTACCTGAATTTTTGGTTATAATATGATTATAATTTTATTAATGTATAGGCTTTAATTTATTTCGAACTAGTTTCATGTGGACACAAGCGCTTTTTATTTTTCAAAACTTGTTAGAAAAATTAAAACGCCCTCTCGTCCATGCAAGATGGAACGGATTTTATAGTACATTAACTCATTTTTGAAAGGAAGACAAAAAATGAAAACTAAATTAATCTATATATTATTGTTATTATCTATCTTATTATTCTTTTTAGCTGGTTGTGGAAAAGATAATAATAAGCAAAACGAAGCAAATACTGTTTCTGCAAATAGACTGAGTTCTGAAGTTTCTATAAATAATACTACAAATGAATTATCAAATACTAGTGAAAACGTAGTAAATGAAATACGTGTAGGGCTTCATGAAGTAGAAAATACACAAGAAGAATTAGCTTCTTTTTCTACAAAGCTTGGTGGAAAAGATACCCCCAGAACTCGTAACATTGGAATTACTACATCAATTTTAAATGAAACTATTGTTGAAAATGGTGAAACTTTTTCCTTTTGTGGAACAATAGGAAATCCAACAGCTGATATGGGATATGAAGAAGCGGATTCTTTTGATGCTGATGGTAATACAGTAAAAACTTTAGGCGGTGGTAATTGCCAAGTAAGTAGTACATTATATAATGTAGTTTTACAAATAAAAGATTTAGAAGTAAAAGAAAGACACGCTCATATTAAACCTGTACATTATGTTGAAAAAGATAAAGATGCAACTGTTGCTTATGGTAGTGTAGATTTTAAATTTAAAAATAATACAGGTAGCAAAATAAAAATTTATGCTAATTCTGATTTAAATAGTGTTAATGTGCGTATAGTAAAAATGTAAGAGTTGCATTTTGTGCAACTCTTACATTTTTACTATTACTTCTTTATAGATAATATTTTATATTTAGCTATTCCTGCTGGTATTTTAAATTCTACTGTTTGACCTTTTTTTGCCCCAAGTAATGCTGCTCCAATTGGTGATTCATTAGAAATTTTATTTTGTGCAAGGTCTACTTCAGTTGAACCAACTATTGTATACTCTGCTTCTTCATTAAATTCTAAATCTTTAACTTTTACAGTGTTTCCTATTTGAACTGTACTTGTATCTATTTCAGATTCATCTATAATTTTAGCATATCTTAATTTTGTTTCTAATCCTGCTATTTTTATTTCATTTGCAGCTTGTGCATTTTTTGCTTCGTCATATTCAGAATTTTCAGATAAATCTCCAAATCCTAGTGCTATTTTTATACGTTCTGCAATTTCTGCTCTTTTTTCTGTTCTTAAATATTCTAATTCTTTTTCTAAATTATCATAACCTTCTTGTGTTAATATTACTTCTTTTTCTTCCATAATTTAAGTCTCCTCTCAAAAATACAAATGTATTATTGTTTTTTATATTGACACTATCTTAAGATAATTCTCTTTGTTTGTCAAGAGTAAATATTAAATTTTTAAGTTTTGTATTAATATTTGTTACAAAAATGCCCTACCTCCATCAAGATGAAGCGGATTTTATAATTATTAACCTAATCTGTAACATATTCCTTATTATTAATTATTCCATTTCTACCAATTAAATTTACAATTCTTAAATTATCTTCTTCTATCTTTCTTATTACATCATCATACTTTTTGCCTCTCATACTCTCTTCATATAATATGTTTTTGCTAAAGTTTTTATACTCTATACTTTTAGAATCATCAAAAATACTATCATATACCATTTGAAAATCTAAAATATTAATTCCACTAAAAAGTTTAGATTTAGGTCTAACTTCTTTGTTCATTTCAATAATAATTGCTTTTCTATTTATATTAAATGAATTTAACATATCTTCATCAAAATCAAAATTAACAATAAATTTAGCTTTTAACAGACTTTTTCTTTTGTTATTTGTTACAGTTATTGCAATACCTAAACTTTCTAAATAATCGCTTATTTTAGTAAAATTATTGATTTTATAAGTAACAATATTTATCCTTTTAAATTTTTTTGAAAGATGTATTATTGAGTTTTTTGTAATCTCATTTAAATTATTTATAAGTATATGTACTTCTTGTGAAATAGTATCTTCTTTTTTTATTTTAGAAATATAATCGATAATGTTATATATCAAATAATATTTAAGAGTAGTTCCTCTATAAATATATATATCATTATTATATAGTTGATTGTTCAAATCCTGCATATTAATTAAATAATTTGATAAAACTACACTTTTAGTTGATTTTACTAATATTTTTGTAATAATACTGATAGTTAATTTATTTCTTATCTTTTTATATGGCAAAATGCACATTTTATTATTCTTTATAGTTAATATACAAAATACTTTCTTAAAAATGTATATAATATATTTTAAAACAAATGGAATTTTAGTATCTTTACTAAACATCTCATTTATGTTGTCCAATTCTTTTATATAGAGTATATCGTAAATAAAAAATCACCTTATTTCTATTTTTTAATTATATGTTAATTTATAGTACACTATAGTCTTGCTGAATGTAGGACATTTTTATTTTTCTCAGGAAACGTTGAAAAACAAAAATGGCTCTCGTTTATGTGTTGCTACTTATATACTATTTTCATCTAAACAATAAAATTATATTATAGAAATAAGGTTTTTATTACATTCATTTAAAAATCTTCTACCATTAGTTTTGCATAATAATCTGGATTAAAATCTTCATCATATGGTACTTCATCAAATATGTCTGGCATTTGTTCTTTAAAATATTTTAATAATGGTATCATCACTTGACGAATAGCTGGATGAACATGGTTATTTGCACGTAAACTAAAGATATGCTTCCATTCTCTTATATTAGCTGTCATTGTATATTCTGCTGCTGTAGAATGTGGTAAAAGATTTCTACACATATCTGTTGCTGCTCCTAATTCTTTCATTTTAATATATCCATTTTCAATTTCTTGCATTGTTTTTTTCCATACTTCATACATTTCTTTATCTTCCATATAAACTGGGTTGATAAAAGATATTTCATTACCATATTTATCTTTATCATAACTACAATATCTTGTAGACTCAATCGAAAAACTTGCATGTCTATGTCTTGTTAGGTCTTTATATGAACCTATATCATTATAAATTCTTACTGTTATTTTTTCATGTTCTAATACAGATTCATGTCCTCTATTAATACAGTTTTTTAATAAATTTTTATAGCTTTCATCTGTTATTTTATCTTCTGAACGATAACATGTTCTACATGCTCTTTCTATTCTTTGCATTACTTTTTTTCCATCAAATTTTTCTACTTTTATCCATGGTTCTACAATTCTCATTTTAATACCTCCATATAATTTACTTTATTAACTATATCAAATAAGACCATTTTTTTCAACAAAAAAGAAGAAATATTTTTATATTTCTTCTTTACCATAATTTCTATTTTCCTCTTCCCTCTGGAAGTGCTGGAGTATCTATAACTATTCTTATTTTGAATAAATATCCCATTGCTCTACCCATTTTACTATTTTTAATTCTTTGCCATAAAGAAGGTTTTACTTCCATTCTTGTATCAGCTATAAATTTGTTTTGTTCTTCTTGTGATACTAATTCAACATTTTCTAAAACATCGCTTAGTGGTTCATTTGTCTCAACTTTTTGAGTTTGTATAGTAGCAACTTCTGCTTCGTAATCAACTGGTGTTGGTATTACTTTTAACGCATCTGCTACTTCAATTCCTATATAGCTTAATGCTTTTGATCTATCTTCTATTCTTTCCATATCTATTTCAATATGTAAGTTTGATTCTAAGTTAGCAATTCTTGCATTAATTAATTTTACTGCGTCTTGATAATTTTGTGATGTAGGAGTTTTAGATCTTCCAATAATGCCCAATGTTTCAATAATATCTTCACCAAATTCATTATCTGCTTCTTTTATTTCATTTTTCCAATCTTCATCTTTATTTTCTACACTTTCTAATAGTTCTTTTAACCTTCCTGAAAGAATTATATTCTTTTCCCTTTGTCTTATTAATTCTTCTATTTGTTTTGTATTTGCTTCAAATTGATTTGTAGCGTACTCAACTAAACCATAAGCTGCTTTATACACTGCTTTAGGAAAATTCTTCTTTTTAGGATATTCTATTAAATATGTTTTAATAGATTCAATTAGGTCTTTAAAGTATGTATCTTCATCTAATTGAACTATTTGTTTCTTACTATTTGGATTAATTAATTTTTGTACCTTATCAATATTATTTAAAATCTTTTCTTCCGTAATTACCATTCTTACGTTTACTATGCCACTTTTAGACATTGTAAACCTCCCTCCTTTGTCCTACGTAATATTCTAACTATCAAAATTATACAACTTCTTTCAAGAAAGTACAATAGGATTTATAAAAAAACTTTTTTATTTTTCATTTCAATTTTATTACACTTTTACTATAAAAGTCAACATTATTTTGCAATTTTTTTAATTATTTTGTTACTATTTAGTCTATATTATTTTTTAGCCCACTCCCATGATAGGCTGTATACTAAAACATTAACATTATTTTAATTATTTTTATTAATTAAACTTTTTAATATAGAGTTATCAAATTCCTTATATAATTTCGCAATATCTATATCTTTTTCAACTCTAATTCTATATACTAAACTAGAACAAGTAAGTCCAAATATTCCGTGATGCCATTATTCCTGGATCACCATCAATTATTTCCCCTTTTTCTATTCCTTCTTTTAATATATTTTCAATATTTTTTATGTATTCAATAACCTTATTCTTGCACATTATATTACGTGGTTCATTACCCCATATTTGGCTAAGAACTATGGTCATAAAATCTTCATATTTAGCTATTATTTTAATTTGTATTAAAACAACAGCTCGTAATTTATCTATAGTATTATTAGCTTTAGAAATTTTAATATCAATACTATTTTTTAATAATTTCATTCCTTCTTCTACAAGAAAGTTAAAAATTTCTTCTTTACTAGAAAAATGATAATATAAGGTTCCTTTAGCAACCCCTACTGTAGCAGTTATTTCTTCTATACTAGTTGCATCATAACCTTTTTTTGCAAATAATTTCATAGAAGTTTCGAATATCTTTCTTTTTGTTTTATTCATATATTCACCTATTTTTCTTGATTTTGTAGCCAATTTTTATAAGCCCCCAGAACTATATCGCAAACTTCTTCTGGTTTTAAATTAGTTGTATCAACTACTAAATCATAATTTGACATATCATCACGATCTACTTTATATTCTTCTTTCCACCTATTGGTTTCTTCTTTATGTCTATATAGAATTTTGTTTTTTGCTTCCTCTAAATTTGCAAAAGATTCTGTATTTTTTCTTGAAACATCTTTAAAAGCTCTTTTAGCAGACACATCTATATCAACACTCAAATAGACTTTAAAAGAGTCTGGAATTGCATACCAACCAAGTTTAGCATCTATAATTAAATTATTACGTGTACTTGCATATTCTGCTGCACTTCTTTCAATTGTTCTATCCAAATCTGGATGTTCATTTAAGTAAATTTGAAAATCCACAATAGACATTCCTTTTTCTTGTGCCAGTTTTCTAACATATTGTCCATTTCTATATATTTCATAACCTAATTTAGTTTGTAAATTATTAGATAAAGTTCCTTGCCCACTTGCATGATCTCCTGCTATAGTTATTATGTGTTTTTTTTCTATCATTTTTAGTGCCACCTTTTTATTCTTATTCTTCTACATCTTCATTATTTTCTTCTGCTACCATTACTTTTCCTGCAGCAATTTCATCTGCTGCAAGTGTTACAGTTGAAGCTTCTTCTGTATTAACTAGTGGAGTATCTCCCTTTGACAATTGCCTTGCTCTTTTTGCAGTTGCTACTACAAGTTCAAATCTATTATTTACATTTTTTAGTAAATCACTCACTGTTGGTTTTACCATCATTTTAAATTACCTCTTTTCCTCTATTTCTTCTTTATCATCTTTATCAAGTCTTCCTGCTACTGTTTCTGGTTGTACAGCCGATAATATAATATGTCCTGAATCCATTATAATTACAGCTCTCGTACGTCTACCATACGTTGCATCTACTGCTGAGCCATTGTCTTTTGCTTCTTGTACCATTCTCTTTATCGGAGCTGAATCAGGACTTACTATTGCAACAATTCTATTTGCTGATACAATATTTCCAAACCCTATATTAATTAGTTGCATATTTCACTCTCCTATTCTACATTTTGAATTTGTTCGCGTATATCTTCTAATTCTGTTTTTATATCAATTACTAAATTTGTAATTGACAAACTTCCAGATTTAGAACCTATCGTGTTTGTTTCTCTATTCATTTCTTGAATTAAGAAATCTATTTTTTTACCTATTGGTGTATTTACATTAATCAATTCTTTAAATTGATTAATGTGGCTGTTCAATCTTGTAATTTCTTCTTCAACTGAACATTTATCAGCATAAATCACAACTTCTTCAGCAAGTCTATTTTTATCTACTACATCTGTTTTTAAAATTTCTTTAATTCTCGTTTCTAATTTTACTACATATTCGCTAACAAGTCCAGTAGAATATGTAGAAATTTCACAAACTTTCTTTAAAACTCTTTCAATTCTTATCTTTAAATCTTCTTTTATCTTATTTCCTTCATTTTCTCTCATTTGTATAAAATTTGTTATTGCTTCATTAAGGCATATTGATAATTCTTGCCAAATAATGTCTTCATCATCTACATTTTCAATTGTTAAAACATCTGGAAATTTTGATATTTCTGTAATAGGTATGTTTTCATCTATACCATTTTCTTTTGCAATATTTCTTAATTCTTTTATATAGATTCCCGCTAGTTCTTTATTTATTCTAATATCTTTTCTTTCTACACTGTTATTTTCAAAGTTAATAAAAATATCAATTTTACCTCTTGAAATTTTAGCAGAAATTTCTTTTTTTACCTTTTCTTCTAAATAGCTAATACTTCTTGGTAGTTTAACTGTAATATCGTTATATCTATGATTTACAGATTTAATTTCGATATTATATGTTCTATTACTATTTTCGTATCTTGCTCTTCCAAATCCTGTCATACTTTTCATTTATCTTACTTACCCCTTACTTTTTTACTATTTCATTAATATCATTTAAACTATCTATGTATTGTTTTTTCATCTTTCTATATATTATTATAGATTTACCTACATAGTAAACTGCAAATATAAATGAAATAGATGCAACTATCATATGAAATTTTTTAAAATATAATGTATATAAATAAATTGAAATAAGAGCAAATATTGCAAGTACTAAACATTCTATTCCATGTATACATATATTTCCATTTTCTTTTCTATAACTGTATTCAAATAGCATTATTGCAAAAGTAATTAGAGTAATACTAAATACTCTTAAATCGGTTAAAAAAGCATTTGTTTCTATGTTTAAAGCTCCTAATGCAATAAAATACAAAAATAGCATAACAACATCTGCAATTACAAGATTTTCAAATATTTTTTTATTTATTTTTTCCTCTTCACTTTCAGGAAGTTCTTTTTTTGTTTCTAATTCTTCTATTTTTTCAATATGTTCATTGTCTAATTTAGTATTTTGGTCTTCTTCTTTTGCTTTTTCTTCCATAACAAATAACATTCCTTTCATTAAATCATCTCATCAAATTCATACATTATTACACTTGCCAGTACTATTGGAGCTGTTTCTGTTCTAAGAATTCTTTTTCCTAATGTAACTGCTTTTGCATTGTAACCTTTTAAAAGTTCAATTTCTTTTTCTTCAATTCCGCCTTCTGGTCCAATTATAACTGCTATCTTTAGTAATTCTTTATCTTTAACTTCTTTTAAAGCATTTTTTATACTATAATTTTCTTCATTTTCATATGCCACTAATACTATATCATAATATTTAATTTTTTCATATATATTTTTTATATTAATTGGAAAATTTATAAGTGGAATTTTATCTCTTTTACTTTGCTTAGCTGCAATTTCTGCTATTTTTTGCCATCTTGAAATCTTTTTATCTATGGCTTTATTTTCCAATTTAACAACACATCTATTCATTATAATAGGGGTAATTTCGCTTACTCCTATTTCTGTCGTTTTTTGAATTATAGTCTCCATCTTTTCAGCTTTAGGGATTCCTTGAAAAATGTGTAAATATGTTTTTGTTTCATTCTTATTTTCTAATTTATCTACAATTTCACAAGTTACATATTTATTATCTAATTCTGTAATTTTGCATAAATAGTTTGTAGAATTACTAATATTGCATACTGTTATTTTTTCTTCAATTCCAAGTCTAAGCACATTTTTTATATGATTAACATCATCTTCTTCTATTTTTATTATATTATCCTTTACTTGATTTCCTGTAACAAAAAATTTATACATATCTTACCTCTTTCTTATAGAGATTATATCAAACTTTTATATAATTGTCATTAAAAAAGACAGAAATTGATAAATGACTATTATCAATCCTGTCCTTTTTAATTTACTCCATAAATCTTAATTCATAAATATGAAATTGTCTAGACCATGTTTGAGTTGCTCTATAATACATCTGTATTCCAGCATAGAACGTTTCTGGTGTACCATTAAAATCCATAACATATTCTCGTGGTTCAGAAAAAGCTCCAAAATTATTTCCGCCTATTTCATACCACACATATGTGCCATTCATATATCTGCCTTCAATGCTTCCATTTCCTGCAAATATGTATCCTCCAGCAGCAAAAGGCTCACAAGAAGGATTAGATAATTTACATATCATTTTAGTATATGTTCTTTCTCCATTTGCAATATTCCAAAAAATTCTAGGTGCAATTGAACTTCCACATTCAAAATCAACTTCTACATAACCATTACGTTGATATAAACTTGAATAATACAACTCATAATCTGGATTCACTAAAATACCATCTTTTACAATGTATCCTTTAATACGTTTTACTTTAGTTGCTGTTATTTCTATATCTCCTGTTACATTTTCTATTTTAATTTTTCCGTGTTCTCACATTTACTTTTGATTCATCGTCTATAAGATTTCCATTTACAGTTACATTTAATATACTTAAAAAATATTCAGAATTTTCTCCTATTACTGACACTGTTGCTTCATATGTTGTTCCGTCTCCTACTTTTTTTGCTCTATTATCTATGCTTATTCCATCTTGTAAATTTATTTTAATGTCATAATAATCATTTATTGATATCTTTAATTCTTCTACTTCTCCATTTTCTAATGTTACCTTTACTGTATACTCTACTTTTTTTTGCATAGTATATTCTATTCCATCAATTTCTTTTTCACCTTTATATGTTATAGGGTCTTTTCCTGGTAACTCTACCTTAGTTATTCCTATATTTCCAAATAATGAAAGTGATATTTTGGTATTATTTTCGTTGCTTTCAATAATATCATAAAAATATCCTACTTTTGTTTCCATTTCTGTAATATTTAATGTTTCATCTATAATATATGTTTGTATAGTTTCATCTTTTTTTATTATTATGGTTTTAGTTCCTGTTTCTATATTTTCTCTTACTGTACAATCACAATCTGGCATTTTGCTATTTAACCATTCTTCAGTTATATCGTCTAACGTTGCTCCTCCTTTTTTTTCAGCTTGTAAATCTGCTATTGCTATTAGTAATCTTTCGCTTATTTCTGCTTTCTTATAATCATCTGCTGCTTTTTTTGCAGTACTAAATAATCCATTATCTCCTATTAATACATTTATTGTTACTCCTGCTAGTATTAATAAAATTATGATGGTTATTATTAGGGCAATTAGGGTAATACCTTTACATTTTTTATTATTCATTCTTAATTTCTCACTATTCACTATCTTTTGTTCCTCCTCATATTTTCTTTTTAATTAAAGTATTATCATTTTTTCATTATTTATGCTACAAATACCTTTATGTATGTATTTTATATTTACTAATATTATTTGTCAAGGTATTTATATATTCTATTATGGAAATTTATAATCATCATTTGCTATATAGTTTTTCTATTATATGAATTTTGTTTAATTAAAAAATAATAAGAAACTTCTTCTTGTAAACGAGTAATATTACGTCTATTTAATTTAAAATAATATACTTTTCTACAATATAAAAAAGTGAAAAGTACATATTGCTTTTTGTTTTTAAACAAAAAACACATCATGTACCTTTCACTCTTTATTTATATCTTTTTACTTTCATGTAATGCATTATGCACGTGGATGAGCATGTTTATATATATTTTTTATACTTTCATCTTGGAATTGCATATATACTTGTGTTGAAGATATATCTGAATGTCCAAGCATTGTTTGAATTGATTTAAGATCTGCACCATTTTGTAATAAATGTGTTGCAAATGAATGTCTTAAAACGTGTGGTGTTATATCTTTTGTTATATGTGCTTGTTCTTTATAATATTTAACAATTTTCCAAAAACCTTGACGTGTTAATCTCTTTCCATTTGTATTAACAAATAATGCTTTAACATTTTCATCTTTAATTAATATAGGTCTAGAATTTTCAATATATTCAGCTAATGCTTTTAAAGAAAGTGAACCTAGTGGTATATTTCTTTGTCTTGCACCAGTTCTACAAATTACAATACCCTCTTTTAAATTTACATCATCTATATCTAAAGAAATTATTTCTGTTACTCTCATTCCAGTAGCATATGCAAATTCAAGCATTGCTTTATCTCTAGTTCCTTTTAAATCTATATCTTTTGGTTGTTCTAATAATAGTGCAACTTCTTGTGAAGATAAAACACTTGGTGCTTTTTTTTCTACTTTTGGAGATTGAATTTTATCTGTTGGATCTTTTTTTACTTTTTTGTTACGTACTAAAAATTGATAAAATGATCTTATTGATGCAACATTTCTTGATATTGTAGATGTTTTCTTTCCATCTTCTTGCAAATGTGAAAAATATTTTTTCATATCATCTTCTGCTATTTTTAGGAAATTTAGTTTATTTGCATTTACATAATTTTCAAATTGTATTAAATCTCTTTTGTATGACTGTAATGTATTTGCAGATAATTTCTTATCTTCCTTTATAAATTCTAAAAAATTGTTAACTTGTTTTTCCATCTTTTATTCCCCTACCTTATATTTGTTTTATGTCATATTTTTCACAATTTACATAAACACTTATGTTATATCAAATTTATCAAAAAATGTAAAGAGTTTTTTGAAATTTTTTGTAAATTTATTGTTCTTACAAATATTTTGCACATATCTGTACTAGGTTTGTTGAAACATACACTTCAAAAAATGCAGATAACTCAAGCATTAATAGTATAACTCCACAAAAAACAGTGTGTCTTGTTATTTCTAGTTTGATGTTTTCTCTTCTTTTGTCTTTAACTATAGATTTATATAATTTCATTCCGCTTACTGCTAAAACAAGTATACATGGGATAAATATAATGTTTTGAGTTAATAGAGATGTTATAATAAATAGTATTCCTTTTCCGCATTCCAAGTGTTGCCATACTAGATGATACTGTATAGCCTAAACAAAATCCTTTATATGCAATTATCCCATAAACAATTGGTATTCCTATTACTGTAGAGCCAACAAACCACAGAGTAATTGCTAATAAAAAGTTTGAAATTAAGGCATCTTTCAAAAGTTCTGCTTTATCTACTTTAACATTGTTCTTTAGACTATTTACAAAATCATTAATATATGAACTAATTTCATTTGCTTGTTCCTGTCCAGAATTATTTACAAAAATAATTCCAAAAACTAGCCCAATAAAAAAAATGATTGTTATAACCATAATTTCTCTTATATTATTTTTTATATATGTTAATAAAATTTCTTTTATCTTGCTATCTTTCTTGCTTTTTCCTATGTTTCTCAAATTTTATTACCTCCTCTAAAAGTGCTTTATACATAATGTCTATGTAATAAAATTATTTTTAGAACTATAAACCAAATTATATTATATAAAGTGGTCGCATACCATGCGACCACTACACATTTGCATTTGATTTTGTTTATATTTCTTGGGTAGGCACAAGACCTACCCCTATATCGTTATATTTTTCATTACTAATTCTTTATTATTCACTATTCATTCTTCATTAGCAACGTAATGTAGTTACGTGACCATACACTCCTCCACCGTCCTGCTTCTATTCCTAATTTTCCCTCTCTTGCAAGTATTATATTATTTGCTATTTTTTCTCCTACTACTTGTTCAATATCATCTTTAGAAAGTTTATGTAATATATTCATTTCTGTTTCAAAGGTATTTAACAATTTATCTATTGTTTTTCCCCCAACTCCTGGTATAAATGTTAAAGGAACTTGATAAATGTATGGTGGACGATTTTTAGGACTTTTTGTTTCCTTTTTATCCTTAATCATTTCAATTCTATCAAACACACCCATTGTTATATTCTTTGAATCGCAATCTTTACAAGTAGTTACAGGTGCATCTCCTAAAATATTTTTTTCACAAGTTTCACAATATGTTCTGTGATATTTTCCAAGTTTTGGGTCTAGTCCATAATTACAAATTATCTTTCTTCCATCTTCATTTTTTAGCGCTTTTACTATCTCTTTAAAACTTATATCCTCTACTAATATTTTATTATATTCTCTAGCAATTTTGGGTAATGAATGTGCATCAGAATTTGTTAAAAATGTACGAGTTTCAAGTTCACTTATTTGGTCTGCTAAAAATGTGTCTGAACTTAAACCTAATTCTATTGCTACTATTTTGCCAAACTTTTCTTTAAATATTTTTTCTAATCTATCTGTACAATTTCCATAAAAACTTTTATGTGGCGTAAATGTATGTGCTGGTATTAAAATACCATTGTATTTTTCAACTATGTCTATTAAGTAATATGCAGATATATTTGCTCTTTGTGAACTTAAAGTTATATTACTTATATGTGTACTCATTTCTTTTGAAAACCCTTTTATATCCTTTAAGCTTGGGAAAAAGCATATATTATGAGCACTTCCTGTTTTTCCATTATCATTTACCTCTGCTGTTTCAATTTCACTTCCTAATAGAATGCAAACTTTATCTTTATAAATAATTCCTCCATTCTCTATTTCGTATGCTTCACCATTTTTTAAAAATTCTTCTATATCTTCAATTACATAAGGAGATGCACAATCTATAATTCCTACAACATTTATTCCTTTCTTTTCTACACACTCTTTTGCAATATTTTCAAAATTCAAACTTTTTGCCGCTGTTATTTTTATTGGTTTATTATTTTTACTTCTTCCTATGTGTACATGTAAATCTGCAAATATTTCGTACATTTATTATTCCTTCTTTCTTATACCTATTAAAATTATAGAGGATTAGTAACTAATCCTCTACTTTATCTTTCTTCTTCTGTTTCGTTTTTGTTTTCTTCTACAATATATTCAATTGGTTCTTTCTTAGCTTTAGAATAAGGTGTTTTTAAGTGCACTTTACTTAAATCATTCATATCTCTCATATATTGCTGTTGTGCAATTTCAATTCCTTCTCTAATTTCATCAAGTGATAATTTATTAATCGCTCTTTGCACTTCTGTAATTTTATTAGAATGTCCTTCAACTCCAGAAAATTTTTCATACCATGACCCATCTTTACCATTGTAAAATCCCATCTTTATTCCTCCATTTCTATACTGCTATTCCTTCTGTAACACTTACAAACTCTTTAAATTTTTCAAGATAAACATTATCTTTTCCTTTCATGTTTCTATATTCTAGTAAAACTAATGCTTCATCAACAGGAAATCCTCGTCTTTCTGGTCTATTTAAAAGCATTCCTCCAAAGTTATCTACTAATTCTAATATATCACTTTCTTTTTCTCTTGGAGAACTCCCACTATATCTATTTACTTCTTCACATATTTTACAAAATCTATTATCAAATCCTAAAGTAGCTAGATAATTTGCACTGTCTTTTGCATATGATTTTATTCTTGATAAATCTTTTGAATCTTCTGGTTTTTTACACGCACATAATAGCGATACTGTTAAAACCAGATTTTTATCCACATCTATATCCATATCTTCTATAAACATTCTCGCTAGTTCTGTTTTGAATATAACAGAATTATCAAAAAAAATATTAGTTCGTTTTTTCAAATAATATACAATTTCCATCTTCTTTATATAGTCTTTTTCAGACAATATATAATCTGCAAATGTTTCCATATTATCCTCCTACTCTTTTGCCTATATACTATATTCCACTTATATTATATGGTAAAACAATATGCAGTTCAAGCATATTACAAAAATGTCACAATACTGTAATATGTTTGAATTATAGTATTTTTTTAATATCTTTTTCTAATTCTTCTAAATTGCCATTATTTACAATTATATAATCTGCTTTATCTTTTATATAATCATCTTTCAATTGTATATTAAGTCTTTTTTTAGCTATTTCTATACTAATATTATCTCTTTTACAAATTCTATCTATCTTATCTTCTTCTTTTGCAATTACTCCAATAACAATATCACATATTTTGTCTAAATTACTTTCATATAAAAGTGGTGCATCTATAACAATCAATTCTTTATCCTGTAAATCGTTAATATTTTGTTTTATTTCTTTAACTACATATGTAAATGTAAGGTTATTTAATGCCTTTCTTTTTTCATCATTCTCATATATTATATTCGCTAACTCTTTTCTTTTAAGTTCTCCCATACTATCAAGAATATCAATGCCAAAATATTCTACAATAGAATTTAAATATATAGTCCCTTTTTTAGTTAATCTTTTGGCAACTTCATCTGCATCTATAATATGAGCCAAATATTCTTTTTCTAATATAGCACATATCGTCGTTTTTCCAGCTCCTGAACTTCCTGTAACACCTATAATTTTCATTTTATCCCCCTCTAAAATAATGATTATTATTCAGTCATATCTATAAATTTTATTATATCTTTTAAGCCCCCAGTCAGCTTACACTAACAGCCTCATTGTTAAATTGGCTCTTTTGTATCACCTTATAGCTATTCTAAAATAAAGCTCTTTTACAAAGTATTAATTGCATTTCTTGCTAATTCATCACATCTATTATTATACTCATTATCTGCATGTCCTTTTACTTTAATAAATTCCACATTATGTATATTAGCTAATGAGTATAATTCTTCCCATAATTCTTTATTTTTTACAGGTGCTTTATTAGAATTTTTCCATCCATTTTTTAACCATCCATAAATCCATTTTTGATTAAAGGCATTAACAACATATGCACTATCACTATATAATTTTACATTACATTTGAACTTTAATAATTTAAGTGCTTCTATTACAGCTGTTAATTCCATTACATTATTTGTAGTATCTTTCAATGCTCCTGAAATTTCCTTAATATTTTCTTTATACATAAGAATACTTCCCCACCCTCCAGGTCCAGGATTTCCTGAGCATGCACCATCAGTATATATTATAACTTCTTCCATTTTTCCCTCCAATATTCATATTTTTATCATTTTTTTACATATTTCATATAAATTTTACTATAATATTTGAAATTTATTTTCTTTTATGATATTATATCAGTAAATTGTTTTAGGTTGCAATATAGGAGGATAAATTTATGAATAAAGTACTTGGTATTATTGCCGAATATAATCCATTCCACAACGGCCATTTATACCATTTAAATGAATCAAAAAAAGCAGTAGACGCTGATTATACTGTTGCTATTATTAGCGGTAACTTTGTACAACGTGGTGATACTTCTTTAGTTGATAAATGGTCAAAAGCTGAAATGGCTCTTCAAAATGGTATTGACCTTGTTATTGAGTTACCTTTAATATATAGTATATCAAGTGCAGAAAATTTTGCTGAAGGTGCAATTAAAATTCTAAATTCCTTAAATATAGTAGATTATATTTCTTTTGGTAGTGAACTTTGTAATGTTAAAATTTTAGATGATTTTGCAAATATTTTATATAGTGAGCCAAAAGAATTTGTTTCGCTTTTAAACCATGAATTAACCAAAGGAATTTCATATCCTAAAGCAAGAGAAAATGCTTTACTTATGTATCTAAATGATATTAGAAAATATGCTAACGTTCTATCTAGTCCAAATAATATACTAGCTATAGAATATTTAAAAGCATTAAAAAAATATAAAAGTCGTATTGTTCCTGTAAGTATAAATAGAAATAAAGTTGATTATAATTCAACAGAAATTGTTGATGGAATGGCTAGTGCCACTGCCATTAGAAAAATTGCAATTACAAATGATGTGTGGAGTTTAAGACGAGCTATGCCAAAAAGCTCCTTTGATATTATGTATGAATGCTTAAGAGCAGGTCATACTGTACCAAATATCGCTAAATTTGAAAGAGAAATTATATATAACTTTCGTAAAATGAGCCTTGAAGAAATAGCTGACCTTCCTGATGTAACGGAAGGGTTAGAATACGCAATAAAAAATGCTGCTAATTCTTGTAATACTATTGACGAACTACTTACTATAATTAAAAGTAAACGTTATACTACAACAAGGCTTAAACGAATTTGTCTATATTGTTTATTAGGAATAACAAAAAAAGATATGCTAAACTCAAAGAAAGTAACTACTCCATATGTACGTGTCTTAGGTTTCAATTCTAGAGGGAAAGATTTGTTAGGTGGAATTAATCACCTAAATCCAAAACTTGAAATTATAACATCTGTAAAAAAATATTTAGATACATCAAATAATAAGATGTCTAAAAGTATGTTAGAAAAAGATATTTTTGCTACTGATATATACACATTAGGATATGACTATGATTCAACTAGTGGTTTAGATTACACTCATAATATTATTACTTTATAAGAATAAAGGAGACACGCATAGTGTCTCCTTTATTCTATTTTATCATTTTTAGAACTTTATATTTAGAATAATTTTTAACATATATTCTACTTAATCCATATAAATTTAATGTATTTGATTCATTTATTTCATCATTTGTCAAATTTTGTACAAATCCTGCTTGTTTTAATGTTTCCAAATGTTCCTTAGTATATGCACCATATGGATATGTAAATACTTTCGTAACTTTTTTACTTACATTTTTCTCAATATTATTATGTGCATATTCTATATGTTCTACTAAAGTTTCTTTAGTTTCTTTATCATAAAATATATGTGTTTTACCATGTGAATTTATACTTACTAATCCACTATCGCTCATCTCTTTTGCCTGTTCCCAATTAAAATATCCTGGTGTTCCTACTAAATCATCCACAACATATATATTAATTGGAATGTTATATTTCTTTACTATTTCAAAAGCATATAAATAATTTCCAACATACCCATCATCAAAATCAATTAAAACAATTTTTTCAGGTAGTGCCTTTTCCCCTTTATTGTATTCTATCAAATCATTATAAGAAATAATTGTATATCCATATTCAAGTAAACCTTGTATTTGTTTTTCAAAATTCTCTTTTGTAGTTCTCATATATGATAAACTTCTTTCTGGCTTTTCTTTTGTTATTTCATGATACAACAATATAGGAATTTTTAGGTTTTTTTCATTTTTATAATATGTCTTTGTTTTGTCTACTATCTTATATTCGCTTGATAATTTTACTTCTACTGCGTGTTTTACATATTTTATCCCATCATAAATATCATACAAAACATTTCTATTAAAGATATATAGTAGTACGAATATTACTACTGCTATAATAAATAATATTCCTATCCCCATTGCAACTTTTTTCCAATTCATTATTTACATCCCCTATCTTCTTATCTTTTTTTATTTTAGCACAATATCTATTCAAAATAAATATATTAAGTAAATTTTAAGAAAAAGCCTAATAATTACAAGTAATTATTAGGCTTTTTCTTATATAGTCTATAATATTTATACTATGACTATCTATTGTTGTTACAATTGCATACACTGTCACAAACATTATAATTATTTACACTATTAAACTCTTTTAAACAATTACATTTATTATCGTTCATCTTGTTACAATCATTCATATAAAATCTTTTCATAGCTAATTTGTCTTGTACTCCTCGTAGTGCTTCACCAAATCTTTGGAAGTGTACTATTTCTCTTTGTCTTAAGAAACGTAGTGGTTCTATTACATCTGGGTCATCTTTACATAAGTCTATTAATTTTTCATAAGTTGCTCTTGCTTTTTGTTCTGCTGCTAAATCTTCTTGTAAATTTGCTATTGGGTCTCCCTTTGCAGCTATATATGATGCTGTAAAAGGAACTCCTGCTGCAGATTGAGGATACACATCTATCCCATGATCTGTATAATATGCTCCAAGTCCTGCTTTTTCTAATTCTTCTGGACAAACTCCATTAGTTAATTGGTGTACTATTGTTCCAACCATTTCTAAGTGAGCAAGTTCTTCTGTTCCTATATCATTTAATATAGCTTTTGCTTTTTCATCTGGCATTCCAAATCTTTGTGATAAATATCTAAGTGAAGCCGCAAGTTCTCCATCTGGACCACCATATTGTGAAATGATGAATTTTGCAAGTCTTGGATTTGTACATTTAATTTTAACTGGATATTCTAGTGCTTTTGTATAACTCCACATTAAAAATTCCCCCTTTCCCATGGCCATGGTTCTTCTAGCCATCTCCATTTTTTACATGGATAACTAATTGTTAATGGTCCAAACATTTTTTGATATTTGTCTGCTAGTTCTTTTGCTTTTTTTGCATATTCTCTATGCAAGCATAAAGCCTTTTCATCATCAGGATGAGTGTCCAAATATAAAGCAAGTTCTATTATAGAAAATTTGTATGCTCTTAGTTGCATCATCATTTCTTCTCTTAGGTCATTTTTACAAGCACAACTCATTTCTTCATTATTGTTCATACAGTCACAAGACATATTACAATCTTGATTACAATTACTATTACATCCACAATGTCTATTTTCCATATTATCTTCTAACATTTGTTACACCCCTCTCCTATTTTATTTGTTTGTTTAATATATTCTATTTCTTCCATTCCTTGACAAGGTACATATGGGCTTACTAATTCTGGAAAAATAGTACCCATTTTTAACCCAACACAAGGTTTAAAAGTTTTGTCCATTGTTTGCCAAGGCACATAACTTTGCCCAAACATTGGATTAGATGGAAATACTGATTCTTCTTCATCAAATCCACATTCACAATCACAAGTATCATTGTTCTTTATACAACATTCCATATCATTAGAAACATTATTACAAGCTTTTTCCATAAGATCATCTGTATAATTTGAATAGTTGCTTAAACAACATTTATGACAATTACATCTTCTACGCATTTATATTCCTCCTTTTTTAGATATACTACATGATATGACAATATACCTTAAATAGTTACATTTTCTCTATTAATATAAAAATTAAAATTTTGTCGCATTTGCATATTTATACAAATTATGGTATAATTAGATTATGTAATCTTGTATTTAAAAACATTGTAATGATTGCATTGCAGTCATTGAAACCAAAAACATTTTTTTAATAAAGAAAGGAAAAAAACACTATGAAAAAATCAACCTTTATTATCGTTTCACTTTGCACATTGACACTTGTTGGTTGCGGTAGCAGTAATATCGATACTCACGATCTTCTTAGTACAAAAACATTCTATGAAGAATGTGAGATTGACCGGCAGCAAATGAGAGAGATTGAAGACAATCTTAATGAACAATTCCTCAATATTCAGGAGCAACTCGATGCAATTACTGCTAATCAGGATAGCTTAGCTGAAACCATTGAAACCTCCATTACTAAAACACCTACCGAACAAACACCAGCACCTGAAGTACCTGTGCAATCACCAATTGTATCAACAGGTACCCCTACAGTATCATTCTTGTACAACAATGAGCTTTTAGCAGTACCTGTGTCAGCAGATTCAACCAAGTCTAGTCCTTTCGAATTAACATATCCTGGACATGCAGATAGGGATCTAACTATTATGATCTATGGCTCCATATCTCATATAAACTTGGTAAATGAAAAAGGTAATTATATATCCTCTCAATCATTTTTATCTGCTGAAAACAACATGAATTATCTATATTTTTATATGGATAATGATGGCATTAATGGTGCAAAATTTTACTTTGAAATAGTTACTACTAATAATAAGTCTTACTATTTTGGAGTAGACTATCATAAGTAAAAGAGAGCCCCCAGCATACTTTGACTGCTGGGGGCTCTTCCATTATATTTAATTATTATATAGTTTATTAAATATTGATTTGTCTTAATTTAATATTTATATTTTTGCAGATAATGAATATTTCTTATTTTACCACTTCACTTATTATTTTAGATAAGTATTTCATACTTACTAAACATTCTTCCATTGTATTTCCTGTAGCACCTACTTCAATTATTGTAGCTGCTTTCGCTAAATGTTGATTATATCTTGAATTTCTAACTATAATTGGTCTAAATAGACCTGGATATAATTCATTTGCTTTTTCTTGCATTTTTACTGCAAACTTCAAATTTTGTTGCCAATTAAGATGCTGCAATCCTCCTCCATCTGTTCCTATAACAAACATCATTTGTGCTGCTGTTTCATCACCTATTTTTACACTAGGTGCATAATTGGCATTACTTCCGTACAGCATCTCTATGTAAATCTATTACAAGCTGTGCATTTACATTATTATTTAATATATTTTGCACTGTAGTAAGAGACCTTCCATATGATCCACTATAAGCAGGATAGTCATGATAAGTTTTATCATGTACTACATTATACCCATAATTATTTAGATATTTTTCAAGCTCCGTTCCAACTCTTGCCACTGAATAGTTTAAGTCTGTTGTTCTATAACTTCCAGTCATTTCATAGCTAAATTGTTCACTTGGAGTATAGCTTTCACAAGTATGTGTATGAAAAATAATAATATCTTTATTATTTTCTAATGAAATATTAGGTGTTAAAATTTCATCTGTAATTTCTTTATCTGATTCATTTTTAACTTTAACACTTCCAAACATACTATTGTACTTAGGTGTTATATTATTTTCTTTAATTTCTTGTGTTGTAACATCTGTTTTTGCTTCTTCAATATTATCATTATCTTTATTATTTATCGCTGTATGTATTTCTTCATTTTCTTCTCCATCTACAATTAGATTATCCATCATAGGTAATTCTTTAGTTAACATCCTTCTTAAATTAGAGCCTCTGGATGAACTTACTACTTGCCCGAATTTTTCCGAGTTGTTTCATCTTCTTTTATCTTAGGTAAAGTATTATTAATGCATCCTATAAAACTAACATTAACACCATTTTCTCCAATTTTAATGTTTTCTCCTACGAACCTAATAACTCCAAACATAAATACTAGCACTATAGCAATACAAAAGAATTTGAATACACTTCTTATATTAATTACTGTAACATTAACCATGTTTTTCTCCTTTGTTAAAATAATTCTATAATAATTGTATTCTCTCTTATTTTAGAATAGAACTAAAAAAGAACAAAAATGAATTATGTCAATACAATCTATACAAAAAACATATTTTGACATCTTATACAAAACATAATATAATTGTTCTAACTTAATAACAATAGAGTATATGTATTTTTATGTACTCACCACCCCATAGAAAGTAATTTTATGTATTTTTATACTATCGATGCTCTTTCATTTATACTATTCTATATTGGTATTCCTATTTTAGCATTTCTTTTCATTATTCTCTTACTTCGTCTTTTTGATAATAGCATGAATAATGATAATGACAATAATAGTGATAGCGATTGATAGTTTATAAGTCTCCTCTATGGGGGCTTTTTATTTTTTATCTAAAACAAATCACGTTCTCTTAATTCTAAATAAATCGGTTTTTCTTCTTTTATCATAGTTGATTTTCCGTGTCCTGGATATACTATTGTATCATCTGGCAATACAAGTAATTTATCAGTTATAGAATTTATTATATCATTTAAACTTCCTGTTGGTAAATCTGTTCTTCCCCAAGTACCGCGAAATATAGTATCTCCACTAAATAACATTTTCTCTTTTTCGCAAAATAGAGATGTACTACCGGTTTGTGTGACCTGGTGTGTGAATAACCTTAAATTCTAATTCTCCTAAATGTATTAAATCTCCATCATCAATTCTAGAATCATCTTCTAACTTTATATCTGGTACTCCTATATAATAATTTAAAGTTATTTCGGGATTTTTTAAATTATCACTTTCTTTTCTTTCAATTAATACTTTAGCCCCATATTTGTTTTGTAATCCAACTACTGCCCCTGTGTGATCTCCATGACAATGTGTTAAATAAATATATTTTAGTTTTGATTCTAAAACATTTAACATATCTATTATCTTTTCTTTTTCTCCTGCTGGATCTATTACCATTGTTTCTTTTGTTTCCTCATCAACAATAATATAACAATTTGTAGGTTCTCCAAGTGGAGTATCTAACTTTAATCTTTTTAGTATCATAACTTTCTCCTTATTTTGCAACATATAGTGGGTTGCATAGTATTATAACCCTTACATATTTATTTCTTTCTTTTTACTTCAAATACACTATCAACTTTTCTTAAAGATTTAAGTGTTTTATTTAGGTCATCCAAATTTTCTACTTCTACTGTAATTTCTGTTATAACAATTTTATCTTTATTAACTTTACTATTAACCGCAATCAATTTTGTTTTGACATCATAAATTGCTTTAATAATATCTGCAAGAAGTCCTATTCTATCATTTGAAAATACCTCTATATCAACATTATAGCTTGATGCTTTTTCATTATACCATTCTACATCAATAATCCTATCTTCTTGCCCTAATAAATCTTTTATATTAACACAGTCTGTAGTATGAATAGAAACTCCTCTTCCTTTTGTTATATATCCAATAATATTATCTCCTGGAACAGGGTTACAACATTTAGAAAGTTTTACTAAACAATTATCTATTCCTTTTACAATAATTCCACTTTTTGGAGCATTGCTTCTTACTTTCTTTTGAGTAGCAAGTTCTTCAATCTTTTTCTCTATTTGGTCATCTTCATTAACTTTTTTATATTCTTCTAACATCTTTGCTATAATTTTTCCCGCTGTTATTGCACCAAAACCAACAGAAGCATACATATCATCTACTGAATTATATTTATACCTATCAAGAGCTACTTGTATATATTCTTGTTTGTGAAGTTCATTTGATGTCATTCCTATTCTTTTTATTTCTTTTTCAATTAATTCTTTTCCTTTAATAATATTTTCTTCTCTTTGTTCTTTTTTAAACCAACTTTGGATTTTATTTCTTGCAGATGTACTTTTAATAAATTTTAGCCAATCTCTACTAGGTCCTTTTGCATTATCAGATGTAATAACTTCTACAATATCGCCATTTTTTAATTTAGTAATAATTGGCATCATTTTTGAATTAATTTTACACCCTGTCATTCTATGTCCAACTTGAACATGTATACTATATGCAAAATCTATTGAAGTTGAACCAGCTGGCAATACTTTAATATCACCTTTTGGAGTAAATACATATACTTCATCTTCAAACAATTCAGTTTTTAATGTATTTAAAAATTCCTCTGGATCCCTCATTTCTTTTTGCCATTCTAAAGTTTCACGAAGCCAAGCAAGTTTGTCTTCTTCTACTTTTACATTTGATTTCTTTCCCTTTGCAAAATTTGCTTCTTTATAAGCCCAATGTGCAGCAATACCATATTCTGCAATTCTATGCATATCCCATGTACGAATTTGTACTTCAAAGGGTGTACCTTTATCTCCAATTAAAGTAGTGTGTAATGATTGATACATATTTGGCTTTGGAACTGCTATATAATCTTTAAACCTTCCTGGCATTGGGTTATAAAGTTCATGAACAACTCCGTAAAGCTGCATAACAATCTTTAACAGAATTAACAATAATTCTTAATGCAAACAGATCATAAATTTGATCTAATGTACAATTATCTCTTTTCATTTTTCTATAAATACTATATAAGTGTTTTGCTCTTCCCGTAATTTCTGCTTCTATATGTTGAACTTTTAATTGTTTCTTTATTTCTTCTAATATCTTTTCAATAAATGCTAATCTTTCTTCCCTTTTTCTGTCTAATCCTTCCACAATTTCTCTATATTCTTCAGGATATAAATATTTAAAAGATAAATCTTCTAATTCCCATTTTAAAGAATACATTCCTAAACGATTGGCAAGTGGTGCATATAAATCCATAGTTTCTCTTGCATTAGCAATTTGTCTATCTCTAGTTAGATATTTTAGAGTTCTCATATTATGAAGTCTATCTGCAAGTTTAATTAAAATAACTCTTATATCTTTTCCCATTGCTAAAAACATTTTTCTATAATCTTCTACTTGTTGTTCTTTTAAGGTAGTATAATTAAGTTTACCAAGCTTTGTTACACCATCAACCATTTCTGCTATTTCTTCACTAAATTCTTTAACTAAATCATCATATGTAGCATCTGTATCTTCAATTACATCATGTAAAAGTGCTGCACAAATTGTAGCATCATCTAAATTCATTGAAGCAAGAGTATATGCTACTTGCATAGGATGAATAATATATGGCTCACCAGATTTTCTTTTTTGGTCTCCATGGTTTGATATAGCATAATTATATGCTTTTGTTATAAGTTTTGTATTAGTTCTCCAGTTATTCTTTTTCATTCTTGCAATTATATCATTAATTGTAGCCTGTTCTTCTTGCATACTTTTACACCTCTTTGTTTGGATTTTTTATGTAGGGATTCGACCTACATATTTATTTAATGGATATATTTTTAAATTGATTTCATAATATCTTTTAGATTCATTTGGACATTTTCTATTCCATTAAAACTATTTATTTCTAAAGTTCCAACAATATCTACCTTATCTCCTATTAGATAGTCACTCACCAAACTTCCCATATTAAAGCCTATAGCATCAACTATAATATTATCATCACGTAAAGTCAATTTTAAATGTTTTCCTTCTGTTAATGCACGAATTGAATTTATACGTAAGCCTTTATATGCAAATAATGGCATTTTATTTTCTTCTCCAAAAGGCTCAAGTGTTTTTAAAGCTCTAACAAATTCTATATTCATATCTTCTTGTTTTATAATTCCATCTATATTAATAATAGCTTGAATTTCTTCTAGTTTACTTGTCTTAGCAAACTTTTCAAATTCTTTCTTAAAATCTTCAAAATTTTCTTCTTTTAGAGTAAGACCTACTGCCATTTCATGCCCACCATATTTCTCTAGGTACTTACTACACTTACATAGTGCACTATGTAAATCAAACCCAGGTATACTTCTTCCGTGATCCTTTTGCAATTCCATTTTCAAAAGATACTAATATACTTGGCTTAAAATACATATCTGTTATTTTAGAAGACACTATACCAATTACTCCATGATGCCACCCTCTAGCTCCTATTACAATAGTATTTTTTTCATCTTCTTTATTTCTTTGAATCAATTCTAACGCTTCATTTACAATACTTTTTTCTGTATCTTGTCTTATTTTATTATACTCATTTAATTTTTCTGTTAATTCTTTTACTTCATTTATATCATTAGACAAAAATATATCTAATGCTTCTGTTTCGTGTCCCATTCTTCCACACGCATTAATTCTAGGTGCAATTCCAAAGGAAATAGTATTTGAATCTATATTTTTATAACCTGTTGCTTCTAACAAATATTTAAGACCTAAATTTTTTGTTACATTAACAAGTTTTAGCCCAAGTTTTGTAATAACTCTATTTTCATCAACTAATGGAACTATATCGGATATTGTTCCTACACAGACCAAGTCCAAGTACTTTAAGTATTCCTTTTCATCTAATCCTAGTTTAATTCCAATTGCTTGAATTAATTTAAATACTACTCCTACTCCTGCAAGCTGATTAAATGGATATGTATTATCCTTTCTTTTAGCATCAATAACTGCTAATGCTTTTGGTAATTCTTCTAATGGCTCATGATGATCTGTAATAACGGTTGTTATTCCTAATGAATTTGCAAATTCAATTTCTTCTATTGCAGAAATACCACAATCTACTGTTATCATTAATCTATACCCATTATTGTAAATTTCTTGTATAGCCTCTTTATTTAATCCATATCCTTCTTCTAGTCTATTTGGAATGTGGCTCTCTACTTTCATTCCTCTTTCACCGCAAAAACTTTTGCAAAACAGAAATACTTGTTATTCCATCTACATCATAATCACCATAAATAATAATTTTCTCTTTTTTATTCATTGCTTCTATTATACGATTTACTGCAACTTTCATATCTGGCATTAAAAATGGATCATAAAAATCTTCCCTTGTTGGTTCTAAAAATTTTCTAATTTTATCCTCTTCAACAATTCCTCTATTGGCTAAAATAGTTGCAAGTAGCCTTGTAACTTCAAATTTTTCTTGTATTTCTTCTATTTGTTTTTCATCACTAATATAATATTCCCATTTTTTCTTCATCCTTATTCTCCTAATATACAATTTGTATATAATTGTACACTATTTTTTAAAATTTTTAAAGGTATTTGTTAGATTTAATAAAAAAAGGAAACACAGATCGTTTCCTCTTCTTGGCTTATTCAGTTTTCAGAAAACCATACCTCTACCCACGGATGAACTGTTTTCGCAATATCGCCACGACTGTAGGCATCTATTTGGTCAATTACCTCTACCAATTGCTCCAAATTAACGTTTATGTTGGCATTGACATCTTTACCATTTACGTTAACTTCTTCATCACCAGCCCCAAAATTCCCATGGCCATAATAAGTAATTCTTACTTTAGCACCCACTCTTTCCTCAAGCTTTTTATTGACTTTCTCAAGAATGATGATACATTTTTCCTGAATCAGTAACTTATACTGTTCATTCAGTCTTGTCTCGACCCGCTCTTTTGTTGCAGCCGCTTTCTGCTTAAACACCTCCAATGGTGTTACTCCAGGATTTTGCATAGTTACTTCTGTTGGTTCAAAACCCATTTTATAAGCCCTCCTATGTTGTTTTTTGCGGATTTATTTCCGTATGCCAATATTATATAGTATTTTACATAATCTGTCAATATTTATTGGTCACATTTTAAAATGAAATTTTACAGTTTAGATCTTAAAATAATATCTTTACTTTATATTTTTAACAGCATTAAGTACTGTTAAGAACGTTACACCAGTATCCGCTAATATTGCAAGCCAAATCGGTGCTATTCCAACCCCACCCAATATTAATACAATAGCTTTTATAATTAATGAAAATACGATATTAGCTTTTACTACTTTCATAGCACACCTTGCTGTTTTTATAATACTAGACAAAGTACTTATATTGTTTGAAATTAATATTCCATCTGCTGTTATGCTTGCAATACTAGCTCCTGTTCCCATTGCAATACCAAAACTACTGCTTGCAAGCACTGGGCTATCATTTATTCCATCACCAACAAAAATAACTTTTTCATTTACTTTCTTTAATTCTTCAATTACTGTTAATTTATCTTTTGGTAATAAATTTGCTTTTATTTCATCTACTTTTATCCTATTTCCTATAGTTTTAGCACTTTTTAAGTTATCCCCTGTAAGCATTATAACTTTTTTAATTCCAATATCTTTTAATTCTTTTACAATATCATTACTCTCATTTCTTATTTCTTCTGTTAATATAACATATCCTGCTATTTCTTTATTTACACTCAAACAAATTGCATTTTCTGGTATTTCATTATTCATCTTGATTTCATATTGTTCTAATAATTTTCTATTTCCAAATAGTATCTCTCTATCTTCTATCTTTCCATATAATCCATGTCCTGCAATCTCTTTATAATCTTCTACTATTCTTTGTTCTATTTCTTTACTATAATTTTTTATTGCTGTTCCTATTGGGTGATTTGATAATAATTCTAAACTATATATATATGAAAGTATTGTTTCTTTATTATAAGAATTAAAACTCTCTAATATATCTATTTTCATATTTCCAGTAGTTAATGTTCCTGTTTTATCAAATGCAATAACAGTTGCACCTGCTAAATTTTCAATATGTTTTGTTCCTTTTATAATCATTCCTCTTTTAGATATTTTTCCGTAGTCCTGTAAAAAATGATAAAGGAACTGATATTACTAAACTACATGGACATGAAGCTACTAAAAATATAAGTGCTCTCATAATCCAATCTTTTACATCTAAATTAAATATAAATGGTATAATAGCAATTAAAACAGCTACTAGAATAACTATTGGTGTGTATATTTTAGAAAACCTTGTTATAAATTTTTCTGTTTTTCCTTTATTATTGGTTGCCTCATATACTAAATCAACAATTTGGGCAGCAGCAGAATTTTCTGCATCTCGTATTACTTTACACGTAATACTTCCTGTTAAGTTTACTCCGCCTGATAATATTTCCATTTCTTTTGATACAAAAATAGGTTTACTTTCTCCTGTAAGACTAGACGTGTCTATTTGGGTTTCTCCATAAATAACTTTACAGTCAACAGGTATTTTCTCACCTGGCTTTATTAAAATAGTATCACCTACTTTTATTTCTTTTACATCTACTGTTTCTATAACATCCTTTATAACTCTATTTGCTGTATCTGCTTTAATTTTTACAATTTCCTTAATGCTTTCATTAGATTTATCAACTGCTCTTTCTTCTAAAAATTCTCCTAATCTAAAAAGTATTATTACTAAACAGCTTTCTACATATTCTCCTAAACAAAATGCAGCAATTACAGCAATTGTCATTAGTGTATCTTCTTTAAAATTAAGTTTAAATATATTTTTTATTCCATTAAATAATAATTCATATCCTGAAAGTAATATAGATAATAGTATAAATATTACTTTCATATTTACAAATACTGGTATAAATGACATCACTAAAAATATTATTGCTATTATATATAAAATAATGTCTAACTTATTTTCTTTTTTTGCATATTCATGATGATCATTATGTTCAATTTCACAGTGTTCACAATGTTTACATGGCATATTTATTTTCCTCCTCTAACACAAATATATCTTTATTTATTGCATATAGTAGCTCCACATGAATATAGTGCTTTTCTTTTTTTGAGTATACGAAAAAAAAGAAAATACCCTACATTCAGCAAGATGGAGCGGATTTTAAAATTTTATTACCTCGTTCGTGCTGGATGTGTTCTAAACTTAATGAAATAATCTTTTCTATATGTTCATCTTGCAAGCTATAATAAACTTGTTTTCCCTCTTTTCTATATTTTACAAGTTTAGCATTTCTGAGTAAACCCAATTGATGAGATACAGTTGACTGATTCAAGTCTAAAAGCTCACATAAATCACACACACAAAGTTCTGTATTTAAAATACTACAAATAATTCTAAGTCTTGTATTATCCGCAAATAATTTAAACATATCTGCTAAACTTACAATTTCTTCAGTATTTGGTTCTACATTTTTTACCTCATTTATTTTTTTATAGTGTGGGCAATTTTCTCCACACACAAACTCTAGCTCTTTATTCTCCATAAATTACCTCCTTAATATATTATATGCACGTATGTTCATATGTTAATATATTTTATAAAAAAAGTCAATAGATTTTCTAACTAAAATAAATTTCTCCTGGCTACGCCAGAAGAAATTTATTTTAGTTCTTTTCTTTATTCATCATCATATATAAACAAGGAATTACAAATAGTGTTAGAAGTGTTGCATACACAAGTCCTCCTATTGTTACTATACCTAATGGTTGTATCATTTCTGTACCAGAACCTATACCTAATGCCATTGTTGATAAACCAAGTATTGTTGTTAGAGCTGTCATAAGAATTGGTCTTAATCTTGTTTTTCCTGTTTCTATTAAAGCGTCTTTTATTTTTAATTTTTCTTCTCTTCTTAGGTTATTTGCATAATCTATAAATACTATTCCATTATTTACAACTATTCCTGCAAGCATTAAGAAACCAAGCATTGCAATTAAACTTATTTCACATCCTGTTATAAATAATGCAAATAATCCTCCTGTAAATGCAAGTGGTATTGTAAACATTACTATAAATGGTGATTTTAATGATTGGAACTGTGCTACCATTATTAGATATATAAATACTATTGCAAGTGCAATCATTTTTACTAAATCTTGTAAAGATTGATTAATTGTTTCACTTTCACCTTGTATTTCCACACTATATCCATCTGGGGCAGTATATTCTTTTAATTTATTTTCTATATCTCTTCCTACAATTCCAACATTTGCATCTTGTTTTATAGTAACTGATACTGTAACATATTTTTCTCCATTATCGTGTGAAATTGAACTTAGTCCATCTTTTTCTTCTATACTTGCTATATCTTTAAGCTTAACATCTACAGTTTCGTTATTCTTCTTTCCTTCTAATATAATAGAATTCAAATTCTCATTCGTAATTTTTTTCTCTTCTGGTTTTACTACTATAATAGGATAATCTTTATTATCTACTGTAATAGTTGTTGCTTCTTGTTCATTTGAAATTTCACTAGATACCTTAGAATAAACTTGTGCAACAGTTAATCCATATTCCATTGCTTTATTCTTATCTACTGTAACCCTTGTTTCTTTTGAAGTTTCACCTATCCCAGAATCTATTTTCTCTATTCCTTCTATTTCCTCTAGTAAGCTAGCTACTTCTTTTGCAATTTCTTGTAATTTATCTGTATTGGTTCCCTTTACTACAATTTGTACACCAGAGGTCATCATCGAAGACATATCCATTTCTGAAGTACTAACAGAAATTTCACAGTTCATACCGTTTGTTAATTCATAAATTTTATTTGCAATTTCAGCATTCGTTCCTTTTCTATCTTCTTTTAAAATAGCATACATACTAATTGAATTGCTATTTCCTCCTGAAAGACTTGATATAGAACTCATTGTCCCAGAATCCAGTGCACCAATTTCTTCTATTTCGTCAATTGTTAACAATTTCTCTACTATTTCATCTGCCATTTTCTTTGTTTCTTCGCTTGTAACTTCTTTTGGTGTTTCCATGTTTATAGATATTTGTTCTCCGTCAACACTTGGTATAAATGCTGTTCCCATTATTCCTGTAAGCATAAAACTTCCTATAAGTAATACAAGTGCCACTACTACAACTATTATTTTATGATTTAATGAAACTTTAAGTAATTTTTCATATACTATAATTATTTTATCAAAGAAAATATCTTTCTTTGTTTTTGTTTCTTTAAACATTTTTGAAGCCATTGCTGGTACTAATGTTATTGCTACAATTAAACTTGCAAGCAATGAATATGCAATAGTTAATCCCATATCTGTAAATAATTGTCTTGATATACCTTGTATAAATATAATAGGTAAAAAAACACATATGGTAGTTAATGTTGATGATGTTATAGCTCCTGCAACACTTGCAGCACCTCTAATTGCTGCTTCTTTCACACCTACTTCATTGTTACGTAATCTATATATATTTTCTATAACAACAATAGAGTTATCTACAAGCATTCCTACACCTAACGCAAGACCTGATAGAGATATAATATTTACTGTTACCCCTGTAAAATACATAAGTGCTATCGCAAATGTTAAACTTATTGGAATAGATAAAGCTATTATAAGTGTTGGTTTGTAATCTTTTAAGAATACAAATAGAATTATAACTGCAAGTATTCCTCCATAAACTAAGTTATCTAATACTGAATTTATAATGATGTCTATGTAAACTCCTTGATTCATAAGTGTTGTAAATCTTAAATTTTCATTTTGTGTTTCCAATTTATCCATTTTGCTCTCTATATCTTTACAAACATCTGCTGTTGATGCTGTACTTTGCTTTTGAAATGTTAAAACAATTCCATTGTTTCCATTTACTTTCGCATAAATTTCACTTGAATTATCTGTAAATTCTATGTCTGCTAAATCATTTAAAGTAATATTTTCAAGTCCTTCCATATCAAAAGATAATATTTTTAAGTTTTTAACTTCATCTACATTATTAAACTTTTCTCCAACTTTAATAATCATTTTATCATTTGAAGTTTCAATATACCCTGCTGGCATAGAAAAATTCTCAGCTTTTAATATATTAGAAACCATATCAATAGTTATAATTCCATCTATTGATGCACTTTTTAGTGCTTCATCTCTTGCATCTTCAAATTGTTTAATTCCATTATTTAATTCAGTTTCACTTGTAGCTAAAGCCTGTTCTGCTTTGCTAAGCTCTTTAGTTAAAGTTACTTTTGCTATTTCTAGTTCTTTTTCTTGATTTATAAGATTTTCTTTTTGTTTATTTAATTCTATTTTTGCAACTGATATTTGGTCTAGTCCAGAATTTACTTCTTTAAGTTTTAAATTTGTTTCTTTTTTTAATTCTTCTGTTTTTGATATACTACTATTTAATGTTTCTAGTTTTATTTTTTGTTCATCTGTTATATTGTTTCCTAATTTAACAAGTTCTTCCTTTTCATTATTTAATTTACTAAGTAGGGTATCCATTCCTTTTATTGTTGTGGTTAATGTATCTTTAGTTATTTTTAGTCCTTGTTCTTTTGTTTCTATTTCATTTTTTGCTGAATCTATTTTTGCACTTCCTGCTTTTATGGCAGTTAATCCCTCTATCAATTTTGAAGTTTGTTCATTTGATTGTTTTTTTAATGTTTCCTTTCCTTCATTTAATTTGCCTTTAACATTATTTAGCTCAGCCTGTGTTTTAGATAATTTATCATTTACACTATCTAAGATTTTTTTATTTACATCATCTATTTTATTTTGGTTTAATTTAACTTTTATTTGCTCTTCTAACAATCCAGTAGCACTTACACTTGCTACTCCCTCTATTCTTTCAAGTTCTGGCATTATTTTATTATTCACAAATTCTGTAATTTCTGCATTTTCCATACCTTGAATATCAACCGCTGTAAGCATAATAGGCATCATATTTGGATTTATTTTAGATACCATAGGTGAACCTATCATATCATCATTCCATGCAGCTTTTATTAAATCTAATTTAGAGTTTATTTCAATTAACGCAGAATCCATATTTACATCATTTGAAAATTCTAATATAACTACTGAAGAATTTTCACTTGATATAGAAGATACATTTTTAATATTACTTATTGTAGACATAGATTGTTCTAATGGTTTTGTAACAACATTTTCTACTTTTTCAGGACTTGCTCCTACATATGTAGTCATAATAATTGCATATGGCAAATCCATTTTAGGTAAAAGGTCAGTTGTCATACTTGTAAATGAAATTACTCCTAAAATAATAATTAGTATTACTGCAACAAATACAGTAAATGGTTTTTTTACACTATAATTTGAAATCATTTTAATTTTAAGCATCCTTTCTTTATATATATACAATGTAAAGATAATACTATATTTCATTTTCGAAATCACTATCTTTCTTATAGTAACATAAACATTTATATATATATTGCTATATACTATTTAATATGTCTTAATTTTCATATTTTCTATTATAGCAACTTTTCTGCAATATGTAAACTAGCTGATTGTAAAATTATGTGAATTTTTGATGAATTCTGTGTATTAAAAAATAAGAAATTTGATAGTTGCTAATATGCAACTATCAAATTTCTTATTTTTCCTTTATATAGTTCCAAGAATCTCTACACATATCATCTATTCCAAGGTTTGCTTTCCAGCCTAATTCTTCTTTAGCTTTTTTAGGGTCTGCATAACAAGCTGCAATATCTCCTGGACGTCTTGGCGCAATTTTGTATGCAACATCTTTTTTAGTAGCTTTTTCAAAAGATTTTACCATATCTAGTACACTATATCCATTTCCTGTACCTAAATTATAAATAAACAATCCTTTCATCTCTTTTTCTAATTTTTCTAATGCTTTTATATGTCCAATTGCTAAATCTACTACATGAATATAATCTCTTACTCCTGTTCCATCATGTGTGTTATAATCATTTCCAAACACCGATAATTCTTTTAATGTACCTTTTGCAACTCTTACTATGTATGGCATCAAGTTATTTGGTATTCCTTGTGGTTCTTCCCCTATTAGTCCACTTGAATGTGCTCCTACTGGATTAAAATATCTTAATATACATATGTTCCAAGTTGGATCTGATGTATAAATATCTTTTAAAATTTGTTCAATAAACAATTTTGATGTTCCATATGGATTTGTTGTTCCACCAGTTTTACATTCTTCTGTAATTGGTATTTTTTCTGGATCTCCATATACTGTTGCAGAAGAACTAAATACAAACGTTTTTACCTCATATTTTTTCATAGTATCTAGTAATACTAATGCTCCTGAAACATTATTTGTATAATAATCAATCGGTTTTTTAACAGATTCACCAACCGCTTTATATCCTGCAAAATTTAAAACTGCATCAATTTTGTTTTCTTCAAAAACCTTTTCTAAAGCTTTTCTATCTAAATAATCTATTTCATAAAACTTAAAATCTTTACCTGTAATTTCTCTAATTTTATCTAACACATCTGGCTTACTATTTGAAAAATTATCTATTATAATAACATCTTTTCCACTGTTCAATAATTCTACTACTGTATGGCTTCCAATATAACCTGCTCCTCCTGTAACTAAAACTGACATAACTATTCCTCCTTCATACTTGCTATTATATATCAGCTAATATTATTTGTAAAGTTTCTTATATATCTTATAATCTCTTAAAATCTTTCTTACATAATTGTTGGTTTCTTTAAATGGTATATTTTCAATATCACTACCATCTTCTTTTATAATTCCTTGTTCTATCCATCTTTTTACATTACCAATTCCAGCATTATATGCAGTTAGTGCCAATAAATAGTTATTATTATATTCTTTCATTAAATTTGAAAAATATTTTGTACCAAGTTGTATGTTTAATTCTGGATTATATAATGATTTTTTTTCTATAAAATTAATATCTAAATTTCTTGCAATTTCCTCTGCTGTTGCATCCATTAATTGCATAAGTCCTATTGCATTACTTGAAGATACAACATTGGGATTAAAATTACTTTCTGCTTTTATAATTGCAAATACAAGAGTTGGATCTACATTATATTCCTTTGCATATTTATATACATATTCCGAATATTTAGTTGGATATATTTTCTTTAATATTATGTTTTGAACTTTGAATACACCAAATAATAATATTGATGCCAATATTATTATTGTTAGTATAATTGTTGTTTTTATAATTTTCTTTTGCAAACTTTTCTCTCCTATCTTTGTATGGACTCTTTGGGTTGCATACCATGCAACCCCTACACTTTTTTATACTATCTTTTGTAGGGGGTAGGTCTTGTACCTACCCTTTTTATATATTAGAAAAATCTTGCTTACTTTCTAATATATAAACACATTAATTATTTAGATAATTTTTCGAAGATGGGCAGGCACAAGACCTGCCCCTACATATTTCATCATATCCTATTTTGCTTCATACCAGTCTTTTGCTTCTCCTAATTCCACCTTTAATGGTATTCTTAATTTTATTGCATCTTCCATTGAAGTTTTTAAAATTTCTTTTACTTGTTCTTTTTCTTTTATAACTGTATCAATTATTAATTCATCATGTACTTGTAATACTAATTTTGATTTTAACCCAGCCGCTTCTAGTTTTTTAAACACCTGAATCATAGCAATTTTCATAATATCTGCCGCAGTTCCTTGTATTGGAGTATTCATTGCTGCTCTTGCACCAAATTGTCTAACCATATAATTTGATGACTTTAATTCTGGAATCTGTCTTTTCCTAGAAAATAAAGTCTCAACATATCCTTTCTCTTTTGCATCTTCTACTATTGTATCCATAAATTTCTTAATTCCACTATACTTTTCTAAATATTGATCTATATACACTTTTGCTTCTTTTCTTGATATGCCAAGTTGCCCCGCAAGCCCAAAATCACTTATTCCATAAACTATTCCAAAATTAACTGCTTTTGCACTAGCTCTTTGTTCTTTTGTTACTTCTTCTATTGGTACGTTTAAAACCTTTGATGCTGCTTGTTTATGAATATCTTCATCATTCATAAATGCTTCTATCATATGTTCATCACCAGAAATATGAGCAAGTACTCTTAATTCAATTTGTGAATAATCTGCATCTAAAAATATACATCCATCACTTGGTTTAAATGCTTTTCTTATTTTCTTTCCAGCTTCATTCCTTGTTGGAATATTTTGCAAGTTTGGCTCAGTTGAACTAATTCTACCAGTAGCAGTTACAGTTTGATGAAAATATGAATGAATTTTTCCGTCGCTTTCATTAATATATGGAATTAATCCTTCTACATATGTAGAATTTAGTTTTGCCATAGCACGATAATCCAATATTTTAGAAACTATTTCGTGTTCATCCTTTATCTTTTCTAATACGTCAACATCTGTTGAATATCCACTTTTCGTCTTTTTCGCATATGGTAATTTTAATTTATCAAATAAAACTTCGCCTAATTGTTTTGGTGAATTTATATTAAATTCTTCACCTGCTAAGTTATAAATTTCTTTTGTTAATTCTTCTAATTCTCCTTTTAAAACATTTCCATAACTTATTAGCTCTTCTTTATCCACTTTCATACCAACATATTGCATTTCTGCTAATACTTTTACAAGTGGCATTTCTATATTATTAAATAAATCTATAGAACTTTCATTAGTTAACTTTTCTTGTAAAATTTGTTCTAGTTTTGATATAACATAAACATATATAATACCTTCTTGTTTTTGTTTAGAATTAGAAGCATTTTCTTCATTAGTTTCAAACAAATTAAGTTGCTCTTTTTCTTCTTTTACTCCTGCTTTTGCCAAATATTCTAAAACATCAATTCCAGTATAAGTAATACTAAGTCCATCTAATGGATATTTTGAAGATACTGGATTTAATAAATATGCTGCAATCTTCACATCAAATTTAAAATGTTTTGGTGCAATTCCTATTTGCTTTAGAATTATATAATCTCTTGATAATTCATATCCCACAAGATCTTTTTCCTCAAATATAGTTTTAAAATATTTTATAAATTCTTCCCTGTTTTCTTCAAATTCATAATAATATACTGTATTATTTAGATATATACTAATACTTACTATCTCTTCTTTAATAATATATTCTACCCTATCTTTTGCTTCTTTTAATCCTAAATGATAAACTATTTTTTGTTCTTTTTTTAAAAGCTCTATTAAACTTTGTAATTCCGCTTCTTTACTTATTTCTTTTATTTCAAAGTTTACACTTTGTTCCGTTTCTTGTTTAACCCCTTCACCTTGTAAAGAAAAACGTTCAATATATCTGTTAAATCTGTACTTCTTAAATAATTCTAGTACCTTTTCTTTATCCCATTCTTCTTTTTTCATTTCAACTAAATTCTCTTCTATTGGGGAATCGATGTTTATTCTTCCAAGTTCTCTTGATAAAAGTGCTAGTTCTTTATTTTCTACTAGTTTTTCTCTTAATTTTCCTTTTATAGTATCTTCTTTCGCTTCTATCTTTTTATATAAATTATCAATATCAGTATATTCTTTAATTAGACTAATTGCTGTTTTTTCGCCTACTCCTGGTACCCCTGGAATATTATCAGAGGTGTCTCCCATTAATCCTTTTACTTGTATAAGTTGATATGGCTCTAGTCCATATTCTTCGATTACTTTTTTCCTATCATAATAATCTGTTTCTGTTTTCCCTGCTTTAGTTCTTGGTATTTCAATTGTTATTTTGTCTGTTGCAAGTTGGAAGTTATCTCTATCTCCAGAAAGAATTGTTACATCTAGCCCATTTCTTTCTCCAAACCTAGATAATGTTCCAATAATATCATCACCTTCATAGCCTTCTTTTTCTATAATCTTAATGTTCATTGCTTGTAATATTTCTTTTATTATTGGCATTTGACAAGCTAGTTCTTCTGGCATACCTTTTCTATTAGCTTTATATTCTTTATACATTTCATGTCTTTTAGTTGGTCCTTTTTTATCAAATGCTACTACAATATATTCAGGTTTTAGTTCTTCCTCTGTTTTAAATAAAATACTTAAAAACCCATATACAGCATTTGTATATGTTCCCTGTTCTGTCATTAACATTTTATTTCCCATTATTCCATAAAATGCTCTATTTAAGATACTATTTCCATCAATTAACAATATTCTTCCCATGAATATTAACTCCTTTATTTCATTTCTACAACCATAAATCTTCCAAGCATTCCAACAACTTTAATATCGTTATACATTCCATTATTATATATTTCACTTATCATATCTTCACAATATAAATAATGCATCATAACAAAAATCCCATTATCACTTTTTACATCTTTTAGTATGTTTTTTACATTATTCGGTGAAAACTTTTCTTTTGACATTATATATGTTCTATCTACTTTTGTAAGTGCTTCATAACATTCCATAGTTTTATTATATTGTGCAGAAAAATCCTCATATATATACACCATAGGTTTATTATTTATATCATTTTCTAAATATTCTAACACCTTACCTTGTCCTTTATATGTGTATGAATTATTTGGAAGTTTTGGTATTACTGATATAGCAAAACATATTGATAATATTAGTAATATTAAGAATGTCTCTTTTTCCTTTATTATATCCTTTAGTATATCATAAAACATATAAATTAGTGAACAAAATATAAGTGGTATTGCAGGCATTAAATATCTTAAATCTATATATGGTGAACACATTATAGAAAATACTAAATATATCGCCATAGGTATTGATACATACTTTATAGTATTATTTAACTTATTTTGACCGAGTTTGCTTGTTTTTTGTTAATAACCATAACACGCAAAGTATAACTGCAAATATTATAACTATATATCCATATCCATTAAATATTTCGTTATTTATTAGTATAAAATTTTCCTCTATACTAGTTATTAAAATAGAAAAGTCAAATAAATTATGACTAACTTCTTGTCCTCTATAGCCAAAGAATATATGGGTTATTGAATATGGAAATATTAATATTCCTGTTATTCCAGCAGCCATTAGAGTAGAAATATATATAATAATACTTTTATAATTTTTTTGTTTTATATATTTTACAATATACATTATAAATAATATAGCCACAATTATTAAATAGTAATAATGCGTTAAAAATCCGTACTAATACCATAAGATATAGTAGTATAATATCTTTATAATTTAACTCTTTAGTATCTCTCTTTCGTATGTGCCAATAAACTAACATAAGTATATTTAAAACTAGTAATTCATACATTCTTACATACATTACCGTTTCAATAATTGCTAATGAAAAACCAGATATAAAGCATACAAGTAATGCGTAATACGGATTTTTAAATATTTCTTTCGCTATTAGAAATAAAAATATACTTGCAATTATAAAAAACATAATATTTAGAATTGTTCCAGGCCATATAGAAAACTCATTTATATTAAAATTACACATTATACGTAATAGTAAATAATATAATGGTGGATGTACATCTTCTACTTGATTATTATATACACTACTAAAATCATATTTTTCGTTTTCACTTATTACTAAATAGTCTTTATAATATTCCTTATTATGCCAATTATCCAAAAAGTCCTCGTTTTCATATATGAATGCTCTTTTATATCCCATTAAACCATATGAATAATATTCATCTATGTGGTAATATTCTCTTTTACTCGTTGCATATATGATTGCAACTATTTGTGTTAATATTATAAGTATAAATAATAGTACTACAATTATTTTTTCTTGTTTTTTCATTTTTTCTCCTGTTTTAACTCTTCTATTTTATACACATTATACCCTTCATAACTATAGCTTGCATCAATGCCTTTCATATAAACAACTCTATCGTCTGTTTGATTAGTTAATGCATTTTTCAATAAAATTTTTATTTCTGTATCTTTTATAGGACTCCTCTCCATTGCTAATAAATAATCTTTTTTATCAACTTTGCTCCAATCTATGACCATATTAATCTCTTTTTTCAAAATTAAATCTAACCATATTCTTGTACTTCTACCATTTCCTTCTCTAAAGGGATGTGCTATATTCATTTCTACATATTTTTCTATTATCTCATCAAAATTGCTCTGTGGCATTTTATCTATTTTTTCTAGTGCTTCTTCTAGGTACATACTAGATGCAAATCTAAAATTACTTTTAGAAATATTCTCTTTTCTAATCTTTCCTGCAAATTCATACACTTCATCAAAAAGAAATTTATGAATTTGTGATAATCCTTTAAATGTTCCAACTTCAAAAGATTCTAAAATTTTTCTTTCAAATAACTCTAATGCTTTCTTTTTAGTAATTCTCTCTTCTTCTTTTGCAAGTTCAAATTCATTATCTATTTGTAACTTATTTTTTAATACCATCTCTTCTCTCCTTTATGTATAATTGTTTATCTTTTTGTTTTCTATCACACAATACATTAGAAATCAACATTGCGATTAATAAAATTATTGGATATATTGCTCCAAATGCGTAGTGTTCATATGCTACAAAATATACTATGTTACTAAGTTCTGCAAGTATTGTAATACTTGCTAACCATTTTATATTTTTTGAGTCTTCCCACAGCATTGTAGGTAATAGCCAAAGTGTATACCAACTTTGAAAATTAGTTATTACCCCAAATAAGAATAATACTAATAATCCATTATATTTTCTAATATATGTACTAAATATATACTGTTTTTTTGTAACTAGCAGTTTTACTATACTAATTAAATATATTACTATAAACGCTAACATAAATCCTTTTGATACTGATATCGCCAAATCAAAGTCTTTTATTGCAAGTGGTGTAAATATTGAGTTTACAAATTTCCCTTGTTGGGTCATTATTCCATTTAAAAAATCAAAATCTCTCATATAGACTAAGTAGCATAACACTAAAACAGCAATAAATAATATCGCCCATAGCCCTGAATATAGTATTTTTTTAAATAATTTTTCTTTTCTATAATGATATAGAATTATAAATGGTATAAGTAGTATTGCAACATATTTTACTGCTGAAGCTAGTGTAAATGATATTACAGTTAGTGCTAAATTTTTCTTTTTTATAAAAAAGTATAATCCAAGTAAAATTAGAAAAATAAGTACTAATTCATTATGTACATTCGCTAAACCATCAAATAGTATTAATGGATTTATTCCATATAATAGTGCAAATATATTTCGTTTGTTGGTTATTTTATATATTAAGTATGTATTTATTAAGTGTAATCCTAGATTAAATAGTTTATATATAAATAATGCTAAAAATAGATTCCCCATAGATAGACCACTTAAGATTTTACATATTAATGGCCATACTGGTCCATATACTATTGTTTGTCCACTCCAAATTCCTTTCATTTTAAGTAGCATCTCATCGTTTGCAGCTTCTTCACTTTCTGCCATTACATCATTTACAGAAATATAGTATGGATTTACTTTGTAATTAGCCTCACTCCATCCAGTTCCAATATAATAAAATACATCTGTGCTAGTTAGTGGTAGCATAATAAAAAATAGTATTGAAACAACTGTAACAAATATCGATACCTTTTTACCACTTGTAAATTCTTTTTTATGATTCTTTATAATTTTATAATATACAAATGCTAGTCCTACAAATATTCCAACAAAAAATATTGTTCCTATTACTTTTCCTGGCGTAATATCCCAAGTCGAATATGTAAAGAAAAATGTAAAACTAGAAACTAAGTCTATTATTTTTCTTCCTTGCAATAAATATACAATAGATGGACTAATAAAAGCTATCGACAATAATATAAATATTAGTTTATAATTAATTTGTTTTTTATCAGTATTACTATTCCCTATACTCTTCATCATTATTTCCTCTTTCTAATTTACTCCCTTTAATTTTATTTTTCATTTCTTTCATATTGCTAAAAATTTTTTCTTTTAGTACACTGTTTGAAATACTTGTTACATCATCTTTTTCAATTTCATTTTGAGGTTTTACTTTCTAGGTCTCAAAATTTGATTTTTGCTTTACATTTTCTATAAATTCATCAAATGTACATACAGAATTTGCATTAAATTTAGCTTCTTCCATCCATTCCTTTACTTTTTCAATATTTTCTGGTGTTGTAACTACTCCATAAAGCTGTTCAGGATTTTTTTTAAAATCTATAGAATGAAGCATATTATGTCCATATTCAGCATCTTCTTTATCTTTTGGCAAAACAACAAATAAACAGCCAGCTGGTAAGCATCTTCCGTATGCTGTTAAATCAGTAAACCATCCATGAATTGTTGTATCTAAAGTTTCTATATTAGATACTGATATTTCTCCCTTTCTATCAGTACTTCTTATATAACCATCATATCTATCTGCACTAGAAGTTATTGTTCCACTGTTTATTATCTGTTCTGCAAAATAAATTGGTGTTCCATGAAATCTCAAATCTAAATTTGATGGCAAAACTTGCGATAATCTTGATTTAAAATTATCATATTGATTATTTCTATAATTTATATCTTGTTTTAAATTTGGTCTAATAAATTTTAATTGTAATCTACGTTCTTCTAAAGTATATTTCCATCTTAATACCTCATCTTTAGCCTCTACGTATTGTTTAGAATCTTTTGTATAGTTCTTTTCTATATCCTTAAACTTTTCAACTGCATTTCTTAAATATCCTTCATACATATTAATATCTTTTTTTAGGCATTCTAAATGTTGCTTATATTCTTCATATTCTGCCATTCTACCTTCTTTTTTGCACTTACTCTTTAATTTGAATTCTTCAAACATATTTCTTCTCCTTCATTTATAAATCCTTATCTTTTTCTATTTTATTACTATATTTATCTTCTTCTGGGATAAAGCATTATGACCACAAAATCATTTTAATTTTTTAATATCTTCTCCCATAATTTCAAGATAATCTTTTTCAGCTTGAGTTAAATGATTTTTCATATATTTATCATATTCTTCATGTGCTTTTTCTAATGCCTTTTCATGAGATACTTTTCCTACACCTTCTAATATTTCTTTATGTGTCATTGTTAAAAATCCATCTAATTCTCTTATCCAGTCTTTCATTGTCATAGGGTTCATATTTAAAGCATTAATTTCTGCTACATCTAAATAAGCTGACACCATTCTATTTAATAAATCTAGTTCTTTTTCTGATAAATAATTTTTTGCAATTTCTGTTTCTGCTCTTGTAGGCATATTTCCTTTAAAATTCGTTAACCCAATATTCTCTTTTTCACTATCCACTCTATTAAAAATTACTTCTGCTGCAGTATATCCGTGTACTGCATAATGCATTTTATTTTGAACTGTTTTGAAAAATTCTTTTGTTTTTTCATCTCTTGCATCATAATCAACACTTGTGGCATAAATATCTAATACTTTTCTCCAAAACACTTTTTCTGATGAACGAATATCTCTAATTTTCTCTAATACTTCTTCAAAATACACTTCTCCACCATTATTTTTAAATCTATCAACATTCAAATTATATCCTTTAATTAAGTATTCTTTTATTAATTTATTTGCCCATATTCTAAATTGAGTACCACGAATTGACTTCACACGATATCCAACTGATATAATTAAATCTAAATTGTAAAATTTTGTTTTGTAATTTTTACCATCTGAAGCAGTAGTCAAGTTTTCCTTGACAACTGAATTTTCATCCATTTCTTTTTCTTCAAAAATATTTTTTATATGTAGACTTATATTCTGTTTTGTTGTATCAAATAATTCTGCCATAGCATTTTGTGTTAGCCAGACATCTTCATCTTCAAGTCTAACTTCTATCTTAACTTGTCCATCATCAGTTGTATATATTATAATTTCATTATTGTTTTCTAGCATTTTATTGCTCAAACTTTTTCCTCCTCACATAATGCTTCTCTATCCCTTTTAATCTGCTTACTGTAACGCTCGCCGTTCTGAAAACACACAACCACAATATTTTTGCATATATAGTCCACGTTCTCTTGCAATTTTTTGTCCTTCTCTAAATCCCACTCTAAAATCTCTATATATAAATTCAATGCCATATTCTTTTGAAAGATTTTCACATACTTCTTTTAATACTTCATGTTTTTGATATGGGCTTACTAGTAATGTTGTTGTAAACGCATCATATCCATGTTCTTTTGCATATCTTACTGTTTTTTCTAAACGAACCCTATAGCAGTAATTTGAACATCTATTTTTTAAATCACCTATTACATTTTTACAAAACTCATCTAATCCATATTCTTCTTCAAATATTGCTTCAATATTAATACTTTTAGCATATTCCTTTAAGCAATCTCTTCTTGCCATATATTCTGTATATGGATGTATGTTTGGATTGTACCAATAAAGACTAGGTTCTATTCCTTCTTTTCTTAAAGTATCTATACAATAAACACTGCATGGTGCACAGCATGTATGCATTAGTAATTTCATTTCTTGCTTCCTTTCTTCTTACAGGGTGATTTCATCATTTATTACAATTTGTAATAAATGATGAAATTATCATATTCTTCTTATTATTACTATTCTTTTTTGTAAACCGCTTCTATGAAAGTAATATATTTAATTATTCTCTTCTTATTTACACTTCACAATTCCACCTGAATTGTTTTCAAAAACTATATTGCCTAATTCGTGTATTCTTTGTTTTAATAATTTATAATAATCTGTTCTATTAAAATAAATTATATAATCAGCATTTTCTATATCATTTTTTGCATTTAACATTTTCATTGTAAGTCCATTTTGTCCTTTTCCAGTATATATGTTGTCTTTATTATTTAAATATCTTGTTAATGTATACGCCCAATAACCCTGTTCCATATCTCCTATAATTTCTACTTTGTTATCATAACTTATATTATCTTTTAAATATTTTAATAGTTCTAGTTCTTCTAAATAAAAATCAGTTTTTTTATATTTTAGGATTGTTTTATTTGCTCCAAACACTTCTACTAGAGTGGTTGGTCTTTCATTTGGATTTAATTCCCTATTTTCTAACGTGGTGTTTACAAATAATAAGTTTAGTACTATTAGTATAATATAGAAACCTACTATTCCAAAAGAAACTTTAGGATATTTCTTATATATTTCCACTAATCCTTTGTAGTTTAAATAAAATAGAATAAACCATAAGGCAAAATAGTTTTTACTTAAATAATATATCGATACTTTTCCAAGTGTAAAGCCAAATAGTAATAATTCTATAAAAGCTATACAAAATATCATATTCATTAAAGCAAACTTATTATCTTTCCACTTTTTTATTGCTAGATATATAGGAATTGGCAGTAATAATAACATATTAGAATATAAATTTACATATATATATCCATATGTTGCAAATCCTTTTCCAACTAAAGATGATGAATAGTTAAAGATTGTTTCAGCATTTAGGTTTTGGTTTATTATTACCCCATATATTTCTGGTGCTAAATGATATATAAATCCTAAGAAAAATGGTATTAATAGGGTTGTTATTAATAAAATTATATTCTTTTTTGTAAATATACTTTTATCTCTTTCATAGCTACAAATACAAAAATATATCCATAATGCAGAATATAAAAATGGTACAAACATATAATATGCACTAAATATACCAAAATTTAGTAACGCAAATATTAATACACTATATGAGAACTTTAATTGTTGATTTTTAAAATAATATACCATGTCAAATACCAAGCATATAAGAAGTATTCCCATGCTTAAATATTCAAAGCCAAATAAGAAGCTATTTAGTGGATATCCTATTGTATATATTAGGCTAACTACAAATGCCAAAAAACGCATCTTTTTATCTACCGCAAATGTAGATATTGTTGTATACATTGATGATGCAGTTATAAATAATATAAATATTCCAAAGGCTATAAATATATTGTAATTATAAAATGGATCTATAACTCCATCTAAGCATTTCATTATTAACCCAGAATTTACATATGAAACTGTCTTTCTTGTAATAAAATTATTATAAGCTTCATCTATCTGTTTTACTAACAATGAATCATTTTCGCTAAACATTGTTGATGTTAAATAATGTACTGACGGATCGCCTGTTTCATATTTAATATTAAATGGAACTCCAAAATTTAGATATGATACTATTAGCACTGTAATTCCTAATATCGCTATATATAGTATATCTATTTTGTTCATTTCATATTTTTGTATCTGTTTTTTCCATAATATTAATGCAATAAGAATTACTGAAAATATAATATTAATTATTGATAAACTTGTTAATGTAATGGGTATTAAAAAGAATGTTAGCACATAACTTATAAATGTATTATAACAAAAAATTACTCCTACCATTATATTTATAAAACTAAGTATATTTAACTTTTTGTCTGTTTTTTTAATAAGTATGAAACTTATTACTAGTATCATTAATGACAAAATATAAATTATTTGCATCTGCATTCTCCTTTATTCATTCCCAAATGCGTATACGCATCTGGCATTGCTACTCTTCCCCTTGGTGTACGTGTTAAAAAACCAATTTGAATTAAATATGGTTCATATACATCTTCTATAGTTTCTACTTCTTCTCCTATTGTTACAGCCAACGTTTCTAAACCTACTGGACCACCTTTATATTGTTCAATAATTGTTTTTAATATTTTTCTGTCTATTTCATCTAAACCTAGTTCATCTATTTCTAATTTATTTAAAGCAATTTTTGCTATTTCTAATGTAATTTTTCCATCTCCTAAAACTGCTGCATAATCTCTAACCCTTTTTAATATTCTATTTGCAATTCTAGGCGTCCCTCTAGAACGTCTTGCCATTTCATTTATTGCATTTTCTTCAATTTCTACTCCTAAAATTGTAGCTGATCTTTTTATTATTTGTGCAAGTTGTTCTGGATTATAGAGTTCAAGTCTTGATACTATTCCAAATCTATCTCTTAGTGGTGTTGTAAGTGAACCTGCTTTTGTTGTAGCTCCTATTAAAGTAAATTTAGGAAGATCAAGTCTTATAGACCTTGCACTTGGTCCTTTGCCTATTATAATATCTAAACTAAAATCTTCTAATGCAGGATATAATATTTCTTCTACTGTTTTATTTAATCTATGTATTTCATCTATAAAAAGCACATCAAATTCTGTAAGATTTGTAAGAATCGCTGCTAAATCTCCTGGTTTTTCAATTGCTGGTCCTGAGGTTATTTTGATATTAGAATTCATTTCATTTGCTATTATGTTAGATAATGTAGTTTTTCCAAGTCCAGGAGGTCCATATAATAAAACATGGTCAAGAGGCTCACCTCTTTTTTTGGCTGCCTCTATATATATTTTCATATTTTCTTTTACTTTATCTTGTCCAATATATTCTTTTAATTCCTTTGGTCTTAATGATGTTTCTAATTTTTCTTCTTCTACCGATTCTAATTCTGGACTAGTTATATTTTCATATTCCATGGATTCTACACCTCATATAATATAATTTATAGGGGCAGGCTACGTTAGTCCACCCTTCTATTTATCTATTAATAATTCAGTTCTACTGGGGGCAGACACAGGGCCTGCCTCTACATTTTTTATTTATAATTTCCTATTTTTCTATAATTACATTATATCCAATAAATAAACCTGTTTCTACTACTCCTACTATGCTTTTTAATCTTTTTTCTAAAGTTTCATCTACATTTCTAAAAACTGTATCTAAAATAACATTTCCTGACTCTGTTATAACTGGACCATCTTTTCCTTTTGCTAGTCTTAATATTATAGATTCAGCTCCCATAGCTAAAATTGCTTGTCTTACATAGTTTATTGCTCTAGGTGTAACTTCAACTGGTATTGGAAATTTATCACATATATTATTTACAAATTTAGATTCATCTACTAATATATATGTAAAACTTGAACTAACAATGTTTAACTTTTCTCTATACATTGCAGCTCCTCTACCTTTTACTAACCAGTTTTTATCATTTACTTCATCAGCACCATCAAAACTCCAATCTGGTTTCTTTTCCATTAAACTTGCTGTTTCAATTCCTAGCTCATTACATAATAAATTAATTTCATATGATGTTGGAATTGCAGTTATTCGTAAATTTTCTTCTTTAACTTTTTTAGCTATTTCTTTTGTTGCAACAAAAGATGTAGACCCTGAACCAACACCTATACAATCTCCATCTTTTACTTTTTGGGCAATTTTTTTAGCAATTCTTAATTTCTCCTCATAGTTAGAAATTTCTCCATTCCATTCCATTTTTTGTACTATTTCTTTGTTCCAATTCATACTAATTCTTCTCCTTTTATTATAATCCAATATGAGCAGACACAGGATCTGCCCCTACAATTAATTTTTACATTAATTCTTTTCTATTATTGTTGATAATTGTGCATAGGTATCTGTTGATAGTAATTGTTTTGATATAACCTTACCATCTAATTTTAAAATTCTATATGCTCTAGATTTATATCCTGCATGACCTTTTTGTACTGTTTTTGTAGTTCCTACTGGAAGTGAAGTATTTGTTCTATATTCTGTTTTCATAGGAATAACTTGTAATGTTTCAGATTGAATTATAACATCATATTCAACTTCTTCTTTACACCCATATATGTCCACTTTTATTTTTCCACCTGTTACAGTAGAAACAATTTTAATTGGATATTTTCTTGAATTTTTAAATATAAACTCTGGTCCTCCCCATGATACTGTTGCATCTGTGCTTAGTGGTACATATCCTGTCGCAAATCTGTGATTTGATCTTTTTACAATTTCTAAATTAGCACGTAATACAGTATTATATAAGGTAGAAGATACTTGACATATTCCTCCTCCTATATCATTTACAACTTTACCTCCCACATACACTGGTGCTGATTTATATCCTTTGCCTATAGTTCTTTGTCCTACTACATTATTATACGAAAACTCTTCACCTGGCATTAATACAACACCATTTATTTTATTTGAAGAAAGTTTTATATTTGTAGTTCTATTAAAATTTGATGCTGAAAATGAAGTAGTATATGTTGCAAGTAAATCTGGAAATGCTTCAGTTCCAATTTGATTTGTGGTTATATTTGGATTTGTTATTTTAAGTGGTACTACTATAGTATCTCCACTATTATTTACTAATGATTTTGCCTCTTCTAAACTTATATTAAAATCCACACCAACAATATGTGGATATATTGTAAATGGTTCTTTTTGGTAATATGCGTCTTTTGCTTCTTTATATATTTCTTTATGTATTTTTTCTATATCTATATTATCTGGTTCTTGTTCTATAATAGGTATATCTATGAGTTCTTCTTCAGTTATTAAGTTAATAATGTTATTTAATATTAAGTTTTTTAATTCTTCTTTTTTTACTGAATATCCTAATTTACCTCTTGTTATAATTAAATTGTTATTCTCTATATTATATGAACTATTTAAAACTTTATCTGGTAAGTTTTCATTAGTTTCATTTATAATACTCGTTAATTTTTCTTCGTTACAAGCAAAAGAAGGCTGTATATTTACTTTAGCTAAATTTGCATTTATAATAGCATAATTATCTTTTAAAAGTTTTCCACTTCTTCCTATACTATATGCTATATCCAGTGCTTCATCTATTCCAAATTTTGCTTCTATTTCATCAAGACTAATTTCTTTACAATATTCATTATGTTTTAATTTAATGGTTTGATTTATCTTTTTTTGATATTCTTTAGTTAATTTTTCTTTTGCTTCATCATATGTAAGACCTGAAACCTCTATTTTATTTATATAAACTCCATTTACTATTTTGTTACTTTTTCTATTTATTAGTCCAAATACTGTTGAAAATACTACTAGTCCTATAAATAGTAAAATAGAAATTACAGTTATTGCTATAGAATATTTATGTAAAAAATCTATCTTTTTTGTTTCACTAATTTCACTTTCTACATTTATTTCATTTTCTTGGTGTTCATCTTCTTTTTCATTTTGTTCAATCATACTATCTGTTTCTATACATTTTGTTTCCTCTACAATATTTTCTTCACTTTGTTCTAATTCAATAGTTGCTTCTTTTTCTTCTATATCTTTGTCATTAGCTATGTCATCCTTTTGGTCTATAATTTCTTCTATGTCTTCAATTTCTTTATTTTGATTTGTTTCTTCACTAACAGTTTCATTTTCTTTTACTTTTTTATCATTTGTTTTTACTACTACTTCTTCTTTATCATTTGTCAAATCTCCTTTTGATTTTTTTTCTTTTACTTTACTCAAAATTTTACTCCCCTAAATTCAAAATACATCGTGCTATAATTATATTCATAGTACGATGTATATATTATCATATAAACGAAAAACTAACAAGATTTTTTAACTATTTTTGACTTATTTTTATTAATGTATTGCAGTTTTATCTATTTAATGCTAATATAATATTGTTTAGCATTTATATCTATAAAATTTTTAGATTTTCTGTCTAAAATATTTTCCCAAAAATTAGTTTTATAGTAAAGGAGTTGGTTTTATCGAACTATTAGAATTAAAAAATGATTATACTTTTAAAAGAGTATTTGGTTATGCAGGTAATGAAGATATTACTATTGGATTATTAAATTCTATTCTTAAAGAAAATGTATCTAAAATTACTCTTAATTGTAATCCTATATTAGAACAGGATTTATTCAATGATAAAATTGGCATTTTAGATATTAGAGCTAAAATAAATAATAATATTGATTGTGATATAGAAATGCAGTTATTAAATCAAAATAATATTGAAAAAAGAATTTTATTTTATCTTAGTAAAATGTATTCTCGGCAATATAGAAACAGGACAAGATTATAGTAAAATTAATAAATGTATTTCCATTCTTTTTATAGATTTCAATATTAATAATTTAAAGAACATACATAAATATATAACAAAATGGAATTTAAGAGAAGAAAAATATACTAATATTATCTTGACAGATGCAATTGAGATTTATATAATAGAGATGTCTAAAGTGCTACAATATAAAGAAAATTCAAAATTAGATACTTGGATAAAATTTATTATTAATTCGGGTGATATTGATATGAAAGATGCTGATGAGTCTATGAAAAAAGCAAAAAAAGTATTAACTGAAATTAGCAAAGATGAACATGAAAGATATTTAGCTCATTTAAGACAAAAATTTATTTTAGACCAAAAAGCTATTGAAGAAACTGGCTTTGAAAAGGGCTTTAAGCAAGGTTCTAAAGAAAGTACAAAAGAAATAGCAAAAAAGCTAAAACAAAGAAATATATCTATTACTGATATTATAGAAATAACAGGTTTAACGAAGAATGAAATAGAAATGTTATAAATCATTATTTAAAAATGCTAAACAAAATACGCCAAAATAATAATTTTAAAGTATTATTTTGGCGTAAATTTATTTTATCAATTTTTGACCTAAAATCGCTGTAAATTAATAGTTTGATTCTAACTAGTAACGAAAAGTATTTTTCCAATCTACATTTTATAATCCTTGGTGTCGCAACCTACGTTTTACACATTTAGATGTAGGTTGCTCCAAATCGCCTTTCGCTTCACTCCAGTTGATCGCTTACGTGGCTTAAAAATGTAGATTTCCAAGATTACTTTTGTTACTATTAAATAAAACCCATTATATAGTAACCTTAAAATATCTCCTCAAATTCTTCTTCTGTTACAGTTTCTTTTTCTAATAACAATTCAGCTAAAGTTTGTAATTTATCTGTATTTTTTGAAAGTATATTTATGGCTTCTTTATAAGCATTATCTATTAATGTTTTTACCTCTACTCCTATTACATCTTCTATATTTTGTCCAAAAACAGCTAAGTTATCTTTATCTTCTAATGAAATTGGTCCTAAAGTTTCGCTCATTCCATATGCAATAACCATATCTCTAGCAATTTCTGTTGCTACTTGTATATCATTTCTTGCACCTGTTGAAATATCATTTAATGCTATTTTTTCAGCAGCACGTCCTCCAAGAAGTCCAACTAGTCTTTCTTCTAGCTCTGTTTTTGAACGATAAAATTTGTCCTCATTTGTTTTATACATTGTATATCCACCAGCTACACCTCTTGGTATTATTGATATTTCTTTTAGTGGATCACAATTATTTAAAAATCTTCCTACTATAGCATGTCCTGCTTCATGGTATGCTGTTAATCTCTTTTCTTTATCAGATATTACTCTTGTCTTTTTTTGTATTCCTACTGATACCTTTTTTACTGCCTCTTCAATGTCTTCTTGTTCAATGACAGAATGTTTATTTACAGTTGCAATAATTGCTGCTTCATTTAAAATATTTGCAAGTTCAGCTCCAGTATATCCCGCTGTATCTTCTGCAATGCTTTTTAATGTTACATTATCAGCAAATTTCTTTTCTTTAGAATGAATTTTAAGTATTTCCTCTCTACCTCTAACATCTGGTGGTGCTATTGTAATTTGCCTGTCAAATCTTCCTGGACGAAGTAATGCTTTATCTAGCATTTCTGGTCTATTAGTTGCTGCAAGCACTATAATTGTTTCATTTTTCTCAAATCCATCCATTTCAACCAGTAATTGATTTAAAGTTTGATTATTTTCGCTTTCTGCTCCACTGTTTGATGTACGCCTTGAACCTATAGCATCTATTTCATCTATAAACACTATACAAGGTGATATTTTTCTTGCTTTTTCAAATAGTTTTCTAACACGTGATGCACCAAGTCCTGCAAACATTTCGATAAACTCAGAACCACTCATTGAAATAAATGGAACTCCTGCTTCTCCTGCAATTGCTTTTGCAATAAGTGTTTTTCCTGTACCTGGCTTACCATATAGTAAAATCCCCTTAGGAATTTTAGCACCCATTTCATGAAATCGTTTTGGTTCTTTTAAAAAGTCGACTATTTCTACAAGCTCTGCCTTTTCTTCATCAAGTCCAGCAACATCTGCAAATTTTATATCGGTTTTATTTTCTACACCATCATAAACCTTACCTTTATCTCCAAGCCCCTGCATTTTAAATATTAGCACAAATAATGCAACCATCATAAGAGTAGGTAATAAACTTAGTAATGTAGTTGGAATTTTCAAAAATACATTTTGTTGTTTTTGAATTAAATTAATTTCATTCCCTTTATCTATTTTTTCACTTTGAATAAGCTCAATAAAGGCTTGTGTACTAGGTACAATTGCACTTTTCTCCTCTTCTTCCCCTTTTAATTTAACCTTAATAGACGTACTTCCTACTATCATTTCTATTTTTTCAACATTTTCATCAGTAATTTCTTTTAGTAAATCTGTATAAGAAATATTTTTTTCTTCATCTTCTCCTTTTTTATTAATCATATATAGTCCATACATTATTATAGCAATTAATAAAATTCCAATTAGTAATATTAATAAATATAAACTTGTTTTCTTATTTTTTTTATTATTTTCTTTCTTATCCATTTATAATTTCCTTTCTTAATCTCCAGAAATATTATTTCCTTGCGGTGCAAGACCGCGAATCTCCAAGTCCTGTTTCTTTTCCTTTTTCTTCTTTTTTATCCTTTTTCTTTTCATCTTTGTCTTTTTTATCTTTAGGTTCTTTTTTATTTTCTTCATCTTTTCTTCTTTGTTGCTCTTCTATTTCCTTTTTAACTTTTTCTTGTTCTTCTATAATTTTCATAAGTTCTGCTTGTCTATTTATTAAATCTGTTTTAATCATAAGTATTGCTACAATCATATAAATATATGATATTGTTGTATACATCCAAGTGAAATATTTTATTTCAAGTCCAGTAGTAGAATTAATTATAATATATACCATATTTAGTAAAATTGGTAAAGTTAAAGCATATACCCCCATATTAAAAGTAGCTTTAAATCTTAATCTAATTCCAAGTATTCTAGCAAAAATAAATCCTAATATTCCAAGCATTATAACATCAGCCATTGTACTTACAAAATATACTGTAAATAAATATATTACTATTACTACAAAAAAGCTAACATACAAATTTATATTATTAGTATTAGCAATAAATGTTAGCACATCTTCCTTTTCAAATTCACTAATTTCATACACACTTGCAATATCTTTATATTCATATGTTATACTTTTAGTTAACATTTCATTTTTATAAATAAATCTATCTTTTAAAAATAAAATTCCATTTGCATAAGTACTAATTTCATTTTCGTAGTTTCTTTCTTGTTCTTTTGTTGCATTAGTACTAATAATAACTATTGGCAATACTTCTTTAGAATTAGTAAGTTTTAGCTCTTCTCCTGAATTAATGCTTAAATTATTATCTTTATAACTAACTTCACTAATATTACTTTTAAAATAATCTATAGCATTATTTATAGATACACTAAACTTATAAGTAAATAAACTTGCAATTACTATAGAAAAAATTAGAATAATTAAAGCTAAATAAGCTATTGCTTTTCTAGTTCTTTCTGTAGCAAAAATTGCATATTTTTCAAAGTCTTTTATGCTTGTTATAATTTTATTAAAAAAATTCATATTTCGGTTATCTTCTGTCATTTTATTTCTCCCTTGCAATTTTATTAACTCGTTTTTTTCTTTAAGAAATAATATATTCATTTTTAGAAATGGAGTATGTGGAGTCTATGAAAGTCACTCTCCAGTGTCAAAACTTCTAAAAATAAATATATTACTTCCTAAGATTTGGCTCATCTTAAATTCGTTCTACAATCATATCATCTTTTAAATCTTTAACATTATACCCTTTTTCATTAATTTCATTTCTTAATTTATCTGATAAGTCCCAATTTTTATCAAGCCTTGCTTGTTTTCTTTTTTCTACTAATTCTAAAATATCATTTGGAATTTCTTCATTATTTTCTTCTAATTCATCTATTTTTATTCCTAATACAGTATCAAATTTTAACAATAAATCAGCAAGTTTCTTAGATTTTACACTATATTTTGCTACTTCCCATACAATACTCATAGCAAGTGGCATATTCAAGTCATCATTAATTGCTTCATTGAATTTGTTTTCGTAATTATTAATAATTTCATCTTGTACATTTTCATTTCCTTCAAAGTGTTTTTTATAACTTTCTTTTAGTTTAATTAATGCTTTGTTTGAAGCATCAATTGCTTCCCAAGTAAAGTTAATTTTATTTCTATAACTTGCTGAATAACAAAACAATTTATAAGCAAGTGGTGAATATCCTTTTTTTATTATATCATTTAGTAAATATACATTTCCTAAACTTTTAGACATTTTTCCACCATTAATTAATAAGTATTCTCCATGCATCCAAAATTTTGCTGGATTTTTTCCTGTTAATCCTTTACTTTGTGCTATTTCATTTTCATGATGTGTAGGTATTAAATCTATTCCTCCTGTATGAATATCAAATTGTTCCCCAAGATATTTCTTACCCATAGCAGAACACTCTATATGCCACCCAGGATAACATACACCCCAAGGGCTATCCCATTTCATTAAATGGTTTTTAGGTGCTTTTATCCATAATGCAAAATCATATGGATTTTTCTTTTCTTGGTCTATATCTACTCTTGCACCTGCTTTTTGTTCTTCTAAGTTTATACCAGACAAAACACCATATTCATCTAATTTTGATACATCAAAATAGATTGCTGTAGACGTTTCATATGCATAACCTTTTTCCATTAATCCAGAAACAAATTCAATCATTTCATTAATATGATCTGTTGCCTTACAAATAATTTCAGGAAGTTCAATATTTAAACTTAATAAGTCATTCATAAAACGTTTAGTATAAAATTCTGCAATTTCTAAAGGTGTTTTTCCTTCTTCTTTTGCAGACTTAATCATTTTATCTTCTCCTTCGTCTGCATCTGAAACAAGGTGTCCTACATCTGTTATATTCATAATATGTTTTAGAGTATATCCATTATATTTTAAAACTCTTCTTAAAACATCTTGAAATATGTTTGTTCTCATATTTCCTATTGTTGCATCTTTATATACTGTTGGTCCACACGAATACATACGTACCTCATTACCTTCTAAAGGTTTAAAAATATCTTTTGTTTTAGTAAGAGTATTATATAATTTTAATTCCAATTTGCAATCCACCTTTCTTTTTTGAAGTTTGAGGTTTGAGGTTGGAAGTTGGAGATTTAGAAATTCCTTCTAAGACTTTTCTTAAACCTCTAACTTCTAAACACTATTTTTGCTGGTTTGATTTGAAACTGAAAGTTGGAATTTAGAAAATTGCTTCGAAGACATTGCTTAATTCTAACTTCCAACTTCTAACTTCAAAAAATTATTTTTTTGTACCAGTTGTTGTGGTTGGTGTAGTTGGTTTAGTAGTTGTAGTATTTGTATTAGGTTTTACTGTGTTAGTAGTATTTGTATTACCACCTGTAGTTTGTGCTACTATTTTTACTGTAATTGCTTTAGTTCCAATGTTTCCTGCAGCATCTTGTACAGTATATGTTATTATATATGTTCCTACCTTAGTAGTATCAATTTGTGTTACTACTTTTCCATCTTTCTTTATTTCTGTTTTAATATTTTTTGTTATATCTCCATCAACATCATCTTTAGCTGTAGCTACTGGTAAAGTCAATTTACCATTTACTTTAATTTCTATTATATCTTTAGTTATTCCAGTTAAAGTAATAACAGGCTTTACAGTATCTGCTGGCTTTGTATGTGTAGGACAAGTCTCAGTTGGTGCCATATACTGTGCATCTGGAACATTATGCCATGATGTATCTGTATCTCTATTTGGTCTCGTTATAAATACTTTTTCTTCTACATTAGTACAAAACTCATTCGCTATTTTTCCAGTATCTTTACATATTCTTAATTTAACATGTGTTTCACAAGTTTTTGAAGGCACAGTTCCTGATACAAACATTTCACTATATGCCCTATTTCCTCTTGGGTCTTGATTGCATAATTCATTCGCAAGAAGTCCTGAATCTTTACAAATAGCAGCATTTACTAACCCACTTGGTTTATCAAATTTTGCAGATTCTAGTCCTTCATGAATTTTATTCATAATACCGCCCCATCTTCCAGCAACAGTACCACTTCCTGGTGCTTTTGCATCTTTTCCATCATATGCAAAATACATTGCACCACTGTAATATGGTGTAAATCCACAAAACCATGTAATCTCTTGATTATCAGCAGTTCCTGTTTTTCCGCAAGTTTGTTGTCCTGTAACTCTAGCCCTTGTTGCAGTTGCTCCAGATGTTCCACTTATTCCTGTTCCTGTTGGCTCTGTAAGTAATGATTGCAAAATATATGCATTTTGCTCACTTAATACTCTATGTGTTTCTTGCTGTTTTTGCATTATTACATTTCCATTTGAATCTTCTACTTTTATATAAAATGTTGGTTCTATATATACACCATCATTTGCAATTGTTGCATATGCTCCTGCCATTTCAAGTGGACTAATACCATTTGAAACTCCTCCAAGTGCTAAAGCAAGACCTGCATCTCTTGAATCATCTATTGTAGATATTCCAAATGATTTTAAATATTCTATAGACTTAGCAGGACCTAATGTTCTCATCATTTTCACTTCTGGAATATTTCTTGATTCTCTTAATATTGATCTTATATTATATAATCCTTTATATCTCCAATCATCATTATGTGGTTTATAACTTCCAAATGATATTGGGGTATCATCAACAACTGTTCCTGCATTTATTAGTCCTTCTTGTAATGATGGTGCAATAACTGCTAATGGCTTTATAGAAGAACCTGGTTGCATTCCAGCACTTGTTGCTCTATTTGTTCCCCATGCTGTTTTTTCTCCTAGTACACCTCGTAATGCTACAACATATCCTGTTTTATGATCAATTATAGCCATACCTGATTGCATTTGAACTGTTATTCTATTTCCATTTTCATCTTTTTTATCTTTAGACTTTGTCGTTGTCCTCCAACTTTCATTCTCTGTATATTCTCTATCTACTATATCTTGTAAGTTTTTCTTTTCTGTAATATATATTTTATATCCACCACTCATTATTTTATTTAATGCTACTTGATAATCTAAATCATGTTCTTTTGCATATTGACTTGCAACTTGTTTAAGAGCTGCTTCTTCATTTTGAGTTAAAGAATTATAACTTGTAATATTACCCTCTTTAAAAGCAAGACCAGCATTTACTTCTTCTGTAGCTGATTTATGTTGTTCCTCATTTATCTTTCCTTGAGATAACATTTCATCTAATACAGTTTTTGTTCTGTTATTAATCCTTTCTGTCTTTGGATTTTCTTTAAAAGGATTATATATGTTTGGTGAATGGTTAATTCCTGCAATATATGCACATTGTGCAAGAGTTAGATCCTTTGGTGCTTTATCAAAATAATAATTTGCTGCAACTTTAACACCATAAACATTTTTTGCTCCTCCTCCAAGAGGAATTGTATTTAAATATGACTCTAGTATTTGGTCTTTTGACATTTCTCTTTCAATTTGATATGCTTTTGCAATTTCTTTTACTTTTCTCATCGAAGATTTATCATTTTCACCAGTTGCATTTTTTATTAATTGCTGTGTAATTGTACTCCCACCATAAGTAGAATTCCCCATAAAATATTTTAATGTAGCACTTATCGTTCTTGAAAGATCTACTCCATTATGGTCATAAAATCTCTTATCTTCAATAGCAACAAATGCTTTAGGTAAATATTCTCCCATTTCTGCAAGAGTTATTATTTCTCTATTCTCATCACCATTTAAAGTTGCCACTTGATTTCCGTCTAAATCTATTAATACACTATTTTCTACACTTATTTCTAAATCTTTAACACTTATTTTAAAATCGTCTCCAAAAAGTCCAAAAAATAGACCAGCAAAAACACCTGCACCAATTATTGTAAGTATAATAATTAATGCAATAAATATTTTAAGAAATAATTTTAATTTAGGATGTTTTCCTTTTTGTTTCTTGTTCTTGTTATCTTTCTTATTTTTGTTATCTTTTTTGTCCTTGTTATCTTTCTTATTCTTGTTATCTTTTTTGTCCTTATTATTATATTCTTTATCTTTTACAGTATTAACTTTCTTAGTCTTTTCTGTATCAACTTTTTTGGTATGATTACTTTTTTTACTTCCCTTTTTAGCTCCCATAAAATATCCTCCTTTGTGATACTATAAGTACATAGGCATATTATATTACAAATGTTATAAAAATGAAAGCATTTTAAGAAATTTTTAATTGTTTATCTTAACAATAAATTTCAAATTAGGCAATGTAGGGGCAGGTCTTGTGCCTGCCCTTATATATTTCAATTATTATATGTATATGGTTAGGCATAATAATATCAAAATGTAATATTACATTTGTAAATTCTTTTTCTAAATTCAAATATACATTTTCTACCATTTTTCTAATTTTGTTATTCTTTTCTGGACGGACTAAAGTCGCCCGCCCCTACACATTATTTCTTAAATTTATCTCTTCTAACACATCTTTTACACTTGTAACACATTTTGCACCTTGTTTAATTAACTCATTTGTGCCAAAAGAATAATCACTTGTAATGTTACCTGGAATTACAAATACATCTTTCCCTTGTTCTAATGCAAAATCTACTGTTATTAGAGTTCCGCTCTTTTCTTTTGCTTCAATAACCAAAACACCATCACTTAATCCACTTATAATACGATTTCTTGCAGGAAAATTCATTTTATTTGCATTTGTGCCTATCACATATTCTGTTAAAATTAGCCCTCCATTTTCAACAATTTCATTATATAATTTTATATTTTGGCTAGGATATATTCTATCAAGACCGCTTCCTAAAATAGCTATTGTTTTTCCTTCTTGTTTTAATGCTCCTAAGTGTGCTTTACTATCTATTCCCTTTGCCATTCCACTTATAATACATATTCCCTCTTTTGATAAATCATACGCAAATTTTGTAGAAATATTTTCTCCATATTTAGTACAATTTCTACAACCTACTATTGCTATTGATTTGTTATTATGCAGTAATTGTTTATTTCCCTTATAATATAAAATTACTGGTGCATCGTAAATATTTTTTAAATTTTTAGGATAATCTTCATCTAATATTGTAATCATTCCTATATGATATTTTTCCATATATTCTACATATTTTTCTAAATTACTTCTATATTTTTCATTTAATATTTGATTTGCTGTTACTTCTCCAACCCCCATATTCTTTAATAATTCTTCTTTTTTTAGTCCCCAAATTTCTTTTGGTGTTTTATAATTTTCTAATAATTGTTTTATTTTTATTGGTCCTACTCCTTCAATTCTAGATAACCATATCCAATATCTTTTATCGTCCATAAATACCTCCTAATTTCAAATATGTTTTTCTACCATTTTCGCTAATTTTGTTATTTGATGTCTCTGGGCAGGTACAAGACCTGCCCCTACATTGTTTGTTATTATTTTTGCTAATGTTTTTTCTCTATTTTGTGTACATATTGTTATAAAATAAAGACCTCTTTTTGAATAATCATATTCTTTTATCCTAATTGAATGTCTGTGATGTATATCTGGGTTAAATTTCATGTATTTTTTCCTCCTCACATAGCTTCCGTTTCATCTTGCACAAAAAAGAGAAACGATTAGTAATCGCTTCCCTTCGATTTTATTTAATAATATTTTTGCCCCCCACAAAATTATTATCACTATTTCATTCTTGCTTTTGCAGCTTTAACAACATTTACCATAAGCATTGCAATTGTCATTGGCCCTACTCCTCCTGGTACTGGTGTTATGTATGATGCTTTTTTAGATACATCTTCAAAATCTACATCTCCTACTATTTTCCCCTCTTCATTTCTATTTATTCCAACATCTATTACAACAGCTCCCTCTCTTACCATATCTGCTTTTATGAAATTTGGTTTTCCTAGTGCTGCAATAACTATATCTGCATTTTTTGTTGTATTTGCAAGATCTTTTGTTTTAGAATGACATATTGTTACTGTTGCATTTTTATTTAGTAAACATTGTAATAATGGTTTTCCTACAATATTACTTCTTCCTACAATAACTGCATGAGCTCCTTCAAGTGGTACATTATAACATTCTAACATTTTTATAATTCCATATGGAGTACAAGATACAAAGCAATCTTGATTTAAGCTTAATTTTCCAACATTTATTGGGTTAAATCCGTCTACATCTTTTTCTGTTGCAATTTCTTTAAATGCTTCATTTATATCTAATTGTTTTGGTAATGGACTTTGAAGTAAAATTCCATGAATATTTTTATCCACATTTAAAATATGTATTAAATTTAATAGCTCGTCCATAGTAGTATCTTCTTCTAATAAATATTCTTTATAATCTACACCAATTTCTTCACAAGCTTTAGATTTATTTTTAACATACACCTTTGATGCTTTATCATCTCCAACCATAATAACTGCAAGTCTTGGATTAATTCCATTTTTCTTTAGTTCATCAACTTCTTCTTTCAAATTTTCACGAATACTTTTTGCAAGTGCTTTTCCATCTATTAATTCCATCTTTATACTCCTTTTTATAAGTATGAATATACTTTTTTCATATTGTATATTAAAGATAAATATTTTTCAATGCTTTTATAAAATTTTTTCTTATGTAGTGATGTGTCAAATTAGACACATCAAAAAAATACTAACAACATTTCTTACAACATATAAGCATTATAATTCTTATTAAAATTAATACTCCTAAAAGTACTGCTACAGCTATAACTCCACTTAGTCCTAATAGTACAAGAATTCCTGTTAAAGCTCCTATAATTAATCCTATTACAAATGCAAATAGAACTAATAATATAGTTAATATTAAGTCTACACAACATTTTCTATTTCTACATCCATCTTGTTCAAACATAATATTTCACCTCCTTATAACACTAGGTATGTGTTATAATATATTATATTCATGTCCTATAAAGAGGTTACAAGTTTCAACATTGTTATATAATAAAATTTCTTATTCTCCTTTTTCTTCTCTAAGGTTAATCATATCTTTAACTTTCATTTCTCCTGCTCTTGTAATTTTTTCATATCCATATTTTTTCTTTAAATCATCCATTACTTTATCTAGTTTTTCTTGTTTTTTGTTATTGTTCGTATCAAATAATGATATTTGTACTTCATTCTCACTAATAAGTTTATCTACTCTTATTCCAATTAAACGTACTCCTCTATTTTTATGTAACTCTTCTAATAAGTATTTTGCTGTTTCATATATTTCTTTTGTTACATTAGTTGGTTTGTCTAATTTCCTTTGATGTGAAAAATTTGCAAAATCTTTTGTTCTTATTTGAACATTAACTACACTTGCTAATAGATCATATTTTCTTAATCTAAATCCCACTTGTTCTGTTAATGCAAGTAATATCTCATTTAGTTTATTAATATTATATACGTCTTGTGGCAATGTAATAGAGTTTCCTATCCCCTTTGGTATTTCTTGTTCATAGGTAACTTCACTTTCATCGACTCCATTTGCATATTCCCACATTATTCTTCCGTGTTTACCAAATTTTTTTATTAATATATTTTTATCATATTTTGCAATATCTCCTATTGTTTTTATTCCAATTTGATTTAATTTACCTATGCTTTTTTTACCAACCATAAATAAATCTTGTGCTGGTAGCTTCCACATTTTATCTTCTAGCTCATTCTTAAATAAAGTATGAACTTTATCTGGTTTTTCAAAATCTGATGCCATTTTCGCAAGCAATTTGTTGTTTGATACACCTACATTTACAGTAAATCCTAATTCTTCTTTCACTCTTTTTTTTATCTCATATGCTTTATCTATTAATTTTTCATCTTTTCTTAAAAAAGAGGTTAAATCCATAAAACATTCATCTATTGAAAAACGTTCTATTTTATCTGTATATTCCAATAATAAATTATATAATTCATTAGAATGCTTTTTATAGTTATCGAAATTCCCTTGAAATACTTGAACATCAGGACATTTCTTTCTTGCTTGATAAATAGGTTCTCCTGTTCGTATTCCAAATTCTTTTGCTTTCATACTTTTAGCAAGTACCACTCCGTGCCTTGTTGCTTCATCTCCACCTATTATAGCCGGAATTGTTCTTATATCTATTTCTTCTCCTAAACTTAATCTCTCAATAGCTGTCCATGATAAAAAAGCATTGTTTACATCTACATGTAAAATTTGTCTTTCCATATTATCACCATTTTTATTATAGAACATATGTTTTTAGGTGTCAAGTATTTGTAGTCAATTCTTTTATTTTCTCTTGATACATTTTCATAAGTTCTGCTACACAGTCACTTTCTGTCATGTTTTTCCAATCAAAACCATAGGCTTCCATTACAGCTTTGTCGTTTTCTTGATGTGCTTTTCTTAATTCTTTTGGCATTGTTAGCTCATCGTATAAATCTGCTAAACTACTATTAGGATATAATGCTCTTGCAGCAAGTATTCCTTTTGCCATCTTTTCTATCTTTTCTTTTTGTTCTTTTGTTGGATTACACCATATAAAATTATTATATACAATCTCTTTTGAATATCTATAATCACTTTTTAATCTTCCTGCCACTACTCGCATCCAAGCCATATGTACATTTGAGGTTAATATGCCAAAATGATATAATGTTGCATTTGGTACTATTTGAACAGCATCTGAAGATATAATACTTGAATTCATAAAACCAATAGGTACATATCTTCTTCTTTCAGATGATACTCTAGGAATTATTAAATAATCAACATTATCAGGTTGTGTAATTTGTGCAAAGCAATGTGGAACTTTAGCATATCCATTTGTTGTTTTTGCTTTTGAATTTTCTCTAAATTCTTTAACTTTCTGTATTCTTTCGTATAAAATTTTACTATTTTTAATTTCTGTAGGAGAAGCATTTTTTGCCCAAATACAATATCTTTCTTTATTATTTATAAATTCTTCTGCTCCAATATAAAGATGTATCCATTTACTTATTTCTGGTTCTTTTAATAATAATTCTTCTTTTTCTTCTTTTGTTAAAACAAAATACCCTCCGTCTCTTGGTTGATTTCCAAAATTCATTTTAGGAACATTACACAAAGCCTCTTTTTGGGAAACAACAAAACTAGTATTAATTGGTAAAAGATAAGCATTTATAAACTTTGTTATGATAAATTTATCTTTATCTTTTCCTAAATTTGAAAGAAATAGCTTTTTATTTGTTTTATTAATTTGTGAAAAACCAATAATCACACAAAAAACAGCTGCTTTCTTATTCGATTCACTATTCCATTTAAAAGTTTGATAAGCAAAATTAATTTTTAAATTTAATTCATTTAGTAAAATATTCCATAATATTGGAACTTGTGAACCTTGACAAATTGAATTTGTTGAAACAAAACCAACTTCTATACTTGTTCCATTAATATATACTCCTGCTTTTTTATACCAACCAGAAACATAGTCTAAATCTTGAACATCTTTTATATTTCCAAAAATTTCTTCTATTTCTCTTTTTTGTTCACATCCTTGTTTCATTAATCTTGCCCCTACAAAAGGTGGATTTCCCATTATATAGTTTAATTCTTCTTTTGGTACTACTTCTTGCCAGTCTATTCTTAAAGCATTTGCCTCTATTATGTTTGCATATGTTTTTAATGGTAAAAAATCTAGGTTTATATGTAATAGTTTCTCTGTTTCTTTCATCATTTGGCTTTCTGCTATCCATAATGCAGTTTTTGCAACTGTTACTGCAAAATCGTTTATTTCTATTCCGTAAAATTGACCTATTGATACTTGTATTGGCGATATGTTTTCTTCTCCTATTCCTATTTGTCCTTTATTTAGGGTTTCTATTACTTCATTTTCTAATTTTCTTAATGATATATATGTCTCTGTTAAAAAGTTCCCACTTCCACACGCTGGGTCTAGGAATTTTAAGTTTGCTATTTTTTGTTGAAACTCACTAAGCTTTTTCTTTTTTGTTTTTATTACTGTTATTTCCTTTATTTCTTCTAGTTCTTCCTTTAATTCATCCAAAAATAATGGGTCTATTACTTTATGTATGTTTTCTATTGAGGTATAGTGCATTCCTTCACTTCGCCTTGTTTCTGGGTTTAAGGTACTTTCAAATAGCGCTCCAAATATGGTTGGACTTATCTCACTCCAATCAAAATTTTGGCTTGCTTTTGTTAATAATAGTTCTTTTACTTTTTCATTTAACATTGGTATTTCTATATTTTCCTCTGCAAACAACCCTCCATTTACATATGGAAACTGGGCTAAATCTTCTGTTAGGTATGAACCTCTTTCTTCTACTTTTGTATCTAATATTTTAAATAGCTTTATTAAAGCTTCTCTTAAATACTTTGCTTCAAATTCCTTTAAATAATCATGGAACATATTGTGTTTTCCAAATATTCCTGCATCTTCTGCATATAAGCAAAATACTAACCTTACACATAACATATTTAAACTTTTTAAGGAATTTTTATTGTTAGGGTCTTTATATAATGGCAATATTTCTTCATATAGTTTTCCTACTAATTCCCCTGCTTGTATTGATACTTCCATCTCTTTTTTTAGGTTTTCACTTTTACTATCTACTATAAATTGTAACCTATAATATTCTTTTTCTAAGTCTTTTAACAATATTTCTTCTGGCTCTCCATTTGGGTTTTCCATATTATATATTAAAAATGATTTAAAATTACAAGTTATTACATATTTTGGATGCTTTGAAAGTGGTAGTTCTGTAATGTATTTTTTAGCTTGTTGAAATGGAGTAAGTAAGTTTCCATCTGCTTGTCTTATTCCTTTTTTCAAATCTTTATCTATACTTTTTTGTTCTATTAATATTTTTGTACTTGGTATATATCCGTCTATAAATCCTGTACTTTTATCTATATGTACTTGGTCTTCAAATTCTATAAATTCTGTTGGTTTTTCTATTCCCAATACTTCATTTAATAATTGTAGCCAAAATTTTTGGCTTTCTCCTTTTTCATATCCTTTATCTTTCCAATATTCTACAAATTCTTTTGCTCTTTTTTGTTGTTCATTTATTTTCATGTTTAATACCATTCCTTTCGCAAGGCATAACTCGGTTAGAAAAGAATTATTTTTCAACCTTTTTTCTTTTGCCTATGATTATATCATATTAATATAATTTTGTGTTACATATTAATATTTTAATTTATTGGGCAGACTAAAGTCGCTCGCCCCTACATCATTATATTATTCATTATTACTATATTCCTTTTTTCTCTTTTACCTATGATTATATCATACTTATTTTTTCTTACTAAAATATTACAAATGTGGTTTTTGCCTTTCTCTTCCATAAAGTAATATATTTGTTTTGAAAAGTATATTTTTCTTTAATTTGTGTCATACTGTAAAAAAAGAATTTTAGAGGTGACGATATTTGAACACAAATTCAAAATTAGAAGAATTTAATTTAGAAGAAAAATATGGTCTTGAAACCATTTTGCCATGTGATGAATTTTTATCAAAAATGAATTTTTTAAAAAGTGGTTTAACTACTGATTATGCTAAAAGTTCTCTTCATAAAAATGGTCCAAATGAACTAAAAAGTGCAAAAGAAAAGAAATGGTATAATTATTTTTTTGATAGTCTTTTTACTCCTTTTAACATTATTCTTTTAGGAATTATGCTTGTATTATTCTATACAGATGTAATTCTACAAGAACAAGCAAATTATTCTAATATTATAGTCATTCTTGTTTTAGTAAGTGCTTCTACTTTACTTGAATTTTCGCAAGAATATCGTTCTAATAAAGCAGCATCCAAGCTAAAAAGTTTAGTTGCAACTACAACCACTGTTATAAGAGATAATGTTACAGCAAAAATTCCAGTAAAAGATGTTACATTAGGTGATGTAATAATACTTTCTGCTGGTGATCTAATTCCTGCTGATTTAAGAATTATAGAAGCTAAAGATTTATATGTTAGTCAATCCTCTCTTACTGGTGAATCTGATGCTGTAAAAAAATTGGTAAACACTGAACTAAAATCTATTAAAGATATAGAAAATATTACAGATTTAGATAATATATGTTTTATGGGTACAAATGTTATAAGTGGTAGTGCTAAAGGAATTGTTATAAAAACTGCAAAAGACACTTACTTTGGTAAAATTGCAAAAAACATTACAACAGGTAAGCCAAAAACTGCTTTTCAAAAAGGTCTAGAGAATGTTAGTAAATTATTAGTTAGATTTATGTTAGTTATGATTCCTATAACATTCCTTATAAATGTATGGAAACATGATGTATTAATAGCTTTTACTTTCTCTGTTGCAATTGCAATTGGTATTACACCATTATTACTTCCAGTTATCCTTTCTTCAACACTTGCAAAAGGTGCAATTAGAATGTCTAAAAAGAAAACCATTGTAAAAAAATTAGATTCTATTCAAAGTTTTGGAGCTATGAATATATTATGTACGGATAAAACTGGAACTCTTACAGAGGATAAAATAGTACTTGAAAAATACTTAGATGTAAAAGGAAATGAATCCTATGGTGTTTTGAAACATGCTTTTTTAAATGCTTATTTTCAAACTGGTTTAAAAGGTAATATAGATGAAGCGATTATAAAAAGAGCTCTTGAAAATGATATGGGAAATATGTTAGAAAACTATAAAAAAATAGATGAAATTCCTTTTGATTTTTCAAGAAGACGTCTTTCAGTTGTTGTTTCAAAGGGTGAAAAAACTCAGCTTATTACTAAAGGGGCTGTTGAAGAAATTTTAAGTATTTGCACTATGATTAATTTAGATGGTGAAGTTTCTAAAATTACAAATGAAATTAAAGACAATATTAGAAGTATTACTAAGAATATGAATAAAGATGGTCTAAGAGTAATTGCAGTATGTCAAAAAAATGATATAGCTGGAATTACTGATTTTGGAGTTAAAGATGAAGCAAAAATGGTTCTAATGGGATTTATTGGATTTTTAGATCCCCCTAAAGAAAGTGCAAAAGAAGCCATTGATAGATTAAATAATAAAGGGGTTCGTGTTATTGTTTTAACTGGTGATAATGCTGAAGTTACTAGATGTATTTGTGAAAAAGTAAATATAAATTCACGGAAAAATTGTTTTAGGTAGTGATATTGATAAACTTCAGGATAGTGCTGTTTTAAGGCTTCTTAAAAATACCAACATATTTGCTAAACTTTCTCCTATACAAAAAGCCAGAATTATAAGATTGCTTAAAGAAACTGGTAATGTGGTTGGTTATATGGGTGATGGTATAAATGATAGCCCATCTCTTACTAATGCTGATGTTGGAATAAGTGTTGATACTGCTGTAGATATTGCAAAAGAAACCTCAGATGTAATTTTGCTTGAAAAAGATTTAAATGTATTATTAGATGGTGCCTTAGAAGGTAGACGTACTTTTTCAAATCTTTTAAAATATATTAAAATGGCTGTTAGTTTTAATTTTGGTGAAGTATTATCTGTACTAATTGCAAGTATATTGCTTCCATTTCTTCCTATAACACCTATACAACTTTTAGTACAAAGTTTACTTTATGATTTAGGTCAATTATCATTACCATTTGATAATGTAGATAATGAATATTTAGAAAAACCACGAAAATGGGATTTAAAAAGTTTATTACATTTTATGCTATTTATGGGACCAACTAGCTCAATTTTCGATTTAATGGTATTTGCTAGTTTATGGTTTGGATTTAATTTAAGATTGCCAGATGCTGCACTATTTCAAACTATTTGGTTTTCATATGGGGTTGTTTCAAATTTAATTGGATTACACATTATAAGAACAGCAAAAACTCCATTTATAAAAAGCAATGCTGCAAAACCTGTATATATAACCTCAATACTTTTAAGTATAATAGCTCTAATTGTTCCTTTTACAATTTTTGGTAAATGGATAGGACTTGTAAACTTTTCTCCAATTTATTTGATTGTAATTATTGGTTTTCCTATTTTATATTGCTTTATTGCAAGTATTGTTAAAAAATTATATATTAAAAGATATGGTGAATGGATTTAGATTAGTTAGCAGACTAAAGTCGCCTGCCCCTACACCCTTATACGAATGTAATATTTCATGAAATAGTGTTACAGTTCAGCCTTTAATTTATTCCTAACTAGTTCCACGTGAATGTAGTGCTTTTTATTTTTCGAAACCTGTGAGAAAAATAAAAATGCCCTACATCCAGCAAGATGGAATGGATTTTATAATACATAGACTGAACATTAGCGAAATAGCCTTAGATTTAACTTAACATAATTGATTTATTTTTAATGTTATGTTATAATGTATTTGTACCTATAAACCAAAGAGTTTAGTACTAATGTACAGAAAGGAATTTCATTATGAGTACTGCTAACATTGTTTTTGTACTACGTAGCGACATTTATGATAAAAGCAACTCTAACGATAAAATGATTCTTCTTTCATATAATCTTACAAATAATGAACTTAGTACTTTACTAAATTTATTAAATAATGATTATTTTGAAGTTGAACCTAATACCCAAATATACTCTGTTGATAATCTTAATAGAGTTGCAGAAATCTATAATTCTTTGTTCGCACACGCAACAATCTCTGCTATGTAAGTAGCAGAGATTGTATGTATTTTGCTAATATTCCATAATCTGTAACCTATATCACAAAAGATAAAACTATTACTATAATTCCTACAATTACTCTATACATGGCAAATCCTTTAAAACTTCCTTTTTTTAGATATTCTAATAAAAATTTAATTACAAATATTCCAACTAAGAAACTTACTATTATTCCTATAAAAAATGGTATACTAAATACAAAATCTTTAAATTTATACAGTGTTGCAGCAAATACAATTGGTGTTGATAATAAAAATGAATATTTTGCTGCCCCCTCTCTATCTACTCCCATAAGTCTACCTGTAGTCATTGTTACTCCCGAACGTGAAACTCCTGGTATAAATGCTAAACTTTGAGATAACCCTATTAAAAATGTTTGTTTTAAACTCATATGTTCATAATCTGTGTTTGATTTTCCATTTTTATCTACTATGTATAATATAACTCCCATAATAGCAAGTGCAATTCCTATAATAATTGGCTTTTCTAAAGCATCTCCTACAAAATGGTCTAACAAAAATCCTATTGCTCCACCAGGTATTGTAGCAAGTACTATGTACCAAAACATTCTTCCTTCTGTTGATTTCTCTTTTTTTACTACTTGATTAAATCCACCTTTAATTAATGCTATCCAATCTTTAAAAAAGAATATTCCTATTGCTAGTAATGTTCCAAAGTGTAATGCAACATCAAAACCTTCAAATGCTGTTATAAACTCTTGTGATTTAGTCCAGCCAAAAAACCAAGGTATAATGTTTAAATGTGCTGAACTTGATATTGGTAAAAGTTCAGTAAGTCCTTGTACTATTCCCAAAATAATTGCTTGTAATATTGTCATTTTTATTTCTCTCCTTTTAATTTATTCTTTTGCAGTCCACTTCCAAGAAGTAATATAATTATTTTTCATAAATTTCGACACTTGTCATAGCCTTTGAAGACGCTTTGTACTCCGCTTCTAAAAAATAATTATATTACTTCTTTCACACTAGGTCTTGCTATAGTATTTTAATTTATTTCCTTAAACATATTAATTAAAGTTTCTTTCATAAACTCTGCTGATGTTACAGGAGATACTTTTCCTGGAAGTGATAATGCCCAGTTAAATTTTATTTCTAATTCTTTTATAGCTACTCTATCTACCCCACCTGGATTTGATGCTAAATCTATTATTAATGCATCCTTTTTAACTTCATTTAACATTTCTCTATCTAATACTATAAATGGTATTGTGTTAATTATAATATCATATTTGTTTATTTTTTCTTTTAATTCAATTAAATTAATTGGTTCATATCCATATGCTTTAATCCATGCAAGGTCTGTTGTTTTTCTTGCTTCACATGCAACCTTAGCTCCTATTCCATCAAGCATTTTAGCTAGAACTTTTCCAATTCTACCAAATCCCATTACTAAAACATTATTTCCATGTAAATTTTTAGGTGTTTCATTTATAGCAATTTGTAATGCTCCCTCTGCTGTTGATATTGCATTTAAAACAGCTAATTCTTCTCTTTTTACAATATCTAATATAGTTATATTTCTTTTGCTTGCTTTATCATATATTTCTTGTTTTATGCTACCTGCAATAAAAGTTTTTCTTTCTAGTGCATTTAGTAATTCATCTATATTAACTTTATTATCGCTAAATGGTGTATTTATATATTCTTCATTACTTGCTAAAGGTAAAGGTCCAACTACTATATCTGCATCTTTTATACATTCTTCTAAATTACTGCTCTTTTTATTTATCTCAGGACTTTTTTCTAAACCATATGTATTTACAAGATATCCTTCTTTTTCTAACATTCCTACTAATTTAATAATTCTCAAATCTCCACCAACTACTGCAATAGTTTTTATCAAATTAATCACTTTCCTTATAATATATTTAGGTTTTTGGTGGTTACCTATAAACCATATAAATATTCTTTTTCTATTTTATGAAAGTAGTATTACTCTTATTCCTTTTCTTTTTGTGCTTCTACGTCTATTATTTGACTTTGCTTTTCTTTTTTTAATTTAATATTATTTAAACTTAATTTTCCAACTAGTTTCATTGTCTTTTCTAAATGTTCTTGTACTTTTATCTCTTTAGGTGTTAAATTTGTTTGCTTTTCTGGTTCTTCTTCCATATTTGGATAATTTATGTATGCTTTTATGGAGATAAACATTGGCTCTTTATCAGCTTTGTTATAAAAATCGTGATCTAACTCTATTGCAATGTTTAAAAATTTAACTGCATTTTCTTTATCTCCTCTAATCATATATATTTTTGCCAAATTATAATATGCTTTTGGCTCTACATCTTTGTCTAAAACACTTTGCATAAAATATTTTTCTGCTTCATCTAAATCATTATATATTAAACTAATTTGTGCTAAATTAAAATATCCACTATAAAGTAATGTATTTATTTCGGCGGCCTTTTCATAGCAGGCTTTTGCATTTTTAAAATCATTTAACATTGTATATACTATACCCATATTATAATAAAGTTCATAACTTACAGGATTATATTTTAATGCTTCATTATATATATTAGTAGCTTCTTTATATTTTTCTTGTTCACAATATATATCTCCTAAAAGTATTGTCGCATCTAACATTTCTGGCTTTTTGTTTAAAAGTTCTTCTAACATTTGGCTTGATTCTTTTTTCTTTCCTAAATCATTTAACAAATATGATACTTTGTAATAAGAATTGTAATCTTTTTTATTTATTTGAATTGCTTGTACATATTCATCAATTGCTTTTCGCATTCCACCTTCATTTTCATAAATTTCTGCTAACATTTTATGTCCTAAATAACTTTCATGATACTTAGTAACAAGTATTATTAAAAAATTTTTTGCCCTCTTAGTATCGCCCATAAATTTTACAATTTTTGCAAGCGATATATATATAATTTCAGAAAAATCTATACCCTTAAATTCTATAACTATGATTATTATTGGTATTATAACTGACAAGAAATAAACAAGAAATTTCATAAAATATCCCATATTTAATCTAAAAATAATTTCTATAAATCCAATTAAAATACCTAAAGCTTGCATACAAAGAATAATTACATAGTTAGAATCATTCTTTTTTATCATTTTAAAGAAAATTATTATAAATAATGAAAATGCTAATATATTAAAAATAATTTTCTCGAGTAACATTTTCTTTCCCCTTTCTAGTTTTTATATACCTATTTTATGACATTTCTTTCCAAAAGTCTATAGAATTATTAAATAAAATACAAAAAAGGGTGTGCAAGCACCCTTTTTTACTTTACCTTGTTACAACATGATAGACCACTACTTTATTTGTCATTTCCATAATAGGACTGATTTCAATTTTTCCTTCTCTTTTCCAGCCCATCTGGCATCTAGCCTCGATGTCCTTTACTAATACCTTAATTGCCTGGCTTACAGAAGCTGCACACTCAACAATAATGTCGTATTCTGATACTTTGCTGGTTTCATCATGTCGCTTTTTCACAGCATACAAAACTGAATATTCAGAAGAAGTTTTTATAGGACTTATAATTATGTCCCCTTCTCTTTCCCAACCTTCCTGACATCTTTTATTAACCTCTTTAATTAATGTTTGAATTGCATTAACCAATGAGGTATTATTTACTACAAGAATGTCATAGTCAGGCAAATTCTTTTCGCTAACAATCGAAGTAATATCTACTTTCCTGTTCATATTATGCCTCCTTTATTATAAATGCAGACATTATCCATCTTGCACTGGATATATTAACAAGTTACCATAATTATATCATTTTAATTAGTCTTTTACAAGGCTTAATTACTGATAAACTCGTTAAAAAAGTTATTGTTTAGCCTACAGTGCTAAACAATAACTTAAAAAATACTATTACTCTAAATATCTCTTTAAAAATTTACCTGTATAGCTTTTATCATTTTTAACTATTTGTTCTGGAGTACCTATACCTACTATTTCTCCTCCATTATCTCCGCCCCTCTTTACCAAGATCTATTATATGGTCTGCTGTTTTTATTAAATCCAAATTATGCTCTATTACTATTATACTATTTCCTGTATCTACTAATCTTTGTAAGATATCTACTAATCTATGAACATCTGCTATATGAAGTCCTGTTGTTGGTTCATCTAGTATATATAAGGTTTTTCCTGTTGCTTTTTTTGAAAGTTCAGTTGCAAGTTTTACACGCTGTGCCTCTCCGCCAGAAAGAGTAGTTGAGGGTTGTCCAAGTTTTATATAGCCTAATCCAACATCATTTAGAGTTTGTATTTTTTGTTTTATTTTAGGTACATTTTCAAAGAAAATTAGTGCTTCTTCTACTGTCATATCTAATACATCTGCTATTGTTTTCCCTTTATATTTTACTTCTAAAGTTTCTCTATTATATCTTTTACCCTTACATACTTCACAAGGAACATATATATCTGGTAAAAAATGCATTTCAATTCTTAATATACCATCACCTGAACACGCCTCACATCTTCCTCCTGGCATATTAAAACTAAATCTCCCCTTTTCATAGCCTCTTAATTTTGCCTCATTTGTAGTAGCAAATATTTCACGAATACTATCAAATACACCTGTATAAGTTGCTGGGTTAGAACGTGGTGTTCTCCCTATTGGAGATTGGTCTATATTTATTATTTTATCTATGTTTTCTATTCCTTTTACCTCTTTACATTTCCCTGGCTTCTCATTAGAACCATTTAATTCTTTTGCAATAGTTTTATATAATACTTCATTAACCAATGTGCTTTTTCCTGAACCTGAAACACCAGTTACACAAGTAAATACCCCTAGTGGAATTTTAACATTTATATTTTTTAAGTTATTCTCTTTTGCACCTATTACTTCAATTGCTTTGCCGTTTGACTTTCTTCTCTTTTTAGGTACAAGTATTTTCTTTCTTCCACTTAAATATTGACCTGTAATAGATTTGCTTACATTTTTTATTTCTTCTGCCGTTCCTTGTGCTAATACTTGTCCACCATGTACTCCAGCACCTGGTCCTATATCTATTATTTGGTCTGCTGCATACATTGTATCTTCATCATGTTCTACAACAATTAAAGTATTTCCTATATCACGTAATTTTTTTAATGTGGCTATTAATTTGTCATTATCTCTTTGATGTAATCCTATACTTGGCTCATCTAATATATAAAGTACTCCTGTTAAACCAGAACCTATTTGTGTTGCAAGACGTATACGTTGTGCCTCTCCTCCTGAAAGAGTTCCAGCTCCTCTTGATAATGTTAGATATTCAAGTCCTACATCTATCAAAAATTGAAGTCGTTGTTTTAGTTCTTTAAAAATCATATCTGCAATCATTGCTTCTTTTTTTGTAAGTTTTAATGCTTCTAGATATTGTTTTATTTTAACAATAGACATATCTGTTAATTCATTTATATTTTTATCTCCAACTTTTACTGCTAAACTTTCTTTTTTAAGTCTTGCACCATGACAAGTTTCACATGGACTGTAACTCATATACATTTCATAAAAATCTCTCATTCCTTGAGATTTTGTTTCATTATAGCGTCTATTTAAAGTTGGTATAACTCCTTCAAAAGGTGCTCTAAATTTCCTTGTTCCGTGCAGCTGACGTATATTCAAAATCTATTTCTTCGTCTCCTGTACCATATAAAATCTTTTCTAAAAATTCACGTGGTAATTTTTTTATTGGTTGCTTTATATTTACTCCATAATGTTTTGCTATACTTTCAAAATACATTTTAGCCATAGTGTCGCCTTTTTTCATTGTGCTTGAACCAAAAGCTTTTACCCCATCATATAATGTTTTATCCTTATCTGGTATAATTAAATCTTCATCCATTTTCATTAAGTATCCAATACCTGTACAAGTTGGACATGCTCCAAATGGATTATTAAAGGAAAACATTCTTGGAGATAACTCTTCAAAGCTTATTCCACAATTAGGACAAGCATAATTTCCACTATATAATTTTTCTGTATGTTTTCCAGCATTTATTGCGTCAATTAACACTAAATTATCTGCGTGTTTTAATGCTATTTCTACTGATTCTGCAAGCCTATTTCTTATATCTTGTTTTATAACTAGTCTATCAACAATTATTTCTACACTATGCTTTTTCTTTCTATCTATTTGTAAATCATCTGTTAATTCAATAGTTTCCCCATCTATTCTTGCACGAACAAATCCTTCTTTTGTAAAGTCTTCTAGTAATTTAGTAAATTCACCTTTTCTTCCTCTAATAACAGGTGCTAGTACTTGAATTTTTGTTCCCTCTTCTAATTCCATAATGTTATCAACCATTTGATCTAGTGTTTGTTTTTCAATTTTTTTACCACAGTTTGGGCAATATGGTACACCTATTCTTGCATATAATAAACGAATATAATCATATATTTCTGTTACTGTTCCAACAGTAGAACGTGGATTTTTTGATGTTGTTTTTTGATCTATTGATATTGCTGGTGAAAGGCCTTCAATGCTTTCTACATCTGGCTTTTCCATTAACCCTAAAAATTGACGTGCATAACTAGATAAACTTTCAACATATCTTCTTTGTCCTTCTGCATATAATGTATCAAATGCAAGAGATGATTTTCCAGATCCTGAAAGTCCTGTTACAACAACAAGTTTATCTCTAGGTATTTCTATATTTATATCTTTTAAATTGTGCTCTTTTGCTCCCTTTATTACTATTTTATCATTCATTTTTTACCCCCAATATGTATATACAGTTTATATTATTAATACATACACCACATATTATACTATATTTATTTGGTTTAAACAAGTGTTTGTGTTAATTTTTCAGGAAAATTTTAAAGATTTTATAAAAAAGAAGGCCATTAACAACAGCCCTCTTCTTTAGATTGAAAATATCTACCTACTGTCTACTGTTCTTCGCGGTAAATCACCTTGCCGGATCCATCTTTCTGAACAATCGGCTGCTCATGGCGTTTAGACGGCTGCTTCCTGCCCTCCAATTCCTTAGCTCTCGCATCAAGATAGTCTTTTTCTCTCTTTTCCATTTTTTAGTTCCTCCTTGTTATTTGTTATACTTAAGTAAACCACGTGGAGGCATCTACTTAATGTATATATAATTATATTACTTTTTGTTAATAAATGCAATATGTTTTTGTAATTTTGTATACATAAAGTATTACAGCTCAACCTTAAATTAGTATCTAAGTAGCGACACGTGAATGTAGCACTTTTTGTTTTTCTAACCCAAAAAAACAAAAACGCCCTACAATCAGCAAGATAGAGCGGACTTTATAATTATAGACTTAAACTGTAACACATAAAGTATCTTATATATATTTTTCTACTTTTATAATAAATCTACCCTTTTTCGTATTTCCCATTACTTCTAATATTTTAAATCTACCTTTTCCTCTTATAGTTATAATATCTGCTTCTTTTAGCATTTTTGAAACCTTAATAACATTTTCAAAATTCACAAAAACTCTTCCAGAATTTATTATTTCTTCTGCTTTTGTTCTTGATGTTTTCGCAAGTTCTGAAACAATATTATCTAACCTTAATGAAGATACCATAATTTGTATTTCTTCTCGTTTTATTTCTTGTATATGTAATTCTTCAATTTTTTTTATTTGTATTAAAGACTTACCAAATCTTGTTAAACTTGTTATATTACTATTTACGAAATCTAATATCTCATTTAAAACTATAATATTAGCCCCTTCATCAAATACTATGATATCACCTATCTTTTCCCTTTTTATTCCAAGTTTCATAAGACCACCTAAGTAATCTCTATGTGTATAGCTTCCTTGTAATTCATTTGGTAAAATAATTTCCACTATTTGCATTATATTGTTATAATTTTTTTCTACAAATTGTTTTTCAAGTTTTTCTGGATAAAAAATTACTACTTCTCTTTCAGCTTGATTATTTCCTCCAAAAAACAAATAATTTTCACACTTTATGCTATTTAACAATTTTTGTATTAAGTTCTTTTGATATAAATCTAAAAAATCAGTATTTGTTATCTTATTTTTTGATTTTGCAAATTCCATCTTATCTAGAACTTTTGCAATTAGTAATCTATCCTCTTCTTTAGTATATTTCTTTAAAATTTCTTGTTTATTCATATTTATCCCTCTATTTTATAAACTAGCATTATGATACCACATTATACTGTAAATTACTAGATAATGGTTTTATACAGAAAATTTATTGCAAACGTTGTAGGGGCGAGCATTGCTCGTCCGCAATTTAGCAGAAATTGCCTTAAATATTCATAAATAATCCAATTAATTAGATTATTTATAATATAATCTTCTATTTTCAAATATGCTTTTTAATTTCTAATTATATGTTAATAAAATAATTTTTGTCATATATTATATTCTGTTTTTGACAAATTGTTATAAGGTAATATCCTACTTTATAATAATCATATTGCCCTAAACATATATATTTTTTGCTTATATTCTCTCATATTTTTCCTTTATAATATATTTTCTATTCTTTTCAATATTTTTAGGATAATTTTTTCAATGCTACGGACGAGCAATGCTCGCCCCTACAACGTTTGCAATAAATTCTAGCACAAAAACCATTATCTAGTAACACTATAAATTGCTAATTTTTACAAATGTTGCACTTTATGTAAAATTATTGTATAATGTAATAGTAACCAATTTTATAGTTTCTAAATCCTCAGTATGAGGTAGAAAGAGGTTTTTCAATGTATAATACAAATGATGCTTTTACTGGAGTCCATGGATTCTTCAAAAAGGAGGTTAGATATCCAATTACTGAAAGGCAGAAATCTCTTATTGAGAATACTGCTGAATGGATTATTAGCCAAGTAAGACCTCGGCTTAATTACATCCAATATTCTGCTAAGTTATTAGAATTTAAAAAATCTATCATAGATTTTTTAACGGAACGATTTGAGGCACTTAATTGTGCTAATATTCGCACCATTGGATCAAATGCCAAGTTGTTTAAATTGGCAACTAAAGCTGGTATCCCTAATAATGTTTTACCTCAAAATGTTAGCATTATCATAACTAATAAGATGTGCTACTATTTTAAAGGATCACTTCCACATCGCCACATAATTAAAAGCTATTGAAAAACAAAAAAACAGCTGGCATTAACTGTAAAAAGTTAATGCCAGCGTTTTAAAACTCTGCACTTTCTCCTAATTCATCTTCTATATTTAATAATCTATTATATTTGGCAACTCTATCTGTTCTACAAGGTGCTCCTGTTTTTATTTGTCCTGCATTTGTAGCAACAGCTATATCTGCAATTGTAGTATCCTCTGTTTCACCAGACCTATGTGATATTACCGCTGTATATCCATTTTTCTTTGCAAGTTCAATTGCATCTAAAGTTTCTGTTAAAGTTCCTATTTGATTTGGTTTTATCAAAATGCTATTTGCAATCTTATTTTTAATTCCTTTTTGTAATCTTTTCTTATTTGTTACAAATAAATCATCGCCCACCAGTTGTATTTTATCTTTTAATCTATCTGTTAATTTTTTCCATGATTCCCAATCTTCTTCAGCAAGCCCATCTTCTATTGAAATAATTGGGTATTTATCTGCTAATTCTTCTATATACTCTACCATTTCATCTTTTGATCTAAACACATCTGTTTTCCAAAAATAGTATCCATCTTTTCCTATTTTTTTAGCTTCTTCAAACATCTCAGTACTTGCAACATCAAGTGCTAAACATATGTCTTTTTCAGGCTCATAGCCTGCTTTTTTAATTGCTGCTAATATAGCTTCAATTGCCTCTGTCTCATCTTCTAAGTTTGGTGCAAAACCTCCTTCATCTCCTACTGCAACAGAATATCCTTTTCCTTTTAATACTTTTTTCAAATTATGATATACCTCTACCCCCATTTGTAATCCTTCTCTAAAAGTCGTTGCTCCTACTGGTATTATCATAAATTCTTGAATATTAATATTATTATCTGAATGTTTACCGCCATTTAAAATATTCATCATAGGACGTGGCAACTTCTTAGCATTTATTCCTCCAATATATTTATAAAGAGACTGCCCTAGCGAATTTGCCGCAGCTTTTGCTACTGCAAGTGATACTCCAAGTGTTGCATTAGCACCAAGTTTTGATTTATTTGGAGTATCATCTAGTAATATAAGTTCTTTATCGATTTCTAATTGATCATATACGTTCATTCCCTCTATTTTTTTTGCTATTTTTTTATTCACATTTTCTACTGCTTGTAAAACACCTTTTCCTAAATATCTTTCTTTATCTCCATCACGTAATTCGACCGCTTCAAAACTTCCTGTAGATGCTCCTGATGGCACCATTGCTACACCTGAAAATCCCCCTTCTGTAATAACTTCCACTTGTACTGTTGGATTTCCTCTTGAATCTAACACTTCTAAGGCTAATACTTTCTCAATACTTAAATAATCCTTCATTTAACTTCATTCCTTTCTTAAAGTATAAATTATATATATTATGATACTGTTTTTTGAAATTTATTCCATTTTTTATGGAATAAATATAAATAGGTAAACAATTTCTTTGAAGAATTATAATAATTTTTTCTATCAATAAAAAGTACCTAAACTAAGTTTAAGTACTTTCATAATTTACTATTTAATTTTCTTCTAATATTGGATTTATCTCTTCTAATAATGTTTTTGTTATTATTTTGCTACTATAATCAAATTTTTCTTGATCTTTTGGTTCTAATTCTAATTTAACTATTTCTTTAATTCCTTTACGATTAATAATTGCTGGAACTCCTATAAATAACCCCTTTTGTCCATATTCTCCATCTTGATAAGTTGATACTGGCATTATTGCATTTTCATCATCAAGAATTGCTTTTACTAATCTTGTTAAAGAAATTCCAATTCCATAGTAGGTTGCTTTTTTCTTATTAATAATTTCATATGCTGCTTGCTGAACATTATTATATATTTTATCTAAATCTTTTATGTCTTTTCCATTTTCTTTCATAACATCAAGTAGCTTTTTACATCCAACATAACAATGTCCCCATGGAACAAAAGAAGAATCTCCATGTTCCCCTATTATATATGCGTGAACATTCTTACTAGCAATCTTCAAATATTCTCCTATTAAGAAACGTAGTCTTGCTGTATCTAAAACAGTACCAGAACCTATTACTCTTTCTTTTGGAAATCCTGAAGTTTTATAAACAACATATGTCATTAAATCTACTGGATTACTTGCAACTACAAAAATACCTTTAAATCCATTATCAACAACTTGTCTTGTTATATCTTTCATAATTTTTGCATTTGCTTTTGCAAGTTCTAATCTTGTTTGTCCTGGTTTTTGGTTTAATCCTGCTGTTATTACTACTATATTTGCATCTTTACAGTCTGAATAATCTCCTGCTTTTATATCCATTTTACTAGGAGCAAATGGCATACCATGAGATAAATCCATTGCTTCTCCTTCTGCTTTTTCCTTTACAACATCTATTAAAACCATCTCATTAACTCCGTCCTTGATTTAAAATAGAATATGCCATACTCATTCCTACAAATCCTGTTCCAATTAATACAATTTTTCTTCTCTCAACCATATTTTTTCCTCCTTAATTTTTATAAATATTCTAACCTATTATCTATAAATTATAAGTAATAATATAAATGAATAATGAATAGTTAATAATGAACTAATGGTACTCTATATACTTTATAAAATATTTTTCATCATTTACTCTTTACTATTAATTATTCACTGCGACACTAGTCGCACCTTTGGTTGGGGTACTGTGATTCGAACACAGGAATGTCGGAGTCAGAGTCCGATGCCTTACCGCTTGGCGATACCCCAATATGTATCCTTATATATATTAACACAATAAAAATAAAAATTCTAGTATTTAAACTAGAATTTTTATCTATTCAATTTTACTAGTATTTTATTTGCATCAAACTTCTGTTTGTTTATTTTATATTTTTGTTTTATTTTTGTCAATAGTTTTTTAAAATTTCTCTAAACTTTTTTTATTGTATAAATTTTCCAGTAAAATTATTGAAAAAAGTTACATTTTGTTATACATTATATATATAATTTTTTTCCAGAGGTGAATTATGAAAAAAGATAAACAAAATAAAAAAACAAAGAATCAATTTATGTATTTAGAAAAATACAAATTAAACATTCAATGGATACTTCCTATATTTATTATTATTTTAATACTCTCTTATTTTGGTGTTGACTATGTTAAAGATTTAACATATCAAAATGTGTATAATAATATTACTGAACTTAGTGAACAGACAACTGCTCAATTAAATCATTCTATAACAGAACAAAAAAAATTTGTTGAAATAATGGTTGACTCTATTAATAGCGGTTATTTTAAAACCCCTGAAGAAATATTTGAACGCTACAGCCACGATTTAGAAAATTATCATTTTACAAGACTTGTTATACTAGACAAGCAAGGAAATGGTACTACTAGTGATGGTCATATTGTAAAAAATTATCATAACATTCAAGAATTCTTTAATCAAGATACTGTATATTTATCTGAAAATAGACCTAGTACTGTTTCAGATAATCAGGTAAATATTTACTCTAAAACCTTTACTTTAAATAAAAAAGATTTAGTATTATTTGCAACTGTTAATACTGAAGATTATAAAGAAATCTTATTAAGAAGACTATTTCATGGTAAAGGTGGTACTTACCTAATAAATAATAATGGTTCCATATTAATTGACTCTTTTAATGATATAAAAGAAAATAATATTAATTTATATGACTATATAAAAACAAGTTATAATTTAGATAAGGAAGATAGTAATAAGATTAATTTTATGGCAGAAAATATCAAAGCAAAACAAGTAGGAACATTTGACATTAAATTAGAAAAAAAAACACATTTTATTCATTATGAAAAACTTAGTGTAAATGATTGGTATGTTGTAACCCTTGCTCCTGATGATACTATTGCTAAAGAACTTACTACATTTTTAGGAATATCACTTGGAGTCTGCCTTTTAGTTAATTTTGTTATAATAAGCATATGTATTTATATTGATCTTTCAAACCAGAAAAAGAATCATAAATTATATAAAGTTGCTTATATTGATCCTGTAACTTTACTTGGTAATGAAGCATATTTTAAAGATAATGGTTCTATATTTTTAAAAAATTCTGCTAAAAATAAATACATTATCGTACTTGATATTAATAAATTTAAAGCACTTAATAATATTTATGGATATGAATTTTGTAATCATATTCTAAAAACACTTGGAGAAAAATTAGCTAATATTCTACTTTCTAACAATATTACTTGTAGAATTTCTAATGATGTTTTTGCTACTATATTTAGTTATGAATATGATATTAAACACTTACTTGACACAATATTTAACAATACTTCAAATTTAAACATAGACGGTACTTCTATTCATATTAATCTATCTATTGGAGTTTATAAAGTTAATTCAAAAGATGTTGATATAAATAAAGCTTTAGATAAAGCATATATGGCTCGTTCTAAAATAAAAGGATTATATAATGATAACTATTATATATTTGATGAAGTACTTGAAAATAAGTTAGTTGAAGAACAAAAAATTGAATCTTCTATGGAAGATGCTTTAAAAAACAAAGAATTTAAAGTCATTTACCAACCAAAAACTCTTACAAACAATGAAAAATTTATTGGTGCAGAAGCTTTGATAAGATGGTATAAAGATGGAGATATTATTTCTCCTAGCAAATTTATTCCTTTGTTTGAAAAAAATAAATTCATTATTAAACTAGATTTATATATTTTTGAACAAGTATGCAAAGATATAGTTAGTTGGAAAGAAAAATATAATTATATACCAATTGTATCTATTAATGTTTCAAAAGAACATTTTGTAGATGAAAACTTTATTAATGAATATGTAAAAATCACTGATAAATATAATTTAGATAGAGCTTGTATAGATTTAGAAATTACAGAAAGTGCAACAATTGATGGAAAAGTAGATGTTTTAAAAATATTAAATACTATAAAAGAAAAAGGCTTTACAATTTCAATTGATGACTTTGGAACAGGATATTCTTCTCTTAGTATGTTACAAAATATGCCAATTGATATAATAAAAATAGATAAAGTATTTGTAGACAAAGCAGATTTAAATAGTAATCAAAATATTATTAACTATATTATGATACTTGCAAATCGTTTAGGAGTAAAAACAATTGCAGAAGGTGTTGAAACAAAAGAACAAGTAGATTTTATTAAAAGTATAAAATGCGATATGATTCAAGGTTATTATTATTCAAAACCTCTATCAAAACAAGATTTTGAAGATTATTTTAATAAAAATAGATAGTTCTTACATATTTTTAAGCATAGCTTTGCTATGCTTTTCTGTGGTGCCGTTGGCGTAGATATCTACAACTTTTTTCACACCTTTAACGATTGATACAAATATCAATCAATTTATTAAAGTATATCATAATTTCTATAAATTGCAATAGTAGGATTATTTTTTTTAGGATTTATTAACTAAAAACGAATTAACCACCCTCTGTAAATCTTATTGAGGGTGGTAATTCTTTGACCTAATTGTTAAGGTCGAAGTAAATTTCTTCTGTCAGGTCGTTGTAGCCCAGATAATTTGTGCGTCGACAACAGGGACATTTGTAGGAGTAAGTTGTAGGGTCGAATGGTCTGTCGCCAGGATTCTCTTTTAAATCTCCAGCCTGTATTTCCAATTCAGCCTCACAAGTCTTACATATTACCCGCATAGTACCTTTAATTTCTTTGCCTTCCTTAATGACCTTCATAAAAATTCTCCTTTCAATTCTCGCTTTTGCGATTATTATAACTTAATTATACTACAATTTTACATAAAATTCAAGTCAAACTATTCAAAATTTTAACGAATTACTTTATGCTATTAAATAAATATAATGCAACTTTATTTTGTTCTGTTGTTTCCATTTCCATAAGTTTAGCCATTGCAAACATTACAAGTTTATACTTTCCAAAGTTTATAAGGGTAGTTCTATATTCTCCATCTATGCTTTTTAGCATACTATCAAATTTATCATAATTTTCTTTAGTATTATATATAAGACCTGACCATTTACTTTGGCTCATACATAGTGCTAATCTTAATTTATCTTTTATATTCATATCATTTATCATATCTATCAAATATTTTACTTTATCATTATCCATATTCAATTTTCCTCCTTTTAAAATCTTGTATCATTATTTCTCTTTTTATTTTTAGTTTGCTTGTTTTCATCTGGTATAGTTACTTTTCTAGCAATATTATTTGCAATTTCATTATCGTTGTTATCAAATATTCCGTTTTTATATAAATCATCACTGACAATTTTATAATTTTCGTTTTTATCATAGCAAATTCTTTTATGAAAATGGCTCATAATACTCTGCCAAAATCCTTTGAATTTCTGTAATTCTTGTTTAAGTTTTTCTTTTTCAGTTTGTAATCTACCTATAATCTTGTCTTTAGTAGATAGTTCCCTTTTTAAGCTATCGATTTGATTATCTTTTAGTTCTACTTCATATTTAAGTGAACGATTTTCCTTTTCTATTTCAAATGCAGAATGCTCAAAATCTTTAATCGCCATATTTAAGTCATTTACGTTTCTAACTGTTTTAGTAATATCTTTTACATCTTCTGTATATTTTTTGATTTTCTGGACATCCTCGTTTGAAATAACCATATTATTTTTGTTTAGTTTAGTAGGTTTTAGGCTATTTAAAATTTCGTTTATATCATTACTAGAATTATCAAGTATTTTCGTTTGATTATTTGCTTTTTCAAGTTTTTGCTCTTTCTGTTTTAGTTGTTTCTTTATTTTTCTGTAATTACTCATTTCATTAACATTAATGTCTTGATTTCTGCCTTTTTGCTTTTCTTTTAGCTTAAAATCCATATCATAGAACTTATTAAAAGACTTTATACAAGCATTTCTCATTTTATCTTGTATTTCAGTAAGTGTTGCTTTTGTAAATAATTTACTTTTTCCTACTTGCTTTTTCATTCCTCTAGTACAATTTAAGGTTACTGGAATACCTACAATGTGCATATGGGGAGATGTTTCGTCAAAGTGTATTGTTGCATTTGCTATCTTAAAATCTGGAATAATTTTTATTAAATCTTTAATTTGCTCATTATATACATCAACCATTTTAAATCTATATCTTTCATCTTTATCATTCCAAAAGTCCATATCTCCAAGTTCTATTATTATTTCACACGCAATATCATTTTGAGATTCACATACTTTTGTGAAATAATTATCTATTTTTCTATCATTTCTAGTTTGCTTTTGATTATATTCTAGTCTTGCTTGTTCAAATTCGTCTAAATATACTTGTTTTACATCATTTACAATATCACTTGTCCCATATATTGTTCT